>MLDA01000014.1 GCA_023896275.1 Kocuria rosea subsp. polaris | reverse complement strand
CCGCCGCCCGCTGCGAAAGCACCCCGAACCTCGGCGGGGATACCGCGACCTTGCTTGTGCACGTGAACGCCGAGGACTTGCTGGACCCGCAGGGCTACGCCGAACTCGACGGCATCGATGTCCCGGTTTCCGGGCGGATCGCCCACCGCACCGCGTGCACTGGGGCGGTGCAGAAGGTCGTGTTCGATACCACCGGCCGGATCATCACCCTCGGTGCGAAGGAGCGGGTGTTCACGGGGCATCAGCGCCGGGCGATCGCGGCCCGCGATGGCGGATGCGTGATCCCGAACTGCACGATCCGGGCGTCCTGGTGCGAAGTCCACCACGTGAATCCCTGGGCCCGCGGTGGGAAGACCACGATCGATAACGGGGTGCTGCTCTGCTGGCACCATCACCACAGCCTCGACCGCTCCGGCTGGGGCATCGAGATGCGCGAGGGTGTGGTCTATGTCAAGGCGCCGCCCTGGCTGGACCCGGGCGGGACCTTCGTGCCGGCCCTGACCTCGCCAACTCGGCAGCGAGCCAGGATCCTAGCCGCCCGGGCCGGCGAGAACGCGCCCAGCCGCGACCGACACGGCAACGGGAACCGCACCGGACCCGCTGGCGGCAGTGGGCCCAGCAACAGCGGACGCGGCAGCCCCGGAGACGACCCGCCCGACCCGTCAGCGCCGCCGGGCCCGCCAGGCGGAAACCGCCGAGCTGCCTGACCCAGACAACGCAGCGAGCGACTCCCGAGCCGCGCCGGCGATGACACGTAGACAAAAGCGGCCGTCCCGCACGTCACCACGTGCGAAACGACCGCCTCAAATGGAGTCAGGCTACCTGCCCACGAGGTTCTCGCGGGCGGGAAATCATCCACGCCAACCACAGGCCCATCGCATAAAGCGGTACGCCCATGATGAGGCGGGCCGAGCCGAGCGCGGTGAGCGCACCGCCATCATCGGCCGACGCATAATACAGCGGAAGCTGGACGGCGAGACGTGCAGCGAACACAGCAACGATGATCCACGTGGCAATCGAATAGGCGCGGACGCGCGCAGGGGCTTGACGCCAGTCGAGTCCTTCGCCGCGGATAAAACCGAAAACGACGCCCATCAACGGCCACTTCACGAAGATCGAGATGATGAGGGCGGCGCCGTAGCCGACGTTGGTCAGAAACCCGGGCACGTAGAAGTCGCGCGCCGCCCCCGTCGTGCGGGCGAACAAGGCGCAGATCACGACCCCCGCGAGCCCGGCGAGGGCCTGCGTCAGCGACTGACGCTGGATGAGCCGGATGATCGTCAAAACGACAGCGATGCCGAGCGCGCCGATCAACGCGACGTCCAACTGCTGGGTGACGGTGAAGACGACGATGAAAATCAGACCCGGACCAATGGCCTCCACCAGACCGCGCAGGCCACCGACGGTTGCGAGGACATCGACCTGCCCGTCGTCCCGGCGCTGGACCCCGGCCCGGGCCGCGACCTGTCGAGCCAACTGCTCTGGCGTGGGCTGCTCCGGAGTTTCTCCTGTGCCGCCGTCGGCGCCTCCGGGTCCCTTGACCGCGCTCATTTCGTCGCCCTTCCATGCAGGTGGCTTTTGACCTGGCGCTTAATCGTCGGGTTGTCCCGCAGCTCGCTCTTCGACGCCAAGATCTCATAGTTGGGGTCGTACATGGTCGTGATGCCCTTCTCCTGGGAGATGGCGCCGACGACACGGAGCCAGACGCCCTGATCGACCCCGGGAACGGTGCGCTGTCCATGCCAGACGACCATCATCCGCACGGCTGGTGCACGACGCCCACCGGGACCAGCCGGGCCGTCGACAATACTCGCGGAGAACTCCGGGGCCTGGTTGGCTGCCGGGTAGCGGACGTACTCGACGAAACCACCGGTCGTGACGCGCCCACGCGACGGGAGGTCTTCGATCCTTAGGCACGAGCCGGCGCCCTCCAGCGGCTGGCCCGCGCCAGTCGTCACGTCGGAGATCAGGGGTTGTTCGCCCACCATGATTTCAGCCGATCTCGGTAATCTCAGGGCCGCGCTGCGGAGCGTTCAGCCCATTGTCGTCGGCCTCGGGGTCCTCGTTCGTGCGCGGTACCGCGCCCTCGGGAACCTTGAGCGGCAGCAGTTCCGACGGCGGCATGGGCGAGTCGCCGCGGACGACGATGGCACGGGCCATACGTTCTTCGAGCACCTGCGCCTTGGCACGGTCGAGGGCTGCCGGGCCGCCGATAACGCCGCGCAGGAACCAGCGCGGGCCGTCGTAACCCAAGAATCGAGCGACCATGAATCCTTCCGTGCCGTCCGGACGCTTGGCCGGAACACGGGCGACGAGTTCCTCACCGAAACGGCCTGTGACCTTATCGGTCTTGCCGCCCTGCTTGTCGATACTGGCACCGATCTGCTCCTGGATCCGCGGCCACAAGCCCTCGGACTTGGGGGCGGCGAAGACCTGAAGCTGCAGGCGGGATCCGTCCAACTCGAGAGCGACAGCGATGACGCGCTTGGTCTTGTCCTCCACCTCGAGCCGCATCTGCATGCCCTCGACGGGCTCGATCAGCAGCGATCCCAGGTCCAAGTACCCGTCTCGGTCCGAATGCTCGTCGCCGTCGAAGGGTCCCGCTGCCGGCCGCGCAGGTTCGGTAGCCTGCGACTCGTCCGTGCCCTGGTCCTCGGCCGTCTCGGCCACGCGCTTCTTGCGCTTGAAAATCATGCTGCTCCTCGTGCCAGTCTCCCGGCCATCTTATGTCGCCAACCTGACCGCAGGCCGTGCCCGCGGCGCCGTCTGTGCGGTGTTCAGCCGCGGTTCGCGGCGGCCGCCGGAGCGAATCCGCCGGTCGACCCGAAGCCGCCGGCGCCGCGTACCGAATCCGGCAGCTCGTCTACGGGCACGAAACGTGCCGTCTCGACCTTCTGAATGACCATCTGCGCGATACGATCGCCACGCCTGAGTTCGATCGGGGTCTTCGCGTCCGTGTTCAACAGCGTCACCGCGATCTCTCCGCGGTATCCGGCGTCGACGGTACCGGGCGCGTTCACGACGGTCAGACCGTGCTTGGTCGCCAAGCCCGAACGGGGATGGATCAGCGCCACGTAGCCGAACGGCAGCGCGAGCGAGACACCCGTCGGAACCAGAGCCCGCTCCCCCGGCGCGAGCGCCACATCGACGCGGGCACGCAGGTCGGCGCCGGCGTCGCCCGGATGGGCGTACGACGGCGGCTCGATGCCCGCATCGAGCATCTTCAGTTCAACTTCAAGGGTGGTGTCGTGTTCGGCCGCCATGCGCCGCTCTGCTCCTGCCTTCGGGTGGTTCGGGACGCACATCACTCTAGTCACTTTCACCGCGCGCGTGAACCTAGACTGGTGCCATGCCTGAAACGACTGATTCGAAGAGCACCGAACCGGCCCGCTCCCCCGGGCCGACCTACCACGAGTACCTCTGGCCCGCGTGGTGGATCTGGATCCTGGTCGCCGGGACGGGTGGGGCCGGCTACGTCATCTTCCTGCCGATCAGCTTCGGCGCCGGCCTGATCGCCGGTTCGATCGTCGCCGGAGTACTGACGATTATCACGATCAACCACACGCTCACCGGCGGCAAGATCGAGGTCACGGACGAGTGGGTGCGGGTCGGGCGTGCCCGGATCGAACGGCGCTACATCGGCGAGACGACGGCCTTCCGCGGCGACGACGCCCACGAGGCCCGCGGCCCGAAACTCAACGGGACAGCGTTCATGTGTTTCCGCGGCTGGATCGACCCGGTCGTGACACTGGAGATCACCGACCCGGCCGATTCGACGCCCTACTGGATCACGAGCACTCGCCGGCCCGAAGAGCTCGTCGCGGCGCTGAAATCCGGGCGGTAACACCCACCGCCGGTTCACAGAGGAACGGCCGAATGACGACGGCGGCACACCCCGGGTGGGGTGCGCCGCCGTCGTCATTTCTCACCGTGCGCGTCGAGGGGCGTTCTAGCCCTCGCAATCCTTGCAGTAGAAGAGGCCGCCCTTCTCCTTGGCCACCTGGGAACGGTGGCGCACGAGGAAGCACGAGGCGCACGTGAACTCGTCGGACTGGGCAGGCAGAACCCGCACCAGGAGCTCCTCGCCGGAAAGGTCGGCTCCCGGGAGCTCGTAGCTGTCAGCGGTCTCCGCCTCATCCTCGTCGACGACGGAAGACTGCTTATCGGAACGCCGGCCCTTCAGCTCCTCGATCGAATCCTCGTTGAGCTCGTCGTCGTTCTTCCGCGGCGCATCGTAGTCGGTCGCCATATTCTTTCAATCACGCTCCGGTGTTAGCTGCTGTACTTTGTACTTTTCTGCTCGCAGGTGACCCTGGAGCAGCTGACACTGTGGCTTCGAGTGCCCGTGACGCACAGATTGTTCACCATCAGGGCTGAAAAAGCCAATCATTTCTTCCACGGATACCACAACCCGTGACGGGGACCCTTCTATTCCCGCCCCACAGCCCGCGCCACACCGCCCAAAATCACCCGAAAACACCCGCCGCAATGGCAGAGTTTGAGGAAGCAGTCAACGGCGTGTGGAGGACTTGGAATGCAGCAACTCCGGCTTGTGGGTGTCCACGAGGATGGTGAGCACCTTTTGGTGGCGTCCGACGAGGGCGTGACCTACCAATTGCCCCTCGACGAGGCATTGCGCACCGCCGTCGTCCGATCGAACAGCCGCGCGGCCGCGGGGCGATCGGCGGAGGCAGACGACCAGCCACAGCCGTTGTCCCCGCGCGAGATCCAGGCGCGGATCCGGTCCGGCGCCTCGGCCGAGGTCCTCGCAGAGGAGACCGGTCTGCCCTTGGCCGGCATCATGCGCTATGCCGGCCCCGTCTACGCCGAACGCGAATTCGTGGCGCAGCAGGCCCGCAATATCGAGGTCTCCAGTCCGCAGGGGCACGACGCCTACCGCTCGGCTTTCGGTGACGAACCGGCCAACCTGGGCGACATGGTCGGCGTGCGGCTTGCGGGGTTCGGAGTCCCCGCCGAAAGCGTCGAGTGGGATGCGGCCCGCCGCTCCGATGGTGCGTGGGATGTCACCGCCACCTTCGCTTCCCCCGACGACGCCAAGCACGCCTCCATCGGTGAGGAACCGCCGGCCCGTTGGATCTTCCACCCGGCCCGCAAGCTGCTCCAGAATACCAATCGCTGGTCGCAGGTCCTGTCCGAGCTGGAACCGCTGGACTCCCCGCTCACGGCACGCCGCCTGACCGCGGTGAAGGACCGCCCGTTCGATGTGGAGGCCGACGCCGAGCAGGCACCGCCCTCCGCGCCGTCGACCCCCGGCACCGAGACCGCCGAGTCTCGCGCCCAGGACGAGTTCCTGGAGATCCTCCGCGCCCGTCGCGGACAGCGCCTCGGCGAGGACGAGGACGGCGATGACATGCTCGCGACGATGCTCACCCAGGGCATCCCGGCCGCGCACCCGCGGGACGAAGACTTCGCCGACGACGACGAGGCACGCCGCTTGGGCTTCGCGGACGAGGATGAGCACGACGACGTCCCGCGTCTGCACGATGGGGTCAGCACTGACACCACCGAGGTCACGCTCGTGCCGAACCTCCGCGCCTTGCGCTTCGCTGACCGCGTCGCCGCCGAAGAGTCCGAGTCCGCACGCGACGCGGCGGACCACCACGAGGACGACCCCGAGCCCAAGCGCCAGAAACCGAAGCGCTCCTCGGTCCCCAGCTGGGACGAGATCGTCTTCGGGAAGAAGTCGGATTAGTCCTTCGGCTTCGCCAGCGTCAGCAGCGGCACCTCGCGCTCAGCGCGCGTGAGCGAGCCGTGCTGGCCCACCATGTCGAAGGCGTGCGGAGCGACCCGGCGACCGTCGTAGAGGGCCAGCTCGTGCTCACGCGCCAACACCAGGACGTCGCCGATCCGGGCGGCGACGCCGTCGCGCAGCCCTGAACCGAAGTAGCCGCCCGCGACGGCATCCTCGCGCGTGAGCACCCAGACTTTGGCGCCGAAGTGCGAGCGCCAGGCATCCACAACCCGGTCCACCCGAGCCGGATCCGTCACGTGCAGCTGCACGGCTCGCGGCTCCCCCGCCGTGAGCTCGACCCCGGCGACAAGATCGGCGTGCAACGAGTAGTCGATGCGCTGCTTCACCGGAACGTCGACCATCCCGTGGTCGGCTGTGAGCAGGACCAGAGTCGACGCCGGCAGGCGCTTGGTCAGCGTCCGCAGGGCGAAGTCCAGCTCCTCGAGCTGCTCGCCCCATTTCAGCGACCCGGACCCGTGGCGGTGACCCGTCTTGTCGAGCTCGTTGAAGTACAGGTAGACGAGCGATCGCTCATGCTTCGCGAGGGCCTCGGAGGCCGCACGCACGCGCGCCTGAACGGAGCGGGCACCCACGAAATCTCCCCCGCGCAGGGCGGCACGGGTCAACTGCGAGGACGCGAACTCGGGCAGGCTCACCGTCGTGACGCCGACGACCTCCGCAGCACGCTCAAGCACCGTCTGCTGCGGCTGCCACTCGACCGGGTCGAGCCAGCCGGGCCAGTTGCCGAGCTGGTTGACCACGCTCCGGGTGCCGGGGTCGACGACGTCGTACCCGACGATGCCGTGCTCTGCCGGCGTCGCACCGGTGGCGAAGCTCGCGAGCGACGCGGCCGTCGTCGTCGGAAAAGACACGTCCAACGTCCGGTTAGAGTCCAGCGCGCCGCGCAGGAACGGGGCGTGCCCGCCGCGAGCCTTCAGCAGGGACAGGCCGAGCCCGTCGACCATGACGACGCAGACGCGCCGGGCAGCCGGCAGGCCCAGGGTGTTCTCGTAGCCCGGCACGCCCAGCACGGCGGCGCAGCTAGGCAGGACGTGGCGCAGGTGCGCCCCGTCATAGCGGGGGACCGCGGGCAGCTCGGGGGACGTCATCCGGCGGCTAGGCCCGACGTCCGAGTGCGGCAGCGGTGTTGATCTTGCGCAGGGTGCGGGCGAACCGGCGGGCGTCCTCGACGGCCGTGGGCCCGTCAGCCTCCGCGCTGATCCGTAGGACGAGGTCCTCGCGGGCGACCGTGCCCGTGTAGCCGTGGTCGGCGTCGCACTGCGCGTCCGAGCAGCCGGCCGGCATCAGGTCGAGGCGCTGGCCCCCGGACCAGGCGATGGCCAAGGTCATCTCGCGCACCGGATCCCCGGCCTTGTAGTCCTGCGGCTGGTGGTAGACCGAGCTGAGCAGGACCGACCCGATGCGCGCGACCGGGACCGTCTCGGTGGAGGCTTGGGCAGCGACGTGGTCGCCTTTGTCATCGAGCTGCTGGTCGTCGACATGCACGATCACGAGGACATCGTGAGTGAGCACAAGAGCGGTGATGTGACGATGCACCTCGTCGCGGTCGAAGTGCGTTTCGAGGTGGATGAAATGGTCCACGGGTGTATCCGAATCGAGGGCGTCCACGACGACGTCTTCGACCAGCTGCGGGTAGAATCCGGCCCGGCTGAGGCTGTGGCGCAGGGCGGGTAGCGCGTCGACTGCATCCGATGGGTTCTGGGGTCGCGAGAACATAGGTTCCAGTCTATCGACGCCGCGCGATTCCGCAGTATCAGAGCATGTGCGGCCGGTCGGATGACGCGGGACGGTCCTCAGTACTTCGACATCGCCCGCCGCGCGCTGTCCGTGCGCTCGGCCGGGTTGCCGATGCGCACGTCGGCCGACAGGACCGTCACGCCTCGAGCGGACACCAGAACGGGATTGAGCTCGAGCAGCGCGACCTCAGGATGCTGGTCCTTGAGCGTCGCGACACGGTTGAGCACGTCCTCGAGCGCGGCGACGTCGACCGCGGGCAGCCCCTGGTATCCGAACAGCTTCCGCGCCGCCCGCGGACGGCGGACGAATTCCGCGAGGTCCGTGCTGCTCAGCGGCGGGATGGCGTGAGCCCAGTCGTCCAGCAGGTTCACAGCGTCCCCGGCCAAGCCGTAGGAGACGAGCGGGCCGAGCAGCGGGTCCTCGAGGGCTCGGACCACACAGCCCTGCCCCGATTCGGCCATGGCCTGCAGCTCTAGCCCGACGGCGCCGAAGGGCTCGAGGATGCCGCGCATGTGACGGATGTTCCCCCGCAGGCTCTCCTCGTCGTAGATGTTCAGGCGGACCCCGCCGAGGTCGAGCCGGTGCCGCAGGTACTCGTCGGTCGTTTTCAGTGCCACGGGGTACCCGATGCGTCCGGCGGCCGCGGCAGCCTCGTCCTCAGTGTTGAACGGCGCGGACTCCAGCACGGAGATGCCGTAGCAGCCGAGCAGCTCAGCGACCTGCCCACGGTCCAGACGGAGCAACTCCGCGTCGGCCACGCGGCTCAAATAGCCGGCGAGCAGCGACTCGGCCCGATCGACGTCAGCGTCGGGAACCTCAACCGGCTCACCGAAGTCGCGCTCCCGCCACTTCACGTAGGCCGCGATCCGGCCCAGTGCGGCTGCGGCCTGGCCCGGGCTCGCGAAATAAGGGATGGCTGGCTGGAGGGCGGCGACATCCGCGTCCAGGGAGGATGCGACGGCGGGCCCCTCCCCCTCCTCGAGGACGCCCTCTGCGGGGAAGGCCGGGTCGAGTTGGCCGGCGAACGCCACGACGACGGGTTTGCCGGCGGCCCGACCGGCGTCGTAGGCGGCGCGGGCCAGTGTCGCGACGGCAATGCCGCGCACGGGCAACAGCACGAGGAGCCCGGCGTCGACGTCGGATGGTTCGAGGGCCTCGGCAAGCGCCCGGTTCAGGCGCGGCAGAGCGCGCGACTGGCCGTCGTCGAGCTCCAGCGAACCGTACGTATGCGTCGGTTCGAGGCCGTGCTGGCCCGCGGCGTCCGCGACATTGTCGACGAGCGACTCGGAGTTCGCCACGATGGCGACCCGGCCGCCGGCCGGCAGCGGCTGGCTCGCGACGATCTGCGCGATGTCCATCAGCTGGTCGCTGGTCTGGACGCGGATGACGCCGGACTGGCGCAGCATCTCATCGACCGCGCCGAGCGGGGCCTGCGTGGTGCGCACGGCGTGCCCCGGAGGCAGCCGCACCCCCATGTAGTCGCTCTTGGCGACGATGACGGGTTTGGAGCGCGAGAGCCGGCGAGCGATGCGGGAGAATTTGCGCGGGTTGCCGAAACTCTCCAGATACAGTCCGACGGCGGAGGTCGACTCGTCGTCCTCCCAGAATTGCATCGCGTCGTTGCCGGAGACGTCCGCCCGGTTTCCCGCTGAGACGACGTTCGAGACGCCCACGCCACGGCGGCTGGCCGCGGTGAAGAGGATGACACCCATCGCGGCCGATTGGCTGAAGAGGCCGAGCGTGCCCGCCTTCGGCATGCCCGGTGCCACCGAGGCGTTCAGTCGGACACCTGAGACGGTGTTGATGAGGCCCAGGGACGCGGGCCCTACGAGTCGCATGCCATTGCTGCGGGCGAGGCGAACGAGTTCACGCTGCTGCGCGGCCGAATCCTCCCCGGCGTCGTCGAATCCGGCCGTGATCACGACGACGCCGCGGACGCCCTGGGTGGCGCAGTCTGCCACGACCGACTCCAGCTCGGTGCGTGGCACCGCGATGACGGCCAGGTCGACGTCGCCCGGAACGTCTGCGATCCGTGCGTAGGAGACCATGCCGGCGATTTCGAGGGCGTCGGGATTGATGCCGTAGACGGGGCCGTTGAAGCCGCCCTCGATCAGGTTGGTCAGGAGGGTGTGGCCGGGCTGTCCCCACTCCCGGCTCGCGCCGATGACGGCGACCGAGCGCGGGGCGAGCAGCCCGCCGAGACTCCGGGCCTCGGCCCGGTGTTCGCGGGCCTCCATGACGGCGCGGGACCGGGCCGTCGGGTCGATGGGGAACTCCAGGGCGACGACGCCGTCGTCGAACCTGCGCCCGACCTCGTAGCCGGCCTCGGCGAACACGGTGAGCATCTTGCGGTTCTCGGGCAGCACCTCGGCGCTGAAACGCTCGATGCCGTTCTCGCGGGCCGCCGCGGCCAGGTGCTCGAGCAGGATCGAGCCGACGCCTTTGCCCTGGGCGTTGTCCGCGATATTGAACGCGACCTCCGCCTCGGCGGGGTCGTCGAGGCGGTCGTAGCTGCCGACCCCGATGATGGCCCCGCCGCGAACGGTGACGAAAGCGACCCGGTCCCGGTGGTCGACGCGGGTGAAGCGTGCCAGCTCTTTGGAGGTCAGCTTGGACTTGTACGTGAAGAAGCGCAGGTAGATCGACTTCTCCGACTGGGACGTGTGCAAACGCTGCAGCTCGGCGGCGTCCGTGGGTGCGATCGGGCGCAGGTGCGCCGTCGACCCGTCGCGCAGGACGACATCAGCCTCCCAGTGGGCCGGATATTCGCCGTTTTCGCCTTGCTCCGCCATAGGCTTAGCCTACGTCCTGCGTGCGGCTCCCGTCCGGAGGCAACGCAGCACGTCACTCGGATCCACGGAGGGAAACCAGACACCTATGGCGCGTCGGCAGAGTTCGATACTCGACGAGGACTTCACTGAGAACATCGTGGACGTCGATGTCACCAGCGAGATGGAGGACTCCTTCCTGGAGTACGCCTACTCGGTGATCTACTCGCGCGCCCTCCCGGACGCCCGCGACGGCCTCAAGCCTGTCCAGCGCCGCATCCTCTACATGATGACGCAGATGGGCGTCCGCCCGGACAAGGGCCACGTGAAGAGCGCCCGCGTGGTCGGTGAGGTCATGGGTAAGCTGCACCCGCACGGCGACGGCGCGATCTACGACGCGATGGTCCGCCTCGCCCAGCCGTGGGCGATGCGGCTGCCCCTGGTCGACGGGCACGGCAACTTCGGTTCGCTCGACGACGGACCGGCCGCCGCCCGTTACACCGAGGCCCGGATGGACGCGACCGCCGTCGCGATGACGGACAACCTGGACGAGGACGTCGTCGACTTCGTCCCCAACTACGACAACCAGCTGACCCAGCCCGATGTGCTGCCCTCGGCGTTCCCGAACCTGCTGGTCAACGGCACGACGGGCATTGCCGTCGGCATGGCCACCAACATGGCCCCGCACAACCTCGGCGAGGTCATCGCCGCGGCCCGACACCTCGTTGCGACCCCGGAGGCCACGCTCGAGGACGTCATGAAGTACATCCCCGGCCCCGATCTGCCCGGCGGCGGCATCATCGTTGGGTTGGACGGCATCAAGGACGCGTATGCGAAGGGGCGCGGCTCCTTCAAGACCCGTGCGAAGGTCTCACTCGAGCAGATTTCGGCCCGCAAGAAGGGTCTGGTCGTCACCGAGCTCCCCTACATGGTCGGCCCGGAGAAGGTCATCGAGAAGATCAAGGACGCGGTCACGGCGAAGAAGCTGACCGGGATCTCCGACGTCGTCGACCTCACCGACCGCAAACACGGCATGCGGCTCGTGATCGAGCTGAAGAACGGCTTCAATCCGAACGCGGTGCTCGCCCAGCTCTTCAAATTCACGCCGATGGAGGACTCCTTCGGCATCAACAACGTCGCCCTCGTCGAGGGACAGCCCCGGACCATGGGCCTGCTGGAACTGCTGCAGGTCTACGTCGGGCACCGGCTCGACGTCGTCCGTCGCCGCACCGCGTTCCGCCTCGGCAAGCGGCGCGACCGGCTGCACCTCGTCGAGGGCCTGCTCGTGGCGATCCTCGACATCGACGAGGTCATCCAGATCATCCGCACCTCGGACGAGACGGCCGCGGCCCGCGAGCGCCTCATGAAGATCTACGACCTCACCGAGGTCCAGTCGAATCACATCCTCGAGCTGCGCCTGCGTCAGCTGACCAAGTACTCGCAGATCGATTTGGAGGCGGAGCGCGACAAACTCAAGGCCGAAATCGAGGAACTCGAGGCCATCCTCGCCTCCGACGAGCGCCTGCGCGACGTCGTTTCTACCGAGTTGGCCAACGTCGCCGAGAAGTTCGCGACGCCGCGGCGGACCGTGCTGCAGAAGAAGGACGATGGAAAGCCGCTGAAAGGCTCGGCGCTGCCGAGTGAGCCGGCCGCACCGGGGGCCAAAACGTCGGTACCGCTCGAGATCGCCAACGACCCCTGCTACGTGCTGCTCTCGGCGTCGGGCCAGCTCGCGCGCACGGCAGACCGCTCCCCGCTCGGCGAGACCGGGCCGCGCGTCAAACACGACGCCGTCCGCTCGCTGGTGCCGGCCACGGCCCGGGGGGAGGTCGGCGCTCTGACGTCGACGGGGCGGCTCATCCGCCTGCAGGTCGTGGACATGCCCGTGCTCGCCCCCTCCTCCGGTTTCCCGCCGCTGACCCAGGGCGTCCCCGTCAAGGAGTTCGCCACCACGCAGAAAGGCGAGTCCGTCGTCGCGATCGTCCCGATGAACGAACCTTTCGCCCTCGGCACGGCGGCCGGAGTCGTCAAGCGCGTGAGCCCCGACTACCCGCTCAACCGCGACGAGTTCGAGGCCATCACGCTCAAGGACGGCGACGAGGTCATCGGGGCCGGCGCCGCTCGCGACGATGACGCCCTCGTGTTCATCACCCGGCAGGCGCGGCTGCTGCGCTTCCCCGCCGCCAACGTTCGCCCGCAGGGGCGGCTGGCCGGCGGCATGGCGGGCATCAAGCTCGCCGCGGACGACCGGGCGCTCTTCTTCGGGATCGCCGCCGACGACGACTGCTCCGTCGTCGTCACGATCGCCTCCGGCTCCGGCGCGCTGCCCGGCACCGAGGCGGGCACGGTGAAGGTCACTCCGCTCGCCGAGTACCCGACCAAGGGCCGCGCCACGGCGGGCGTCCGCGCTCACCGCTTCCTCAAGGGCGAGGACAACCTGTCCTTGGCGTTCGCGGGCCCCGGTCCGGCGAAGGCCAGCTCGGCCGCGGGCGTCGCCCGTGCCCTGCCCACCGAACACGGCCGCCGCGATGGCTCTGGGGTGCCGCTCGCCCAGCGAATCGAGCTTCTCGCCGGCACCGTCAGCGGCCTGGATATTGCCCCGGAGGACGACGGCGCCGCGCCAGGCACCCCTTCGGCGCCCTCCGAGCGCGGCCTCCAGACGACCGACCCGGTCCTGGAGTCGCTGCGGGTCGAGGAGCCGCGCCGCGCGCCCCTGGCGGCCCCCGAACAGGACTCGATACCGTTCGGCGACCCGGGCGTCGTCGAAACCGACTAGGCCGGCGCCCCCACCGCGCGCAGGCGGACGCGGACGTCACCGGCGGCGCCGAGGCGTTCGTCGTGGGTCACCAGCACGACCGCCCGGTCCGCGAGCGCCACGCGCAGGTCCGTGATGAGCGAGGACGCTTCGTCCTCACCCAGGTGGGCTGTCGGCTCGTCCAAGAGGACGACGTCGGCCCGGGCCACGAGTGCTCGGGCGACGGCGAGGCGCTGCCGTTGCCCGCCCGAGAGCGCGTGCCCGCCTGATCCGACGCGGGTGTCCAGGCCGTCCGGCCTGCCCTCGAACCAGGGACCGAGCCCCACTTGCTCCAGCACGGCCCGCAGTTCCTGATCCGTCACCGGGTCAGTCGGGTCCCCCCGCCCGAGGCCGAGGTTCGCGCGCACACTCGAATCGAAGAGGTGCGCCTCCTGCGGGCACCAGGCGATCCGGGAGTGATCTGCCTCCGTCGCCTCCTGCCATTCCCCCGAGCGCAGAACCTCGATGCGGCCGGTATCCGGAGCGAGCGCGCCGAGCAGGACCGCCAACAACGTGGACTTGCCGCTGCCCGAGGGCCCGGACACGACCGCCCAACTCCCCCGGTCGACGCCGGCACTCACCGCGGACAGGACACGCTCCGCACTGTCTTCCCATCCAGCGTCGACCTGCACGGCGCGCAGGCCGTCGATCGAACTCGTTTCGGTCGCCGGCTCGGCGACGTCCGCATGCGCGGAGGGCAGCACGGCCGCCAACCGCCGCACGCCCTCGTCGAGGGAGCGGGCGTTCTGCGCGGCGGTGGCCGTCGTCGCCATGGGCTCGGCCAGCGCGAGCAGCAGCAGCGCGCTCATGGCAGCGGCCTCGCCCCCGTGGCCGGCGGAGGCGAGAAGCGCCCCCACGGCTCCGACCGAGGCGACGCCGGCTGCTGCGGCCGCGGCCACCGACTCGGCGGGCCCGGTGGCCACGAGCCGGGCGGAGGCGGCGCCGTCGTGCCGCGCGAAGGCGCGCAGTGCCGTCGCCGCGGCGCCGTTCGCCCGCAGCTGGTCCGCCGCCCGGAGCAGGACGGGCACGCGACGGGCGAGCCACGCCCGGTGCTCGATCACGTCGGCGCGGGCCGCGGCGTCGATCCGGACGACGACGGCCGGCAGCACCGCCCACCCGAGCACGGTCGCGGCGACGGCGACCCAGAGCGCGTCCGGCGCCCAGACCCCGATGGCCGTGCAGACGCCCGCCGCGGCCAGCAGGCCCGTCACGGGCGGGAACAGCACGCGCGGGAGGCCGTCGCGGACCTCGTCGAGCCGGGTCACGAGATACTCCAGCGACCCGCCGCCGCGCGTGATCCTTCCCCACCACCGCGGCGAGGCGACGAGGCCGTCCCACACGCGTTGACGCGTCGTGGATGCCCAAGTGAGCAGGGCGTCGTGCACGATCAGCTGTTCCGTGTAGCGCGCGACGGAGCGCCCGATGCCGAAGAAGCGGACGCCGACGATCGCGACCATGAGGTGCAGCATGGGCGGCTGGTGGCTCGCGGAGACGATGAGCCAGCCCGAAACGCCGGTCAGGGCCGCTGCGAAGAGCGTCGAGAGCGTACCGACGGCGAGCGCCAGCCCGACACGCCGCCGGGGCAGGCCGCCGAGCACCGCGCGCCACGCGGCGCCGCGGGCGGATGCCTCGGGTGCCGCATCCCGCGCGCCGGGCATCGCGGCGCTGTGGGGCACGTCCGTGATTCCGGGCGACTCCGTCGGGGGCCGCTGTCCGCGCAGTCGCGCGGCGAGCCGGCTGTCGTGCGTCGCCACGAGCGCCGAGCGCCCGGAGATCAGCTGCGCGACGACGTCGCGTGCCCGCTCGGCGTTCTCCGCGTCGAGGTGCGCGGTGGGTTCGTCGGCGAGGACGACCTCGACCGGGGCGCCGTGCCTGGCCCGCGCCACCGCCCGGGCGAGCGCGAGCCGGCGCAGCTCCCCCGGGCTCAGGTTTGCCGGGTCCGCGTCGCCGGTCCCGTGCAGGCCCACGGCCTCCAGCACGGCGTCCACCTCGGGCTGTGCCAGCGGACGGCCGGCGTAGAGGCCGAGCTCGTCCGCGACCCTCCGCTCCGTCGTCGTGGGGTGCTGCGGGATCCAGAGTGTCCGCCCGGCGTCGACGACGTACTGCCCGCGGAGTGCGGAGTCAGGCAGGGTTCCGGCGACGGCGGCCAGCAGGCTGGTCTTGCCGCTGCCGCTCGGGCCGTCGAAGACCTCCACCTGGCCAGGACGCAAGGCCAGGCTCACGGGTCCAACGACACTCTCACCGTCGTACATGACGGAGAGCCCGCGCAGCTCGACGCCGCCGGCGGGCGCCCCCTCGCGCGCCGCTCCTCCGGCCGGAGTCACCGTCCGGACGCGGCCGGTCTCGTCCACGCGTTCGCGCGTGCGGCGTAGGGCCTCGACCCCGTCCTCGGAGGCGTGGAAGGCCGCCCCGACCTCACGCAAGGGCAGAAAACACTCCGGCGCCAGGATCAGCGCAACGAGCCCGGCCGTGAGCTCCATGTCCCCGTGTACCAGTCGGACGCCGACGAAGACCGCGACGACTGCCACCGAGATGGTCGCGATGAGCTCGAGCGCCAGAGAGGACAGGAACGCGGTCCGCAGGGTCTGCATCGTCGTCGCATGGTAGCGTTCCGACACCTCGCCCAGGGCCCGGCGCTTGGCACCAGCGCGGCGTAGCCCGATGAGGGCCGGCAACCCCTGGGCGAGTTCCAGCAGGTGCGAGGAGAGCCGTGCGACGCCGGCTGCCGCGGCCGCGATCCGCTCCTGCGTGTGCAGCCCGATGAGCACCATGAAGAGGGGCACGAGCGGTACCGTCAGGGCGACGATCAGCGCCGAGACCCAGTCGGCGGCGAGGATCCGCAATCCCACGACCGCCGGGACCACGGCCGCGGTCATGAGCGCGGGAACGTAGGTGGTGAAGTAGGCGTCGAGCCCGTCGAGCCCGCGGGTGGCCAGCGCAGAAACCGTGCCGACGTCGTCGTTCCCCGTGGCGGGCCGGCTCGTCATCCTCGTCCGCAGCAGCCGCGAACGCAGTTCCTCCTTCGCGCCGAGGCCAGCGCGCTGCGCGAGGAGTTTCGTGGCCCCGATCGCACCCGCGCGAAGACCCGCGCCGAGCAGCCCCCAGACGGCCAGCCGGGTCGCATCGAGCCGATCACCGGAGGCCACCTGCCCGATCCCGACGGCGAGCGCGTCCGCGACGAGGATGAGGCCTACAGCCTTGGCGAACGCGAAGGCGGCGAGCAGGGTGAGGCGGCGGCGCGTGCCGGGCAGGTTCGCCTCGAGCAGCGGCGCCAGGGGCGTCATCGAGCGTGGCATCAGACGATCCTGGTGACGGCGTGCGCTTCGGGGATGTGCGCTTCGGTGATCCGGCGGCGGAAGACCCAGTACGTCCACGCCTGGTAGCCGAGCACGAGCGGCAGCCCGAAGGCCGCGACGATGCTCATGAGCTGCAGCGTGTACGGGCTGGAGGAGGCGTTCGACACGGTGAGGTCAAACGCCGCGTCGATCGTCGACGGCAGCACGGCGGGATAGGCCGACGTGAAGATCGTCCCAACCGAGGCGAGCAGGAAGAGGCCGAGGAACAGGAACGCCCGCCCCTCGGCCCGGCGCGCCGCGAAGCCCCACGAGGCCACCGCGGCCGCCACCCCGGCAGCGAGCACGATCACCGCGGCCGGACGGACGTTCCCCACCACGACGACGAGTGCCCAGCCGGCAAGCGGGGCCAGCAGCAGCGGCGCCCAGCGCGCGAGCAAGCGGGCCGAACGTGCCCGCACGTCGCCATCCGTCTTCAGGGCCAGAAACGCGAGTGCCTGGGCCAGGCAGAATCCGACGACGGCGAAGCCGCCGAGTACCGCCTGCCAGCTCAGCCACGCGAACGGGCCGCCCACCCGGTCGCCGTTCGCGTCGAGCGGCAGCCCCGTCGTCGTCACCGCCAGCAGGGTGCCGACGCCGAAGGCGATCACGAGGCTTCCGGCGGACAGCGCGAGCGTCCACAGTCGGCGCGTGCCGGCCGTTTCCGCCTTGCCCCGGTATTCGAAGGCCACGGCGCGGAAGATCAGGGCGAGAAGCACCACGACCAGGGGCACGTACATCGCCGCGAACAGTGACGCGTACCAGTGCGGGAAGGCCGCGAAGGTCGCACCGGCGGCCGTGATCAGCCACACCTCGTTGCCGTCCCAGACGGGGCCGACCGTGTTGATGAGGACCCGGCGCTGCTTCTCCGAACGGGCGAAGGGTCCGAGCAGCATGCCGACGCCCAGGTCGAAGCCCTCCAGGAAGAGGTAGCCGGCCCAGAGGACCGCGATGACGATGAACCACAGCGTGGGAAGAAATTCCATGACGAGTCCTTCTCTAGTAGGCGAAGGCCAGGACGTCGTCGTCCTGCCCGGCGCCGTCGTCCGTGTTGTTGAGTTCGGGCATCGCCGAGCCCACGCCACCGCCGACGTACCGCCACAGCAGCACCACCTCGACGACGAGCAGCACCGCGTACACACTCGTCAGCGCGACGAGGGAGAAGAGCATTTCCCCCGCGCTCACTCCGGGCGAGACAGCCGCCGCCGTGAACATGAAGACCTGATCGACGCCGTCGAACGTGGGATTCGGCGCGACGACGAAGGGCTGACGTCCCATCTCCGTGAAGATCCAGCCGGCGCTGTTGGCGCCGAACGGGGCGAGGATTCCGAATACGGCCAGGCGCGAGAGCCACCTGCGCTGCGGGACCGTTCCCTTGCGCACGATCCACAGGGCCACGGCGGCTGCGAACGCCGCCAGGCCGCCGAAGGTGATCATCATGCGGAAACCCCAGTAGGTGACCTCCATGAGCGGCAGGTAGTTGATCTCCTGACCGGCGCGCTCGCCGTACATCGGGTCGTCGGGCAGGTGCGTTCCGTACTTCTCCTGGTACTCGGGCAGCAGCGTGTTCACTCCCTTGACCTCGGTCGTGAAGTCGTCGTTGGCGAGGAAGGAAAGCAGCCCGGGGATCTCGTAGACGGCGACGATGTCCTCGCACGTCGTCGCCCCGTCCGCGGAGAGGTTCCCGATCGAGAGCACGGAGAACCCCGTGCCGTCGTGACAGGCCGCCTCGGCCGCGGCCATCTTCATGGGCTGCTGCTCGAACATCAGCTGCGCCTGCGCGTGTCCGCTGAAAGCCACGCCGAGGAAGGAGATCAACGCGACGACGGCCCCGAGCCGCAGAGACGTGATCCAGACGCGGTAGTCGGTCTTGTCGCGGTTGCGCCCCCGGGAGGAGTCCTCGCCGACGACGACGCGGCCGCTCGCGTCGACGGTGTCGATTCCGGCGGCGCGGCGCTTGTACAGGTGGAACCACGCGATGCCGAGCAGGAAAGCTCCGGCGACGGCGAATGCGCCGAAGATCGTGTGGGGGAACGTCACGAGCGCGGTGTTGTTCGTGAAGACGGCCCAGGCATCGGTCATGACGCCCCTGCCGTCGACGAGTTCGGTGCCGACGGGGTGCTGCATCCAGGAGTTGGCGACGAGGATGAAGTAGGCGGAGAAGACCGTTGCCAACGACGCGCACCAGATGCAGGCGAGGTGCACGGCCTTGGGCAGTCGCTTCCAGCCGAAGATCCAGAGTCCGAGGAAGGTCGACTCGACGAAGAAGGCGAGCAGGGCTTCCATGGCCAGCGGTGCTCCGAAGACGTCGCCGACGAAGCGGCTGTACTCGCTCCACGCCATGCCGAACTGGAACTCCTGGACGATGCCGGTGGCGACGCCCATGATGAAGTTGATCAGGAAGAGCTTTCCCCAGAACTTGGTCATGCGCAGGTAGTGCTCACGTCCGGTCACGTGCCAGGCGGTCTGCAGGCTTGCGACGAGGACTCCGAGTCCGATCGTCAACGGGACCATGAGGAAGTGGTAGACGGTCGTGATGCCGAATTGCCAGCGGGCGATGTCGAGCGGGTCCAAAGGTGCCTCCCAGATGGGTGCGAGCCGGACGATGAGAACGCCAGCGGCGCGACTTCTACGAGCCGTAGAACGACTTCTACGCTACGTAGAATACCCCTCGTTCTACTCCACGTAGAAATCTGGACTGTTTCGCGGTAAATTTGTACTGCAGGATTTTGTCGAACTTCACCTTGGAAAGCAGGACTACGCAGTGGCCTCACTTGGCGACCTCGAGCGTGCGGTCATGGACCTTCTGTGGGACAGCACCGAAGCCCAGACGGCCAACACTCTCCGGGACGCGCTGGCGCACTCGGGCACGCAGGACGGCAAAGAGCTGGCCGTGACCACCGTCCTCACGGTGCTGGCCCGCCTCGAGAAGAAGCACCTCGTCACCCGGGAGCGCGACACGCGTCCACACCGGTACCGCGCGGTCATGAGCCGCGAGGAGCACACCGTGGACCTCATGAATGAAGCCCTCGGCAACGTCATGGACCGCGAGGCGGTCCTTGCACGATTCATCGGCGGCATCTCCGGCGGCGAGGCAGCCGCCTTGCGCCGCATCCTGGAAGGCGGCCCCGCCAACCCCATCGGACCCGCACGCGACCCCGAATCGCGCTCGTCCCCGTCCGGCCAAACGGCCTAGCCCTGCTGCGGGCCCGGGCCCATCGTGCTGCTGACCTCGTACCTGCTGGCGGGCCTGGCCATCGCTCTGGCCTGGCCCGTCCCGGTCTGGCTTTCGCGTGCCTCGTTCACCAGCCGCTCCCCCTTCACGACACTGATCGTCTGGCAGGCCATCGCCCTCGCCGGCGGGCTGTCGATGATCGGGTCGATGCTGATCTGGGGACTCGCTCCGCTGGGTGAGAACCTGCTCGCGGGGCTCGGCGGACTGTGGGACGTATTCTCTGGCCACATCTCAGCAGACCGGCTCGGCCCGGTGCACCTCTTCGCACTCAGCGCCGCGGTCCTGCTCGGACTCCACCTCGTCT
Source organism: Kocuria rosea subsp. polaris (assembly GCA_023896275.1). Taxonomy (GTDB): domain Bacteria; phylum Actinomycetota; class Actinomycetes; order Actinomycetales; family Micrococcaceae; genus Zhihengliuella; species Zhihengliuella polaris_A. The sequence goes on along the minus strand of MLDA01000014.1, from coordinate 99,900 downwards.
TCACACTGCTGCTGACCTCGGTCCGCGTCAACCGCCACCGGTCGCGCCACCGCAAGCTGTTGGCGCTGCTCTCGAATCCTGCACCTTCCGACGCCCGAACCGTCGTCGTCCAGCACGACGCGCCGGTCGCGTACTGCCTTCCCGGGCTCACGAGTTCGGTGACCGTCGTCTCCCGCGGCCTCATGGACGCCCTGGACCCAGCCGGCCTCAGGGCCGTCCTGGCCCACGAACGCGCCCACCTGGACCAGCGCCACGACCTACTGGTGCTGGCGTTCGAGTCGTGGCATCAGGCCCTGCCGTGGCTTCCCACGTCGAAACTCGCCCGCGGCGCCGTGCACGAACTGATCGAGATGCTGGCTGACGATGCCGCCCTGCGTCAGGTTGATTCCGCGGTCCTCTTGCGTGCGCTGATCACCGCGGCCACCGGCCAAGCGCCGCCGCCCGGCGCAACGTCCGGACTGCCGGAGGGCGACCTCTCCGCACAGCGCCTCAAGCGGCTGATCACGCCGGCGCCGCGCCTGCCGAAGACCTCGCGGGTGGCGCTCGTCGCGGCGGCTGCCCTGCTGGTCGTGGCCCCGACCGTCCTGCTCGTGGCCCCGGCCCTGCCGCTCTGACCCGGCCGGGCTCCTCGGAGCGGATCAGACGTCGATCTGTTCGCGATCCAGGCGCTCGGATCCGGTGATGATGAACTCCTTACGTGGGGCCACGTCGCTGCCCATCAGCAGCTCGAACACCCGCTCGGCCTGCTCGGCATGGTCGATGTTCACCCGGCGCAGCGTACGATGGCGCGGATCCATCGTCGTCTCGGCCAGCTGCTCGGCATCCATCTCGCCCAGCCCCTTGTAGCGCTGGATCGGCTCTTTGTACTTCCGGCCCGTGGCCTCGAGTCCCTCGAGGACACGGTGAAGCTCAGCCTCCGAGTAGGTGTAGACCATCTCGTTGCTCTTGGAGCCCGGGTTGATCACTTCGACGCGGTGCAGCGGGGGCACCGCCGCGTAGACCCGGCCGGCCTCGACCATGGGCCGCATGTAGCGGAAGAAGAGGGTCAGCAGCAGCGTACGAATGTGGGCGCCGTCGACGTCGGCGTCGGTCATCAGCACCACTTTGCCGTAGCGCGCTGCGGACAGATCGAAGCTCCGGCTCGACCCCGCCCCGATGACCTGGATGAGGGCCGCGCACTCCGTGTTGGAGAGCATGTCGCCGACGGAGGCCTTCTGCACGTTGAGGATCTTGCCGCGGATCGGCAGCAGTGCCTGAAAGTCCGAGCTGCGCGCCAGTTTAGCGGTCCCGAGCGCGCTGTCGCCCTCGACGATGAAGAGCTCGGATTTCTCGACATCATTGCTGCGGCAGTCCGCGAGCTTCGTGGGCAGAGACGAGCCCTCGAGGGCCGATTTCCTGCGCTGGGTCTCCTTGTGTACGCGCGCGGAGATGCGCGACTTCATCTCGTTGACGACCTTCTCGAGAAGCAGCGTTGTTTGCTGCTTGTCGGCGCGGGCGCGCGAGTTCAGCTTCTCCTGCAACGACTTCTCGACGACTTTCGCCACGATCTGGCGAACGGCGGAGGTGCCGAGGACTTCCTTCGTCTGGCCCTCGAACTGTGGTTCGGCCAGGCGAACTGTCAGCACCACGGTGAGGCCGGCCGTCACGTCGTCTTTCTCGATCTTGTCGTTACCGGCCTTGAGCCGACGGGCGTTGGCCTCGATGTGCTTGCGGAACGTCTTCAAGATCGCCTGATCGAAACCGGTTTGGTGTGTGCCGCCCTTGGGCGTGGCGATGATATTGACGTAGCTTCGGCTCGTCGTGTCATAGCCAACGCCCCAGCGCAGCGCGATGTCGACCTCGCAGGCGCGCTCGACGTCGGTGATTTGACTGTGCCCGCTCTCGTCGAGGACGGGGACGGACTCCGTGAAGGTGCCGGTCCCGTGGAACCGCCAGACATCGGTCACCGCGGCGTCCGGAGCAAGGTACTCCACGAATTCGGAGATGCCGCCGTCGTGATGGAAAACCTCGGTGACGGGGCCGTCGGCGCCGGGGGTCCCGGGAAGCCCCCGCTCGTCGCGCAGTTCGATCTTCAAGCCTGGTACCAGGAAGGAGGTCTGGCGGGCCCGGTTCTGCAGGTCCTCGTAAGAGAATTTCGCGTCGCGGGTGAAGATCTGGTGGTCGGACCAGTAACGGATGCGGGTTCCGGTGACGCCCCGCTTGGCCTTTCCGACAACGTCGAGCTCGGAACCCTCGACGAAGGGGGCGAAGTCGGCGGTCGGCTTGGGCTTGCCGCTGTCGGCGAAACGTCCGGGCTCGCCGCGGCGGAATTGCATCCGGTACGTCTTGCCACCGCGGTCCACCTCGACATCGAGTCGCGAGGACAGCGCATTGACGACGCTGGCTCCGACGCCGTGCAGTCCACCCGAGGCCGTGTAAGACCCACCACCGAATTTGCCGCCCGCGTGCAGCTTCGTGAAGACGACCTCGACGCCGGTCAGGCCGGTGCGCGGCTCCACGTCGACCGGGATGCCTCGGCCATCGTCCCAGATCTCTACGGAGTCGTCCGGATGCAAGATGATTCGGATGTTCTGGCCGTGGCCAGCGAGAGCCTCGTCGACCGAGTTGTCGATGATCTCCCACAGGCAGTGCATGAGCCCGCGGGAGTCGGTGGATCCGATGTACATGCCGGGGCGCTTGCGTACGGCCTCCAGACCCTCCAGTACGGAAAGGTGTCGTGCGCTGTACTCGGAACTAGGTGCCACGCGGCTGCAACTCCTCGGGATCTGCGTCGATACGCGGTCTGCGGTGATCCCTCCAACCCTACTCCGTGGCGTCAGCACGGGCCCGGTGGCTCGCCGCGAACCACGCGCTGCGGCCCGTATTCCCGGCGATGCGCCGCTACGCGGTGAGCGAAAGGCGGTCGGAATTGCGATGATCCGGGGCCCGGAACTGGTTGTATTAGGTACTACCGATATTGAGGAGGTCGTCATGAATGCAACTTCAGTGGCAACACGTGGTCTCACCGCGGTGGATCGTTGCGATCGCTGCGGAGCTCAGGCTTACGTGCGCGCGGTTTTGGCGACCTCGGGCGGAGAACTGCTCTTCTGTGCACACCACGCACGCGAGGTTGAGGCCAAGCTTCGCCCGCAGACGGCGGAGTGGCAGGACGAATCCAGCAAGCTCCACGAGAAGCCGGTGTTCTTGGACGCGGACTGACCGCCTCCGACACCGCTGACCAGACCCTTTCGGGGCCGATCCTTCGGGGTCGGCCCCGAAGTGCGTTCCGGGCCCGGCAGGCCGGCGGTACCGTCGCAAAAGACCGGTGGCCCGACCCCACGAGGGAGCCGGGCCACCGGTCACGGACGCGTGTGCTCTAGTCCAGGTAGTCGCGCAGGACCTGCGAGCGGGACGGGTGACGGAGCTTGGACATCGTCTTGGACTCTATCTGGCGGATGCGCTCGCGCGTCACTCCGTAGACTTTTCCTATTTCGTCTAAAGTCTTCGGTTGTCCGTCGGTCAGCCCGAAGCGCATGGCGACGACGCCGGCCTCCCGCTCCGAGAGCGTGTCCAGCACGGAATGCAGCTGTTCCTGCAGCAGTGTGAAGCTGACTGCGTCGGCCGGCACGACCGCTTCGGAGTCCTCGATGAGGTCGCCGAATTCCGAGTCCCCGTCTTCGCCGAGCGGCGTGTGCAGGGAAATGGGTTCGCGACCGTACTTCTGGACTTCGACGACCTTTTCGGGGGTCATGTCGAGTTCCTTGGCCAGCTCCTCCGGCGTGGGCTCGCGGCCGAGGTCCTGGAGCATCTGGCGCTGCACGCGGGCAAGCTTGTTGATGACCTCGACCATGTGGACGGGGATGCGGATAGTTCGCGCCTGGTCGGCCATGGCACGCGTGATCGCCTGACGGATCCACCAGGTTGCGTAGGTCGAGAACTTGAAGCCCTTGGTGTAGTCGAACTTCTCGACGGCGCGGATCAGACCCAGGTTGCCTTCCTGGATGAGGTCCAGGAAGAGCATGCCGCGGCCCGTGTAGCGCTTCGCCAGCGACACCACGAGCCGAAGGTTCGCCTCGAGGAGGTGGTTCTTGGCGATCTTGCCGTCGTGCACGACCTGCTCGAGGTCCCAACGCAGGCGCTTGTCGAGCTTGTCGCCGCCCTGCGCGAGCTTGTGGGTCGCGAAGAGGCCGGCCTCGATGCGGAGCGCAAGGTCCACTTCCTGCTCAGCATTCAGCAGGGCGACCTTGCCGATCTGCTTGAGGTAGTCCTTCACGGGGTCGGCCGTGGCGCCGGCGACGAGCACCTGCTGCTGCGGCGCGTCGTCCTCGTCCGTCGTCAGGACGAACCCGCGACTCTCCTCCTCGGGCTTGCCGTCCTTGTCGGCGGCGGGTTTCTGCTCCTCCGCCTCGGGTGCCGGCGCAGGCTCCGCGGCCGGAGCTGCCGCCGGCTTCTTCGCCCGGGTCGCCTTGGCAGGCGCAATACCCGACGCCTCGGCCGCTGCCTTCTTGCGTGCCCGCGTGCGGGCCGCCTTCTGCTGCGGCGTCAGCTCCTCGTCCTGAGGAGCGTCTGGGTCGGCGGCAGGAGCCGACGACTGCTGATCCCGCGTCCGGGCGTTCTGAGAACTTGTCTCGGTTGCTGGCACGAATAACCTTCCTCACGTGTGATCCGTGGAGTCTCCCGGTGGGTAACGCCACTATGACCCTGTCAAGTCCGGGTGGCCGCACACAGCGGTCCCGATCGCAGGGTCCTCGTACTGTCGAACGCCTGCAATCGCTCCGGTGTTCCCACCTTCTGTGAAGAAGCTGGTTTTCTCGCTCCACCTGTCAGGGTGACTCGAGGGCCGGAAACACGGACCCAACGGGGTCTCGGGTCCCATTGTCTCACGAATTGGCAACCGATGGGTTCATTAGTAGAAGTCAGGTCGGGAGCGGAACGGATTGACGCTAGGCCGCTTTGCGCTCCTCCATCGGGCGCCAGGCCCGTGCCCGGTCCTGGACCCAGGTGGCGAACTCTCCGCGGTTCATCATGGTGGTCGCGATCAGCGCGAGCTCGTCCTGGCGGTCCAGTCCCCCGCCGCGCTCGAGCAGCGCCTTGGCCGCGGTGCTCCGGCCGCGCGCCCACTCGATCCACGCCAGCATCGTCAGCAGCGACGAACGGTCACGCCCCTCGGTTGCGGGGACCAGACCGTATCCGATGTCCCAGAGGCGATCCATCCGCCGCCAGTCGGGGGCGACTTCGGCCTGCCCCGTGATGAATCGAACGGCCCTTTCCGCGAGTCGGTGCGAGTCCGCCATGAGGCTCTCGATGTCGTCGGGGTCGTAGCCGAGGTCGCCCTCCTCTCGCGGGATATCGGCGTAGCCGCTGGCGCCGGCGGCCATCGACACGAGCATGTTGCGCAACTGGTGCCGGTGGAGGCTGGCGACGAGGGTGGCCGTGAGGTCCGGGTCCGCCTCCAGCCCGGCGACGGCCTCCGTTGCGGGCATCTGCAGCAGCAGCTCCCAGCGACCGAGCAGCTGGCGCAACGTGTAGCGCGAACGGCTGCCGTCGAGGTACTCGCGGACACCCCGCCGGACGACGTCCAGGCCGGGCCACACCCGCGTATTCGTCCCGTCCCAGACCCCGACTTTGGGCGCGCTGCCGCGAAACGTCATCTCCGCGTTGGCTTCGGTCCCGAGCAGCGCGTCAACCGAGTGTCCGGCGGCGGGACAGCAGGACGGGCGCGGGCAGGCATAGTGCAACCAGCGCGATCCCCCGACGTACCAGGCCCCGGCGACAGTAACCCCCGTCAGGGCGAGAGAGACTCCGAGGTGCTCAAGTACATCTGAATGCGGCAGATCCTTTCCGGGCGGGGACTCGCCGTAGGCGACGAGGAGGGCGCCGTCGACGTCCGCAAGCGGATCGAGCAGGCGCCCGACCCGGGCCGAGAAATCGAGGCACTCCGCTTCCGACGTCGTGCCGTCCCGCTGGGGCCGTGGCAGGTCGACCCGCAGGGTCGCCACGAGGCGCCGACCCGAGAGCAGCAGGAGGGCGACGGAGCGCTCCGGTTCGAAGCCGAGAAGGTGCGGGACCAGCGCGAGGACATTAGGCGAGTCCGAGACGGACAGGCGATCGGTGGTGGGTTCCGGAGATGCAGGGTGTCTTGTCATACCAAAACCCTGCCGAGCGCAGGCCCTGCCCCACAGCCCCCGAACCCCAACTGTGGAAACCTTCGCCGGACCTTGCCGCTGTGGACGGCCGGTGATCAGCGCGTCAGTCGTCTTCGGCGCGCCGCCCCGACAGGTAGGCCTCGATCGCGTGACCCAAGTCGTCGCCGTCGGGCAGTTGCTCGTCAGCACCGAGCAGCAGCGAGCGGCGCTCCTGCTGTGGGACGTGCTCGTCGAAGCGCTGCTCGAACTTCGAAACCATCCGCTGGATCTCGGGTGACCCGGCCACCTGGGACTCGATCTGTTCCCCGACGTTTCGTCCGGCTTCCCGCAGCCGGTCCGTCGGCAGGCCGAGCCCCATGGCGGCCCCCAGATGCTCGAGCGCCGCGACCGCGACCTGTGGATACTCGGCATCGCCGAGGTAGTGCGGCACGTGCAGAGTGAAGCCGACGACGTCACGTCCGCGCTGTGCCAGCTCGAGCTCGATCAGGTGCGCCGCCGACGCGGGCACCTCGGCGGTCGGATTCCACGTCGTGACTCCTTCCGCCAGGTCGGGCCGGTTCCCGTAGACCGTGACCCCGAGTCGGCGGGTGTGGGGCACGGGCATCGGCACACCGTTGAAGGACGCGGCCAGTCGCACGTTCAGCGCCATCGACAACCGCACGACGGCGGCCGCGAACCGGTCCCACTGGAGGTCGGGTTCCGGCCCGGTCAGCAGCAGGAAAGGGGTGCCCAGACCGTCGGTGAGCGCGTAGAGCTCGATCCGCGGTCGTTGGTAGGCCGTGAAGTGGTCCCCGAGGAACGTGATCTGCGGGCGGCGCTCGCGATAGTTGATGAGTTGGTCCGCGTCGAAGGTCGCGACGAGCCGGGCATCGAGCTCGTCGAGGAGCGTGCCGCGCACCTGCCGCAACACGTGGCCGGCATCGGCGTGGCCATCGAGGGCGATGATGAGGTCCCGCCCCTGCAGGGACGCGTCGTCGACCACCTCGTCGTTCAGACGGATCAGCGACAATGGATCCAGCAAGTTTTCTCCTCTCGCAGCACTCGGCGGGTCCGGACGGTCCCACGTACGTCAACCAGCGCCGGCGGTGGTTTGTTCCCCGTCCGCGCCGACGCCCGATTTCGCCCAGCGGCGAAACAGCCCCTCTATTTTAGCGGGTCAGCGCCGAGCCCGGTGTGGCAGGCGTTACGATGCAAAGGACCCATTAAATAGTTTCGGATCGCCCTCGATCGCGGTCCGATGACCGTCCAGCAGCGGATGGGCCCGCGCCGGACATTAAGGATTTCAGTTTTCGTGATCACTAGCAGCGACCTGAAACTAACGGCCGTTTCAACCGACATCAAACGCGTCTCCGCCGATGCCCTGGTAGTGGGCCTGGCGGCCGCCGCAGACTCCGCCAAGGAGGCCCCGCGCCTCGTCGCCTCGCCGCTGCCGAAGGCAGAGACCGCCGAACTCGAGCGCGCGCTCCGACTCGCCGGCGCGACCGGCAAGGCCGACGAGATCGTGCGCCTGCCAGCGGGCGACGGGACGAAGGCCGACGTCGTCATCGCCGTGGGCCTCGGCAAGGTCGCCGACGCTTCCGTCGATGCCGAGACCCTGCGCCGCGCGGCGGGCTCGGTCGCCCGGCAGGTAACGGGCCTCGAGAAGATCCTGTTCGCCCTTCCGGCAGTGGACCTCGTCTCGGCAGCGGCCGTCGCGGAGGGCATCGCCCTCGGCGCCTACCGCTTCGAGACCCTGCGCTCGTCGAAACCGGAGGAATCCGTGCTCTCCGAGGGCATCGTCGCCACCGACGCGGCGGTGGAGGCCGAGCTGCCGGCCGCTTTCAAACGGGCCGCCATCGTCGGACGCGCGGTGCGCGCTGTGCGCGACCTCGTCAACACATCCTCGAACCTCCTCTACCCGGAGACGTTCGCCCAGGTGGCGTACGACGGCGGCAAGGCCCACCGCCTGAAGGTCACCGTGCTCGATGAGAAGCGCCTCGAGAAGGACGGCTACGGCGGCATGATGGGCGTCGGCCGCGGCTCCGATCGGCCGCCGCGCCTGGTCAAGGTCGAGTACTCGCCGTCGAAACCGAAGAAGCACCTCGCCATCGTCGGCAAGGGGATCACCTTCGACACCGGCGGCATCTCGATCAAGCCGGCGGCCAACATGCACCACATGAAATCCGACATGGCCGGGGCCGCGACCGCCCTGCAGACGGTGCTCGCCGTGGCCGAACTCGGGCTGCCCGTCAAGGTCACCGTGTGGCTGTGCCTCGCGGAGAACATGCCCTCCGGCTCGGCGACCCGCCCCGGCGACGTCGTGACGATGTTCAACGGCAAGACCGTCGAGATCCTCAACACCGACGCCGAGGGCCGCCTGGTCATGGGCGACGGCCTCGCCGCCGCCAGCCTGGAGAAGCCCGACGTCGTCCTCGACATCGCGACCCTGACCGGCGCCCAGATGGTGGCCTTGGGCCGCCGCACCACGGGCCTGATGGGTGACGACGAGGTCCGCGACGCCCTCAAGGATGCGGCGGACGCCGCCGGCGAGACCGCCTGGCCGATGCCGCTGCCGGAGGAGCTGCGGCCGTCGATCGCCTCCGAGGTCGCTGACCTCGCCAACATCGGCGAGCGGTTCGGCGGCATGATGACCGCCGCCGTCTTCCTACAGGAGTTCGTCGGCGAAGTCGACGGCCAGCGGATCCCGTGGGCCCACATCGACATCGCCGGGCCATCGTTCAACGACTCCGGGGCCTTCGGCTACACGCCGAAGAACGGCACCGGGACCATGGTGCGCACCTTGGTCTCCTACGCCGAGTCCCTGGCGGTCTGACCGGGCCGACCGGATCACACCAGGGCGCGCGGAAACTCACATAGGAAGTGATTCAGCGTAAGAAGCCCGTCACGGCGCATTGATTTACGACGTGACGGGCTTCTCGTGTGTCTTGCCTGGATGTCACCCAGGGTGTAATCCGGCTAAGGTACTTCATGACAGAACACCACAAGGACCAGTGGCGACGACCGTCACCGCCGGTTTCCCCATAGCAATTCCCGAATCCTCGGGAGACCATCACATCGCGAGGGAGCGTTCACGTGGCCGATACGGCAACAACGCAAGAATTTGACGTCCTGATTCTCGGCGGCGGCAGCGCCGGCTACTCGGCCGCGCTGCGCTCCGTGCAGCTCGGCATGACCGTCGGACTGATCGAGAAGGCCAAGGTGGGCGGTACGTGCCTGCACACCGGCTGCATCCCCACCAAGGCGTACCTGCACTCGGCCGAGCTGGCCGAGAACGCACGCGAGGGCGCCAAGTACGGCATCAATACCGCGCTCGAGTCCATCGACATGGCCAAGGTGCGCGATTACAAGGACGGCGTCGTCGCCGGCAAGTTCAAGGGCCTCTCCGGCCTGCTCAAGATGAAGAAGGTCACGGTCATCGAGGGCTCCGGCCGTCTCGTCGGCCAGGACACCATCGATGTGGATGGCGTCCAGTACAAGGGCAAGAACATCATCCTCGCGTCCGGTTCCACGGCCAAGACCATGGGCATCGAGATCAGCGGCCGCGTCCTGACCTCGACCGAGGCCCTGAACATGGACTCGATTCCGGAGTCCGCCATCGTCCTCGGCGGCGGCGTCATCGGCGTCGAGTTCGCCTCCGTCTGGAAGTCCTTCGGCGTCGACGTGACCATCATCGAAGGCCTGCCGAGCCTCGTGCCGAACGAGGACCCGGCCATCATCAAGAACCTCGAGCGCGCGTTCAAGAAGCGCGGCATCAAGTTCAACACGGGCACCTTCTTCGAGAAGGTCGAGCAGAACGACGACGGCGCCAAGGTCACGCTGGCCGACGGCAAGACGTTCGAAGCCGATATCGTGCTCGTCGCCGTCGGCCGCGGCCCCGTCACCGAGGGCCTCGGCTTCGAGGACCAGGGCGTCCCGATGGACCGCGGATTCGTTCTGGCCAACGAGCGCCTGCACACCGGCGTCGGCAACATCTACGCCATCGGCGACATCGTCCCGGGTGTGCAGCTCGCGCACCGCGGCTACCAGCACGGCATCTTCGTGGCTGAAGAAATCGCCGGCCTCAACCCGGTCGTCGTCGAAGACGTCAACATCCCGAAGGTCACCTTCTGCGAGCCGGAGATCATGTCGGTCGGCTACTCGGAGCCGAAGGCTGCTGAGAAGTACGGCAAGGACGCCATCGAGACGCAGGAATACAACCTGGCCGGCAACGGCAAGTCCTCGATCCTCGGCACGAGCGGCATCATCAAGCTCGTCCGCGTCAAGGACGGCCCCATCATCGGCGTGCACGGCATCGGCGGACGCATCGGGGAGCAGATCGGCGAGTCGCAGCTCATCGTCAACTGGGAGGCCTACCCGGAGGACCTCGCGCCGCTCATCCACGCACACCCCACCCAGAACGAGTCGATCGGCGAGGCCGCACTGGCCCTCGCCGGCAAGCCGCTCCACGGTTGATGACCGTGGGTGCTCCGCACCACTGTCCCCTGCGATCGTCATCTCGGCGGTCGCAGGGGCTGGTTGGTCGACGGTTGCACTAAGCTCGCAAATAGTCGTTCGAGGCCGCTGCCACCGCGCCGTAGGCCGTGATTGAGAACCAAGTCCATAGGAGGACGGGGACGAAATGTCTGAAACCGTGAACTTGCCCGCCCTCGGTGAAAGTGTCACCGAAGGTACCGTTACCCGCTGGCTCAAGGCCGTCGGCGACCGCGTTGAGGTCGACGAGCCGCTGGTGGAGGTGTCGACTGACAAAGTCGACACCGAGATTCCGTCGCCGGTCGCCGGCGTCATCGAAGAGATCCTCGTCGGCGAAGACGAGGAAGCCGAAGTCGGTTCCCCGCTCGTGCGCATCGGCGACGGCTCCGGCGCCGACTCCGGCGAGGCGGAAGCCCCCGCGGCCGACGAGGCCCCCGCTGAGGAGGAGGCTCCCGCTGACGAGGCTCCGGCCGCAGAGTCCGCACCGGCAGCGTCCGACGACGCCACCGAGGTCACCCTTCCCGCCCTCGGCGAATCGGTGACCGAGGGCACCGTGACGCGTTGGCTCAAGGAAGTCGGCGACGAGGTCGCGGTCGACGAACCGTTGCTCGAGGTCTCGACCGACAAGGTCGACACCGAGATCCCGTCTCCCGTGGCCGGCACGCTGCTTGAGACTCGCGTCGCCGAGGACGACACGGCCGAGGTCGGCGCCGTCCTGGCACTGATCGGTTCCGGTGCCGCATCCACCCCGGAGGCCCCGAAGTCAGAAGAGCCAGCGGCCGAAGAAGAGCCGGCCCAGGAGAAGGAAGAGGCCCCGGCCGCGCCCGCACCGAAGGCCGAGACTCCTGCCGCTGCTTCGACGCCGGAGGCTCCCGCTGCTCCGGAGTCGGCCAATGACGGCTACGTGACGCCGCTGGTCCGCCGTCTGGCCAACAAGAACGACATCGATCTGAACTCGATCAAGGGCACTGGTGTCGGTGGCCGCATCCGGAAGCAGGACGTCGAGGAGGCCATCTCGGCCAAGGCATCCGCCGCCCCGGCCGCTGCGCCCGCCGCCGCCCCGGCTCCCTCTGCGCCGGCTGCGCCGAAGGTCGAGGCGTCCTCGTTGCGCGGCACGACGGCCAAGGCCCCGCGCATCCGTCAGGTCATCGCCCGCCGCATGCGCGAGTCGCTCGACGTTTCGACCCAGCTGACGCAGGTCCAGGAAGTCGACATGACTCGCGTCGCCAAGCTGCGCGCGTCCGCTAAGGCCAACTTCAAGGCCGTCAACGGAACCAACCTGACCTACCTCCCCTTCATCGCGAAGGCAGTGGCTGAGGCGCTCAAGCAGCACCCGACGCTCAACGCCGAATACGACGAAGAGAAGCAGGAGATCACGTACCACGGTGCTGAGCACCTGGCGTTTGCCGTCGACACCGAGAAGGGCCTGTTGGTCCCGGTCGTCCAGGACGCTGGCGACCTGAATCTCGCCGGCCTGGCGAGCAAGATCGCCGATGTCGCCGGGCGTACCCGCGACGGCAAGATCGGACCGAACGAGCTCTCCGGCGGGACGTTCTCGATCACGAACATCGGCTCCGTGGGCGCCCTGTTCGACACCCCGATCATCAACCAGCCGCAGGTCGCCATCCTTGGAACGGGCGCCATCGTCAAGCGTCCCGTCGTCGTCACGAACGACGAGGGCGACGACACGATCGCCATCCGCCACATGATGTACCTGTCGCTGACCTACGATCACCGTCTGGTCGACGGGGCTGACGCAGGACGCTTCCTGCAGACGCTCAAGGCCCGCCTCGAAGGTGGCGCCTTCCAGGGCGATCTCGGCCTCTAGAGGTCGTCCGCACTTGACGCCGGTGGGCGGTCACTCATCACGAGTGGCCGCCCACCGGCGTTGGCGCTTGCGCGCCCCCAGCGCTTTTCGACACGGCGTCGAAGTGGCCTAGACTAGGAGGCATGGACTTCCTGCACACTCTCCTGGTCTTCTTTCACATCCTCGGCGCCGCCGCTCTCGTCGGCGGCTGGCTCGCGGCGTTCAAGACGCCCACCGTCGGCACGTGGCAGTTCATCGGCGCCTGGGTCCAGTTGGTCACCGGCCTCGGACTGACCGTCCTCGCGGAGATGGGCGAGGATCCCGTGAACCACGCCAAGATCGGCGTCAAGCTGGTCCTGCTCCTCGCTGTCCTGGTCGCGGCCATCATTGGCCGCAAGAAGATGAAGAAGGGCGAGGACGTCCCGAAGGGCATCGCCCATACGGTCGGCGGGTTCTCACTCATCAACGTCGCTTTGGCCGTCTTCTGGTCCTAAGTCCCTGACGTTTCCGGTCGGCTCCGGACGCAACAGCGGCCGCCCCACGGGGCGGCCGCTTTTTCGTGTGCCGCTACCGACCCTCGGCTGATTCAATCGAGCCGATCCGCCATCCTTCGTCCGTCTCCGCCAGCTCGAGCTCGAGCACCTGCTCCTCCGCGTCGGGGAAGGTCTCGACCCGGTCACCGGAGGCATCGAGGACCGCGTACGGCAGGATGCGGCTCGTCACCCGCACGCGCTGTGAGTCGGCGCCCTCCTCGAGGACCTCGACGTCGCTCATGGTGATGGACAGCTCGTCGTAGCGGTGACCCTGGGCGACGAGGTCGTCGATGACCTTCAGGTCGCTCGCAGCCGCTTCCGGAGAGGTGTAGACCTCGTCCAGAAGTTCCGGATTCCGCGTGGTCAACGCTTTGCTTCGCTGTTCCGCTAGCGCCTGCACGACCTCGCTCGTCCCGTCCGGGGCGTCCTCCGCCGGCGCGTCGGTCTCGCTGCTCGCGGCCGTCGGGGCGGGGCTCTCCCCCGCCACTGGGCCGTCCTGGGTGGTCAGGACGCCGCTGGCGACCGCCCAGATCAGGCCGCCAGCCGCGAGTACGACGACGGCGCCCGCCACCGCGGCCGACCGCCAGTGGCGCGCCAGTCGGGCGGGGCGTGCGGAGGCTCCCGCCGGGCGACGCCGGGCGGGCCGGCGACGGGCCGGTTGCGTCGGCGCCGCGGGCGCCGGAGCGGAGACGGGGGCGTCGTCCCGCGGCACGTCGGAGCGCTGCGCGGGGCCGCTCAAATCTAGCGGTTGGGGCTCGCCGGCGGCGAAGATGCCGACCCAGAACTCTTCCGCGCTCGGACGCCGGTCCGGATCCGATTCCAGCGAGCGCTCGAGCAGTTCCGCTGCCTCCGCCGGCAGACCCTGCAGCGGGCTCCGCGCCGACCCGGTGCCGGGGGCGGTGCCCGTCAAGGCGAACCAGGTGAGCGCGCCGAGGGCGTACACGTCGGCCGGTCGCTCATCGCCTCCGCTGCTCTCCGTCTCGAGTTCCGGCGCCGAGAATCCCGCCTGCTGGGCCATGCGTCCGCGTCGACCCAGGAGGGACGCGACGCCAAGGTCGGAGAGTTTCGGCCGGCCCTCGGCCGTGAAAAGGACGTTGCTCGGACCCACGTCGCCATGCGCGGCGCCCTGCTCGTGCAGGTAGGCGAGAGCGGACGCGATCGGCGCGACGAGCGTCACCGCCTCCCCCGGGGCGACGGGGCCGTGGCGCGCGATCAGCTGCTCGGCTGAACCCTGCGGCAGGAATTCCATCAGTAGCCCCGGGCCCGACTTCGACGTGGCCCACCCGTGTAGTTCGACGAGGTGATCATGGCGCAGTGCCTGCAAGGCCTCGGCCTCGCGCCGACGGAGCTGGAGCCCGTTCTCCGTATCCGCCAGAACCTTCAGGGCAAAGGTGCCGGCCTTCCCCACGCGGCGGACCTCATAGACGGTACCGGTCGCGCCCGCGCCGACCGCCCGCAGGATCTCGACGCTTTCGCCGCCGCGCAGAGCCTCGGAGACGTTGGCGTTCTCGGAGTCTTCTCGCATGCTGCCGACGCTACCGGTCGCCTCCGCCGTCGTGGACTGAGTCTGCTCGTTTCTCGCCATACATCAGTTCTATCCGGTTTTTGCCCCGTTCCGAAGTTATCCACAGGCCTCGGCGTTACCTAAGTGGCATCCGGCCCTGCCGTCGGCGTACGCTGTCGCACATGTCACTGACCTTTCGACGACTCGGCCTCGAGCCAGATTTCGTTGACTACAGCGAATGCTGGGAGCTTCAACGAACCATCCACTCCGGAGTCCTGGCCGACGAACGTCCCCCCGAGGTCCTGCTGCTGGAACACGCCTCGGTCTACACCGCAGGCAAGCGCACCGAAGAGATCGACCGCCCCCGAGACGGAACACCCGTCGTCGACGTCGACCGTGGCGGCAAGATCACCTGGCACGGGCCGGGCCAGCTCGTTGCCTACCCCATCGTCAAGCTCGCGAGCAGGGGCGCCGTCAAGGACTACGTGTGGCGACTCGAAGAGGTGTTAATCAACGTCGTCGCGGACTACGGCATTGTGGCCACCCGCGTCGAGGGGCGCGCAGGCGTGTGGGTCCTCGGCACCGACGGCGCCCAGGACCGCAAGATCGCCGCCATCGGCATCCGCGTGCTCAAGGGCGTCACCCTGCACGGCTTTGCGCTGAACTGCTCCAACTCACTCGCCGCTTACGGTCAGATCATCCCGTGCGGCATCGCCGACGCCTCCGTGACAACCATCAGCGCTGAGGCCGGACGCGAGGTCAAGCCAAGCGACGTCGTCGTCCGCGTCGAGGAAGAATTCGAGCGGCTGCTACCCGCGGCCCTGGCTCCGACACCGGCCGACGAGGCCACCCCCACCGAACCCACCACCCAGGGAGTAACCGCATGACCTTGGCCCCCGAAGGCCGTCGCCTTCTTCGCATCGAGCAGCGCAACGCGTCGACCCCCGTGGAGCGGAAGCCCGACTGGATCAAGGCGAAGGTCAACATCGGCCCGGAGTACGTGGAGCTGAAGAAGCTCGTCAAGTCCGAGGGACTGCACACCGTCTGCCAGGAGGCCGGCTGCCCGAACATCTTCGAATGCTGGGAGGACCGCGAGGCGACGTTCCTCATCGGCGGTTCCGCATGCACCCGCCGCTGCGACTTCTGCCAGATCGACACGGGCAAGCCCGATCCTGTCGACCGCGCCGAACCCTTCAAGGTCGCCATGAGCGTGAAGAAGATGGAGCTGCGCTACGCGACCGTCACCGGCGTCGCACGTGATGACCTCGAAGACGAAGGCACCTGGCTGTACGCCGAGACCGTCCGCCAGATCCATCGGATGAACCCGGAGACCGGCGTCGAACTGCTCATCCCCGACTTCTCCGGGAACCCGGACCACCTCGATGCCATCTGCGACGCGGCCCCGGAGGTCTTCGCCCACAACGTCGAGACCGTCCCGCGCATCTTCAAGCGCATCCGCCCCGCGTTCCGCTACGACCGGTCACTCGGCGTCCTCACCCACGGACGCAACCGCGGCATGATCACCAAGGGCAACCTGATCCTGGGCATGGGCGAGACGCGCGAGGAGGTCTCGCAGGCACTGCAGGACCACTACGACGCCGGTTGCGACTTGATCACGATCACCCAGTACCTGCGACCGAGCAAGCGTCACCTGCCGGTCGACCGCTGGGTCAAACCCGAAGAGTTCGTGGAGTTGAAGCAGGAGGCGGAAGAGATCGGCTTCCTCGGCGTCATGAGCGGTCCGCTCGTGCGTTCGTCGTATCGTGCCGGAACGCTCTGGCGCGAAGCGATGAAAAAGAAGGGCCGGGAGATCACGTAGAATTAAGCCATTATGGCCAACACCTCTAACAGCGCATCCGCACAGGAGCCGCAGAAGCGCGGCCTCTTCAAACGCAAGCCCAAAGAAGAGAAAGCAAACAAGGAGCCCGGGCGCCTGAAGCAGATCGCTCAGGTGTTCAAGATGACTCGCCGCCACGACCCGAGCGTCGTCTGGTGGATGGCCCTCGTGTTCCTCGGCGTCGTCGCCGTGGGCCTCGTGATCGGCCTGCTCGTCAACAACTGGGTCACCCTCCTCCTGATCTCGATCCCGATCGGCCTGCTGCTGGCGATGATCGTGCTCTCCCGCAAGGCCGAAACGGCAGCCTTCGCCCAGATCGAGGGAAGGCAGGGCGCCGCCGGCGCCGCGATGAGCGTCCTCAAGCGCGGCTGGAACATCAAGGAAGAGCCGATCGCCGTGAGCCCACGGACCCAGGACCTCGTGTTCATGGCCATCGGGCGGGCCGGCGTCGTCCTCGTGACGGAAGGCCCCACGGGCCGAGTCAAGACGCTGGTCGACGCCGAGCGTCGGCGCATGTCGCGGGTGCTGCCCGATGTGCCGATCCACGTGATCAACGCCGGTTCCGGCGAGGGGCAGACGAAGCTCGGCGACGTCGCCAAGAAGATGAAGAAGCTCCCCAAGAAGCTCAACAAGACCGAGGTCCACACGATCGACCGCCGCCTGAACGCTCTCGGCACCGGAAAGCTGCCCGTGCCGAAGGGAATCGACCCGATGCGCGCTCGGCCGGACCGCCGCGCCACACGCGGCCGGTAACGCCCTCGGCCCGGCCGAAAAAAAGGGGACCTTCCGCACTGGCGGAAGGTCCCCTTTTGGCGTTGGCCGGTCTCTGTCCTACCGCGTCCGCACCAGAATGGTGCCGCGCACTCGGTCGTGCCATCCGCGCTGGTTCTTGTCCGAAACGAAGGCGGGGACGACGAGGCAGACGAGCAGGGTCCGGATCACGCCATCGAGCGGGCGGACGGCCGAACCATCGAGCCGCTGGACCTGCATCCCCATCACACGATGACCCACCGAATGGCCCGTGACGCTGACGAAGAGCAGCGTCGACGCGGCGAAAATCGCGAGATTGGCGAACGCGTCGCCGTCGAAGAAGATGAACGAGACCAGCATCGACAGGCCCCAGTCGATGCAGATCGCTACTAGTCGGGGGCCGATCCTCGCGATACTGCCCGGTCCAGATTCCGGACGCCCGAGCCTCTTGCCGGGCCATTCGTCGTCGTGCAGCTGCGGGGGCCCTTCGAGCCACGATCCAAAGTCTCTTCTATCCACGGTTCTAGGCTATCGCGGCCGGATGAGAACCCCAGGATCGCGCCCCGAAATCGCCGCCGATCGCGACTCACGTAACACCCCGGAAACAGTTGCGTCACCAACGAGTAACGACGAATAGTTAGGGTTGCTACTAATCTCGGGGACAAAACGTCCGAGACGTCGGGCCCCGCTTGCCCACGCTGAAAGCACACCAAGGAGCAGTTCTAGATGTTCAAGAATCCGGACGAAGTCCTCAAGTACATTGCCGACGAAGACGTGAAGTTCGTCGACATTCGATTCACCGACCTGCCGGGTGTGCAGCAGCACTTCAACGTCCCGGCCAAGACGGTTGACGCCGACTTCTTCGTCAACGGCCAGCTGTTCGACGGCTCCTCCATCCGCGGCTTCCAGGGCATCGCCGAATCCGACATGCAGCTGATCCCGGACGTGACCACCGCGTTCATCGATCCCTTCCGCGTCGAGAAGACGCTCGCGATGAACTTCTCCATCATCAACCCGCGCTCCGGTGAGCCATACCACCGCGACCCGCGCGGCGTGGCCGAGCGCGCCGAGGCCTACCTCGCGTCGACCGGCATCGCCGACACGGCATTCTTCGCCCCCGAGGCCGAGTTCTTCATCTTCGAGAACGTCCAGTACGAGTCCTCCCCGCAGGGCTCCTTCTACAAGGTTGACTCGGACGAGGCCGCTTGGAACACGGGCCGCGCCGAGGCCGGCGGAAACCTAGGCCACAAGACGCCGTTCAAGGGCGGCTACTTCCCCGTCGCCCCGATCGACAAGCAGGCCGACCTCCGCGACGCCATCTGCGTCGAGCTGGACGCGGCGGGCCTCGAGGTCGAGCGCAGCCACCACGAAGTGGGCGGTGCCGGCCAGGCCGAGATCAACTACCGCTTCAACACGCTCACGCACGCGGCTGACGACATCCTGAAGTTCAAGTACATCGTCAAGAACGTCGCCGACGCCTTCGGCAAGACCGCCACGTTCATGCCGAAGCCGATCTTCAACGAGAACGGCTCGGGCATGCACTGCCACCAGTCGCTGTGGTCCAACGGCGACCCGCTGTTCTACGACGAGAAGGGCTACGCCGGTCTCTCGGACCTGGCCCGCTGGTACATCGGCGGCCTGCTCAAGCACGCCTCGGCCGTCCTGGCCTTCACCAACCCGACGGTGAACTCCTACAAGCGCCTGGTCAAGGGCTTCGAAGCACCAGTCAACATGGTGTACTCGCAGGGCAACCGCTCCGCAGGCATCCGCATCCCGATCACGGGCTCGAACCCGAAGGCCAAGCGCATCGAGTTCCGCGCTCCGGACCCCTCGTCGAACCCGTACCTGGCCTTCGCCGTCCAGCTGATGGCAGGCCTCGACGGCATCAAGAACCGCATCGAGCCGGCCGCGCCGATCGACAAGGACCTCTACGAGCTTCCTGCTGAGGAGGCCGCGGGCATCCAGATCGCTCCGGGTTCGCTGGAGGAGGCGCTTGTCGCGCTCGAGGAGGACTACGAGTTCCTGCTCGCCGGCGATGTCTTCACCGAGGACCTGATCACCGCCTGGATCGACTACAAGCGTGAGAACGAGATCAAGCCGCTCTCGCTGCGCCCGAACCCGTACGAGTTCGAGCTCTACTTCAGCTGCTAGCGCCCGGCCCCTGACACAGGGGCGGCCAGCATCGGACTCCGGTCCGCGAAAGAGCCCGCACGAGCATCCAACACTTCAGTGGTGGCTGCACGTGCGGGCTCTTTCGTGTGCGGACTGCGGCGGCAGGACGACGGCGGGCCGCCACCCACATTCGTTGGGTGCCGGCCCACCGTCGTACCGGCTCAGGACGAGGAGGCGTTCTCACGCTCCTCGGTCGCGGAATCCGCCGGGACCGGAACGGTCTCCTGCTCGTCCGTGCCGGCCTCCATCGTGTGGATCTCGAAGGGCTCGCCGTCGTACCTGTCCACGGCCGTGGCGACCGTGTCCGCGAGCACCTGACGGGCCAACTGGCCCTGCAGGACCACCGCGTCCTGCGAGAGGTCCTTCCAGAGCGAGACGCAGAGCAGCAGCATCACGATCAGGAACGGCAGGGACGAGACGATCGTGATGTTCTTGAGCCCGGTGAGCGCCGCGGCGGGTTCGTCACCACCTGCCAGGAGCATCGCGGCCGCAACAGCGCCCACGGCCACGCCCCAGAAGATGACGATGCGGCGGCTCGGCTCTGTGGACCCGTTCTCCGAGAGGGTGCCCATGACGATCGAGGCCGAGTCGGCGCTCGTGACGAAGAAGATCCCGATCAGCACCACCGCGACGATCATCATCGTCACTGAGAGCCACCCGGGCACCTGCAGGTGCAGCATGAAGTCGAACAGCGCGGTGTCGAAGTTGAGGTCCGGCGCGCCCTCGACCAGGTTGACGATGGGTTCGACGACGCCGCCGGAGGCCTCGGCGCGCTGCTGGATGCCGATCGCGCCGCCGCCCATGACGGAGAACCAGATGAGCGAGATCACGGTCGGGACGAAGAGGACGCCGGTGACGAACTGCCGGATCGTGCGGCCGCGGGAAATACGGGCGATGAAGAGGCCCACGAACGGCGTCCACGAGACCCACCACGCCCAGTAGAAGATCGTCCAGGACGACATCCACGTCTCGAGCTCGGCCCCGCCGGATGCGGCCGTCCGCGATGCCATGTGCGGCAGGTCGGCGATGAATGAGCCCAGCGCGTTCGGCAGGACGTTCAGGATGAACAGGGTCGGGCCGCCGATGAAGACGAGGACGGCCAGCAGGATGGCCAGGACCATGTTGATGTTGGACAGCGCCTGGATGCCCTTGGCGATGCCGGAGGCCGCCGACGCGACGAACCCGACGGTGAGGACCGCGATGATGGCGACCAACGTCGTCGTGCCGATGGATTCCATCAGGCCGACCGATTGGATGCCGCCGCCGATCTGAATCGCTCCGAGACCGAGCGAGCAGGCCGACCCGAAGAGGGTCGCGAGGATGGCGAGGATGTTGATGACCTTGCCACCAACCCCGTCGACGGCCTTCTGGCCGAAGAGCGGGACGAACATCGAGGAGAACAGCTGCCGCCGGCCGAGACGGAAGGTGCCGTAGGCCAGGCCGAGACCGACGATGGCGTACATGGCCCACGGGTACAGGCCCCAGTGGAACATCGTGGTGCCCATTGCGGTCAGCATGGCTTCGGAGGTCTGGGCGTCAACGGTCCGCGGCGGCGGCGCCATGTAGTACCAGAGCGGCTCGGCCACGCCGTAGAAGACCAGCCCGATGCCCATGCCGGAGGCGAACATCATGGCGATCCACGAGGAGGTCCGGAACTCCGGTACCTCGTCGTCCTTTCCGAGCCGGATCGTGCCGAACTTGCTCGCGGCGACCACGATCACGAAGATCAGGAAGAACGAGGCGGCGATGACGAAAAGCCAGCCGAAGTTGCTGATGGTCCCGGTCAGTAGATCCCCGGCGACGGCGCTGAGTCCTTCCGGGGAGACGAACCCCCAGGCGACGAAGGCGAGCGCCAGGACGCCGGCGACGCCGAAGATGATCTTGTCGAGGCCCTGCTCGCCGTGGGGGCGCTGCTTGCGCTTGGTGACCTTGTGCAGTGCTTGAAGTAGGTCTCGTGTCGATTCAGGTGTGCTCATAATTCGGTGCGGCCGGCTTCACTCTCAGCATTCGCCCGCCGCAGTTCCTTCCACATTCGGTGGGCTGAGGGCATAACGTCTCCACCCTACCGAATTCACAACACACTTCAGATATCGGATGTGTCATGTGCCACACGCGGGGCTAGTGGAACCCGTAGAATTCTCGCTCGAACACCTGGCGCGCCAGCCGGGTCGCCTTCCGGTAGTCCTCCTCGAGGTGCCCGCCACCGCCCTGCTCGTAGCCGCACCAGCGTGCCACCGCTTCGAGGTCCTGCCAGCTGCGGGGCAACACGTCAGCGGGCCGGCCGGTGGCGATGAGTGTGGCGCTGCGGACGCGGGTCGCGAGCCTCCACGCGGCGTCGAGCAATTCCGCGTCCTCGCGCTCCAGCAAGCCGGCGTTTGCGATCGCCCGCAGCGCCGGCAGCGTCGACGGCGTCTGCAGTGCCGGATGCTCCCCCGCGTGTTCCATCTGGATGATCTGGACGAGCCATTCGACATCGCTGAGACCGCCCCGGCCGAGCTTGACGTGCAAGGCGGGGTCGGCGCCGCGCGGCAGCCGCTCGGCCTCGACGCGGGCCTTGATCCGGCGGACCTCCCTGCGGTCGTCCTCACTCAGTCCCGTCCCGTAGCGGACCTGGTCGACGACCTCCATGAACTCCGCGGCGAGGGCCTCGTCGCCGGCCATCGGCCGCGCGCGCAGCAGCGCTTGGCGCTCCCACACGAGCGCCCACTTGCGGTAGTACTCGCGATAGGCTTCGAGCGAGCGCACGAGCGCGCCCTGCTTGCCCTCGGGCCGGAGCGCGGCGTCGACGGTCAGCTTGATCTCGGCGGGCACGGCGGGCTTGAGCGGCGCCGTCAATAGCTGGTTGATCCGGGTCACGATCCGCGTGGCCTGCTCCTGGGCCGCCTGCCCGTCGGCCCCGTCGCGCGCCCGGTGCACGAACATGACGTCCGCGTCCGAACCGTAGCCGATCTCCATTCCGCCTTGGCGCCCCATCGCGATGACGACGACGTCGGTGATCAGCTCGTTCTGGTCGCTCTCCTCCGTCTGGGCGACCGTCAGCGCCGCCTGCACGCAGGCGCCGTCCGCATTGGACAGAGAGGCGCCCACCTCTTCGACGTCGATCAGTCCGGCCCCCTCGGCCAGCGCGGTGCGAAGCATCTCCCGGCGGCGGTTGATGCGCACGAGCCGCATCCCCGACTCCGAGTTGTTGTGCCTGCGCAGTTTCGCCGCATTTTCGCGCAGCAGCTGTTCGGCTGGCATCGGCTTGAGCTCGTCGTCGCTGCCGAGCCACGCCACCGACTCCGACGAGACCTCCAACCAGTCCGTGAGCAGGCGGGACGACGAGAGGATGCGGCAGAGCCGCTCAGCGGCCGCGTTCGAGTCGCGCAGCAGCCCCAGATACCAGTGGCTCTCCCCCAGTCGCTCGCTGATCCGGCGGAAACCCAGCAGTCCGGCGTCGGGGCTGGCGCCTTCGGCAATCCAGCCCAACAGGATCGGCAGCAGCTGCCGCTGCAGGGATGCGCGGCGGCTCACCCCGGCCGTCAGGGCCTCGATGTGGCGCATCGCCCCTTGCGGGTCGAGGTAACCGAGCGCCGCGAGCCGCGCCTGCGCGGCCTCCGGGCTCAGTCTGACCTCATCGGTGCTGAGGTTCGCCGCCGTCGCGAGCAGCGGGCGGTAGAAGATGCGTTCGTGCAGCGACTTGACCTGGCGCTTCGTCTGCTGCCACCGCTCCATCAGGAGCTCAGCACTGTGCCGCTTCGCGGCGGACGGCGGCTGGGCGGCGCGTGCCAACGCGCGTCGCGCCGAGTCCTTGGTCGGCATCAGGTGGGTTCGGCGCAAGTGCACGAGCTGGATCCGGTGCTCGAGAACACGCAGGTACCGATATGCGGTGTCGAAGTCGATGGCGTCGGTCCGCCCGATGTAGCCGGCCTCGCTCAGGTCGCGGATCGCCCCGGTCGTATCCCGCACCCGCAGGCTCGTGTCGGCACGGCCGTGCACGAGCTGCAGCAGCTGCACCGTGAACTCGACGTCGCGCAGCCCGCCGGGTCCCAGCTTGATCTGCCGGGCCACCTCCTGCTGGGGGATGTTCTCGGTTACCCGCCGCCGCATTCCCTGGACGGACTCAACGAACCCGTCGCGTTCGGAACAGGACCAGATCATGGGCGCTACGGCCGCCTCATAGTCCCGGCCGAGTTCGGCGTCGCCGGCGAGGTGGCGCGCCTTCAGCAGCGCCTGGAATTCCCAGCTCTGCGCCCACCGCTGGTAGTAGGTGATATGCGAGTCCAACGTCCTCGACAGGGCCCCTTCCTTGCCCTCCGGCCGCAAGTTCGGGTCGACCTCCCACAAGCCGGGCTCCATGCCGGAGGATCCGACGATCTGGGACATCGCGCTCGCCAGCGCAGCGGCGATCCCGGCGGCGACCGACTCCTCGAGCCCCTCCGCCTCATGCACGTAGATCACGTCCACGTCGGAGATGTAGTTCAGTTCGCGCGCGCCGCACTTGCCCATGCCGATGACGCTCAGGCGCACCTTGGCGATGTCGTCGGGAGCGTAGTGCTGCGCGAGGTCAGCGCGCGCAACCGCGAGCGCGGCCTCGATCGCCGCCGCTGCGGCGTCCGCCAGCTCGGCGCCGACCGACGGCATGACGGCGAGCGGATCCGCCGCGTTGAGGTCGCGCAGCGCAATCCTCACGATCTCGGCCCGGTACGCCACGCGCAATGCCTGCGCGCCCTCCGGCCCAGCCGTCCCTGCCACCCACCGTCCGTCGGGCCCTTCGGCCCCGACCGATTCCAGCGCACGACGGCGCAGATCCCCCGCCGATTGCTGACCGCAGGCGGCATCGTCGAGCCGCAGCAGCGACAACTGGTCCGGATGGCGCAGTAGGAACTCCGTCAGCGCCTCGGACGCGCCCAGCAGGCGGAAGAGCCGCGGCCGGATCTGCGCGTCGGCGACGAAGCCGGTCACCTCCGGGGATCGTTCGGCCAGCCGGACCAGGCTCAGCAGCGCCTGATCCGGGTCGGCGGCCGCCGACAGCCCCTCCAGCAGGTGCGCGGGATCACACGGGGCCAGCTCCGGGGCCTCGAGGAACCTGCGGGCCCGCTCGACGTCGTCGAACCCGGCAGTGATGAAGTCGCGAGTCGTGAACACGACGCTAGAGGATGCCGAGGTACCGGTTGATCTCGAACGGCGAGACGTTCTGGCGATAGGCGGACCACTCGTCGCGTTTGTTGCGCAGGAACGAGTCGAAGACCTGCTCCCCGAGGACCTCGGCGACGAGTTCGGAATCCTCCATGACGCGGATGGCGTCGTGCAGGCTGCCCGGCAGCGGGTTGTGCCCCAGGGCCCGGCGTTCGGCGTTGGAGAGGCTCCAGACGTCGTCCTCAGCGGCCTCAGGCAGCTCGTAGCCCTCCTGGATGCCCTTGAGGCCGGCGCCGAGCAGGACCGAGTACGCCAGGTACGGGTTCGCGGCGGAGTCGATGCCACGGTACTCGATGCGCGCGGACTGTCCCTTGTTGGGCTTGTAGAGGGGCACGCGAACCAGCGCGGACCGGTTGTTGTGACCCCATGCCAGGTGGCTCGGGGCCTCTCCGCCGCCCCAGAGTCGCTTGTAGGAGTTCACGAACTGGTTCGTGATCGCGGTGAACTCCGGCGCGTGATGAAGGATCCCGGCGATGAACTGGCGCGCGGTCTGCGAGAGCTGGTATTCGTGGCCGGCCTCGAAGAACGCGTTGGTGTCACCCTCGAAGAGCGAGAAGTGCGTGTGCATACCGGACCCGGCGTGCTCGGAGAACGGCTTGGGCATGAACGTCGCGTAGATGCCCTGCTGCAGGGCCACCTCCTTGATGACCGTTCGGAACGTCATGATGTTGTCCGCGGTCTGCAGGGCGTCGGCGTAGCGCAGGTCGATCTCGTTCTGGCCGGGGCCATTCTCGTGGTGGCTGAACTCCACCGAGATGCCGACGGCCTCGAGCATCGTGACGGCCTTGCGGCGGAAGTCCTGGGCGACGCCACCGGTCACGTGGTCGAAGTAACCGCCGTGATCGACCGGGATGGGGTTGCCGGCGGCGTCGAGCTCATCCGATTCGAGCAGGTAGAACTCGACCTCGGGGTGCGTGTAGCACGTGAAGCCCATGTCGGCGGCCTGCGCGAGCTGCCGCTTGAGCACCTGGCGGGAATCTGCCGGTGACGGGGTGCCGTCAGGGGTCAGGATGTCGCAGAACATGCGGCTCGTCGGTTCGACCTGCCCGCGCCAGGGCAGGATCTGGAACGTGGAGGGGTCCGGCTGGAGCAGCATGTCGGACTCGTAGATGCGCGAGAGCCCCTCGATCGACGATCCGTCGAATCCGAGCCCCTCCTCGAAGGCCCCCTCGACCTCGGCGGGAGCCAACGCCACGGACTTCAGCGAGCCGACGACGTCGGTGAACCACAACCGCACGAAGCGGACGTCGCGCTCTTCAATCGTCCTCAGCACAAATTCCTGCTGACGGTCCACTTGGGTCTCCTTCCACGTCGACGCCGTCGTCACGACGTCGGCCTACTTGGCATTTCCCCGACGGGCTCGGCAGTGGCCCGACCTCGTCGGAGCATCCCGCTCCGCAAGGCATGTCAGTGCCACTCTACTCGTCGGCCTCCAGTATGCCGTGCACACATGACAAGGTCGTTTCGTCACCGCCAACGGGTACCACGGCGAGCTTGAGCCGGGGGTCGGAGGCCGCTTCCGGCAGCGGCCGCGGCCGCGTGAATTAGGCTGGGTCCATGAGTTCTGAGCAGAAAGCACCGTACGCCAACTCCGCCGCGGAGGCCGATGAGACCCCGTCGGCGATGACGCCGGCGAAGATCCGCACCCACCACCTGGCCCAGGCCAAGGCGGAGGGGCGCAGGTTCTCGATGCTGACCGCGTACGACACGCTCATGGCCGAGGTGTTCGACGAGGCCGGCGTGGAGACGCTGCTCGTCGGCGACTCCGCAGCAAACAACGTCATGGGCCATGCCACGACGTTGCCGATCACCCTCGACGAGATGATCGTCTTCGCCAAGTCCGTCGTTTCCGGCGCCAAGCGCGCGCTCGTCGTCGTCGACCTGCCGTTCGGCTCCTACGAGGCCTCCGTCGAGCAGGCCGTGACGACTGGTGTGCGCCTCATGAAGGAATCGGGCGTGCACGCCGTGAAGCTGGAGGGCGGCGCCTATTTCGCCGACCACGTGCGCGCGCTGACCGCCGCGGGCGTGCCCGTCATCGGTCACATCGGGTTCACCCCGCAGAGCGAACACGCCCTCGGCGGCTACCGGGTCCAGGGCCGCGGCGACGCCGCCGCGGCGCTCATCGAGGACGCGCTGGCGCTCGAGGCCGCCGGCGCGTTCTGCGTGCTCATGGAGATGGTGCCGGCGGAGGCCGCCGCCCGGGTGGACGAGGCGCTGTCCGTCCCGACGATCGGCATCGGCGCCGGCAACGCCACGACGGGCCAGGTCCTCGTCTGGCAGGACCTGCTCGGCCTGCGCCGGGGCCGCCTGCCGCGCTTCGTGAAGCAGTATGCGGACCTGCGTTCCGTGGTGCACAACGCCGTCACCGCCTACCGCGCAGATGTCGCCTCGGGGGCATTTCCCGACACGGAGCACTCGTTCTAGCGGCAGTTCATGTAAGCTGCATCACTGGCGGCGTCCCACCCTTCGACTGGTGGGTCACGACGCCGAACCGGTAGCCACCGGTGAGTCCGCTCGCCAGGTGTCCTTCCCCTTGTGTATTCCGCGTTGCGATGGTGCTCGCGCCACCAAACTTGACCGCAACGTTACTCGCCCGCGCGCGAGTCGCATGGATAGGATCGGAACCATGGCCATTTCCACCGCTCCCACAGGACAGCTGACCCCCGGCACACCCACGCCGATCCGCACCGTTCCGACGTCGATCCGCCGACCCGAGTACGTCGGCAAGCCGGCGCCGGCCAAGTACGAAGGCTCCGACGTCTACGACGCCGAGACGATCGAGAAGATCCGTCACGCCTCGAAGATCGCCGCCGGCGCCCTCGAGGCGGTCGGCCGTGCGGTCGCCCCGGGCGTCACCACCGACGAACTGGACCGCATCGGGCACGAATTCCTGCTCGATCACCATGCCTACCCCTCGACCCTGGGGTACCGCGGCTTCCCGAAGAGCACGTGCACGTCGATCAACGAGGTCATCTGCCACGGCATCCCGGATACGACTCGGCTCGAGGACGGCGACATCGTCAACGTCGACATCACAGCCTTCGTCGACGGCGTTCACGGCGACACCAACCGCACGTTCTTGTCCGGCGACGTCGACCACGACTCGCGACTGCTCGTGGAACGGACCGAGGAATCCCTGCGCCGCGCGATCAAGGCGGTGGCACCGGGACGCGAGATCAACGTCATCGGACGGACGATCACCTCGTACGCCAAACGCTTCGGTTACGGCGTCGTCCGCGACTTCACCGGCCACGGCGTCGGCAAGGCGTTCCACACCGGACTCATCATCCCCCACTACGACGCCGCCCCTGCGTACAACCAGCAGATCGAGCCGGGCATGGTGTTCACGATCGAACCGATGCTCACGCTCGGAACGACCGAGTGGGAAATGTGGGAGGACGGCTGGACAGCCGTGACCCGCGACCGCAAGCGCACCGCCCAGTTCGAGCACACGCTCGTCGTCACGGAGTCGGGCGCCGAGGTACTGACCGTCCCGTAGGGGATTTTCACTCGCAAGGAACTCCCGCCGGTCGCGGCGGGACCAACCAGAGGAAACAGATGGCCAAGGACAGCAAGAAGGACAAGCCGACGACGGCGATCGGCGTCGACATCGGCGGCACCGGCATGAAGGGCGGCATCGTCGACCTGAAGCGGGGCAAACTCATCGGCGACCGGTTCCGGATCCCGACGCCGAAGCCGTCGACGCCCGAGGCCGTCGCGGAGGTGCTGGCCGAGATCGTCGAGGAGCTGATGAAGCGCGACGAGGCCCCCGCAGCGGACACGCCCATCGGCGCGGCCTTCCCCGCCATCATCGACGAAGGTGTCGCGCGCTCGGCTGCCAACATCGACGACTCGTGGATCGATGCCGACGTCGACCGCATCTTCACGGAGCGCCTGGGCCGCGACGTGCACGTCATCAATGACGCCGACGCCGCAGGTCTTGCCGAGGCACGTTACGGTGCCGGTGAGAACATCGCCGGCTCGGTTCTGGCCATCACCCTGGGCACGGGCATCGGTTCCGCGATGCTCTACGACGGGCAGCTGATCCCCAACTTCGAGCTCGGCCACCTCGAGCTGGACGGACACGGCGCGGAGACCCGTGCTTCCGCCTCGGCGCGCGAGCGCGAGGACCTGCCCTGGGACGAATACGCCCAGCGCCTGCAGCGCTATTTCTCCCACGTCGAGTTCTTGTTCTCGCCGAAACTGTTCATTGTCGGCGGCGGAATCTCGAAGCGCAGCGAGGACTACCTGCCGCTGCTGAATCTGCGCACGCCGATCGTCACGGCGAAACTGAAGAACAACGCCGGCATCGTCGGAGCCGGTCTGCAGGCCGCGCTGCACTTCAAGCTCGTCAAGTAGGTCCCGGGCCGGTCGAAAAAGAACCGGTGGCGGTCTCGGCTTCCCCTCCGAGACCACCACCGGATTTTTTGTGCCGCCGAACGGGTCCTGCGCCGCCGGCGGAGCCTGTGATTCAGTCGGCCGTCAGCGGCCGCTGGATACCCGTGGGAGTGTCCGGGCTCTCGGCGCGGAGCTTCGCAATAGACGCCTCGAAGTCCTCGAGGGACTCGAAGCCCTGGTACACGCTGGCGAAACGAAGGAACGCCACCTGATCGAGCTTCTGCAGCGGCCCGAGGATGGCGAGGCCGACTTGGTGGGCGTCGATTTCGGCGGTGCCCGAGAGCCGGACGGCCTCCTCGACCTCCTGCGCCAGCACCGCCAGATCGTCGTCCGTGACCGGACGGCCCTGGCAGGCCTTGCGCACGCCGCTGATGACCTTGGACCGGCTGAACGGCTCAGCCACGCCGGAACGTTTGATCACGGAGAGGCTGGCGGTTTCGACGGTCGTGAATCGGCGTCCGCATTCGCCGCACTGTCGGCGGCGCCTGATCGCGGACCCGTCGTCGGCGACGCGGGAGTCGACGACGCGGGAGTCGGTATGGCGGCAGTACGGGCAGTGCATGTGCCGTTCCTCCTCACGCGCTACGGGCGGATTCCCGCCGGTCGACTAGATCTAGTGTAATCACAAAGCTGTCATTCCCACGTCTTGCGGATCGCCCCGCTACTCCCCCATGCCGCGGACGAGGACCGCGTCCCCGTGCGCCGGCAGATCCTCGGCCCGGGCGAGGGCGACGACGTGCCCGGCGACCTCCGCCAGTGCGGCCTGCGAATAGTCGATGACCTGGATCGCCTTCATGAACGTCGCGACGTTCAGTCCCGAGGCATAGGCGGCCGTTCCGCTCGTCGGCAGCACGTGATTGGAGCCGGCGCTGTAGTCGCCGAGGCTCACGGGGCTGTACGGTCCGACGAAGACGGCCCCGGCGGCGGTCACCCGCGCTGCGATCTCCTGCGCGTCGCGCGTGTGGATCTCGAGGTGTTCGGCCGCGTACACGTTGCACACCCGCAGCCCGGCGTCGACGTCGTCGACGAGGACGATCGCCGACTGCCGCCCGCCGAGCGCGGTCGCGACCCGTTCGTGGTGCTTAGTCGTCGCGATCTGCTCGGCCAGCGCGGCGCGCACCCCGGACGCGAGACGCTCGGAGTCGGTGACGAGCACGGCCGCCGCGTTCGGATCGTGCTCGGCTTGGCTGATCATGTCCGCCGCGACGAAGGCCGGGTTCGCGGTCTCGTCCGCGAGAATCGCGATCTCCGTGGGGCCGGCCTCGGCGTCGATGCCGACGACGCCCTTGACGAGGCGCTTGGCCGTGGCGACGAAGATGTTTCCGGGCCCAGTGACGACGTCGACCGGTTCGATGGCGGCGGCGTCGCCCGCGGCCTCGATGCCGTAGGCGAAGGCGGCCACGGCCTGCGCGCCGCCCACGGCGTGCACCTCCTCGATGCCCAGCAGGTGGGCGGCGGCGAGGATTGTCGGGTGCGGCAGCCCGCCGAACTCGCGCTGGGGCGGCGAGGCCAGGGCCAGCGAGCCCACGCCCGCGGCCAGGGCCGGAACCGCATTCATGACAACGGAGCTCGGGTAGACGGCGAGCCCGCCCGGAACGTACAGGCCCACGCGCCGCACGGGCTCCCAGCGCTGGGTCACCACGGCCCCGTTCCCGAACGTCGACGACGCGTCTTGCGGCCGCTGCGCCGCGGCGAAGTCGCGAGCGCGGGCGATTGACTCGTCGAGTGCGGCCCGGACCGCCGGGTCGAGAGCCGCGGCGGCGCGAGCGAGCTCGGCCGCGGGGACGAGGGTCGTGCTCTGCTCAACGCCGTCGAACCGGGACGCCAGCTGGGCCAGCGCGGAGAACCCGTCCGCGCGCACGCGCGCGATGATCTCCTCGACGGCGGCCGTGGCCGTGCCCGAGTCCTGCTCGGGCCGCGGCATGACAGCCTTCAGCTCGGCATGGGTCAGCTCGTGGCCCGTGGCGCTCCCGCGCAGGTCCATGGTCCGGACGGGGGCGTCGCTATCGGAAAGGGTCACCGGGGTCGAAGCATTCTCAGTCACGGGAGCAAGTTTACGTGCGCAACCGGGGCGCGGCCGTCGTCGTGCCCGCGTGTGACGCGTGGCCCGCCTCGCACTAGACGTCGAGGCAGGCGGGCCCGAGCAGGACCTTGAGGTCGCCGAAGAGCGCCGGATTGGGGTTGACCCGAAAATCCGGCCCGAGGCGCATGAGCTGCACGGTCCGCGTGCCAGCGAGCTTGACCCGCACCTCAGTGTTGCCCGGGTGCGTCTGCAGCACGTTGCCGAGGCGCGAGACGACCTCCTCGGTGGCCTTGTGGCTCTGCATGGAGATCACGACGGGCCCGGCCAGCCCGTCCTCGCTGATCTCCGGGATCGTCATCTCCTGCGCGGAGATGCTGATCGCACCGTCGTCGCGCCGCTGGAAGCGGCCCTTGATCACGACGATGAGGTCCTCGGCGAGCACGGACGCGATCGGTCCGTAGGCCTGGCCGAAGAACATGACCTCGATGGAGCCCGACATGTCCTCCACCTCGCAGCGCGCGTAGGGGTTGCCGCTCGACTTCGCGATGCGCCGCTGCAGCGACGTGATCATGCCCGCGATCTTGACCATCTGCCCGTCATGGGGCCCATCCTCACCAAGCAGGTGGTTGATGGGCATGTCCGCATGTTGCTCGAGCACGCCGCCGAGTCCCTGCAGCGGGTGGTCGGAGACGTAGAGCCCCAGCATCTCGCGTTCGAACGAAAGCTTGTCCTTCTTCTCCCACTCGGGCAGATCCGGTATCTCGACGGTCAGACTGGATCCCGCGGCGTCGCCGTCGAGCCCGCTGAAGAGATCGAACTGGTTGGCTGCCTCGTTGCGCTTGAGCACGACGACGGAGTCGACGGCCTCCTCGTGGATCATCGCGAGCGCACGGCGCGCGTGCCCCAACTCGTCGAACGCGCCGGCCTTGATCAGGGACTCGATCGTGCGCTTGTTGCAGACCACCGCCGGGACCTTCTGGAGGAAGTCGCTGAACGACTCGAAGCGCCCCTTCTCCTCGCGGGCCTCGACCATGGCGTTGACGACGTTGGTGCCCACGTTGCGGATGGCACCCATGCCGAAGCGGATGTCCTTGCCGACCGGCGTGAAGTTCAGCGCCGACTCGGAGACGTCCGGCGGCAGCACCGTGATGCCCATGCGCCGGCACTCGTTGAGGTACATGGCGAGTTTGTCCTTGTCGTCGCCGACGGACGTGAGCAGTGCTGCCATGTATTCAGCCGGGTGGTGGGCCTTGAGATAGGCGGTCCAGTAGGAGACGAGTCCGTACGCGGCCGAGTGGGCCTTGTTGAACGCGTAGTCCGAGAACGGCAGCAGGATGTCCCAGAGCGACTTGATCGCGGCCTCTGAGAAGCCGCCGTCGATCATGCCCTGATGGAAAGCCTCGTACTGCTTGTCGAGCTCCGATTTCTTCTTCTTGCCCATCGCGCGGCGCAGGATGTCGGCCTGGCCGAGCGAGTAGCCGGCAACCTTCTGCGCGATGGCCATGACCTGCTCCTGATACACGATCAGGCCGTAGGTCGTGTCGAGGATCTCCTTGAGCGGCTCCTCGAGCTCCGGGTGGATGGGCGTAACCTCCTGCAGGCCGTTCTTGCGCAGCGCGTAGTTGTTGTGCGAGTTCGCGCCCATGGGGCCCGGTCGATACAGCGCGATGACGGCGGAGATGTCCTCGAAGTTGTCGGGCCGCATTAGGCGGAGCAGGGCGCGCATGGGCCCGCCGTCGAGCTGGAACACGCCGAGCGTGTCGCCGCGGGCCAGCAGCTCGTAGGAGGCGCGGTCGTCCGTCTCCAGCCGCTCGAGGTCGAGGGTCTCGCCCTTGTTCGCCTGGATGTTCTCGATCGCATCGGAGACGATCGTGAGGTTGCGCAGGCCGAGGAAGTCCATCTTGATCAGGCCGAGGCCCTCGCACGTCGGGTAGTCGAACTGCGTGATGACCTGGCCGTCCTGGAGGCGGCGCATGATCGGGATGACGTCGATGACGGGGTCGGAACTCATGATCACGCCTGCGGCGTGCACTCCCCACTGACGCTTCAGGCCCTCGAGGCCCTTCGCGGTCTCGAAGACGCGGGCCGCCTCCGGGTCGTTGGCGATCAGGTTGCGGAAGTCGCTGGCTTCGGCATAGCGCTGCGCCTTCGGGTCTTCGATGTCCTTGAGCGGGATGTCCTTCGCCATGACGGCCGGCGGCAGCGCCTTGGTCAGCTGTTCACCCATGCTGAACGGGTAGCCGAGGACGCGCGAGGAGTCCTTGAGCGCCTGCTTAGTCTTGATTGAACCGTAGGTGACGATCATCGCGACGCGCTCGTCGCCGTACTTCTCGGTCACGTACTTGATGACTTCGGACCGGCGACGATCATCGAAGTCGACGTCGAAGTCGGGCATGGACACACGGTCCGGGTTGAGGAAGCGCTCGAAGATCAGGCCGTGCTTCAGCGGGTCCAGGTCGGTGATACGCATCGCGTAGGCGACCATGGAGCCTGCGCCGGAGCCGCGGCCCGGCCCGACCCGGATCCCGTTGTCCTTGGACCAGTTGATAAAGTCGGCCACGACCAGGAAGTAGCCCGGGAATCCCATCTTGATGATGATGTCCAGCTCGTAGTCGGCCTGCTTGCGCGACTCCTCGGGGATGCCGTCCGGGTACCGATAGTGCAGCCCCTTGTCGACCTCCTTGATGACCCAGCTCGTCTCGTCCTCCCCCGGTGGGCAGGGGAACTTCGGCATGTAGTTCACGTCCATGTCGAAGGATACGTCGACCCGCTCGGCGATCCGCAGCGTGTTGTCGCATGCCTCCGGCAGCTCCTTGAAGAGCTCCCGCATCTCACGGGGGCTCTTGACGTAGTAGCCCGATCCCGAGAAGGCGAAGCGGGACCCGCCCTGATCGTAGGTCGGCTCATTAAGCGTCGAACCCGAGTTGATGGCGAGCAGCGCCTCGTGCGCCTTCGCATCGTGCTCGTGCGTATAGTGCAGGTCGTTGGTCGCGAGCAGTGGCAGGTCGAGCTCCTTGGCCAGCCGCATCAGATCCTTGGTCACGCGGCGCTCGATCTGCAGGCCGTGGTCCATGAGCTCGCAGAAGTAGTTCTCCGCGCCGAAGATCTCGCGGAATTCGGCGGCGGCGCGCTTGGCCTCCTCGTACTGGCCGAGGCGCAGTCGGGTCTGCACCTCCCCGGACGGGCAGCCCGTCGTGGCGATAAGCCCCTCGGCGTATTCGTTGAGCAGCTCGCGGTCCCAGCGGGGGTACTTGCCCAGTGGCGAATCCAGTGACGCCAAGGAGCCGCCCTTGAAGAGGTTGCGCATGCCCTTGTTGTTGTAGCTGAGCAGCGTCATGTGCGTGTAGAGGCCGCCACCGGAGACGTCGTCGCCCTTCTGGGCTTCCTCAGTGCGCCACTTCACACGCGTCTTGTCGTACCGCTCGGTGCCCGGGGTGACATAGGCCTCGACGCCGATGATCGGCTTGATCCCGGCGTTCGTCGCTTTGTTCCAGAAGTCGAAGGCGCCGAAGAGGTAGCCGTGATCGGTCGTGGCGATGGCGTCCATGCCCAGCCGCTCGGTCTCCTTGAAGAGCTCGGGCAATCGCGCCGCCCCGTCGAGCATCGAATACTCGGTGTGCGTGTGCAGATGAACGAAACCGTCTTGATTAGCCACCAGAACATTCTAAAAGCCGTGGGCGACGTTTGCGCACCGGGCCCGGAAAGCAGGCGCGCCAACGGCACCGAGCGCCGTCGTTCCGTGCAGGAGTCCTTAGTGCAGTCCGTCGCGCAGAAGCTCGAGCGCGCCCTGCAGGTCCGCGGGATAGTCACTGACGTATTCGACCCACTCGCCGGAGACCGGGTGCGGGAATCCCAGCCGATGGGCGTGCAGCCATTGGCGGGTCAGGCCGAGTCTGGCGGCCAGCTTCGGGTCCGCCCCGTAGGTCAAATCGCCGGCACACGGGTGCTTCAGCGCCGAGAAGTGCACGCGGATCTGGTGCGTGCGGCCGGTCTCGAGGTGAACCTCGGTCAGGGATGCACGACCGAAGGCCTCAAGGACCTCGTAGTGGGTGATCGAGTCGCGGCCATCCTCCATCACGGCGAACTTCCAGTCGTGGCCGGGGTGTCGGCCGATGGGCGCGTCAATGGTCCCCTTGAGCGGGTCCGGGATCCCCTGGACCACCGTATGGTAGACCTTCTTCGGCGTCCGGTCTCGGAACGCCTGCTTGAGCGCCGTGTAGGCGCGCTCGCTCGTGGCAACGACCATGAGGCCGGACGTGCCGACGTCGAGCCGGTGGACGATTCCCTGCCGCTCGGCTGCGCCGGACGTGCTGATCCGGTATCCCTCGGCGGCCAGAGCACCGACGACAGTGGGACCGACCCATCCGGGCGAGGGGTGCGCGGCGACCCCGACTGGTTTGTCGATGACGACGTAGTCGTCGGTCTCGGCAATGATTTTCAGTGCTTCCACGGCCTCAACCCTCACTTCCAACGGGTCCGGACGCTCCGGAACCGTGACGTGCACGCTCTCCCCCGTCGCGAGCCGGCGCGACTTCGCCGCTTTCTTCTCCCCGATGAGGACATGCCCGTCTTTGCACAGCTGGGCTGCGTGGGAGCGGGAGATCCCCAGCATGTCGGCGACGAACGCATCCACGCGGGTCCCGTCGTCGTACTCAGCGACCTCCAGCACCGGCACTTAGGCCACCCCGTCGCCGGTCGACTGCGCTTCTTCGGCGTCCGGGCGTCGGCCGTCGAGGTCCACTCCGCGGAAGATCAACAGACAGGCGGCGATCATCGAGCACACCACGAAGGAGTCGGCGATGTTGAAGACCGCGAACTTCGGCACGGCGATGAAATCGACGACGTGACCCATCCCGAACGAGGGCTCCCGAAAGAGCCGATCGACCAGGTTGCCGGCAGCGCCGCCGGCAACCCCGCCGAGGGCGAGCGCCCACGGGGTGTAACGGACGCGGGAGGCAATCACTGCGATATAGATGACGACTGCCGCCTGAAACAGCGTGAACACCCATGTGATGTTCGTCCCGATGGAAAACGCGGCCCCCGGGTTGAGGATGTAGTGCCAGCTGAGGACCGGATCGATGACGGGGATCTTTTCGCCAAGCTCCATCGTCGACTGCACCAGCCACTTGGTGAGCTGGTCTAGCCCGAGGGCCACCGCGAAGACGACGCCCATCAGGGCGAGTCGGCGCGGCGGTTTCGTGCGGGGTGCTGCTTCCACGGTGGCTGGCTCCAGTCTCGAGTACGTGCGGCGTGAGGCTCTCACGGCCCCGGTGGCTTAACGCACGATCGGCGGCCGGTAGTTCCGGCCGCCGATCGTGTTCGTTGCAGGTTAGGCGCTCTCCGCCTTGTCCGGCGCGGAGGAACCCTTCGCGTCCAGTTCGCGCAGCTGGCCCTCGATGTAGGCCTTGAGGCGACCGCGGTAGTCGCGCTCGAAGGTGCGCAGCGAGTCGACCTTCTGCTCGAGTTCCGTCTTCTGGACCTCGAGCGCGTTCAGCGTCTGACGGCTCTTCTCTTCAGCCTCTTCGACGAGAGTCTTCGCGTGGGTCTGGGCCTCGGCGATGATCTTGTCGCGCTTCTGTTTGCCTTCGCTGACGTACTCGTCGTGCAGGCGCTGAGCCATCGCAAGTACACCAGCGGCGGACTCCGCAGAGCCTGCGGCCGGAGCAGCAGCAGCTGCCGGTGCGGCGGGAGCCACTACAGCAGCCTTCTTCGGCTCGGCGGCGGGCGCTGCCTCCGCGGGCTTCTCGGCCTTCTCCTCGACCACGGCCTTCTTGTCGGCCTTGGCCTCCGGCTTGTCCTCGGTCTTTTCCTCGACCTTGCCCGCCGGGGCAGCTGCGACCGGCGCCGGAACGGCTGCGGTCACGGCGCCATCGCCGGACTCGAATTCTGCTACGCGACGACGGAGTTCGTCGTTCTCCTGATTCAGGCGACGCAGCTCGACGACGATCTCGTCAAGAAAATCGTCAACCTCATCCTGATCGTAGCCCTCACGGAACTTGGTCGGCTGGAATCGTTTGTTGACAACGTCTTCTGGCGTGAGCGCCATCTGGTCACCTCAATACTTAGGTCTCTCCCGGCGGCAGCATTTCTGCCGGGCGGCTTGTCACATGCGTTGCTCCGGAAGCTGGGCTCCGGGGCACTTCGTTTACAAGACTATAACGGTCTTGGCGGTTCGACTAAATATTGGCCATTTTTTATGAGCATCTTTGCACTAGTGAGCAATCGATGAAACGACCAGTTTCGCGATGACAACCGCGAAGAACAGGATGAGGAATGCCAAGTCTAGACGCATCCCCCCGAGATCTAGGGGCTTGACCTTGGACCGCAGCCAGCGCATCGGCGGGTCCGTCAAGCGGTAGACGAATGAGGCGACGACGAGCGCAAAGCCCGACGGGCGCCACGAGTGGGCAAACATCTGGACGACGTCGTAGACAATCCTGATCATCAACGTGACCTGAAAGACAGTCAGGACGATGTAGACCAGAGCGAGCAGTAGTTCCACGGACCGACTTTCGGGCTAGCTTTGGTTGAAGAAGGCGGACTGCTCCTCCGAGGCCTTCTTGTCCTCGCCAAGGATCTCGACGGTAGCCGGAGAGAGAAGGAACACCTTATTGGTGACGCGCTCAATGGTACCGCGCAGGCCGAAGACGATGCCGGCCGAGAAGTCGACGAGCCGCTTGGCTTCAGCCTCCCCCATGTCGGTGACGTTCATGATCACCGGGATCCCGTCACGGAAGCTCTCACCGATGATCTTGGCATCGTTGTACGAGCGTGGGTGAACGGTCGTAATCTGGCGCAATTCGAAATCCTCGTCCCTCGATGAAGCCGCGCGCTTGATGGGCGTCACCGGCGCCCGGTATTCGTTGTCGGACACCTGCGTCTCGGGCTTGGCCGCCGCTTGGGCAGGCTTCGCCTCCTTGGCCGGGGCAGGCTCGGCACGGCGCACGTCCTCGCGGTCTTGGCGTTCGGCCGCCTCGACACGCTGATCGTCGTCGTAGTGCTCGTCGCCGTCAGCAAGCCCCAGGTAGATCATCGTCTTGCGCAGTGCGCCAGCCATGGTCTTCTCCTTTTAGTCGTGCGCGGCCCAGCGCCTCACGTTCGCTGGCTCATCCGCTTGATTTGACGCTACCGCAACGCAGGCCGCGGCCCGAGCACATCGGAGCCAATTCGCAGGTGTGTCGCGCCGGCGGCAACAGCCGCTTCGAGGTCCTGACTCATCCCCGCCGAGACGACAACAGCTCCGGGGTGTTCACGCTGCAATCCGCGCGAAATCTCCACAAGCCGGCTGAAGGCCGCAGCCGGATCGCTTCCTAGCGGCGCCACGGCCATGACGCCGCCCAACACCAACTGCTCCTCGGCTGCGATGAGGGAGGCGAGTGCGGCCACGTCGGCAGGCAATGCACCCCCGCGGCCGAGCGTCGCCGCCCTGCCCTGCTCCGGCCGACCTTGCTCATCTGCGGCTATCTGTTCCGGCGTCCGCAGGTCTACTTGCACGAGGACTTCTAGGGCGCCGCGGGCCGGCAGCTCATTTTCTGCGCGTCGCTCGTGCTCGCGGCGCATGGCCTTGCCGAGCGCCGCGACGAGCTGCGGTCGGTCGACGGACTGGACGACGTCGGCATACTTGACGACCGACTTGGCCTTGTTCGTCTGGAGCTGGCCAATGAAATGCCACCGCAGCGGCAGATCCGTGCTCTCTTCGGCCTTCGCGCCAGCCTCCTGATCGCGGTTCTCGCCGACCTGCCGTACCCCCAGTGCGGCAAGATGCCGGACATCGGCGGCCGGAAAGAACTTGGTCACCACGATCAGCTCTGGCTCCTCGCTCCGCCCGGCCGCCGCCGTCGCCTCCGCGATGCGACGCCGGACCCGCCCGAGCCGCGCGCTCAGGTCCGCCTGCCGGGTTTCGTTCTCCTGCTCAGTCATCGTGAATCCTTCCGCGTCTCGTCGCCCCCACCGGCGTCCCTCCAGATGATGCCCGCGATCCGTCCCGTCGCGGGGTCGCGGCGGTACGAGTAGAAACGATCGTCCTCGAGTGTGCACACGCCCGAGGCGACGACGTCGACCCCCAGCGCGCGCAGTTGCTGGGCTGCGGCTCCGGGGAGGTCGAGGCTCTCGGATCCGCCACGCGTGGTGCTGGCGATGCCAGGGAGCAGCCGTTCCGCATCGGCCCGCATCGCCGCGGGCACCTCGTAACAGCGTCCGCAGATCGACGGCCCGATCCAGGCTGTCAGGCGCGCCGGGGCCGCGCCCGTGTCCACCGCTTCGCGCAGGCTGTTGACCGCCTCGGGCAGGATCCCGTCCAGCAGGCCCCTCCGCCCGGCGTGGGCCGCGCCGAGGGCCACGCTCTCCCGGGACACGGCCGCGAAGACGACCGGCAGGCAGTCCGCGACCATGACGGCCAGCGGGAGGTCGCCTGCGGCCGTGACGAGTGCGTCCGCCGTGGGCCCGGGCTGCAAGGGCGTCTCGACGCGTGCGACGACCGTCGAATGCACTTGATCCATGAACTGCGCGGCGGCCGGGAGCCCCAACCCTTCGACCAATCGGGCGCGGCGGGTGGCGACCGCCTCGGGATCGTCGCCGACGTGCAGGGCCAGGTTGCCCTCCTCGCGCGTCGTGAATGCCACGCGGACTCGGCCGCTATCGACGGCTTGGCTGTACTGCAGCATGGGACTCCTCGCCCTTCGAGGTTGTTTGCTTCCTTAACGCCGCTGGCCGACCGGGCGGTGCCCGGCCGGCCAGCGGCAGTCCGTGCTCCTACTTCAGGAAGTCGGGCACGTCCAGGTCGTCACTCTCGGATGCGCTGAGGTCCTGGTCGACGACCGTCGGCAGGTCCTCGTATTGCTGTGCGGGCCGCGCCTCAGCCTGGGCCGGTTCAGCGGCCGACTGAGCCGATGCGGGCGCCGGCGGGTTCAGCGGCATGGTGCCCGGGACGGACTGACCGTTCGACGACGCGTTCAGCGGCATCGTGCCCGGGACGGAGGAAGCCTGGCTCGCGGCCGCGGCCGGCGCAGCCTGGGCCGCCACTGTCTGCGGGTTCGCGTAGCCTTGGCTGTTCGCCGGAGCGTTCGTGACGTCCACCTGGTCGAAGCCAGCGGCGATCACGGTCACCCGCGCCTCGTCTCCCAGCGCGTCGTCGATGACCGCACCGAAGATGATGTTGGCCTCCGGGTGGGCGACCTCCTGCACCAGGCGCGCCGCTTCGTTGATTTCGAAGAGGCCGAGGTCGGAACCACCCTGGATCGACAACAGCACGCCATGCGCCCCATCGATCGACGCCTCGAGCAGCGGCGAGGCGATGGCGAGTTCGGCGGCCTTGACCGCGCGATCCTCGCCCCGTGCCGAGCCGATTCCCATCAGCGCGGATCCCGCGCCCTGCATGACGGACTTCACGTCGGCGAAGTCGAGGTTGATCAGGCCCGGGGTCGTGATCAGATCCGTGATGCCCTGCACGCCGGAAAGCAGCACCTGGTCCGCCGAGCGGAACGCGTCCAGGACCGAGACGTTGCGGTCGCTGATGGAGAGCAGTCGGTCGTTGGGGATGACGATGAGCGTGTCGACCTCGTCGCGCAGGGCATCGATTCCGGCCTCCGCCGAGGTCGCACGACGGCGTCCCTCGAACGTGAACGGGCGCGTCACCACACCGATGGTCAGCGCGCCGAGCGAACGGGCGATGCGGGCGACGACGGGGGCGCCGCCGGTGCCCGTGCCGCCGCCCTCACCTGCGGTCACGAAGACCATGTCGGCCCCGCGCAGGACCTCTTCGATCTCCTC
This sequence comes from Kocuria rosea subsp. polaris, assembly GCA_023896275.1. Taxonomy (GTDB): domain Bacteria; phylum Actinomycetota; class Actinomycetes; order Actinomycetales; family Micrococcaceae; genus Zhihengliuella; species Zhihengliuella polaris_A. The sequence goes on along the minus strand of MLDA01000014.1, from coordinate 59,335 downwards.
CGCGTGGTCCTCGGCGGCCTGCCGGCCCACCTCGGGGTTGGCACCGGCGCCGAGGCCGCGGGTGAGCTCGCGGCCGACGTCGAGCTTGACGTCGGCGTCGCTCATCAGCAGCGCCTGCGCGTCGGTGTTGATCGCAATGAATTCGACGCCACGGAGGCCGACTTCGATCATCCGGTTGACGGCGTTGACGCCGCCACCGCCGATGCCGACGACCTTGATGACGGCGAGGTAATTCTGGGGAGCTGCCACGTCCTGTATCCCTTGCTCGGTGTGTGCTGTGCGGGTGTGCTGTTCGACGTTCAACCCTAACCTTGAGGTTGAGGGTTATAGTTATGTCAAGCTGCTGCTAAGTAGACGCTATGGTTCCTGCGGGCCCGAAGCAACGACCGGGGCCGCGTGTCGGAGCACTGATCTCAACGGGTTACCGGACGCTCCGGGCTGGAGACGTCGTAGACCTTCACCGCCGGCTGATTCTTGGGCGGTTCGATTCCCAGCAGAGCCGTCAGGACGCTCGCCTTTTCGACGTTGTTCTCGGCACTCCCCCAGCGCACGCGTTCGCCCGTGGTCAATTCGAGCTCGACGGAGTCGATCGTCTTGGCCGTGGCGTATTTCAGCTGCGCGAGCACCTCCTCCGGCAACGACGACAGCACCGACGTGATGGTTTCGAAGAGTTCCGGCTTCGAGCTCGACGACACCCCGGAGATGAGCGGGAGGTCGAAGTCGCCGCGTTTCTCGACGGTCTTGAGATAGCGGCCGTCCGCGGCGACCAACTTGTAGGACCCCTTGCGCCCCGTCATGGCGACCGGCTGATACTCGGTCACGATCACGCGCAGCGTATCGGGGGCTTCAGCCTGAATGACCACATCCTCGACGGCACGCTGATCCTGCAGCAGCTCGAGCACGGTTCCCGGGCCAACGCGCGGCAACGGAACGCCCTCGAGAGGGCGCAGGTCTTCGGCGAGGCTCTCCGAACGCGCCAGCTCGTTGCCGCTGATCTCGACCCGATCGATCGCCAGCAGCGGCGAGTACAGCAGAACGCCGATGAGAACCAGCACGACGGCGAGGGTCGCGGAACCGCCGACAAGCAGCCGCTTCTTCCACACCCGGCCCGGCTGCGGCGGGAGCTCGACGACGTTGTGCTCGGCGCCCACCGCTACCCCGCCGGCGCTGCGGTCGCTCGCAGCGAATCGAGGATCCGCGGGCCGTACTCCGTGACGTCGCCCGCTCCGATCGTCATCACGATGTCGCCAGGTGCCGCGGCGTCGGCGAGCCGGGCGGGGGCTTCCTCCGCTGCGACGACGCCGCCCGCCGTGTCCAGCGCAGCGGTCACCAGCGCGCTGGTCACGCCCTCGATCGGTGCTTCGCGTGCCGGGTAGATCTCGAGCACGTGGGCTGAATCGGCCAAGGAGAGCGCTGCGGCGAACTCAGCGGCGAATTCCTTCGTCCGTGAGAACAGGTGCGGTTGGAAGAGAACGTGCACGCGGTGGCCGCCCGCGACGGCCCGCCCCGCCCGCAGCGCGGCCGTGACCTCGGTGGGGTGGTGGGCGTAGTCGTCGTAGACGCGGACACCGGAGGCCTCCCCCCGGTACTCGAACCGCCGCGCCGCCCCCGAGAAGGCGGCGAGCCCGGCCACAGCCTGCGCCGGCTCCATGCCGAATTCGGCGCCGACCGCGAAGGCCGCGGCGGCGTTGAGCAGGTTATGGTCCCCGGGGACGGCCAGGTCCAGACGCGCGGATCCGTCGTCGCCGAAGTGGAGGGAGCAACCGTAGCGCAGCCCCTCGGCGTGGGCGTCCGCCAGCCGGAAGTCCGCGCCGGCGGAGAAGCCATAGGTCTGCACGCGGACGTCGGGCCGCTCGCGGCGCACGCGGGCAGCCAGGGCCGCGGCTCCGTCGTCGTCAGCACAGGCGATGAGCAGCCCGCCGGCGGGCAGGAGCGAGACGAAGCGGTAGAAACTCTCGTGCACGGCCTCGGCCGTTCCGTAGTGGTCGAGGTGGTCGGCCTCGACGTTCGTGACGACGGCGACGTCCGGCGCATAGTTCATGAACGAGCCGTCGGACTCGTCGGCCTCAGCGACGAAGATCCGGCCGTCCCCGAGCTCGGCGTTCACGCCGAGGCCCCCGACGTTCGCGCCGATCGCGAACGACGGCGCCAGGCCGGCCTCGCGCAGCATGACGGCGACGAGCGACGTCGTTGTGGTCTTGCCATGCGTTCCGGCGACGGTGACGACCCGGTGCCCGTCCATCGTCGCGGCGAGGCCCTCTGAGCGATGCAGGATCCGCACGCCGCGGCGCACAGCCTCGTCATACTCGGGGTTGCCGGCCTTGATGATCGAGGATGCGACGACGGTGTCGACGTCGCCGAGGTTCTCGGCCGCGTAGCCGACGTGCACGCGCGCGCCGCCACCGGCGAGCTCGCGCAGAACCGGCAGCGCCTTGGCGTCCGTGCCCGAGATCGTGGCACCTCGTGCCTGCATCAGGCGCGCCACCGCGGAAACCCCGACTCCGCCGAGGCCCAGAAAGTGCACGCGCCCGAGCTCCTCGAGCCGGCGGGGCTGTTCAACGTTCTGCGTCATCGCGTCCTTCTCTTCTTCCGTGATCTCCACCATCGTCACTCCCGCGCTCGAGCGCCTGCGGCCACTTCGACGACGAGCTGCGCCACGGACTCCGCCGCGTCGCGCCGGCCGTGTCCTGCAGCGGCCCGCCCCATTGTTTCGAGCCGGTCAGCATCCGCCAGCAGCTCGAGGACGGTTTCGCGCACGTAGTCTGCCGTGAAGTCCGCATTGTCGACCATGATCGCACCTCCAGCGTCGACGAGCGGCCGCCCGTTGTGACGCTGCTCTCCGTTGCCGATCGGCAGCGGGACCAGCACCGCGGGCAGTCCGACGGCCGCCAGCTCGCACACGGTACCGGCGCCGGAACGACAAATCATGAGGTCGGCCGCCGCGTAGGCGCGCTCCATGCCGTCCACGTACTCGACCTGCACGTAGCCCGGCGCGGTCAACGGGGCGCCATCGGCGCCGCGGATCTGCTTGTCCCGGCCAGTGACGTGCAGGACCTGGATCGCCGGCTCGGCGGTTCCGATGGCGTCGAGCGCGCCGACGAGGGCCCGGTTCAGCGATACCGCGCCCGAGGATCCGCCCGTCACGACCAAAGTCGTCGTCTCCGGGTCAAGGCCCAGAGAGATCCGGGCATCTCGCCGCGCGGCATCGCGGTCCAGCCGCGCGATTTCGCGTCGCATCGGCATCCCCACGACCAGCGCGTTGCGCAGGTTGGTGCCGGCAAATGCGGCGGCCACACGGGCCGCGAACCGGGCGCCGACCTTGTTGGCCAGACCGGCACGGGCGTTCGCCTCATGGATGACGACGGGGACTCCGCGCCGCCTGGCGGCGAGGTAGACCGGCGTGCACACGTACCCGCCCACCCCCACGACGACGTCGGCACCGGCCGCATCGATGATCTCGCCGGCGTGCCGCACGGCCTGGGCGAACCGGAACGGCAGCTTCAGCAGCGCCATCGACGGGCGGCGCGGCATCGGCACACGCTCGATGGTCTCGAGTTTGTAGCCGGCGGCGGGCACGAGGCGGGTCTCCATGCCGGAGGCCGTACCCACAGTGGTGATCCTCGTCTCCGGGGCGGCGTCGGTAAGGGCTCCCGCGATCGCAAGCAGGGGCGAGATGTGGCCGGCGGTGCCGCCGCCGGCTAGGACTACCGAAATGGCGTTCATGCGCTCTGGTGTGTCTTTCGTCGTGTCGTGCTCGGGGGTTCGTTGTTCGCGCTCTGCCGTGCGAAGGCGAGCACCACGCCGATTGCGCAGAGGCAGATGACGAGCGCGTTGCCGCCGTAGGAGATAAAGGGAAGGGGAATGCCGATCACCGGCAGCAGGCCGGTGACCATACCCATGTTGATGAAGCCCTGCCCGATGAACCACGCCATGATACCGCCGGTGGCGACGCGAACGAACGTGTCGTGGCTTTGGAAGGCCACTCGGTACATGGCGATGGCCATCACCGCGAAGAGTACGACGATCACGAGGGCCCCCACGAGCCCGAGCTCCTCGCCGATGATCGCCAGGATGTAGTCGGTCTGCGCCTCGGGCAGGTAGTTCCACTTCTGCCGGGACTGGCCGAGGCCTACGCCCCACCAGCCGCCGGAGGCGAGCGCATAGAAACCGTGCATCGGCTGGTAGCAAGCGTTGTTGCCTTCGCAGTCGATTTGCAGCCACGCGTTGAGTCGCCCCATGCGGTTGTCGGAGAAGGCGAAGACGGCGATGACGCCGACGATGCCGGCCAGACCGCCCAGGACGAAGATGCGCTTGGGCGCACCGCCCAGGAAGAGAATCGTGGCGACGATGAGTACGAACACCAGCAGGGTGCCGACGTCGTGCCCGAGCAGGATGAACAACAGGATGAGCGCCGCCCCCGGGAAGACGACCGGGACGAGCGCGTGTTTCCAGTCGCCGACGAGCCGGGACTTCGTGGCGAGTACATGGGCACCCCAGATCGCCATCGCGAGCTTGGCCGACTCGGCGGGCTGGGCACGGATGCCGCCGAGTTCGATCCAGTTGCGGTTACCGTTCACCGTCACGCCGAGGGGTGTGAGGACGAGGAGCAGCAGGACGAGGGCAAGACCCAGCAACGGCCAGGCCGCGCGTCGATACAAGCGAACGGGTACCCGGGCGAGCACGAGCATCAGGGCGATGCCGACGAGGGCGAAGATGCCCTGGCGAATGAACAGGCCGTAGGAGCTGGACTCCCTAGAGATCGCAGAGACCGACGAGGACGAAAGGACCATGAGCAGTCCGATCGCGGTCAGCGCGAGCGCGCTGCCCAGGATCATGTAGTAACCGGTATTGCGACCGCCACTCTCCTGGCCTTCGATCAGGCCCCAGAAGCGCGTGAGGCCGCCGGCACGTCGGGTCTTCACGTGGGGTTCCTCCGACTCCGCCTCGTGGCCCGCGTCAGGACGCGGGCCGTTCCATCAAACCACGCACCGCCTCGATGAAAGCGTTGCCCCGCTGCGCATAGGACGCGAACTGGTCCATCGACGCGGCGGCCGGTGCCATGAGGACCGTGTCCCCGGGCTGCGCCGCTTCGGCGGCGAGTTCGACGGCCTGGGCCATGACTCGCACCCCGGAGCCGGTGCTCGCATCGGACGATCCTGCATCACCAGTGTCTCTCACGGAGGCCGGCAATACGGGAACATCTGGAGCGTGTTCTCGGAGCGCCGCCTCGAGATCATCGGTGTTCGCGCCGATCAGCACGACGGCGCGCAGGCGGCCCGCGTGCTCGGCGATGAGCGCGTCGTACTCGACGCCCTTGGACAGTCCCCCGGCGATCCAGACGACGGAGCGGAAGGAACCCAGCGACGCGGCCGCGGCGTGCGGGTTGGTCGCTTTGGAGTCGTTGATCCAGAGGATGTCATCGCGGCGGGCCACGGCCTGGATCCGATGGTCTCCGGGCTGGTAGGCCTGCAAGCCGTCGCGGACAGCGTCAGCCGGCACTCCGTAAGCACGAACGAGTGCGGCCGCGGCCAGCGCGTTGGCGACGTTGTGACGGGCGGCGACCTCGCCGACGTCCTCGATGGTCGCGAGCTCGATGGCGGAGTTCGCCCGATCCTCGAGGTACGCGCGGTCCACGAGCAGCCCCTCGGCGAGGCCGACCATGCTGCGCGCCGGCACACCCGTCGTGAAGCCGATGGCCCGGCAGCCCTCGACGACGTCGGCGTCCTCGACCATCCGCATGGTCACGGGCGCGTCGGCGTTGAAGACGGCGGCGACACGGGTGCGCTCGTAGATCCTGGCCTTCGCGGCCTGGTACTCCTCGAACGAGCCGTGCCAGTCGACGTGGTCCTCAGCGATGTTCAAGACGGCGGAGGCCAGCGGCGACATCGTGTACGTGTAATGCAGCTGGAAGCTGGAGAGCTCGACGACGAGCACGTCGAAGCCCTGCGGGTCGCGGATCGCGTCGAGGATCGGCGTTCCGACATTGCCGACGGCCAGCGCGCGCAAGCCGGCGGCGCGCAGCATCGACTCGGCCATCGAGACCGTCGTCGTCTTCCCGTTGGTGCCCGTCAACACGAGCCACTCGGCGGTCCGGCGGCCCTCGCGTTCGCGCACCCTCCAGGCGAGCTCGACATCGCCCCAGACGGGGATCCCGGCATCCGTCGCAGCCGCGATGAGCGGCTGGCGCGGGTTCCACCCCGGCGACGTCACCACAAGTTCGGGCGCCTCGCCGTCGATGAGCGGCAACCGATCCTGCTGACCGGCGCCGAGCAGGATGTCGGCGGCGCCGACGATGCGCAAGGTGTCAGCCCGCTGGCGGTTCTCCTCCGAATCGTTGCCGTCCACGACGACGACGCGCGCGCCGAGTTCGATCAGCGTGTCGGCCGCGGAGAACCCGCTCAGCCCCAGCCCGGTCACCACGACGCGCAGGCCGGTCCAGTCGGCGTCCCAGCCGTTGAGTTCGTTCGGGTCCGCCATCTAGAGTCCCACCACCCATTCGGCGTAGAAGATGCCCAGGCCCGCCGCGACGAAGAGTCCGGCGAGGATCCAGAAGCGGACGACGACGGTGACCTCCGCCCAGCCCTTGAGCTCGAAGTGGTGCTGCAGCGGAGCCATCAGGAAGACGCGCTTGCCGCCGGAGATCTTGAAGTAACCGACCTGGATGATGACGGAGAGCGTGATGAGGACGAACAGGCCGGCCAGGACGACGAGCAGCAACTCGGTGCGCGAGAGGATCGCGAACGCGGCGAGGGCGCCGCCGATGGCGAGCGAGCCGGTGTCGCCCATGAAGATGTGGGCCGGCGACGTGTTCCACCACAGGAAGCCGATGAGCGCGCCGCACAGGATCGCGCCGAGCAGGGCCAGGTCCATCGGGTCGCGGACCTCGTAGCAGACCGAGCCGATCGCACGGGAGGAGCCGCAGGACTGGTTGTACTGCCAGATGCCCATGAGGGTGTACGCGCCGAAGACCATGATGGACGCGCCCGCGGCCAACCCGTCGAGCCCGTCGGTGACGTTCACGCCGTTGGTGGTGGCGGTGACGATGAGGTTCGACCAGATGACGAAGAGGATCGCGCCGATGATCGGCCCGAAGAACGCGAAGTCCAGCCACGGGATGTCGCGGATGAAGGAGACCTGCGTCGACGCCGGGGTCAGCCCCTTCTCGTTGGGGAACTGCAGGGCCAGCAGGGCGAACCCGATGCCGACGACGGCCTGCCCGAGGATCTTCTCCCACGCGCGCAGGCCGAGACTGCGCTGCTTGGAGATCTTGATGAAATCGTCGACGAACCCGACGAGCCCCATGCCGACCATGAGGAACATCAGCAACAGACCCGACGTCGTCGGACCCGTCGCGTGATCACTCGTGAGGGCACGGATCCCGTGGGTGATGAAGTACGAGAGCACGACGGCGAGCACGATCATCGCCCCACCCATCGTGGGTGTGCCGCGCTTGGTGTGGTGCGACGTCGGGCCATCGTCGCGCACGAACTGGCCGTACCGCTTGTAGACCAGCAGTTTGATCAGCAGCGGTGTGCCGACCAACGTGAGAATCAAGGCCAGGCTGGCGCCCATCAGCAGTGCGATCATCGAATGGTCTCCTCTGGGGCGGTGGCTGCGGTCGCCGATTGTGCGATGCGGTCACCCAGGTGCCGCAGTCCGGCCGAATTGGATGATTTGAACAAGACGATATCTCCGCTGGCGAGCTGTTCGGCGAGCAGCGCCTCGGCGTCCTCGACCGTCTCGACGTAGTAGGCCTCGTCTCCCCAGCTGCCCTCGAGCACTGCGGAGTTGTAGGCGGGTTTGGCCTCCGGGCCCACGACGACAAGCTTCTTGATGTTCAGACGCACGGCCTGGCGGCCGAGGATGTCATGCTCGAGCACGGAGTCTTCCCCGAGTTCCAGCATGGGTCCGATGACGGCCCACGTCCTGCGGGTCCTGCCGGCGGCGTCGGGCACCCCAAGCTCCGCGAGCGTCTGGAGCGCGGCGCGCATCGACTCCGGGTTGGCGTTGTAGGCGTCGTTGATGACGCTCACACCGTCGGCGCGTTCAGTGCGCTCCATCCGCCAGCGGCTGCGCGGCCCGCGCCCATCGAGCTGCGCAACGATGGTCTCGGCGTCCACCCCGATCGCGTAGGCAGCTGCCGCGGCGGCCAGCACGTTGTAGACGTGGTGGCGGCCGATCAGGCCGCTCGCGAGCGGGAACGAGCGACCATCGGGGAAGACGATGTCGAACGCCGGCTGGCCGGCCGCGGTGACCTCGACGTTGCGCGCGGTGACGACGTCGATGCCGTCAACGGGTGCCGTGTCGATGCCGAAGCCGATGACCTTTGCCGCGGTGCGCTGGCGCATGCGGGCGACCCGCGCGTCGTCGAGGTTGATGATCGCGGTGCCCTCGGCCCCGAGCGCCTCGACGAGCTCGCCTTTGGCCCGCTCGATATTCTCAACGCCGCCGAACTCGCCGGCGTGGGCGCTGCCGACGCAGAGGACGACCCCGGTGTCCGGGTGCACCATGTCGGTGAGGTACGTGATGTGCCCGACGCCGGTCGCGCCCATCTCGATCACGAGGTTCTTGGTGGCCTCGGTCGCGCGGAACACGGTCAGCGGCACGCCGACCTCGCCGTTGTAGGAGCCGATCGGGGCGACGGTCTCCCCCGTCGTCTCGAGGATCGACGCGAGCAGGTCCTTCGTCGTCGTCTTGCCGGCGGAACCGGTGATGCCGACGACGCGCGCGCCGCCGTCCTTGAGCCGGGCCACCAGATGGGCGGCGATGGCGCCCATCGCCTCCACGGCGTCGTCGACGATCACGGCGGGGTGCTCGTTCCCGTCGGCGTCGCGGGTCGTGCGCTCGGTCAGGGCCAGAACCGCGCCGGCCGCGAAGGCCGCGTCGAGGAAGTGGTGTCCATCGGAGAACTCTCCGGGCTTGGCGACGAAGAGCCACCCCGGCTGGATCTCCCGCGAGTCCGTGTCGACGCCGAGAACACGCGTCTCAGGGGCGGCGGACGCGCTCAGGCGACCGCCGGTGATCTCGGCGATCTGGGCAGTGTTGAGTTCAATCATGGCTATGAGGACTTTACTCCCTCGGGGGACGGACCCCGGAACTGGTCTCGTGTGGTGCCGCTCTCGGTGCGCTCGGGGACGAGCACGTCGTAGCCGGCGTCGGCCAGCGCCCGACGCAATTCGACCCGGTCATCGAGCGCGTGGTCGACGCCGGCGATCTCCTGGACCGTCTCGTGTCCGCGGCCGGCGATGAGGATCGTGTCCTGGGGGCGCGCCAGGCGCACGGCCTCCGCGATCGCGTCCGCACGCGGGGCGGACTCCACGACCTCGGCGGCCAGTCCCTCCTCGCGCACGGCCTCCCTGGCGCCAGCGATCACAGCGGCCCTGATCCCGGAGGCCTCTTCCCCATGCGGGTCATCGTCGGTGACGACGACGACGTCGGCGTGCCGCGCAGCGACAGCGCCCATGACGGGGCGTTTGGTCGCATCGCGGTCCCCCGTGGCCCCGAAGACGACGATGACGCGCCCGTCGCCTGATGCCGGCCGCACGGCGTCGATGGCGCGCTCGAGGGCGTCCGCGTTGTGGGCGAAGTCGACGACGGCGGCGGGTCGGGTGGCAATGACCTGCATCCGGCCGGGGACTTCGACGGTGAGCGGGTCGCCGCCCTCGAGGGCCTCTTGCAAGGTGGAGATCTCCACGCCGGAGGCTACGAGCATCACCACCGCCAAGGCAGCGTTGGAGACGTTGAAGAAACCGGGCAGTCCGGTAGCGGCGTGCAGGATCGCGCCGTCGGGGCCGTGCAGGTCAAAGGCGTGGCCCAGGCCGTCCGCGCGAACGTTCTCGACGCGCCAGTCCGCCTCCGTGCCGTCGGTCGTGGCCAGGCTCAGCGTTGGCGCCCCGACCGCCCGGCGCTCAGCGGCGAGCCGGGCTCCCCACTCGTCGTCCACGGTGACGACGGCGTGCCGGCTCGTGGAGGCGTCGAAGAGGCGTGCTTTCGAGGCGTAGTAGTCGTCCATCGTCCCGTGCAGGTCGAGGTGGTCCTGGGTCAGGTTGGTGAATCCGGCGACCAGGTACGTCAGGCCCGCGACGCGCTCGAAATCCAACGAGTGCGAGGAGACCTCCATCGCGGCGGCGGTGATCCCGGATTCGCGCATTCGGGCCATCAGCGCGTGCAGCTGCGGTGCTTCGGGCGTCGTGAGCACGGACGGGATGGGCGTCGTGCCGGCGACGATCTCGATGGTGCCGATCAGCCCCGTCTGGTGGCCGAGAGCGCGCAGCAGCGAGCGCAGGAAGTAGGTCGTGGTCGTCTTGCCGTTGGTGCCGGTCACCCCGAACAGTGCGGGAGCCTCGGCGCTCGTCCCGTAGACACGGGAGGCGACGGCGCCGATCACGGGGCGCACCGCCGTCGTCCTGAGCACGGGCAGGCCGGCCTCGGCGGCGAGGACCGCTCCGGCGTCATCCGTCAGAATCGCGGCGGCACCGTTCGCGGCTGCTTGCGCGGAGAATCGGGCTCCGTGCACGCGCGCGCCGGGCAGGGCCACGTACAGGTCGCCGGGCAGGACAGCGCGCGAGTCGAGGCAGACGCCCGCCACCGCGACGTCGTCGACGTCGTCGACGATCCCGGCGGCGGCGGCGATCTCCGTGAGCGCGACTGGCTCCTGGTGAGCCGGGCGGAACGGCCGCTCGGCCTCCTGCTGGTCGGTCCCCATGCCCTACTCCCAGCCGTATTTCTGCCGGTCGCCGACGAAGACGTTGTACGGGTCGGGCTTGCTGTCCGACGGCGGGACTTCATAGGTGTTCAGGGTCTGCTCCATGATGGTCTTAAAGGTATCGGTGACGTGCCAGTCCCTCCAGTTGCCCTTGGGCCGGTGCATCGAGACGGCGACGACGTACTGCGGGTCCTCGAGTGGCGCAACACCGGCGAACGAGCTCGTGTGGCCGTCGTAGCCGCCCGACGGGCCAGCCGCCTGGCCGGTGCCCGTCTTGCCGCCAACGCGATAGCCATCAATCTTGGCACCTTGGGCCGTGCCCGACTCGACGACCGTCTCCATCATGCGCAGCATGGTGTCCGAAGTCTCCTGGGAGACGACGCGCTCCGGCTTGTTCTCGGGGACCGGGTGCTCCGTCCCGTCGGCGTCGATGTAGGAATCGATGAGCTGCGGCTTGATCATCAGGCCGCCGTTGGCGATCCCCTGGAACTGCATCGCGGTGTGCAGGACCGTCTGCGTGTACGCCTGGCCGAACATCGTCGTGAACTGCTGGCGCCGATCCCACGCTGACGGCTCCGCGAAGATTCCGCGGCTCACCGGCAGCCCGATATCGATCGAGTCTCCGATGCCGAACTTCCGGAAGAAGTCGTAGCGGTCCTCGTTGGAGAGGCGTTCGCCGATCATGACCGTGCCGGTGTTGTAAGAACGGGCGAAGATGCCGGCGGCCGTCATCGGGTAGGTGGCGTGCTTAAGTGAGTCGTTAATCTTCTCGTTCTGGGTCGTGTAGGAGTTGGCGACCTTGAACTCCTCCGTCGGCGAGACGACGCCGGCGTCGATCGCGGCGGCGAACGTCGCGAGCTTACCCGTGGACCCCGGCTCGAAAGACTGCGTCAGCGCGGTGGAAGTTCGGTACTTCGCGTCACTCGCGGCAGGATCGTTCGGATCGACGGAGTGCGAGTCCGCGATCGCGAGGATCTCCCCGGTTTTGATGTCGATGACGACGGCGACCACGAAGTCGGGGTTGAACTCCTCCTGCTTGGCCATCACGGCGTTCTGGGCGGCCCACTGGATATCGTTGTTGAGGGTCAGCTTCACGTCCTGGCCGTCGATCGCGGGCGTCTCCGAGTAGGCCGCCGTCGGGATGCGTACGCCGTCGGCGCCGACCTCGAACGTGCGCTCACCCGGGGTGCCCGCGAGGTGCTCCTCCTGACTCAGTTCGAGCCCCTCGGCACCCTTGTCCTGGCCCGCCTTGCTCTGTTCGGCCGCACTCAGGAAACCGAGCAGCGGGCCGGCGACGGAGCCGTTGGGGTACTGTCGATCGCTGCGCTGCTCGGTGACCATGCCCGGGATTCCCAGCTCGACCGCCGCGTTCCGGACCTCGGGCGTCACGCCCTTCGCGACCACCGAGTAGCGTTTCGGCTGCTCGGGGTCCTCCGGCACGAGCGAGGCAGTGAGGGTCTCTTCGCTCACGCCGACAATACCGCTGAGGTCCCTGATGGCCTCCGTCATCGTGACGTCCTCGCGGTCCCCGGTTTCGGGGTTCCGACGCTGGAACTCGTCCTCGTACCACTTCTGGTCGACGACGAGGTCGTAACGGATCACGGAGGTTGCGAGCGTTCGCCCCTCGGAGTCGACGATGTCGCCGCGCGTCGGCGCGATGAGTGCGGTGCGGGTCCGGTTGTTCGTCGCCTCCTGGGCGATCGCTTCGGGGTCGAGCCCCTGGACGAAGAAGAGCCGACCAGTCAGCAGGAGCAGCAACACGAGGCACGCCGTGAGCCCGACTCGGAGCCGACGATGTGCCACGGCCTCGTCGGTCCGACCTTTCAGGCCCTTGCGCCCGACGCGCCCCGTTCCATGCTCTCTCCCCGCCATGGCTGCTGTTCCCGCCTTCTCTTGTCGTCTTCCACGCGCTGAGCCGCCCCTACTCCCCGGACTGCAGGGACGGGGCCGGAATGGTTCCGCCGTTGAGCTCCGCCTCGGAGAATTCCGGGCGATCCCCGGAAGAAGTTGCTGCAGCCCCGCCGCCGGTGTTTCCGGCCGCCTGCTTGTCGTCAGCCGGAGTCTCCGGAGCCGCTGCCTTCTGCGCCGGTTCTTCGGCCTTCTTCTCCGGGGCTTCGGCTGCCTTCTGCTCGCCGCCGGCGGCGCTCGCGGATTCGGGTTTCTTCACCACCGGTGCCTCGAGCGGAGCCGGCGGCTTGTTCACGAGCGACGTTACTGCGTCCCCCTTCTCGGCCGGCGTAGCGACACCTGAGACTTCTTTGGTCTCGATGTTGATGGAGGCCACGTGCCCGGACGGAACCATGCCGAGGTCCGCGGCCTTTGCCGCCACGTTCTGGGGGGCTTCGAGGTACTGCACCTTCTGGTTCAGTGCCTCGTTCTCCTGCGTCAGGGTCTGTTCGGTCGAGCGCAGCTTGACGAGTTCGTACTGGCCGCTGGAGACCTGGATGTTCAGCAGCAGAACGGAGGTCAGGGCCGCCACGAGGAACGTCACGCAGAGAATAAGGAACGGGAGGCGCCGGCTTTTGTCGCCGGCCGGAACGATCGACAGCGCGGTGCGTCGGCGGCCTTCGGCCTCGGCTGGCTTCGGAGCCGGCGGCGCCGCCTCCGGGGCGAGCACGCGCGCGGTCGCACCATCGACGCTTCCGGCGTAGTTCGGTGCGGAGTTCATGCTGACCCGGGTGCTGGAGGCCCGCCCGTCACGGCGGATGGTGGCTGGTGCGCGCATGTCCATCAGTCCTTCATGATCCGTTCGACCGCGCGCAGCTTGGCTGAGGCTGCGCGCGGATTTTCTGCGATTTCGTCCGCGGTCGGCTTCTCGGTGCCCTTGGTGAGGGCCCTGAAGCGGGGTTTGTGTTCTTCGAGCTCGACGGGGAATCCGACGGGCGCGGACGAGGTGGATCCGGCTTGGAAGAACCGTTTGGTGATCTTGTCCTCGAGCGAGTGGTAGCTCATCACGACGACGCGGCCGCCCATCGACGTCACCGACATCGCCGCCGGGAGCGCCCGTTCGAGGACATCCAGCTCCTCGTTGACAGCAATGCGCAGCGCCTGGAACGTCCGCTTGGCCGGGTGACCGGCGGTACGGGCCGCGCCAGCGGGGACTACCGTCCGGATCACCTCGACGAGCCGTCCGGTGGTCGCCAGCGGTTCCTCGTCTCGTGCCCGGACGATGGCCGAGGCGATGCGGCCGGCAAACTTGTCCTCACCCCACGTGCGGATGATCCGTGCCAACTCGCCGTGGGTGGCGTTGTTGACGACATCGGCGGCGGTCTGCCCCCGGGACGTATCCATGCGCATGTCGAGGGGGGCATCGTACGAGTAGGCGAATCCGCGTTCGCGTTCGTCGAGCTGCAGGGAGGAGACGCCGAGATCGAAGAGGATCCCGTCGACGACGTCGAAGCCCAGGTCGCGCACGACCTCGGCGATCTCGTCGTAGACGGCGTGCACGAGGTCGGACCGCTCGGCGTACTTTCCCAGGCGCTCACCGGCGAGGGCCAGCGCCTGCTCGTCGCGGTCGAGCCCCACGAGATGAAGATCCTCGAAGCGCTCCAGCAGGGCCTCGGAGTGCCCGCCCATTCCGAGGGTGCAGTCGACGACGACGGGCGTGCGTCCCGCGTTTCGGGCCGCCTCGATCCCGGGGGCCAGCAGGTTCACGCATCTGTCGAGGAGGACCGGCACGTGCCGCTCGTGGGTGGGCTTGGGTCCAGCCTCGGATGGCGAGGACGCGCCACGCGACTCCGCGCGCTCTGCGTCTTCTTCAGCCATCGCCAGCCCCTCTCAGCTCGGGTGTAGGTGTGCGGGCCGAAGCCCTCGTGTCCAGCTACTTCCGGGTGCACCCTGTGCCCCGGTGTTGTTCGTTCGATTGCCGTCGGCCTTGGGTCAGATCCCCCACCGCTCCGGTTCCTCCGCCTGACTCCGGGGAAGGTGAGTCAGGTGATGGACCGGGCGGGGAGAGATCTGGCTCAAGCCCGCCTTTCAACACTCTCGGGCGCCGTCTCGGCGGCCTAGAAGATTCCCGGAAGAACCTCCTCGTCGGTCTCGGAGAACGTCGTCTCCTTCTCTTCGAGATATGCACCCCACGCCGCGCTGTCCCAGATTTCCGCTCTGGTCCCAGCGCCGATGACGGTGACCTCACGGTCCAGGCCGGCGTAGGCGCGTAGCGAGGACGGAATGGTGACCCGCCCCTGCTTGTCGGGCACCTCGTCCGAGGCCCCCGAGAGGAACACGCGGATGTAGTCGCGCGCCTGGCGAGAAGACAACGGCGCCTGCCGCATCTGCTCGTGTACGCGTTCGAACTCCCGCTGACTGAAGACGTAGATGCACCGCTCCTGGCCCCGCGTCAAAACCAACCCGTTGCCGAGCTCGTCCCGATACTTCGCGGGGAGGATCAGACGCCCTTTCTCGTCGAGACGCGGCGTGTGTGTCCCGAGGAACATACGCACCGCCTTCCCGGCAGAAAGTGCCTCCTTGGCGGATCCACCCCTCCACTGCCCTCTACTGGCCCCCACTTTACTCCACCTTCTACCACTGTCAATGACATCCTGCCGATACCGGCCCATGGGGCATCAGAAGAAACCCCGGAATCATGCGGATCCCGGAGGGTGGCGCAAAGTGGAGGATAAATTGGCAGGAAACACCCAGCATCAAGATCGACTCAAGGAAAATCACCCGTTAAACACGAAAACCCGCCGAATCCGGCGGGTTGTGGTGCGAAGTGGAGGGGCGGGTGGGTCGAGGTGGAGGGGCAAGCGCGTCGGCGTGGAGGAATCTGGAGAATGTCCGCCGGACACACAAGTCAGCGGCGCGTCGCACCTACCATCGGCGCGACGCCTACGCCGTCGGGTCCTCTTTAGAGGTCCTGGTCGCGGCGGCGCTCATCCCACTTGGCTTCGAGATCAGCCATGAAGTTGCTCGTGCCTTTGCCCGGCCCGTTCTTTGCCGGCTTGTCGCTTCCGGCACTGCCGCGCTTGGAGAGCCCAAAATAGACGCCGATGCACATGAGGGCGAACCCCAGGACGCCGACGATGATGAGCTGACTCGAGATGCCCACGAGAAGCGCGATGATGCCGGCTACGCCGATCAGCGCACCAATCACAATGTTGCGCGTCGAGTAGCCGCCCCCGGACTTCATGGTGGACGCAAATCGCTGATCCTGATGCAGCTGCTTCTCCAGCTGCTCCAAGAGGCGCTGTTCGTGATCGGAAAGCGGCATTGTCCTTCCCCATTTCTTTCTGTCACTCATCCGATGCCGGCGGTCTCCGGCAACGGATCGATGACCTCACACACTACGTACATATATCAACGTCGCGAACTCCGGACTTGTTCCGTCGAAATATCAAGTTAGTTCCGTGTCTACAGAGCCTCGCGTCGCAGCCAGCCAACGCAAACCCCCTCGCCTCATCTCGGGCGCGGAGATTCGTGCCTAGCGCGCGACCTCGCCGACTAAGTACATAATCCAAGGATACTGGTGCAACTGCTTTGAGGGTAGTCAGCCCGGCATCAATCGCCCTCGGTTCCGGGTGCGCGGCGTCCGCCGCCGGGCGGGGGTTCCAGCAGTGTCGCCGGCTTGATGCCGGAATCAGCGAATCGGTCCCGAATCCGGTCCATCGCGGCCTCTGCCAGCTCCCAGTTGGCGTCGGCTCGGTCGAAGCTGAACTGCACCCCCGCTCCCGTCGTCAGCTGCTCTGCACGCAGGCCGACGAGCCGGATGGAATCCCCGTCCCGCCGAAGAGCCTCGAAGAGACCTGTAGCCGCCTCCGCCAGCGCGACCGCGGACGACGACGGCTGCGGCAGTCGCCGACTGCGGCTCACGGTCCTGAAATCGTCGTAGCGGACCTTGATCGCCACGGTTTGAGCTTGCTTTCCCGACCGTCGCATCCGCTCGGCGACGCGGTAAGCCAAGCGGAGGAACTCGGCGCGAAGCACGTCAACATCGCGGACGTCGGACGCGAAGGTCTCCTCCGCCCCGATGCTCTTCTCCTCCCTGACGGGTTCGACAACCCGCTCATCTCGTCCCCACGCAAGCTCGTAGAGCCGGGTGCCGGTGCTCCCGAGGAGCTTGGTCAGCGTTGCGGGCGGAGTCTGCGCAATGTCGCGCACCATGTGGATCCCCGCCCTGTCCAGCAGTTCCTCCGTCCGACGCCCGACGCCCCACAACGCGGACACCGGCAGCGTGTGCAAGTAGGCAACGGTCTCGTCGGGGCGGATCACAAGCATCCCATCGGGTTTGGCCCGCGTGGAAGCGATCTTGGCGACGAACATGTTCTTCGCAACGCCCACGCTCGCGGGCAGTCGCAATTCGGTGCGGATTTGCTCTCGGAGGCGCTGACCGATCTGCGGCGGGGAGCCGAGCCGGCGCAGGCTGCCCGTCACGTCGAGGAACGCCTCGTCGACTGAGAGCTGCTGGACGGCAGGGGTGACGTCACGAAATATCTTCATGATCTGCCGTGAGACGAGCTGATAACGCTCCTGCCGCGGCGCGATGACAGTGGCCCGCGGCGCGAGTCGCATCGCCGTCGCCATGGGCATCGCCGAGCGTACGCCGAGCGCCCTGCATTCGTACGAGGCCGAAAGCACCACCGAACGGCCCCCAGGGTTTCCGACGATCACCTGTTCGCCCTCCAGCTCCGGGCGCTCCAGCAGTTCCACGGACACGAAAAACGCGTCCATGTCGACGTGCAGGATTGCCCGTGGGCGAGCAGACTCATTCATGGTCAACAGCCTATAAAGTGGAAGGGACCCCGCGGCGGTGCCGCGGTCCACACGAAGAATCTCACAGAATCGGCCCCATGACCTCTGGTTCCAGCTCCCGGCCCGCGGCGGCAGATCGCGACTCCTTCGACGTCGGCACCTTCACTGATCGCGTGAACGCGACGATCGTGTCGTTTCTGGACGAGCAGCGCACGGTCATCGGAAGCATCTCCCCGCACGCCGACGAGCTGATCGCCAGCATCAACGACCTCACCGTGAACGGGAAGCGGTTGCGACCGCGCTTCGCCTATCTCGGGTTCGTCGGCGCTGGCGGCGATGCGGAAGACGAGGACGTTGTCCGGATCGGAGCCTCCCTGGAGCTGTTCCAAGCGGCGGCCCTGATTCACGACGATCTCATCGACCGATCCGATACTCGGCGGGGCCAGCCGAGCGTGCACCGGCGTTTCGAGGCCCTGCACCTCGACGCCGGATGGGCGCGCGACGCCTCGCGATTCGGCGAGGCCGCATCCATCCTCGCGGGCGACCTCTGCCTGTCGCTGAGCGAGCAGATGTTCGGCACGACGACGGCGCCGCCGGCCGCCCGCCGCGTCTTCGACACCATGCGGACGCAGGTCATGGCCGGCCAGTTCCTGGACGTGCTCGAGGAATCAGCCGGCCCGTCCTACGGCTCGGACGAGGCCGTCGAGCGCGCGCGCACGATCGTGCGCTACAAGAGCGCCAAATACTCGACGGAGAACCCAATGCTGCTCGGCGGCGCACTGGCGGGCGCGAGCGATGACCTCCTGGAACAGTATTCGGCGTTCGCCCTTCCCCTCGGCGAGGCGTTCCAGCTGCGCGACGACGTGCTCGGCGTGTTCGGCGACCCGGCCACCACCGGCAAGCCGGCAGGTGACGACCTGCGCGAAGGCAAACGAACCGAGCTCATCGCCCACGCGCTTCGGCTCGGCACCGCGGCCGACTGCGATTTCGTTCAGGAGCGGCTCGGTGCCGACGATCTCACCACGAATGAGGTCACGAGGATGTGTCGGATCCTGGTCGATTCGGGTGCCCTCGCGGCCACCGAGGCCAGCATCAGCGAGCTGTCGGAGCAGGGCTTCGGCGCGCTGGCAACTCTGCCGGTGCCTGCGGCCGTTCGGGACGCCCTGCGTCACCTTGGCCTGGCCGCCATTCGCCGCACGTCGTAAGCGGCGCCTGCCTTAGAAGCCGGCTGCCTGAGCGCGGCGGCGGATCTCGGTCTTCCGCCCCTCGCGCAGCGCCTCGATGGGCGTACCAGGCAGGGACTCATCCGCAGTGAAGAGCCAAGCGATGAGCTCCTCATCATCAAATCCGGCGTCGGACAGGACCGTGATGGTCCCCTTGAGGCTGTCCAGCACCTGGCCGTCTTTGAGGAAAGCCGCCGGCACGGCGCGGATCCGCCGCTCGCCGATTCGGTGTTCGACAAGTGTGCGGTCCCGGATCAGGCTGTGCACCTTGCGGATATCAATGCCCAATTCGTCAGCGACGTCGGGCAGGGCAAGCCAATCGGCTACGAGGTTCTCAAGATTACTCACGTAACAAGGGTGCCACATGCAGCGGCCGAGGACGCCGAAAACGCGTTGGCGTGGGCGGACGGCCCCGCACCGAAGCGACACGCCCACCAGATAATTTCTCCTTGATAACGGTTTCTTCCCTCATAGGTCGTGGTGTAGATTCACAAGAGTCACACTCGCAACACGAGTCACAGAAGCATCACGGGGAAGATTCTTCTGCGGCACAGCGATCCGACCACGACAGAGGATTCCCATGCCACAGTTCAGCGCCGCTAGCGCACGAATGACCGAGACGAGCCGCACAGGCCGAAGCCGCATCGCTTCCGGCACCGTCGCCGTCGCGACCCTTCCGGCCGTCATGCTGACCGGGCTGGGTACTGCGGCACCGGCTCAGGCGGCACCGCCCGCCTCCCCCGCCCAGACGATGTCTCCCAAGACGGCAACGACGGCGAATATCACCGCCGCGCAGAACCGAATCGCTGCCCACCTCGTGGCCTCCCAGGTGCCCTCGAAGATTTCGACGGCTGTGCCGGCCTCCACCCCCAAGTCCGTGACGGTGAAGTCCGGGGACACGCTCTCGCACATTGCCGCGCGAAGCGGAGTCTCGCTCAGCACCATCCTCAAGGCCAATGACCTCTCGAGTTCGTCGGTGATCCGCCCCGGACAGAAGATCAAGCTCTCCGGCGGTTCGACGAACAAGGTCATCTCCGCGGCGGTCGCCTCCAACGGCTCCGCTAAGCACTACACGGTGAAGCACGGTGACACCCTCTACGGCGTGGCCGCACGCTACGACGTCTCGCTGTCCAAGCTGCTGGCGATGAATCCGAAGCTCAAGAAGACCGCGATCATCCACCCGGGCCAGCGAGTCGTCGTCGCGACCAACAAGGTCACCACGACTTCGACTTCGAGTTCCGCCAGCTCGTCGTCCTCGGGCTCCGCGAAGTCCTACACGATCAAGAGCGGCGACACGCTCTCGGGCATCGCAGCCAGCAACGGCCTGTCCCTGTCCAAGCTGCTCGAGATCAACAACCTCAAGAGCACCTCGACGATCTACGCGGGCAAGACCATCCGCCTCGCCGCCGGCTCCAGCTCATCCAGCGGCTCCAGCAAGCCCTCGAGCTCCTCCAGCTCGTCCTCGGGCTCCGCGAAGTCCTACACGATCAAGAGCGGCGACACGCTCTCGGGCATCGCAGCCAGCAACGGCCTGTCCCTGTCCAAGCTGCTCGAGATCAACAACCTCAAGAGCACCTCGACGATCTACGCGGGCAAGACCATCCGCCTCGCCGCCGGCTCCAGCTCATCCAGCGGCTCCAGCAAGCCCTCGAGCTCCTCCAGCTCGTCGTCCTCGACGTCTTCGTCGTCCTCGCGGACGCACACCGTCGCGTCGGGCGAGACCCTGTCGGGAATCGCCGGCAAGTACGGCGTGGGCCTGAGCAAGCTGCTCTCGGCCAACGGCCTGAAGAACACATCCGTGATCCACCCCGGGAAGAAGCTGAAGGTCCCGGGCTCCGGATCGACCGAGGCGGCCGGCCAGCTGGTCCCGTCGACGTTCCTGCACTACAAGTACCCGGAAGCGACCGTCAAGAGCGCCAACGAGAACAAAGCAGTCCTGCTCTCGCGCGACCTGCCGAACCGGGACGAGATGCGCAGCATTATCGCCTCCACGGCCCGCCAGTTCGGCGTAGACCCATCGCTGGCGCTGGCCCACGCCTACCAGGAATCCGGCTTCAACGCGACGGCGGTATCCCCCGCCAACGCCATTGGTGCGATGCAGGTTATCCCCTCCTCCGGCGAATGGGCTTCCTCGCTCGTCGGACGCAAGCTCGACCTGCTGAACCCGCACGACAACGCCGTCGCCGGGGTTGCCATCATCGCCGCCCTGCAGCGAACGTCTGCCAGCTTCGAAGACGGCATCGCTTCGTACTACCAGGGGCAGGGCTCCGTGCGCCGCAACGGCATGTACGACGACACCAAGGACTACGTGCGCTCGGTCAAGGCCCACCAAAAGAACTTTAAGTAGGCCGCAACAACCGTTGCCAGAACGAAGGCCGGGCGGCGACCCCTGATGGGGTCGCCGCCCGGCCTTCGTCGTTCCGTCTACGCAGCGCGGTCGACCGGCAGCGTCACCGTGACGCGCGTGCCTTTGCTCCGGCGCGGTTCCCAGCGGATCTGCCCGCCGAGCTCACTCGTGACCAGCGTGCGAACGATCTGCAATCCGAGACCGCTGGTCCCTGGCTCGCCGGTGATACCGACGCCGTCGTCCGTGATCGTCACGTTCACGATCTCTCGTCCGCCGTCGTCGATCGCTCGCTCCGCGTCGAGGCATACGGTCCCGTCGTTCTCACCGAGGCCGTGCTCGACCGCATTGGAGACGAGTTCGTTGATCACCAGCGACAGCGGGGTCGCGATCTCGCTCGGCAGGGCGCCGAACGTCCCCGTCCGCTCGGTCCGCACGATCTGCCCCGGCGACGCGACCTCGGCCGCGAGGCGGAACTGACGGTCGATCAACTCATCGAACTCGACGTTCTGAGTCAATCCCTGCGAGAGCGTCTCATGCACAAGCGCGATCGTCGCGACACGGCGCATGGCCTGCTCGAGACCGGCCTTGCCCTCATCGCTCTTCATGCGCCGGGATTGCATGCGCAATAGGGCCGCGACCGTCTGCAGGTTGTTCTTGACCCGGTGATGGATCTCGCGGATCGTGGCGTCCTTGGTCACCAGTTCCATCTCACGACGACGCAGCTCCGTCACGTCCCGGCAGAGCAGAACGGCACCGTAGCGGGACGCCCCGTCGCGCAGCGGAATGGCTCGCAGCGACAAGGTAACCCCGTGGGCAGAGATCTCCGTTCGCCAGGGCATCCGGCCGGAGAGGACCAACGGCAGCGCCTCGTCGGACATCCGCCTGACCTTCAGTAGGGCTGCCGCCAACTCCGGCAAGGACCTCCCCTCGAGGCTGTCGCTGCCGCCGAGCCGGCGGAACGCCGAGACGCCGTTCGGACTCGCATATTCAACGACGCCGTTCCGGTCGAGCCGGATCATGCCATCGCCGACTCGGGGCGCACCCCGGCGCGACCCCGTGGGCGACGTGAAATCCGGCCAGATGCCCTGGTGGCACATCGTGAGTATGTCCCTGGCGCACTGGCGATAAGTGATCTCCAGCCGAGACGGGAGCCGCGAGCCGCCCAGATCCATGTGAGTCGTCACGACGGCGAGCGTCCGGCCCGCCCGCCGCAGGGGAACGGCCTCAATCTGCATCGAGCCGTCCCCCTTGGCGAGCTGAAACTCGCCCGAGTGCCACGCGCGGTCCACGAGCGACTTGAGGTCCTTGCGGATGCGTTCGCCCACGAAGTCCGTGTGGAAGACCGTGTGGCTCGTCGACGGGCGAACGTGCGCCAAGGCGACATAGGAGCCATCCGGCCCCGGATGCCAGAGCACGAGGTCCGCGAATGCAAGATCCGCGACCAGCTGCCAGTCCCCCACCAGGAGGTGCAGCCAGTCCTCGTCCCCCGGACCGAAGTCCGCATAGGGCCGGATGGTCTCCGTAATGATCGCCACGTTACCTCCGCACGATTGAGCGCAACAGTCGCAAAGCTACCGACAAGGAAGCCATGTCGTCCCGTTCCTGACTGTTGACCTCGTCGAAGACGTGCTTGACCCGCGAGAGGTTTTTCTGCTGGGCGACTTCCCAAGCCTCCAGCTGCTCGTCCGGAGTGCCGTCGGGAGTGATGCTCATCGCAGAAAGCGCGATATCAAGCGCCGTCGTGTAGATGTCGTCGCGCAGACCAGCGCGCGCCAGCGACTGCCAACGGTCCTCCCGCGGCAGCTTGGTGATCCGAACCAGCAGCGAGTCGATCTCAAAGCGCTCGTAGACCGTGTAGTAGACGGCTGCGAGCTTGTCGGCATCGACACCCTCGTCATGGGCTGCCTGAGCAATGTCCAGCAACGGGAACGTCTCGAACTGTTCCGACCAGCGCTTGGCCAGACCGTCGCCGATCCCCCAATCGGTCGCCGTCTCGCGGAGCTCCGCGACGCGGACCGCATCGGCGCCGCGCAACAGTTCCGGCATCCGGGCGCTGAGGCGCTGAACGGTCGGGCGGAACTGGTCGATGACATCCTGCACGGCCATGTCACCGACGTGCGAGATGAACCAACGCGTGGTCCGGTCCAACATGCGCCTGACGTCCAGCTGGAATTCGCACCACTGCTCGGTCGGGAAGGAAACGGGCAGTTCATGCACGTCGCGGAACACATGATCGAACTCGTAGATCTTCTCGAGTGCAACAAACGCCCTGGCCACCGTCGCTTCGGAGGCACCTGTCTCCTCCACCACGCGGAAGGCGAAGGTGATCCCGCCGCGGTTGACGATGTCGTTCGCGATGGTTGTCGCGACGATCTCCTGGCGCAGCGGGTGGGCCAGAATGTCGTCGCGGAAGCGCTCCCGCAGTTGCGAGGGGAAGTAGTCGAGAAGTGTCTGGTCGAAATACGGATCATCGGCGAGACGCGCCTCGGTCAGTGCCGACGTCAGATTGATCTTGGCGTAGGCGGCGAGCACCGAGAGCTCGGGCGACGTCAGCCCCTGTCCGGCGGACCGCCGTCGTGCGAGCTCCGTTTCGGATGGCAGGAACTCCAGCTCGCGGTCGAGACCCGCGTTCTCCTCCAGCCAGTCCATCAAACGCTCGAAGCTCGCGTTCCACGAGCTCATCTTCTGGCGGTCGTTAACCAGGAGAACGTTCTGATCGAAGTTGGTCTTGAGGACCAAGCTGGCGATCTCGTCCGTCATCGACTCCAAGAACGCGGCGCGGTCTTCGGCGGAGAGCTTGCCGCCGGCCACCAGCCGGTCCACGAGGATCTTGATGTTGACCTCGTGATCCGAGCAATCCACACCGGCGGAATTGTCGATCGCATCGGTGTTGACGAGCACCCCATTGAGAGCCGCCTCGACGCGACCCAGCTGGGTCAACCCGAGGTTTCCGCCTTCGCCGATCACGCGTGCCCGCATCTCACTGCCGTCAACACGGATCAGGTCGTTGGCGCGATCGCCCACGTCCGTGTGCGATTCGCTGCTGGACTTCACGTACGTCCCGATGCCGCCGTTGTAGAACAGGTCGACCGGTGCCCGCAGAATGGCCTTGAGCAGCTCCGGCGGGGTCAGCTTCGTGATGTTCCCGTCAAGGCCGAGGGCCTCGCGCACCTGCGGCGACACCGGGATGGTCTTGGCGTGGCGCGGATAGACCCCGCCACCCTCGCTGATGAGGTCCTTGTCGTAATCGGCCCAGCTCGACCGCGGAAGCCTGAACAGCCGTTGGCGTTCCTCGAACGAGGTGGCCGCGACCGGCGCAGGATCCAGGAAGATGTGCCGATGGTCGAAGGCCGCGACGAGGCGAATATGGCGCGAGAGCAACATGCCGTTGCCGAAGACGTCCCCGCTCATGTCCCCGACGCCGGCGACCGTGAAGTCCTCCGACTGGGTGTCGAGGTCCAGTTCCATGAAGTGGCTCTTGACTGACTCCCAGGCGCCACGCGCCGTGATGCCCATGGCCTTGTGGTCGTAGCCCACGGACCCGCCGGAGGCGAAAGCGTCACCGAGCCAGTGTCCGACCTCGAGCGAGATTTCGTTGGCAATGTCCGAGAACGTCGCCGTTCCCTTGTCGGCGGCGACGACGAGGTAGGTATCGTCTCCGTCCAGACGCACGACGTCGGCCGGGGGGATCACCGTCTGCGTCCCGTCCGGTGCGATGTCAAGGTTGTCCGTCACCGACAGCAGCGACCGGATGAACACGCGGTATGCGGCCTTGCCCGCCTCGAACCAGGCACCGCGATCGAGTGCAGGGTCCGGCAACTGCTTCGCGTAGAAGCCTCCCTTGGCGCCGTCCGGCACAATGACGGCATTCTTGCTCACCTGGGCCTTGACGAGGCCGAGCACTTCCGTACGGAAGTCTTCACGACGATCCGACCAGCGAAGCCCGCCGCGGGCAACCGCGCCGAACCGCAGGTGCACGCCCTCAACGCTCGGCGCGTAGACCCAGATTTCGTACTTCGGGCGGGGGAAGGGGGCGCCTTCGATATCCTCCGGACTGAGTTTGAAGGCCAACGCATCGGAGCCCTGAGCATAGTAATTCGTTCTGAGCGTCGCGGCGATGACGTTCTGGAAGCGGCGCAGCAGGCGGTCGGCGTCCAGCGTCGCTACCTGTTCGAGACCCGTGGCGAGGGCAGTCTGCGCCGCGTCCACGGCGGCGTCTCGTTCGGCGTCGGCCAGGTCCGGTCGGAACGTCGCGTCGAACAGGTCGATCAGCGCCCGGGACACGTCCGGGTTGGCCAGCAAGGTGTCCCCCATGAACTCGTACGAGTTGGAGTTGCCAAGCTGACGCAGGTACTTGGCGTAGGCGCGCAGGATGCTGACCTGGCGCCACGTCATGTGCTGAGCCAGGATGAGGCGATCGAAGCCATCCGTCTCGGCGAGGCCTAGGGCGACGGCGCGGTACGCCTCGCCGAGCAGGTCGTACGCCTCGGACGCGTCTCCGCCCGTCGGGAATCGGAGGCCGAACACGTACAGGTAGAGCTCCGTGGAGTCGGCGCGACGGATGACGTAAGGGGTCTCGTCGATGACCTCCAGCCCCTGATTGGTCAGCACGGGAAGGATCCGGCTCAGCGACATTGTCGCGTCGACGTAAATCTTCAAGCGGGCGGTCAAGCCGCGTGTAGCCTCCTCGGCGGTGGCCGGGCGGATCCGCACGACCGGGCCGCGGTGATCCGGCGATTCGAGGAGGGTGAACTCCGCAATGTCGTCCAGCGCGTCCTCGACCTCGAAGGCGACTCGGTAGGCCGCCGGGAAGGCCGCAGCCCACTGCTGGATGAGCCCCTTGGCCTCGTCCGGGTGGCGCTCGGCCAGTACCTGGGAGACGCCTTCTGGCCAGGACCTGACGGCACGGACGAGCCGCTTCTCCAACTGCTTGCGGTCGACGTCTGGGACCTCGCCGCCCTTGGGCAGGCGGATGCGGAAGAAGACGCGCACCAGCGCCGATTCGCTCATGTGCACTTCAAAGTCGAGGGACTCCGAGTTGAACGTCTCCTGCAGCTCGTCCTCGATGCGACGCCGAACGTTGGTCGTGTAGCGGTCGCGCGGGACGAACACGAGCGCGGACATGAACCGCCCGTAGGTGTCCGGGCGCAGGAAGACCCGCGTCACGCGGCGCTCCTGGAGCTTCAGGATGCCCATGACGGTCTCGTAGAGGTCGTCGACCTCGATCTGGAAGAGCTCGTCCCGAGGGTACGCCTCGAGGATGGCGACGAGGTCCTTGCCGGAGTGAGACTGGGCGGTGAAGCCAGCCCGGCGGCGCACGGCGTCCACCTTCTTCCGAACCACGGGGATGTCCCGCACCGATCGAATGTAGGCGCTCGAGGCGAATAGACCGATGAAACGGCGTTCGCCGGTCACGTTCCCCTGGTCGTCGAAGGACTTCACACCGATGTAATCGAGGTAGACGCTGCGGTCCACGCGCGAGCGCCGGTTGGCCTTCGTGATGACGAGCGGCGACCGTTCCCGTGCGTGGGCACGGCCCAGCGAATTCAGCTGCTGCAGCGTCGAATCCGGGTTGCTCCGGCGCATCAGCCCGAGGCTGCTGTCGAGTTGGATCTCGAGGGCGTCTTCGCCGTCGGACCGGATCAGGTCGTACTCGCGGTAGCCCAAGAACGTGAAGTGCCCGTTGTCGAGCCAGCGAAGCAGGTCCGCCGCCTCATCGAGCCCGTCCACGTTGATCATGGCGCGCTTCGCTTCGAGGTCGGCAACGATCTCCTGCACCTTGTTGCGCATGAGCTGCCAGTCATCCACGGAAACGCGGACATCGGCGAGGGCCGCTTGGACACCGGCGACGATCTCGTCGCACTCTTCTTCGGTCTTCTCGTCGGAGAGCTGCACGGCGATCCAGGATTCGATCTTGGTGTCGGCGTCAGCGTTCTGGAGGAACTGGGCCATGCTTGGCAGCGTGGCCGTGTCGCCGCTGGAAATCGGCGCAACCGTCGAAATCGGATCGACGTTGGTCAGTTGACCGGTCGAGTGATCGCGCTGGACGACAAACGTCGGGTGCGTGACCAGCGAAATCGCGTACTTCTGCCGGACGATCTCGGCGACGACCGAATCGACCAAGAACGGCATATCGTCCGTGACGACGTAGACGACGGTTCTACCGTCGTCGTTTCTCGTGGCCACGAGCGCCTGGTCGGGCTGGCGTTCGAACCCGAGTCGGAGATGGGTCTCAACGCGCTGATCGAGATCTACGTCATTGTAGTTCTCGGCGTCCTCTTGGGCGAGGTGCCCATAGTAGGACTCGGCGAATGAGGGAGCGAGTGTGTCAGCGATGAACCGATCGGCCATGCTGGACCCCGTCGACATAATTTAGGCCTCCATGTCAAGACATTTCTGCCGCGTCTTCGCGACATGGGTCCAGCCTATCTCGTCCGCTTTACCCCTGCGGCACACCACCACCACGACGACGCGAGAAGAGGTTCCGTCGCGGGGTCACATCGTTGCCGGCCAGGCGGGCGATGGCTACGCGCAGATCGGCGTCAGGGCTCGACTCCGCGAACGCGTTTCCCTTCAGCAGCGCTGCCGCCGTCGACTCGGCGTCCCAGGGAAGGTATCCCCTGATCGGCGTCCGCGGCCCGAAGCGCTCCCACGTTTCGCGAAGCTGACGCTCCGGGTTGGGCCCCAGCGCGGACCGGGACATCTTGTTGAAGATCACCCGTGGCAGCTGATCAGGCAGCAGCTCCGACAACTGCTCGAGCGCCTTGATCATCCGCGGCACGCCCACGGCATCCGCCTGTCCGACCGCAATCACCTCGTCTGCGTTCTCCAGCACGGCCAACGTCGCGGCGTTCCGCTGCGGAGCGGCGGTATCGAATGACAGCTCCTCGTCCTGTTCGAGGAATGCCGCGACGTCCACGACGATCACGTCCACGACCGTTCGCAGGTAGCTGAGTACTCGCTCGAGCGAAGACTTCCGTAGCTCCGGCCAGCGCTGCGGGCGAGGCAGCCCCGTCGCCACGCGGATGCGCGCTCCAGCGACGGGGAGGACCGGGCAGGCCCGCTCGAAGCTGGCGCGATCCAGCACACCTTGATCGGAGAGGCGACAGAGCTGGGCGATACCGGCGGACTCCTCCATGAGGCCGAGGTGGACAGAGACGCTGGCGCCGAACGTGTCAGCATCGACGAGCGCGACCGCTGAACCCGCGAGCGCGGACTCCACCGCGTAGTTGACCGCGAAGGTGGTCCGGCCGGGCGCGCCGGTCGGCCCCCACACCGCGATGACCTGACCCGAGGATGGTTCGGTGGCGGGTTCCACCGTTGGGTCCGGTCCACGACGGAGCCCGGTGGAGGGTTCAGGCGCCGTCGACATGCTCAGTTCGAAGAGATCGGCCAGTGCCTGCGGCGAGGCGGTGGCCGACTCACCCGTCACCCCGAGGTCGCGCAGCCGTGCACGCTCACCCGGGTCGTCGGCGAGAGCCACGACGACGGCGCCACGCTCGAGTAGTGCGTCGGCGACGTGAGCGTCGATATCGGGCGATGGCCCTGCGAGCAGGACGGCGTCGGCGAGACCGGATTCCACCAGGGCAATCGTCTCCAGGATGTCCTCGCACTGCCGTGCCACCGTAACGGGGCCACGGATGCCCTCGATCCCGTCACTGACGCCGAGGGTGTCGCCCCAGACGACCAGTGAGACGTTCACTCGTCACCTCCGACAGCGGTGTACACGACGGTGATCTTCGAATCGTTCGCCAGCGCCCCCAGGAGGGCGGGAAGCTCGTCGTCAGTCACGAGCAGTTCGAGATTGGTACCGCTGGTCCCACCGAATCCTGACTGGATGTCCGACACGGTGGCGACCTCGACTCGTTCGAGGATCCGCTCCGGATCGGAGAAGTTGTTGCCGGTTCCAGCAGGCGCAGCCGACCAGACGTCCACGTGCCCACCGACACTGATGGCGTTGGAGATCGCACCGGCAACGGGGACCGAGACCGGCTTGCGGCCCTGCTGGTCGGTGCCGACGATGGCACGCGCCGGAACGAGCTCGCCTGCCTTGACGAAAGCCGAGGCCCGGGTGCCGCTCTTGAGCTGTTCGTTGGCAGAAACATACAGGTTCTCGATGCCGTCGACGCGCACCTCAACGACGGACAGGTCGTCAACGCTGATCCGCTCCCCCACCGTGAGATCATCCTTCGCCGCGTAGACGCTGACGGTCCGATCCAGCGCGGTCACGAGTCCGACCACGCCCGCGATGGAGGCGACGACCAGCAACAGCCCGATGATCAGCCGAGGATCGCGCCAGCCAGGTCGCTGCAGTCGTTTCGTCTCGGTCTGGGCCGTTGTGCCTTCTGCGCTCACGCGTCTTCCTTCTCTCGCTTCAGCCCCCAGGTCCTGTGCACTGGTCGCTCGGCTGTCGGGTTAACCCTAGGCATGAGATGTATCAGGCTGCGACATGTATGTCATTTTTGTGGATAACCCGGTCTCCTCTTCAGGACCTTCGCTGGATGACCGCCACAGCGGCGAGTGGCAGGACCTGACGGGCCGTGATGGCGCCTCGTTCCGGCAGCTCCCCCGGCGCATGGACGGCGACCTGCAGGAAGTCCGTGCCCACGTAGTCGATCGTGCCCGTCGCAGCCACCTCGCCGTCCGTAGCGAAAATCGTCACTGCCGACCGGTCGCGAGCAATCGCTCGCAGGGCCAGACGCAAACTGATGCGGGCTCGGTCGGTCGAGCCGACTCGCTGGCCGCGCCCTTCAATGGAACGGATGGCCCCCGTGAACACGATGTACTCAAGCGCGCCGGACTGGAGCGCCACCCAGCCGGAACCCGACGTGCGCAGGACGCCTGAAAACCGCTGCCCGCCCAAGGTGACGAGGTCGACTTCCTGCCCCACCCAGGCGACAAGGCGGCCCGCCATCGGAACCTGCGAACGCTCATAGCTGACCATCTCCTGGATCTCGGCGGTCCGACCGCGCGCAGTCTCACCGTTGAGCTGAGCTTCAAGATCTGCAAAAAGAGTTTCCCACCGCATACGTCCACCTTAGATGCCTGATCAGCCCCCGGACGAGGCCGTCGATACCCCTCGCGTGCGTCGGAATTGCTACGTCAGCTCTGGACAGGATAGATCTAACCTGCAAACATAAAGATTGTAAAAACACCAAACAGCACCAAAACGCAAGATTTGGATGCGGGCCGCCGGTTCCGGTGGATGAGCTATGGGAGTACGTATGAGGGGAACTGGAGGGGCCGCGCAACGATCCCTGACGCCGGGGCACGAGCAGCGCCCGATGCAGGAAGCCTCGGGGAGGGCCAGCGTGTCCCCGGCAGACGCCGCCCTGACCGTCTGCTTGCTCCTGCTGGGCGCCCTCGTCGCCGGGGCCGGGGTTCTCATCTGGCAACACCAGGTGGGTGGCGGCTTCGACCTCGACCGGATCGCCGCGCATGCCGTGCCCCGCAGCCTCGGCCAGCTGGAGAACGTGCTGGCGCTGGCCTTCTGCGCCATCGGCATCCTCACGCTGCTGTGGTGGGCGCTGTCGATGACTGCGGCGTTCTCCGGCGCCCTCCTCCTGCGCCTCCACAAGCCGCGGGCCGCGCGGCTCGTTGGTCGCTGGTCGCCGGCCTACATGCGCCGGGTGGCCACCGCTGTGCTGGGTGTGCAGCTCATCGCAGCACCGGGGGCTTTCGCCGCCGGCCTTCCCGCTTCCCCCGCCCACGATGACCGGACCGTGACCGCCGAGGCGGCACCGTCTCCCCTCTGGTCAGCGGTCCAGCCAGACGACGTGCCGTCGCCGGCGTGGAGCCCCTCCCTCTCAGGCCCCCAGTTGGACCGCGTCCTCGACACGACCCAGCTAGCGGAGGCAGCGGCTCCGGTCTCCGCTGAGGTGGAACAGCCCGGAGAGCGAGCACCGTCGCCCGCCTGGACCCCCGGGCGCACCGCTCCGGCGATCGACCGCGTCCTCGGCTCGACCCGACCAGAGAGCGATGAGACCGTCGTCGCTGCGGGAGACACCTTGTGGAGCATCGCCGCCACCGCACTCGGGCCGGAGGCCACGAGCGCCGAGATCGCCGCTGAATGGCCCCGCTGGTACGACGCGAACCGCGACGTTATCGGGCCAGACCCCGATCACCTGACGGTCGGTTCGGTCCTCACTCCCCCGACGGACACCCCCTTTTCCTAAAAGCACCGCATTCGCACTCGACGCACTTCAGAGGAGACATCATGACTGCCCTGGCAAACAACGAAGATCCGCTGCACCCCGACCGTGCTCAGGACGCTCGCGCCCAGCCGGAGCTGCTCGCGGGCTCCAACGACCAGAACTCGCTGCGCGTCATCCGACTTTCCGAGATCCGCCGCCGGTCGGCGGAGTCAGAGCAGCCGGTGCGCCGATTCAGCGACCTCTTCGCGACCGATAGCGAATCCTCGGCTCCCGTCATGCGGTTCCCGGCTCGTCGTTCCGACGAGCGTGGGAGCGCCGACCAGAAGTCCACCGACGCAGGCACCGAGCGCCCCGCGTCCTGGCCTCCTGACGCGGATGCCCTCGCCGCTGAACGACTCAAGCGCCGGCTGACGGCCGAGTACCGCGAGGTCTCGCACATCGCACGGGTTGTTGGCCAGTGCGCCTTCGAAGTCCTCAGCGGCACCCGCTCACTGACGCAAATGAACCGCTGGCTCGACTTGCCCGCCATGGAGCGCCTGCGCGAGCGGGTCTCGTTGTCGCTGGCAGGCGCTCAGTCGACGTCACGCGTGAAGCGTACGACGACGGTCCGCCGCTCGCGCCTCTGCAGGATTTCGGACGACGTTTACGAAGCGACCGTGACCGTCCAGTGCAACGACCGCATCCGGGCGGCGGCGCTTCGTCTGGAGCGACGCCGGGGTCAATGGCGGGTTAACGCACTGGAACTCGGCTAGGAACCATCAAGGTTCCCGCCGAGTTCCAGCGACCGCCAGGGCCTACTTGCGCTTCTTGGCCTTCGTCCGGCGATCCGCGCGATTGCCCGACTTCTCTGCAGGCTGACGTTCAACCTTCGTCGCCGCCTGCCCCGTCTCGTTCGGAGCCGTGTACTGCAGGCTCGCGGGCTTGGCCGGAGCATCGAGCCCCGGCGTCACGAAGCTCGGTGTCTCCGTCGCCGATCGGGCATCCTTGACGCCCGGCAGGTTCACGCTGGCCTGCTGTTTCGTCTCCACCTTGATGTTGAAGAGCATGCCGATGCTCTCCTCCCGGATGGCCTCCATCATCGTCTGGAACAGGACGAAACCCTCACGCTGGTATTCGACCAGTGGATCGCGCTGGGCCATCGCACGGAGGCCGATGCCCTCCTTGAGGTAGTCCATCTCGTAGAGGTGCTCCTGCCACTTCCTCCCGATGACGCTCAGGACGACGCGGCGTTCGAGCTCACGCATGTTCTCGGAACCGACCGACTCCTCACGTGCCTCGTACTGGAGACGGGCGTCGGAGAGCAATTCCTCGTGCAGCAGGTCCGCCGTCAGGTTGCCGCGACCGCCAGCCTCCTCGGCCACATCGTCGAGAGTGACGGAGACCGGGTACAGCTGCTTGAGGTTGACCCACAGCTGCTCCAGATTCCAATCATCCGGGTTCCGCTCGCTGGTCGCTTCCTGCACCATCGCTGTGATGACGTCTTCCAGGAAGTGCTGGACCTTCTCGTGGAGGTCGTCTCCCTCGAGGATCCGACGGCGGTCGCCATAGATGGCCTCACGCTGACGGTTCAACACGTCGTCGTACTTCAAAACGTTCTTGCGCTGCTCGGCGTTGGTGGACTCCACCTGTGCCTGAGCGGTCTCGATGGCTTTGGAGACGATTCGGGACTCGAGCGCCATGTCGTCGGGCAGGTTCGGGTTGCTCATGATCCGCTGCGCGGCCGCTGCGTTGAAACGGCGCATCAGCTCATCCGTCATCGACAGGTAGAAGCGGGACTCGCCCGGATCTCCCTGACGGCCGGAACGACCGCGCAACTGGTTGTCGATACGTCGCGACTCGTGCCGCTCAGTGCCCAACACGTAGAGGCCGCCGAGCTCGCGGACCTCGGAAGCCTCGGCCTCAACCCTGGCCTTGGCTTCTTCGAAGACGCCGCTCCAGACCTTCTCGTACTCTTCGGCATTCTCCTCGGGATCGAGCCCGCGGCGGCTCATCTCAGAGACTGCCAGGAACTCCGCGTTGCCGCCGAGCATGATGTCGGTACCGCGGCCGGCCATGTTCGTGGCCACCGTCAGGGCTGACTTGCGTCCGGCCTGGGCGATGATGGCCGCCTCACGCGCGTGCTGCTTCGCGTTGAGCACCTCGTGGCGAATACCGGCCTTGGCCAGCTTGCGCGAGAGGTACTCGCTCTTCTCGACGCTCGTCGTACCGACGAGGACGGGCTGACCGGCCGAGTGGCGTTCGACGAGGTCCTCAACGACAGCGTCGAACTTCGCGATCTCATTCTTATAGATGAGATCGGCCTGGTCCTTTCGCTGCATCGAACGGTTCGTCGGGATCTCGACGACGCCGAGTTTGTAGGTGCCCATGAACTCCGCGGCTTCGGTCGTCGCCGTGCCCGTCATGCCCGAGAGCTTCTCGTACAGGCGGAAATAGTTCTGCAGGGTGACCGTTGCCATCGTCTGGTTCTCGGCCTTGATCTGCACACCTTCCTTGGCCTCGATGGCCTGGTGCATGCCCTCGTTGTAGCGACGGCCGGCCAAGGTGCGGCCGGTGTGCTCGTCGACGATCAGGATCTCGCCGTTCATGACGACGTAGTCCTTGTCCTTCGTGAACAGCTCGCGCGCTTTAATCGCATTGTTCAGGAAGCCGATCAACGGCGTGTTGGCCGTCTCGTACAAGTTGTCGATGCCGAGGTGGTCCTCGACCTTCTCGATGCC
This sequence comes from Kocuria rosea subsp. polaris, assembly GCA_023896275.1. Taxonomy (GTDB): domain Bacteria; phylum Actinomycetota; class Actinomycetes; order Actinomycetales; family Micrococcaceae; genus Zhihengliuella; species Zhihengliuella polaris_A. The sequence goes on along the minus strand of MLDA01000014.1, from coordinate 25,499 downwards.
AGGCTCCAGCACGCCCACGGTGCGCTTCTTGATGTCGATCTCGTAGTCGACGTCCACCTCGAGGCGACGGACGATGCGAGCGAATTCGGTGAACCAGCGATTCACGTCACCCTGGGCCTGCCCCGAGATGATCAGCGGCGTGCGCGCCTCATCAATCAGGATCGAGTCGACCTCATCCACGACGGCGAAGTGGTGACCGCGCTGGACCAGTTCGTCCTTCGACCACGCCATGTTGTCGCGCAGGAAGTCGAAGCCGAATTCGTTGTTGGTGCCGTAGGTGATGTCGGCGTTGTACTGCTCGCGGCGTTTGGCGGGATCCTGCTTAGAGAGGATGCAACCGCTGGTCAACCCCAGGAAACGGAAGACTCGGCCCATGAGGTCCGACTGGTACTCGGCCAGGAAGTCGTTCGTCGTGATGATGTGCACGCCCTGGCCCGTGAGGGCGTTCAGATAGGCCGGCGCCGTCGCGACAAGGGTCTTGCCTTCACCGGTTTTCATCTCGGCGATGTTGCCGAGGTGCAGGGCCGCACCGCCCATGAGCTGGACATCGAAATGGCGCATTCCCAGGGTCCGGCCCGCCGCTTCACGAACCGTGGCGAATGCCTCCGGCAGAAGCGAGTCAAGGCTCTCCCCGTCCTGATAGCGGGCCTTGAACTTGTCCGTCTCGGCGCGAAGTTCCTCATCCGTGAGGGATCGAAACTCTTCCTCGAGTGCATTGATTGCACTGACGTACCGGCGAAGACGCTTCAACGTCTTCTTGTCGCCGGTGCGCAGGACGCGTTCTAGCAGTGACGCCACGTGGTAGCTCCATATTCTTCGGCACAGGAATTCTGGCTAGGTCAGTCTACGTGAGACACGATCGGACCCCGCGACTTGTTCGCGCTCGGTGAGGCGGATCCGGGCTTTTGCGCCTCATAGCTGAATTTCGCACCAAACGACGCCGGGCGGAGCGCCCGTTGAGGATGCTCCGCCCGGCCGTGATTGTCGGACTGATTTAGACGGCTGCGGCGGCCGCAGCCTGTTCGCGATAGTGGCGCGTTTCGATGGTCTCTTCATCCTGGCACTCTTCGTCCAGGGTGATGATCCCGTAGGACCAGCCCTTGCGGCGGTACACCACCGACGGGCGGTCGGTGGCGTCGTCGACGAACAGGTAGAAGGGGTGGCCGACCATTTCCATCCGGTCGACGGCATCGTCCACGCTCATCTTGCTGGCGGGGAAGATCTTGCGCCGGATCTCCACCGGATTCTCGTCGGGTACCTGCCCGTTCTGCTCGGCGTGCTGGTTCGCCACGGCGACGTGCAGGGGGACGTCCGTCTGGACGGGATCGAGGCCACCCGTGGCTTCGAAAACAGCGGTCGGCGTGTGCCGTCCGTGATGCACCTTCTTCTTGTCGCGCGCTCGACGCAGACGCTCAAGCAACTTGGCGAAAGCCTGATCGAAGGCCGCGAACTTGTCTCCGGCCTTGGACTCGGCGCGGATCGCGGGGCCCCGCGTGACCACCGAGAGCTCAACCGTCAGCTGGGTGTCCGGCTGCTTCGAGTGGGGCTCCTTCGTCACCTTGATGTCGAGCCTCTGGACCTTCGCGGCCAGCTGCTCCACCTTGCCAACCTTCTCCGAGACGTACTCGCGGAATCGATCGGAAACGCTGATGTTGCGTCCGGTGAACGTCATCTCCATGGTGTCCTCCTGCTTCTTCGGGTGACACAACAACGGCTGAAGAGTTTCCTCCTCTCAGCCGCTGAAGATGGGTGCTTACCCTCTCCTCTGAGGTGCCCATACTCCACCGTAATTCACGCCGGCCTAGAATCAACCCTTTCACCGGAGATTTCTAGTTCTCTCTCAGCAGACACGCCCCTCGGGTCGTGCGTCGCGGCGATCGAGACTGCGCCCGCCACGTACGCTCCGGCGGCCGTCAGGACGCGGTGCGCTTCTCCCAGCGTTGCCCCCGTGGTCAGGACGTCGTCGACCAGCAGGCAAACGCGTCCAGCCACTTCGCCCGCCACGACATTCCTCCGCAGCCGCATCGTCCCGCGGACTGCCGTGCGTGCACGGCGACCCCGGCTCTTCTGGGGCGTTCCGCCGCGTTGCGGATCGGCGGCCAGGGCAGAGCCGGGCGCCCGCGCGCGCACACGGCGGTACAGCCCGTCCGCGATGGTGGCCGCCCGGCGGAGAAAGCCATCAGGCAGCAGTTGCGGCCAAGGCTCTCGGACGAAAAGCACGTCGGCGAAGGTGCACCCCGCAGGAAACAGCCCCCGGCGCTCGATCCAGCTCATCAACGCCAGGACGGGCGCAAAGCCGCGGTCGATGAGCGCGGAACGCCGACCCGGGACGGGAACGAGCAGGATCTCCGACCCTGTGCCGCCGTGCCACCAGGCGGCGGCCTCGACCGCCACGGGGCGCAAGGCCTGCAGGGCACCGGCCAGCGCCGGGCCGAGCACCTCTTGGAGTTGGAGCCGCTCCCGGTCCTTATAGGCGAGGATCACGGCGCTGACTTCGCCGGCGTAGTGGCCCGCCGCGACAACCGGCAAGGGGACGTCGAAGTCGTCCACAGGCAGTGACTCAGCCGCCTCTTCGACTCGGACCGGCCTCACGGTGCGTTGCCGGAACCGGGCGTGGCATCGCGGGCAGAGCACGAAGTCGGGTCGCCCACAGCTCACGCAGTCCGTGGGCGCGACCAGGCTTGCGAACTCCATCAACGCTGACCTGACTGCGGCACCTCGATCCCCGAGCAGCGCGCGATCCACGAGCTGTCCACCTCGGTGCGGTGCTCCTTTGCCTGTCCTCCCGCTCATAGCGCCTCCTCCGCCCTCCGTGAGAACCACGGTGACATCAGCACACGAGTGCGCGGCGCCGTCGTCGTGGGGTGTGGAGAATTAGTTCCCTCGACACGGCTGTGGACGGAACGTTACATCAGCCCGGATAAGCCAGGTCGGATGCCTCTCCGTCCTGCTTCTTCCAGACGGACGAGACGCGTGAGTACACCCCGTCGGGCGTCTCCGCGTAGATGATGCGATTGCCCGGACCGCTCGCGAAGTTCGTCATGCCGAGCAGCGGCGTGAAGAGGTCAGAGCCCCCATCGAGGTCGAGCCGCTCGGCTCGGACCGACTCGTCGTCGCTTTCGTCGTAGACGATGACCGAGCTTGCTGAGTCCCACACGGCCTTGCTCGCCGGCACGCTGGCCTGCAGAGCAACCGGTTCGGTAAAGCCCCTCGGCACGCCGTTGGAGTCGCGCACCAGGCCGACGATGAGGACCTCGGATTCGGCACCATCGTTCGTCACGACGACGGCTCGCGTGCCGTCGAGCGAGACCCGGAACGACGTGACCGTGCGGTCTTCGAGCCAGTCCGAGGCAATCGTGCGGCTCGCTCTGTCGGACACCGTCCCATCGACCGGGGCCCGCACGACGGTGACCTCGCTGGTCTCCGAGTCCACGGTCCAGTGCCAGCCGTGCACGTCGATGCTCGGCCGCACCAGTCGCTGACCCGTCACCGCCGGCTCCGCTTCGCCGCCGACGACCATGACCATCTGAGTCCGGTCGCGGTTCAGGAACGAGTACTGATTGTCGTAGTCCTGGCCGGCAGGGGACATCGCCGGGTCCCGCGGGCCGTAGGAGCTGATGTCCTGCAGATTGCCGATCGCCAGCACGCCGCCGCCCTGGTAAAACACCAGCTGGTCGTCGGCGATGGCGATCTGCGTGTCCCCAACGCTCGGTGCCGCGCTCACGGTGCGAAACTCGCCGGACGGGTCACCGATCGACACCGGCGTCTGGTTCAACGTCATGACCACGCTGCTGATCCTGTTGATGCCGCGCAAGGTCAGTTCGAGCTGCTGTTTCATGCGCTGCCGGCGGAGGTCGGGCGCGTCCTCGAAGACTTCCTCGGTCAGGTCGACAGTGGCTTGCTGCGCCTCGACGGGAACCGAATTCCTCGCGAGCGCGCTCCCCTCTGGGAAGGCACTGACGACGGCGTTCTCCAGGTACGACGACGGCCCCGCCAACAGCGCAGTGACGAGCGTGGCAGCCAACGATTGGCGTGTCGCGTACCAGCGATAGTCCGGCACGGCGTAGGTGTACGTCGGATCGTAGAAGTACAGCGGGTAGGACGCAAAGACCGCGTCGAAGTCGCTCTCCTCCACCATCGTCCCGTCGGGCAGATCGGCAATGCGCCACTGACCGTCGATTTCCTGCAGGGTGACCTCGACGGTCTCGATGCGCGGCTGCTCGTGGCGTGTCATCCGACCGAACGCGTCGATTTCTGCGACGATCGCGAATTCCAGACTGTAGCTGCCCGCACCGACGTTGGAGGCGATGTTCGGGCGGTCCTCGTAGACGAACGTCCTGGCGGTGGCCTGCCAGCTGCGGGAGAGCTGAGGCGCGAGGAACTGCCGCGCCGTGTCGTAGTCGTCCGCAGGCGAGAGGCCGGCCGTGATGAACCCGGAGATGATGTCCTCGGGTTCAGCGTCCTCCTCGGGTCCAGAAGGGTCGAAGGCGTAGTCGATGACGTCCGGTCGAGTATTGTCGGGCGCGCTCGTCCCGACGGGCCCGCTCGTCGGAATGGCGGCGCAGCCGGTAACGGCAAGGGCCGCGCACGCGAAGACCGCCAACAGTCGAACAAAGTTCACACGGATCACGCCGAAACCCCCTCGTGCGTTGCTGGTCCCGGTTCGTCCGGGGGCAGTGCGAGCGGCGGCTCCTTGATGTCGGCGCCGACGCGCCGTGGAAGGGTCAACCTGAAGCACGCACCCTGGCCGACCTCGCCCCACGCGTCCAGCTGGCCGCCGTGAAGACGGGTGTCTTCCGTGGCGATGGAGAGGCCGAGGCCGCTGCCGCCCGTCGTGCGGGCACGGGCCGGGTCGGCCCGCCAGAACCTGTCGAATACTCGCTGGGCCTGTTCCTTCGTCATGCCGACGCCGTGATCGCGCACAGCGACGGAAACGGCACTGTCGTTCCCGGCGATGAACACGTCGATGGGCTGACCCTCTGAGTGCTCCACCGCGTTCATGACGAGGTTCCGGATCACTCGTTCGATCCGCCGCGGATCCATCTCGACGATGCAGGTGCCCTCGTTGTGGATGCGCAACTCAGAACCGAGCTGTTCGCTGTGCGGTCGCGCCGTGTCCAGAACGCGGCTGACGACAGGCATCATGTCGAAGTCGTCCGCGTCGAGGGCGGCGGCGCCCGCGTCGAACCGAGAGATCTCGAGGAGATCGTTCAGGAGCGATTGAAAGCGCTCGACCTCGTTGTAGAGGAGCTCGGCGGAACGCTGGTTGATGGGGTCGAACGAACCGCGGGCATCATGCAGCACCTCGGCCGCCATCGCGACCGTGGTCAGAGGTGTGCGGAGTTCGTGGGAGACGTCGGAGACGAACCGCTGCTGCATCTGGGACAACGTCGCCAGCTGGACGATCTGGTCTTGGAGGTTGCCGGCCATGTGGTTGAACGAGATGCCGAGGCGGGCAAGTTCGTCCTCGCCGCTCACCTCCATCCGCTGTTCGAGGTGACCCGAAGCCAGCCGCTCGGAGGCCGCGGCCGCCGTCGAGACCGGACGGACCACGAGCCGGGTGGTGTACCAGGCGATGATGCCAATGACTGCCAGCAGAAGGGCTCCAGCCAGGCCGACGGTCCGGTGGAAGAAGTTGAGGGTCTCCTGCACGCTGGAGAGATCGTAGATCAAGTAGAGGCCGTAGTCGCGGCCGGGCGGCAGGGAGACGCGCGTTCCGAAGGCCAACCCGGGCACCTCGACGTTGTCCTTGACGTACGACATCGACTCCCAGTAGACGCCTGGGCCCTCGCGAACCGCCTGGTCCAATTCCACGGGGACAACGCTCGTCGTCAGACCGGGGCTGGCAATGGCCGAGACGTACGGATTGTCGTCGGCCGGCAGCGGGTCCAGGACGAAGAGGCGCTGGACGTTCACACCGTCGCCTTCGACGCTTTGGAGCGTGTCGGTGACGTCGGTCTTGACCTGGTCGGGATCCGTGGCCTCGAGCGAATCGAACGTGGCTTTGACGTTGTTCAGGCCGCTGACCGCTTCCGTCTCCACCTGGCGAAAGCGTTCGTCGAAGAGACCCGTGGCGATCTGCTGCGACAGGAAAAGTCCCGTTGCCCCGAGCGCGAGAGCCGACAGTGTCGCCGTCACGGCGACCACGCGCAATTGAAGGGAACGCTTCCAGGCCATGCCGGCCAGGCGCCACACGATGCGCGGGCGCAGAAGAAGCCGTCGGGCCCAGGCCATGCTGCGGCCCGGGGTGGGTGTGCTGGTCAGTTGGTCCCCGCCTTGTAGCCGACTCCGCGCACGGTCATGACGACCTCCGGCTTCTCCGGATCGATCTCCACCTTGGAACGCAGCCGCTGGACGTGGACATTGACGAGGCGCGTGTCCGCGGCGTGGCGGTATCCCCACACCTGCTCGAGGAGCAGCTCGCGGCTGAAGACCTGCCACGGCTTGCGAGCCAGCGCGACGAGCAGTTCGAATTCCAGCGGCGTCAGGGAGATCGGCTCACCCGCGCGTGTCACCGTATGGCCCGCCACATCGACCGTCAGGTCGCCGATGCGCAGTGTCTCCGGCGCGTGCTTCTCACCCGGGCGCAGACGCGCTTTCACACGCGCAATGAGCTCCGCCGGCTTGAACGGCTTCGGAACGTAGTCATCGGCTCCGGACTCGAGACCCCGGACGACGTCGGCCGTGTCGGATTTCGCCGTCAGCATCACGATGGGCACGTCGTCCTCTGCGCGAATCTGTCGGCAGACCTCGATGCCGTCGACCCCCGGGAGCATCAGGTCAAGCAGGACCAGATCAGGCTTTGAATCACGGAAAGCGTCGAGCGCTTTCGCACCGTCATTGCAGAAGAAGGGTTCGAAATCATCATTACGAAGGACGATGCCGATCATCTCCGCGAGCGCGTCGTCGTCGTCAACCACCAAGATCCGGGCCTTCATGACTTCCCTTCGTCGCAACCTAGAAGCGGCGGGGCCGCATACACCTAGCTTTCAGCCTAGCGGGTCACCACGATCACGACATCCTCCGGCACGCCAACGCTACTTGTACACAATTCAAAATCGGGTTGCTCAATCATCAAATAGGGTGGATGTCGGGAAATACCCGCCCCTTCCTCATCGACCAACGGAGACATCGAGATGACCCACCAGCCCCAGCCGTATGCTCCGTTTCAGGGGGCTCCGCGCCCCGGCGCGCTTCCCCTGAGGATCCTGGGTCTCGGCGACTACTTCGAAGCGATCTTCCGCATCATTCGTTTCGGCCCGATGGCGACCCTCCCAATCGTGATTGTGAGCCAGGTAGCCGCGGGCCTGCTGATCTTGTTAGGGCTGGGCGTGATTTTTTCCGACAGCATGTACTTCATCTCCGGCACGGTCGGGTCGGATGCACCGCCGATGCCCACTGCCGGCGCACTCGCCGGCGGCCTGGCCCTCACCTTGGCCGGAACGCTGATCGGATTCATCGGCCAATTACTCGCCGTCCCGTTCAGCACGGTCACTGCGATGCGCGCGGCCTCGAACCGGCGCACCTCCCTTGCCGACGCGTGGTCGGCGTTCCGGCCGCGGGCCGGCAAGTTCCTCTTCCTGTATTTCCTGATCCTCGTGCCGATCGGCATCGTGGCCACGCTGATCGCCACCGCACTGGTGGCCATGTGGTTTTACGCGCTCTTCAACGCTTTTGAGTACGGAACCACCGGCGGCGCCCTCTGGATCGTGCCGCTGGTCGGTATGGGACTGATCGTGTTCGGGACCTGGCTTGCCGTGAAACTCTCTGTCGCACTGAACGCCCTCTCGGTCGAGGACATCAGCGCCACGGGGGCCATCCGCCGCACCTGGGCCCTCACGCGGGGCCTGTGGTGGCGCACCTTCGGAATTCTGCTGGTCTTCGGCTTCCTCACCAGCGCCGCGAGTGGCATGCTGAGCTTCCCCGTCGAACTGGCCACCGGGTTCTCCAGCGCCATGATGGACCTCACGGGCGCGGGGCAGCTCTCCGCGCTCGTGATGATTGGCTTGATCGTCTCAGCGGCGCTCTCGGGTGCCGCGTCCGCGCTGCAGATCGTCGTGGTAGCGGTCCTCTATATCGATCTCCGCTTCCGCAAGGATGGACTGCACGAAGCCATCTGGGCACAAACACCAACCGGGTCCGTCGTGCCGCCGTACGGCGGCGGAACCGTCTAGGAGTCGACGGCGACCTGGCTCAGCGCATCGGCCGTCTGCTGGAGGCGACGCAGGACCGCCCGGACGGCTTCCGGGGCGACGCCGTCGAACCCCTCCGACGGCATTAAGGTAACGGAAGAGAGCTGGGCGTCCGTCAGCCCCAGCCCCCGCCAGGGCCGTCGCACCTGCTCGACACACGCGGTCACGCCCGGCAGCTCAGCGTAGGGCGCGGCCACGTCGAGCAGTCCCAGCCAGAGGCCCGTCCCGCTCTCGATGAGCCCGGCCAGGGTCTCCCACGCCTGGACGTCGAGCCGGTGCGCAGGCACGGCGAGCGAGTCGATGCCGCTCGCCTCGAGCGCCTCGGCGATTGCGCCAAACGAACGCGCCTCCGCGTCGGTGCCGAGCACGACGGCGGCAGCACCGGCAGCGCGGGCCGCTTCGGTCACGCCGCGCAACGCCTGGATCAGCTCCTGCCGTGGCACTGAGCGAAGTGTTCGGTAGCCGCTGGCTGTGGGGACCGTGCCTTCCAGAACCTCGGTCAGTCCGGGTTCGTCGAGGTGGACCGTCACGCGCTGGGGCCCAGCCCGCCGTGTGGCGGCGATGTGCTCGGCCAGCCCGACGGACAACGAATCCGCGAGGTCGCGGCGGGCTCCGTGATCTCGCAGCGCCCGCTCCCCAGACGGCAGGTAAAGGTCCCTGGCGAGCGAGAGCGGACCGCGGACCCGAACTTTCAGTTCGTCTCCGGGGGCTTCTTCGGTGCCGATGACATCACCGAGAACATTGATGTCGGTCTTCAGGAGGCTGACCGCGCGCCGGGCTTCGTGGCCCGACCGCGGGGTCAGACGCCACCCGTACGGCCGCACCTCGGCGGTGAGCTCGGCAAGGATCGCGACCGCCCGACCCACCGCGTCGGCACCGACGCCGCGCTCGGGCAGCTCGACAAGGTGCGGCAGGTGGGGAAGACCGAGCTCGCCCCGCACGACGCGGGTTGATTCGACGGGATCGAGGCCGGCCATCGGGCCGTGCGCGGTCACGCGGACAGCAGCCGGGCCCGCCGTTCTCAGCTCTTCAGACATGACTCCCAGCGTATCGGCTACGCGTCCTTCGCCGCATGCGATCGAGAGATGGCCTCATGGTGCCGGATGACTTCGGAGATGATGAAGTTCAAGAATTTCTCCGCGAAGGCAGGATCGAGTTGGGCATCCTCGGCGAGACGTCGCAGGCGGTCGATTTGCGCTGCCTCCCGGCCCGGGTCGCCCGCCGGGAGCCGGTGCACGGCCTTGAGATGGCCGACCCTTTGGGTGGCTTTGAATCGTTCGGCGAGCAGATACACCAACGTCGCGTCGATGTTGTCGATACTGCCGCGCACGGCCAGCAGTTCATCCATGACGGCCTGTTCGACCTCGCCCCGCAGGGAGCTCGCCCGGGGGTCGTAGTCGCCACTGTGTGGGCCGTCCGGTTGGGCGTCTTCTGTCGACGCCGACTGCGTATCGCTCATGCCGAACAGTCTAGTGGCCGACCCCTTCGCGACGCCCGCTGCCGACCCGACTGTTTCGACGCCGCCGGGCGATCCCAGCACCGCCGTCGGCGGCCCGGGCTATCGGCCGCAGTCGCCACCCGAATCAGCGTCCTACAGATTTTGCGGCTATGCTGGCAAGCTATGCTGACCCGCCGAGACGCCGCCATCGCCCTGGACATTCCGCTCGAAATGGCCAAGCGCCACGATCTTCCGGCGCGGCTCTCCGAGTCCGATCTTCAGGCGATACTCGCCGACCCGCCGGCGTGGCTGGTGCAGTCCAGGGCGAACCGTCGCGGCAAACGTCCCGTCTGGCTTCACCTGACGTGCACGGTCTGCGGCTTCACAGAGGCGGTCCGCCCGAAGAAGTGGTGGCCGGAATTCGACTTCCTCTATTGCGCGTCTCACCCAACCCGCGACCTGCCCCCGACTGGGCCGGGGCTCGTGCGATGTGAATACGAAGAAGTTGGCACTCGACTCAACGGCATTGTCGACGAGCCTGGCGACCCCGCCTAGCAACCGCGGGCACTCAAACATGTGAGTGACCTCTCACCCTCGTGACGGAAGTTCTCTCCGCGTGTAGTCCTGCCGCTGCCGTGCCGGTCGCGGCTGTGCCCCGTTTAGCGAGTCCGCTGGGCGGCGCGCCACCACAGCGCGAGCGCTGCGCTTCCCAACACGAGCGGCAGGATCCAACCCGTCCAGCCCGTCGGCGGCACCTGCAGGCTCGACAGGGCCTCGGGCCGCGCAAAGACGACGCTGAGACCCGCTGCCGCGTTGAGCGACCCATGAAACAGCGCCGCCGGCCACACGCTGTCGCTGCTCAGACGTATCCACGCGAGCACGGCACCGAAGGAGACGGTCAGCCCGCACATCGCCATCACGCCCCACCCGCCGGGCAGATCCGGGTAGTTGTAGCCGAGCAAGACCAGCGGCGCGTGCCAGACACCCCAGAGCACACCTGAAATCACGACGACGCCGACCGGACCGAACCGCGCGAGACGGGGAACGAGCCAACCGCGCCACCCCAGCTCCTCCCCCAGCGCCGGCACAGCGTTGATGAGGGCGCCGAGCAGGACGTTGACCAGCTGGCCGACGATGAGGATCGCGCCCGGAATCTCGGGCATCGCCACCCCGAGCGCCTCGGACTGCTGGCGCATCAATTCGCGCAGACCGCTCAGGCCCGCGAAGTCCGCCGGATAGACGCCCGCCATCGCCGCAATGCCGAGCCCGCCGAGCATCAGCACGGACGGCAACAGCCACGCGAGCACCAGGAAGCCGACCAACCGGGTCCGCGGCCGCCGGTGTCCGGAGTCGCGCATCGGCGTGGTCAGGCCCAGCCGGCTGAGCATCGCCCTCGCGGTGGCTCGACCGGGTCGGCCCTGGCGCCCGCCGTCGTTGTGCCTCGCTCCGCTCCGCAGACCCCACCATCCCAGTGCGACGGCGGCGACTGCCGGGGTGAACATCATGGCGAGCGCGACGAGCGGGAAGGAGGGCTCCGCCAGGCCGTTGCCGAGCCACAGCGGCAGCGCAACGAGCCAGGCGAGCCCGCAGGCGATGGCGGCGAATGCGACGACGTCGCCGATCTGTCTGGCCCCGGTCTTCCGATCCTGTGTTTCCATACCGCCAGTCTACGAAACGGCGGTGGGGTCCCACTGCCGGCTACGCGCGGAGTTGATCGTGGCCTGCCCGAGCACGCGTGTGCCCTGGTACAGGACCATGGTCTGACCGGGGGCGACTCCACGAAGCGGCCCCTCGAGATCGACCACGAGCTCGGTGGCGACGTCGTCGTCCTCCGTCTCCGGCGTGACGAACGCGCGCGCCGGGACCGGGTCCGCGTGGGCGCGGACCTGGACCATGCACTCGAACTCGTCGCCGGCCTCGGCCGCCGGCAGCGGCAGGCCCGCCCAGCTGATCTTGATCCCGCGCAGGCGGTCAACCTCGAGCAGGTCTTGCGGGCCCACCACGACCTTGTTCTCCTTCGGGCGGATTTCGAGCACGAAGCGCGGCTTGCCGTCCGCGGCCGGCTTGCCGATCTTCAGCCCGCGGCGCTGGCCGACGGTGAACGCGTTGGCGCCAGGGTGCTTGCCGAGATCGTTGCCCTCGTGGTCGACGATGTCGCCCTCGGTCATCTCGATGCGCTCCTCGAGCCAGCCGCGGGTGTCCCCATCGGGGATGAAGCAGATGTCGTGGCTGTCCGGCTTGTTGGCGACGGTGAAGCCGCGCGCTGCCGCTTCCTTGCGCACCTCCGCCTTCGACGGGGTGTCCGCGAGCGGGAAGTAGGAATGCTTGAGCTGCTCGTGGGTCAAGACCCCGAGCACGTAGGACTGGTCCTTGGCCCAGTCGGCCGCGCGGTGCAGCTCGCGGGAACCGTCATCGTGTTCGATGACCTTGGCGTAGTGCCCGGTGCAGACCGCGTCGAACCCGAGCGCGAGCGCCTTCTCCAGCAAGGCGGCGAACTTGATGCGCTCGTTGCAGCGCATACACGGGTTCGGGGTGCGGCCCGCCGCGTACTCGGCGACGAAGTCGTCGACCACGTCCTCCTTGAACCGCTCGGAGAAGTCCCACACGTAATACGGGATGCCGAGCTGGTCGGCGGCGCGCCACGCGTCGTTCGAATCCTCAACGGTGCAGCAGCCGCGGCTGCCGGTGCGCAGGGTGCCGGGCATGCGGGAGAGCGCCAGGTGCACACCGACGACGTCGTGCCCGGCGTCGACCGCGCGCGCCGCGGCGACCGCCGAATCGACCCCGCCGCTCATTGCTGCCAAGACCTTCATGAGTTCAATCCCGTTCCTGCTGTCTGGATGCTGCTCTGTTTGCCGGCCATGCCCGCCTTGCCGGCACGCGCGTAGGCCTCGCCGATCGCGTCGACGAGGATGTCAACGTCGGCGGCCGTCGTCGTATGCCCGAGCGTGAAACGCTGGGCGCCGCGCGCCTGCTCCTCGGTGCGCCCCATGGCCAGCAGCACGTGGCTCGGCCGGGGTACCCCCGCAGTGCACGCGCTACCCGTCGAGGATTGCACGCCGAGCATGTCCAGGACGAACAGCAGGGAGTCCCCCTCGCACCCGGGAAACATGAAGTGGGCGTTGCCGGGCAGCCGGCTCCCCGCGCGATCGGGGTCGGCGGGCCCCGAGAGAGCCGCCTCGGGCGCCGCCTGCGCGACGCCGGCGATCAGGCGGTCACGCAGCGTCGCCAGCCGCTCGGCCTCCGTCTCGAGATGAACGACGGCGTCGCTCGCCGCCGCCGCGAATCCCGCCGCCGCGGCCGCGTTCAGTGTGCCCGAGCGCATCGCACGCTCGTGGCCGCCGCCGTGCATGACGGGCGTGAGCACGACGTCGCGGCGAACAAAGAGCGCGCCGATCCCGACGGGGCCGCCGATCTTGTGGCCGCTGACGGCCATCGTCGCCAGGCCGGTTCCGGCGAAGTCGACCGGGACCGCGGCGAACGCCTGAACGGCATCGCAGTGCACCGGGATGGAGAACTCGTCGGCGATGCGCACGACGTCGGCGATGGGCTGGACCGTCCCGACCTCGTTGTTGGCCCACATGCAGGTCACCAGGGCAACCGCGCCGGGGTCGGCCGCCAGTTCGGCGCGCAGCCACTGAAGATCGATGCGACCGAGCTCGTCGACGGGGATCCAGCACGCTTCAGCGCCCTCGTGCGCCTCGAGCCATTCGACGGCGTCGAGGACCGCGTGGTGCTCGACGCTGGAGGCGAAGATCTTGACGCGACGCGGATCCGCATCCCGGCGGGACCAGAACAGGCCCTTGACGGCCAGGTTGTCGGCCTCGGTCCCCCCGGAGGTGAACACGACCTCGGTCGGGTGCGCCCCGGCGGCCGCGGCGAGCGCCTCGCGCGCGTTCTCCACCACGCGGTGGGCGCGACGGCCCGCCCCGTGCAGGGACGACGGGTTTCCGGTGCGGGCGAGCTCGGCCGTCATCGCCTCGAGCGCGGCGGGCGCCATCGGGGTCGTCGCCGCGTGGTCGAGGTAGACGGGCGCGGAGGTTCTCACGGGGACTGCTGACACCTCAAGGGGATCGGGGATTCGGCCTTTCCATTCTAGCCCCGCGTCCATCGCCCGCACCGGGCACCGGCGGGGCTGGCTCGTCCCGGAGCACCCAGCTAGTCCTCGAGGTCCTCCTCCTCGGGCACCAGGGGCAGCTCGGGCAGGACGTTCAGGGTGTCGCCGTATTCGTCGAGCCGCGTCGCGGGGTCCACGGCGAGCGCCTCGAAACGCGCATCGTCCCCGGTCGCGGCGGAGACGACGGCGGCGATGAGCTCGGCGCTGCCGCCGATGACCGTGGAGTCCTCGTAGAGCTCGGTACTGACGAACCAGCTCCGGTCCTCGGGCCAGGCCATGTCCGGCGCGCGGCGTTCGCTGCTGCGCTCGGACTCAGCCCAGACGGGATTGCGCACGTCCGCCAGTGTGCCGGAGAACACCCAGTAGTCCTGATATCCGCCGTCGCCCAGCGTGAGCACGTCCTCGCGTTCGGCACGGGTCAAGGCGACTTTGGCGCCGTCGTTCTCTCCCGCCGCGAAGGCGTAGCCCGTCCACAGGGCGAGGTAGACGCGCTGGGCCTGAGTATGCGCGGCGATGACGTCGGCGAGGCCCGCGAGGTCACCGAGCGGCAGGCCGTCGGTGCGCGGCGGGTCACCCTCCCAAGCGTCCTCGGCGAGCGCGAATCCGGACTCGTCGATCGCGGCGACGTTGGCGAACTGGGCCGCCGGGTGCAGGCGGGCCGAGCGCGCTGAGGCGATGCTCGCCCAGCGCACGGGGCGCCCGTCGAAGTCGACAGCGGGGTGGAAGAGGCGCGCGTAGGCTTCGAAGGTCCCGGGCAGCTGCGAGGCGGCGGTCGGGTGCGCTTCAGGGTGAGTGGCGGAGGAGCGTGCGTCGGCGATCCACGCGCCGGCCGCCGATCCGGCGAAAGTCAGGGGCATTGCACCAGCCTAGATCCTTCGCCGGGCGCGCCGCACGTGCGCGCGGCGGTTGACGGCGCGCGACCTGATAGTAATGAGGTGATCAACCAAAAGGAGCTGAGCTGCGCCATGTTCGAGCCGGAGCTGATTCACCCTGTGCACCGGTTTGCGCACCGGAGCATCGATTTCTCGCGGCGTATCGCCGTCATGGCGATCGTCAACCGCACCCCCGACAGCTTCTACGACGGCGGCGCGAACTTCGCGCTCGACGCGGCCGTGCGCGCGGCCCAGGACGCAGTGGACGCCGGCGCCGACTGGGTGGACATCGGCGGCGTCCCGTTCGCCCCGGGGCCGCCGCTGAGCGCCGCGGAGGAGGCGGAGCGCGTGGTGCCGGTGATCCGCGCGGTGCGTGCGGCGTCCGACGTCGTGATCTCCGCGGATACGTTCCTGCCTCAGGTCGCCGAGGCCGCCATCGGCGCGGGCGCGGACGTCATCAACGACACGACCGGGCTCGCCTACCCGGGGCTCGCCCGGGTGGTGGCGGAGTCCGGCGTGCACGTGGTGCTCACGCACTCGCTCGCCGCGCCGCGCACGAACTTCGCCCGCCCCGAATACGACGACGTCGCCGGTGAGGTCGCGGACTTCCTGCGCCGCCGCATCGACGTCGCCCTCGACGCGGGGATCTCGCCGGAGAAGATCATCATCGACCCGGGCCACGACCTCAACAAGAACACCCTGCACACCCTGGAAATCACGCGGCGGTTCTCCGAGATCGCTTCGCTCGGCTACCCGGCCCTCGCCGCGGTGTCCAACAAGGACTTCATCGGCGAGACGCTGGACCTGCCCAAGCAGGAGCGCGCCGCCGGGTCCCTCGCAGCGGCGTCGATGTGCGCGCTAAACGGCGCCCGGATCGTGCGTATGCACCACGTCGCCGAGTCCGTGCAGGCCATGCGCCTCATCGAGGCGGCCATGGGCTGGCGCGAGCCGGCCTACCTCAGACACAACATGTCGGACGTCAACGAGCCCGCCCACGGCCGTCCGGCCGGAACCTAGGAGCGCACCGTGCAACAGAGCAGAATGAACGACGAAGACCTTCTGGCGGCGTACGCGCCGCCCGGCGGGACGTTCGTGCGGTTCAACTTCGTCTCGACCATCGACGGCGCGGCCACCCACGACGGCGTCTCAGCCGCGATCGGCGGCGACGCGGACAAACGGGCGTTCGCGCTGATACGCCGCTGGGCCGACGTCGTGCTGATCGGCGCGGGCACGATCCGGGCCGAGGGCTACGGCGGCGAGCTGCTCGACGCGGCCGCCCAACAGTGGCGCATCGCCCGCGGCAAGGCGGCGCACCCTCAGCTCGCCGTCGTGAGCGGGAGCCTGGATCTCGACCCCGGCTCCGAGTTCTTCACGCGCGCCCCGGTCCGGCCGATCCTGCTGACGACGGACGCCGCGGCGGCCGACTCGGCGAACGCGCGCCTGGGTGAGGTTTCCGACGTCGTGCCGCTGGGCGCGACCGTGCAGCCGCGCGCGGTGATCGACTACCTGGCCGGCCGCGGGCTGGACATGATCCATTCCGAAGGCGGGCCGCACGTGCTCGGCTCCTTCATCGCGGCCGACGCCGTCGACTCGCTCTGCCTGACGCTCTCCCCGCTGCTTGCTGGTTCGGACGCGACGCGCATCGCGGCCGGGGGCGAGAGCGTGCTGCGACCGATGCGGCTGCAGCACGTCCTGCACGAGGATGGCGAGCTGCTGCTCGAGTACCGCCGCGCGTAGGCGCGCGACGGGGCGTGTTCTCCCAGCGCGGAGTCGCCGCGCGAGGAGGGCCGCGCCCGGCGCGCGTGTGCCAGACTATCCACACGGGGCGGCCCGTGGGCCGAGCACGGCCCCGCCGTTGTCGTTCCTACTAGTCTTCCGTCGGCGTCCGGCCGGCATCTTCCGGAGGTGAGACGTGGCCGAAAGACGGACCCACTACGAGGTTCTCGGCGTCCCGCAGAATGCCACGCACGACGAGATCAAGACCGCGTATCGTCGCGCCGCGCGCCGCACCCACCCGGATCACGGGGGCGATGCGGACGAGTTCCGCCGCGTCTCCCTCGCCTACGAGACCCTCGGGGACCCGGCCGCCCGGAGCTCCTACGACCGCAACTACGGCGGGCTCTCCGGCGCCTCGACCCGGACGACGACGCCGGCCTCCGCGGCGACCCCCGCTTCCGGCTTTACCGCCGGGCCCGCCGGCGGCAGCGGGACCACCCGGGCCTCGCAGGCGCCGGTCTACGTGCCGGCCTACGAAGACGGCGTCGTCCCGCCGCTGAGCCGCGAGCTCGCGGAGCAGCGCGTGCACGGCGTACCCCGCAAGCGCGGCCTGTTCGGCGCCCACGCGCGCCTGCAGCGCGAGGCGCAGACGATCTCGCTCATCAGCAACCAGGTACTCTCCGTCTTGCCGGCGGCCCGGCTCGTCAACGGCATCCACTCCCCCAGCGACCGCGGCTTCGTCGACCACGCCGTGCTGGCCGGGTACCGCCTCGCGCTCGTGAATTCGATGCTGCTGCCAGACGGCATCTACCGCTGGGACGGGGAGCACCTCTTTCGCGACGGCAAACCGGTCAAGCCGCCGCGTCTGGCCCCGGCGGTGAGCCGGATGCAGGCGCTGCTGATGCCCGAGGTCAACGTGACGGGGTGGACCGTCATCCACTCCCCCAATGGCAACCTGCACGAACCCGTGATCGACTACGCGCGCGGCGCCGAGCCGTCGTCGGCCTCTTCGCTGACGCACGTGGTCAACTCGGCGAACCTCGTGCGCGAGTTGAAGATGTTCCTCGGGACCGGACCGACCCCCAACGTCGTGAACGTCCCGGTCCTGGGGCGCCTCCTAGGCGGGATGTATTGACGCCACGCGGGCTATGATGGCAGGCGTGTTCCGCATCCTCTTCTTCACGCCAGAAATCCCGGGCAACACGGGCAATGCCATCCGGCTCGCGGCCGTCACCGGCTCCGAGCTGCACCTGGTGGAGCCCCTCGGTTTCGACTTCGAGGATTCGAAGCTGCGCCGTGCGGGCCTCGATTATCACGACCTGGCCCATGTCACCGTGCACCCGTCGCTCGAGGCGGCGTTCGAGGCGCTGCTGCCGGCGCGCGTCTTCGCCTTCACGGCGGAGGGCGACACCCTCTACACCGACGTCGCCTACGAGCCGGGCGACGTCCTCCTCTTCGGCCCCGAGTCGGTGGGCCTGCCGGACGAGGTCAAGGCCGACGATCGGGTCACGAAACTCGTGAAGCTCCCGATGATGCCGTCGCGTCGATCCATGAATCTGGCCAACACCGCGTCCATCGCAGTCTTCGAGGCGTGGAAGCAGCACGGCTTCGCCGGGTCGGGCCCACGGGCCTGACACCTGGATTCTTCGGGCCGCGCCCACCGCGCCTGTCGCGCGTACACAGTTTCGTCCCCTAAAGTTGAAAGTAACGGTCCGATAACGGACCTTGCGAGCACGAAACGGAACGGATGAACAGCATGCGCGAACGTCCCCTGCACGACGATGCGGATCGGGACCCGAGGGCCGACGAAGAGACCAACCTCGGTCTGGACCTCGTGGACGAGGTGGCCACGACCAAGCGCCGCGGACGATCGGTGCCCGTCAAGCGCGCGGCCCTTTTCGCCATCGCGGCCGCCGTGCTCGTGGCCGGCGTCCTCGCGATCGTCGTCGCCATGATGCCCCGGGACATCGTCGGCGAGGTCCGCGACGCCTCTGACATCGTCACAGGCACCACGGAGTACGAGGACGGCGGCACGGCTACCCTGTCCGTCTCGGCGGAGGCCGACGCCGGCTTTGTCGAGCTCTCCGACTTCCCGGAACCCGAGTCGGGCCTCGTCTACCAGGCGTGGGTCGTCGACGCGAACACCGGAAACCACAGCCCGCTGGAACCATTCGAGGCAGACGCCGACGTTCCGGTCGTCGGCTTCCAGGGGCTGCGCGACGTCGTCGAGGTCGACATCACGATCGAGCCGGTCGGCGAGGCCGGCATCCCAACGACTGAGCCGATCCTGTCCTTGCCGGTCCCGACCGGAGAATAACCCGGACACAGCTAGGGGGCGCCGCCGCGAAACCGCGGCGGCGCCCCCTTTTTCGCGTCTGCTCAGAAACCGGCGATCGTGTCGGGCCCGTTGACGACGACGACGTGGAACGCCTCGGCGAGCCGGCCTGGTGCCAGCCCGCCCTCGCGACCCTTGACCGCGAGTTGGGACCGCACGAATTCCTCCATGCGCCCCACGTCAGGGTGCTGGCTGAGGTGCTGGCGCAGGGCGGAGACCTTCGCCGGCAGTTGCTCCGTGATGTCCACCCAGTGGTTTTCCCGGCTGCGCGGCGCCGCGTACAACCACAGCCGCTCCAGCTTGAACGCCTCCAGCCCGACCTCAGCCAGGTGCGGGTACGCGTAGGGGTTCTCGACGGCCGGATACACGGCTCGCGTGACGGCCTCACCGCACGCCAGGTGGTCCGGGTGCGAACGCTGCAGGCGGTCCCAGTCGCGCTCGGGGTGCATGGCCAGCACGACGTCGGGGCGCACCTGCCGGATCAGCGCCACCACCTGCTCGATCACCTCGTGTGAGGGTTCAAGATAGCCATCGCGGTGCCCGAGGAAGTGCACCTTGTCCACGCCGACCAGGGCCGCCGCGTCCTGCTGCTCCTGCCGGCGCATCGCGACGATGGAGCCGCGGTGGCCCGGGTCGAACCCGCCGGCGTCGCCGTCGGTCATGAGACAGTACTGCACGTCGACACCGGCCGCGGTCCAGGCGGCCACGGTCCCGGCCGCGCCGAAGTCGAGATCGTCGGGGTGCGCCGCGAAGCAGAGCACCCGCTCGATCCCGGCCTCGGCACCGGGGCGGCCGGCCCCGCTCACGCCTTGCGTCGCTTGATCTCCTCGGCGGCCTGCGGCAGGATCTCGGTGAGGTCACCGACGATGCCGAGGTCGGCGATCTCGAAGATCGGCGCGTCCGGATCGGAGTTGATGGCGACGATGGTCTGCGCCGTCTGCATTCCGGCCTTGTGCTGGACGGCGCCGGAGATACCGGCAGCGATGTAGAGCTGCGGCGAGACGGTTTTGCCCGTCTGGCCGACCTGGTAGGAGTGCTCGATCCAGCCGGCGTCGGTGGCCGCGCGGGAGGCGCCCACGGCCGCGCCAAGCGAGTCCGCGAGGGCCTCGACGGGGCCAAAGTCGCCGTCGAGCCCACGTCCGCCGGACACGACGACACGGGCGTCGGCGAGCTCCGGCCGGCCCGATGCGGGCTTGGCCTCGGTGCGCTCGACCGTGGCCGACGGGCCGATCTCCGGGACATCCAGACGGCGGACCTCAGCCGTGCCGTCACCGGCCGCGGTGGGCTCGACGCTGTTGGCCTTCATCGTGACGACGGCGGTCGCCGTCTTGACTCGGATGCGAGTCGTGTAGGTTCCGGCGAGGACGGACTTCGTGTATTCGTCACCGTCCACCGCGACGACGTCGGTGACGACGCCGGCGGAGAGCTTAATACCCAGCCGCGCGGCAACCTCCTTGGAGTCGCCCGCGTTGGTCAGCAGGACAACGTCGGCGCCCGACTCGGCGGCCGCTGCGGCGGCGAAGGCCGCCGGGCCGGCAGCCAACGACGCGGTGACGTCGCTCGACGGGACCAGGACGGTCGTGGCGCCGAACCGGCCGAGGCCGGCAGCGACGTCGTCGTCCACGGGGGACGACACCGCGACGACGACGGAGCCGGCGGAGCGGGTGGCGGCGATCGTCAGCAGTTCGCGCTCCGCTTTGCCGATCCCCTCGGCCGACAGTGAACGCGCATCAAGATAAACCAGTGTGGTGCTCATGTGTATCTCCCGAGGTGGCTAAAGCAGCTTGCGGTCAGCGAGGAAGTCGGCCAGCTTGACGCCGGCGTCGCCGGAATCGGTGATGACGGTGCCGGCGGTTCGTGCCGGGCGGGCCTCACTCGAGACGACCTCGGTCCACGACCCGTCCGTGCCGACCACGTCGGCGCCGAGGCCGAGATCAGCCAGGGACAGCGGTGCGGTCTTCTTCTTCTTGGCGCCGATGATGCCTTTGAAGTTCGGGTAGCGCGGTTCCTCGAACTGGTCGGTCACGGAGACGAGCGCCGGAAGCGGCGCACGCACGTATTGGGTCTCGGTGTCCCCATCGCGGCGTGCGACGATGTCGCCGCCCTCCAGCGTTAGCTCCGAGACGAGCGTGACCTGCGGCAGGCCGAGCCGCTCGGCGAGCTGCGACGGCACAAGCGAGGTCTCGGCATCGGTAGAGGCCATGCCGGTGATGACGAGGTCGAACCCGCCCTCGTGGCGGATCGCCTCGGCGAGCGCGAGCGACGTCGCGGCGGCGTCGGAGCCGGCGAGCGCGTCGTCATTGAGGTGCAGTCCACGGGTGGCGCCCATCTGCAGGGTCTTCTTCACCGCGTTGGAGGCCGCGTCCGGTCCCATGGTCAGGACGGTCACCTCGTGGCCCGCCTTGGTGCCCCCGTGAGCCTCGATGAGCTGCAGCGCGGCTTCCACCGCGTACTCGTCGAGTTCGGAGAGGATGCTGTCGCTGCGGTCCAGGCGAGGGGTCTGCCCCGTCAGGTGCCGATCGAATTGCGCGTCGGGTACGTACTTGACCAGTACCAATACCTTCAGCTGCGCCGGTGCGTCGCTCATTGCTGCCTTTCAGTCAAAACCTGCCGGCGTCGAACGCCTCCATGGGGTTCGCCGCCGGCGTTGGCCGTGGGGACTGTCCGCTCACGACCAGGATCGATCGCGGCGGGATGGTCACCATGCTAGCGGGAGAACGCTGATTGGGTTATTCGCCGATAACCGCGTCGGTTCCCGATGACTCTCAGTTACTCGGGCTCGCGTCGACTGTTACGTCCGCGGTCGCCTCCCGGCCATCGCGCAGGTAATGAATCGTCGCTTCGTCGCCGGCGGCGTATTCGCGGACCACGGCGGTCAGCGAGAGGCTGTCGTCGATCCGGCGCTCGTCCACGCGTGTGATGACGTCGCCCTGGCGCAGCCCCGCCTTCTCGGCCGGAGACCCCTCCGTGACCTCCCTGACGACGGCCCCGACGCTGAACGACGACGTGTTCTCACCGGTGCCGGCCGGCTGGGCCTGCACCGTGACGCCCAGGAGGCCGTGGCTGGCCTCGCCGTCGGCGATGAGGTCCGCGGCGATCCGCTGGGCGTAGTCGATCGGGATCGCGAAGCCGACGCCGATGCTTCCGCTGTCCTCGCCGCTCGTAGCGCCGCTGCCGCTGGAGGCGATGGCAACGTTGACGCCGATGATCTCCCCGTTGACGTTCACGAGTGCGCCACCGGAGTTGCCGTGGTTGATTGCGGCGTCAGTCTGGATGACGTTGACGTGGATGGAACCGGAGTTCCCGCTCCTGCCCTCTTGGCCGGGGAACTGGAAGTTGAACTCACCACCTCCCCCGTCCTCTTCACCCTCGGCGGGCGCTTCGGGCACGGCGGAGGACTGGATGCTGATCGTGCGGTTCAGCGTGGAGATGATCCCGTCGGTCACGGTCCCGCTCAGGCCCAGCGGGGCACCGATGGCCACCGCGGTGTCGCCGACGTTGAGGTCGCCGGAGCTGCCGAGCTCGGCCGGGGTCAGGTTCTCGGCTTCGATCTTGATCACCGCGAGGTCCGAGAGCGGGTCGGTGCCGACGATCTGCGCCTGGTGTACCTGGCCGTCGGCCGTGCGCACGCTCAGATTCGGGTCCGCCGTCTCGCCACCGAGGGTCACGACGTGGGTGTTGGTCAGGATGTGGCCGTCGTCGTCCAGGATGATCCCGGACCCGGAGCCGCCGGCGCTCGACGAGGAGGCCTCGATGGTCACGACGCTCGGCGAGGCCTTGGCCGCCGCCGCGCTCACGGCCGTCACGTTTTCGGGGTTATTGATGACGAGGGACTCGCCCGGCTGCTGCGAGGAGACCTGAGCGTTGCTGCCCGAGGTCAGGAAGTAGTTCGCGCCGATCGCGGAGCCGGCCCCGACAATCGCCGCCAGGAGCATGCCCCCGACCAGCGTCGCGGCACCGTAGCGGCGAGGCCTGCGCTGCGAGCGCGGGGCCGGCACCGGGGCGCCGTAGAACGTGTGCCCGTCGCCACTCTGGCCGTACTGGTACGCACCCGAGTATGCGGCCGGCTGCCCCGCCGCGCCCTCAGTGGCGGCGTCGCCCTGAAACTCGGGACCGGCCTCCGTTCCGGCCGCCGGCGCGAGTTGTCCGTAGCGCGGCCGCTCGGCCGGCTCTTCGGCCGCGGCGGGCTGCTCCGTCGTCGGCTGCTCGACGGCGGGCTGGGCCGCGGTGGCCGCGGCGTCCGGACGCGCGATCGGGGTGGTTTCCGGCTCCGCGGAGGGCTGCGACGCCGGTTCGTCCTGGCCGGTCGCGCCGGTCGGCGGCGTCTGCGGCCGGGGTGGCACGGCCCCCTGCCCGGGCTCCGGCAACGCCGGGTTGGTCGCGTCGTGCTTCGGCGTCTCGGAGCCGTTCGTCTCGCTCATGGCGTGATGTGTCCTTTCGTCCGTCTTGTTGAGTTCAACTATGACGGGGTCCCCTGTGTTCCGTTCCAGCCTGCCCTATGTTTTTCCTGTGTACAGCCTCCACCGCGCAGAGTCGATCAGCAGGGCACTTACGCTGTGAGCGCACCGCCCGCCAGTCGCGGCCCCAACTGTGGAGATGCGCGCCGCGAGCCCATAGAATCGCCAACATCTGCTCGAAAACACGGCGTTTCGCCGACGACGCACCGCAGACTCGAAGGGTTACGCATGCGAGAACCGCACGGAATGTCCCCCACGGAGCGAACACGATGGCGTTCGCACCTCTCCCGGCTGGGCTTCGCGGCACTGGCCTGCGGTCTCGCCCTCGGCGTGGGCGCCGCCCCCGCAGCCGCCGAAGAACCGGTCGACATCCCGGCGGGCGAGTACATCGTCGACACGACCGGCCTTTTGGGCGGGCGCACCGGCGAGGTCGAGAATCGGCTCGCCGAGGTCCGCCAGGACACCGGGATCACCTTGTTCGTCGTCTACGTGGACTCCTTCGACAACCCCGACGACCGCGCCTCCTGGATCCAGGCCGTCGCCGACGCCAAAGACTTCGGCAGCAACGACGCCCTCCTCGCGCTCGCGGTCGACGAGCGACAAGGCGAGCTGGCGGCCCACTCGAACGGCTGGTTGCAGGAGCACACGCAGCAGATCTGGGGCGAGTGGATCAGCGGCGAACTCTCCGAAGACCCACTCACCGGCGATGCGCTCGCCGCCGCGGCGGTGGCCGCCGGCGACGGCATCGAGGCGGCCTCCGCGTCCCGCGCCGGAGACGGCGAGGCACCACGGTCCGCGGAGGAACCCGCGGCCACCGGCTCCGGGGGCGGCGGCTTCTGGCCGGTCGTCCTCATCGGTGGCGCGATCGGAGTCGCCGCCCTCGTCGCGGGACGCCGCAAGAAGCGCCATCTCGGACGCGCCCCGCAGCAGGCGTCCGGCTACGGGCAGCCGCAGCAGGAGCAGGCGGCGCAGCAGGCGCCCGACCCGCTGGCCGCGTTGAGCGTCGAGGAGCTGCGCACGCGTGCCGGAAGCCTGCTTGTTGCGGCCGACGACGCCATCAAGTCGAGCGAGCAGGAGATCGACTTCGCCCGCCTGCAGTACGGTGACGACGCCGTCGAGACGTTCGTGCAGGACGCCGCCGCGGCGCGTGCGCACCTGAACGCGTCGTTCAAGCTGCAGCAGCAGCTCGACGACCACATCCCCGACACGGAGGAGCAGCAGCGCTCCTGGCTCGGAGAGATCATCCGCCGCTGCGAGTCCGTGAACGACACCCTCGAGGAGCACCACGAGGACTTCGACGCACTCCGTCAGCTCGAGCGCCGCGCGCCAGAGTCTCTGGCCCGGCTGCGCGGCGAACTGCCCGGGCTCGAGGCGCGCCTGGACTCCGCCGAGGAGACGCTGCAGTCCCTCGCCTCAACCTACTCGGACTCCGCCCTGGCGCAGATCCGCGACAACGTCGACCAGGCTGCTGAGCGGCTCGACTTCGCCGGGGCCCAACTCGACGAAGCCGCCGGCGCCGTGGCCGACGCGGGCGGCGGCAGCGCCGCCGTCGTCATCCGCAGTGCTGAGGAGGCCATCGGCCAGGCCCGCCTGCTCGTCGACGCTGTGGAAGCGGCGAAGAGCCAGCTGACGCAGACCACCCGCGACCTGGAGACGGCGCTCAAGGCGGCCGAACGGGACGCTTCGAGCGCCCGGGCGGCGATGGACGCCTCCGCCGCCCGCGAACTCGCGGGCCCAACGGCCGCCGTCGAGCAGGTCGTGGCCGCGACACGGGCGGCGATGGCCCAGCCGCGCACTGACCCGGAGTCGCTGCTGCGCGATGTCGAGTCGGCCCGCGCGCAGCTGGACGCGCCGATGGCGGGGCTGCGCGACCTGCAGGAGCAGCAGCGGCGGGCCGTCGAGCACCTCCGCTCGGCGATCCACTCGGCCCAGGTCAAGATCCAGGGCACCGCCGACTACATCCGCGCCCGACGGGGCGGCGTGCGGGCGACGGCGCGCACCCGGCTGGCCGAAGCCGAGCGGCACCTCGACGAGGCGGTGCGTCTGGCTCCGACCGACCCGGCCACGGCACTCAACCATGCAAACCAGGCCATCCACCTCGGCGACCAGGCCGCGCGCGAGGCCGAGAACGACGTCGGCGGGTTCGGCGACGGCGCCCCGGACATGTTCGGCGGCGGCTACCGGCAGCGGCGCGGCGGCAACAGCTTCGGCGGCGGACTCGGCGGAGCGATCCTCGGCGGCATCATCATCGACTCCATCCTCGGCGGTGCTCGCTCCTCGGGCCACGGTGGCGGAAGCCCCTTCGGAGGCGGCGGGTTCGGCGGCTTCTCCGGGGGCGGCAGCTTCGGCGGTGGAGGCGGAGGGTTCGGCGG
>MLDA01000013.1 GCA_023896275.1 Kocuria rosea subsp. polaris | reverse complement strand
CGCCCGCCCCGCAGACCGAGGCACCGCAGCCGACACCGGAGCCCCGGCCCACGCAAGCGCCCAAGCCCACTCCTGAGCCGGAGCCGACTCCGGACCCCACGGTCGCACCGTCCCCGGAGCCCACACCAACGGTCACTCCCGAACCGACGGTCACTCCCGAACCGACGGTCACACCAACGCCCACGCCCACGCCCACGGTGGATCCTGAGCCGACCGTGGAGCCCACGCCTGAACCGACGCTAGAGCCGACGCCCACCCCTGAGCCGACCGTGGAGCCCACACCAGAGCCCACCGTCGGGCCGACGCCCACCCCCGAGCCTTCGCGTACCCCGCCGGGCCACGACCCCTGCCACCCAACCCCGTGGCCGGGATGCGACGAGCCCACCGCGGAGACCGAAAACGGCGGCGGGTCCGGCTGGTGGTGGTGGTGGACCGGATCGAATCCGCGATGACGGGTCTCCTCTCGATGCCGCGCGATGTAGGGACGATCACACTCTCGGTTCTGTAGGATCTCGAACTAGGCGTCACAAGAGCAGAATCTGAAACGGCGCGATGACTAGCGTGCTGAAGAAGAAGGGTCCGACGTGCCGCCTTCCAACGTGTTCGGCTCCGACGTCGAACTTACTAACCGCGCACGCCCGGGCGCCGACGCCATCGCCGCGCCACCGGCAACGCAGACCGCCCATGGCCAGCTCATCGCGGCGCTCACGCACCTTCAGGACACATCATCGAGAGCCCTCTCGCAGCGCCGCCCACGCCCTCTAAATGACAAAGAAGCCCTGGCCTAGACGGCCAGGGCTTCTTCCCGCCTTTGGGATGGGCAACAGGCGCCCCTGATGTAATCCTCAGCGGTCACGAGGCACGGATGAGACACCACGCGTGATCGAAGCTGCGTGCCGCCAAGTCACTGCGTCGCATCCAGACTTCGAGGTGCCATGCGTCCCCGAACCACCCTTCGAGGTGCGTCCAGCTCTCCAAATCTAGGATGAGGACGTGCTCATCGTTGGCCGTGAGCGGCAACACCTCGTCCAGGGTAACTTCGGCTCCGTTACGCCCCTGCCAGCTGTGTCCATAAGCATGCGACAAGGGTAGGTGGGCCGTTTCACCTCCAGCCTTGTAGACACTCTGCCACGCTTCGAGTATCAAGTTGTTGATCTGTTCAACCCGGTTGAATGCGGCCTCTGGCAGTTCAATCGAATCTGCTGGCGAGCGGACACTGAAGGACGCCTGCGGGATAACGACTTGGCAAACATCCGTGGGTGGTTCTGTGCCCTCTGGAGGTTCGACGATATTGCCGTCCGGCGAAGCAACCCAACGTACCTGCCACGCTCCGGAGGACACGTCGGTGGCGTCTTCGCCAAAAGTTTCGCAGTCGTGGAACAGCTCCAGAATGCCATTGGAGGGCAGGGACTCGGCGGGATCATCCGGATCCGGCATGCCCGGGCCCCACGCCTGGCGGAAGCCCGGGTCGACGACGTCGGCGACCTCACCTAAGTGCAAGGTCGCGACATGGGCGAGTTTCTTGCCGTCCTGCCGCTGCGGCCACTGCGGCAAAGGCCCTGCGGCGGGTCCGCCCAGCCACGACAAATGTACGGTGCCGTCCCACAACTCGCCGACGTCCCCGCGTCCTGCTGGGACGTTGAGGGCAGAAAGTACGACGGAGAAGCGGATGTCATCGGCAAGTGTTGGCGCGTCGATGGCCGGGTGCTGCAACCACGTAGCGATCTCTTGGGCGGAGCCATTGATCGGTGGCGTGGGAGCTACTTCTCGACTCATGCGTTCCTCTCAAGATGTTCGACAAGGCAGGCTGTATGCGGTTCGAAATCGGCTTTCCACACCCTCCCCAACCAGCCTAGGTGGTTGCTGCGTGAGTAGGTGATCTTGTCCTGCGATGCTGCAAAGCATCACTGAGAAGGTGTTTCATGCCTGGAAAGCGCTACGCTGCGGCCCTCGTGGATCAAATCGCCGGATGTGAATCCCGCCCAGCCTCGTGATCAAGCTGGCGGACGAAGAAACGCGGGCCTGTCACGCGGGAGCGTCGACATGGCGCGGCACGGCCAGAGTCAACGACTACTCGATTGGCATCGAAGTTATCCACCAGACGGACCCGTACTTGGACGAGAAGTACGAGGCCCTGATCGGCCTGCTGGTGTCGATCCGGGCGCGCTACCTGGCGATTCCGCAACGCAACGTGGTCGGTCACAACGAGATCGGCACCCACGCCAACGGCCAGCTCGGCCGCAAGCTGCTCGACCCCGGGCGGACGTTCGCCTGGCCGCGGCTCGAGGCCGCCGGCGTCGCGATGACGCCGTCCACCGAGGCGGACGCCCTGCCGGCGGATCCGACGACGCTCTACGGCGGCGTGTTCGCCGACGCGACATTCGCCCTCTCCGGAACGGGCCCGCAGCCGGCCGGCTACCAGACCGCGGTGGACGAGATCCGCCAGGACCTGGTCGATATCGGCTACGCGATCCCGGGTGACGCGACGGGCGACCCGTACGGCCTGGCGCTCGGCCGCGCGGTCCTGATCTTCAAGTACCGCTACTTCACGGGCGCACGGGAGGTCGCGGATGCGGCCTTCTACAACGACAGCGGCGCCGGGCTGCGCGTAGATGCGCCGACGGCGCGGATGATCAAGCGTGTTCACCACGCGGCGACCATCTGAGCTGGCGACAGACCTCGGACTCAACTCATCTTTCGCCAGCTCTAAGTGTCCTCGGCGCTTGGGGGCCGCAGCCCGAGATTCGGAGGTAGGTTGTGCGGCGTAGCTCGGCCGGACACTTGGCGGTGCAGGTTGACCCGTGGCGGAAAGTACGGCTGCCTCATTGGGTACGCAACGCGCCTCTGCCACAACCCCACCTTGTCGCTCTCGGCGTGCTGTCGTTCTCGACTGGCTGACTCCCGAGCCCGCCGTGGTGACGCCGCCTATGAAGTTCGTGGGCGGTAACTTGGTTGGCGCCGGTGTCGTGTTGGCAACTTGGGCGACCCGGGCTTCGGCGCCTACGAACTTAGCTGAGCCGGATCGGCTCGTCGGCACGGGACCGTACTCCATCAGCCGCAACCCGATGCATGTGGCCTGGACACTCATCCACGTCGGACTCGGGCTGGCCCGGAAGAGCGTCTCGAACTTTGCACTGCTGCCAGCGGTCCTGGTCACGACGCACCTGACCATCGAGCATGAAAAGGGACACCTGCGCGAAAAGTTCGGGCCCCAATACCTGGCATACACCGAGAACGTCCGCCGCTTCGTCTGAGCCGGATCAGCAAACAGCCCCAGTGTAGACGGCCATCAAGTCGGCCTGGAAATATTGTGAGAAGCTCGCTCGAAAGATCACGAAGTGACTGCTTCATCGTTGCAAAGACCTCGCGACCCCCACAACCAAAGCCGAGTAATCTGCGCGCTTAAAGTCAGAGACCCATTCCTGCTGTGAGCCACGGGATGCGAACCTCCCGTGATTCCGGTCATTCTAGAGCTATATTGGAATGGGTTATGGGGGTATCAGATGCGATTCACGGACCACTTCGCGGTCGATCGGGACGACGACGACGACTGGTTTGACTGTGAGCTGAGCGCCGACACACCCCTGTACGTCGATCCGTTCCTCGTGTTCGAGGACTCTGATCCCTACTGGGCAGAAACACGGCAGTCCGTTATTGACTTCTTTGGCCTCGCCCTCAGCTTCGTGGAAGCCTCTGGTGGCGACGGCACTTCACCCCACTACCTCAAAGCGGTTCGGATGTTGCAGTTCCCCGAGCCCAGCGAATTCGCCCTCGGACTCTCGATGGGTCACCCGAAGGGATCCGGCGCAGGATTCAAATACGCTGGAAAGATGGCCGCTGCACTGGAGCTCCTCGCCCAGCGCGGAGTCACTCAAGTGCAGCACATTCAGGCCTTCACTTTGTTTTGCGAAGGGCTCGGCGTAGACCGGATCAGCGACATATTCTGTGACGTCGTGAAGGCGAAGTCTATCGAGTACACCCAGGCGGTGGCCGCTCGCCATGAGCTCGTGCTCCACGAAGTCCCGGTTCGCGCCGCACGATGGAATCGAACGACTGGTCGCTGGGATCACCTGCGAGTTCGCCTGCCCAAGAGTCCGGTCACGCAAGAGGGCGTGCTCCTCGTGCCATCGCGGTTCCTCAAGGACATTCCCGTTGTCACGCCGGACTCATTCTGGACGTGGGCGGATGCCGGGGTCGGTGATGACCTCCGACAGGAACTTAACTATGAGCTGAATATCGCTCTCACAAAAAAGGAAGGGAAGGAGGCAGCATACAAAACGGCATGGAAGCATCCCGACCTCGTCATGAACTATCTCAATGAGGTGTCCGAGACCGACAAAGAGCCTTACGACGTTGAGGCCGACCCGAAGCTTCTCGTCCAGTGGGCCGAAGTCGGTCGAGGCGCGGCCGCGAAGCGGGAGCCGATTGCAAAGCTCGGAAGCGAGTCAGAATTCGCCACCTGGGTTCTCGAACTCGCTAGGGAGTTCCAGCACGCAGTCGAGGAGACAGACCTCTGGAAGGCGCTCTGGGACGACAGCCTACGCAAGTACCGACCGGAGAAGATCGTTCAGGCCATCGCCGGGACTCTGTTCATGGCCCACTGCCAAAAGGCTGACGTCGACCTCACCAGAGAGAGCAACCTCGGTCGCGGCCCCGTCGACTTCAAGTTCTCTCAGGGGTGGCAAAAGAGAGCCCTCCTTGAAGTCAAGCTCATCCCGAGCACACACTTCTTCACAGGAGCGTCGAAGCAGTTGCCCCAGTACATGAGCACTGAACGCACATCGGTCGGGGTCTATCTCTGCGTGGGATACAGCGACAAGGACTTCTCGCCCGAGCGCCTGCAGCCGATCGAAGACACCCTCCGGAAACTACGAGAGGACTCCGGGTGGACTCTGGAAGTCGTCTACGTGGACGCGCGGGCGACGAACAAAGACTCGGCCTCCAAGCTGAGATAAACCCGCAACGTCAAGAGAAATCAAGGTTCAACCATGAGTTCTGGATTCCGTTCCCTTCCCAAGAAGATCAAAGCCGAGATCGACAGCCTCGGCAAGGCACAATTCGTGTTCGGCGCAAAGAAAAACTTCTCGGACCAAGTGCAGTCCGCCTGGACCCAGCGCCTCAAACTCGAAGAGGTGGGCGAGGGCGAGTGGCGCGGTCTCCCTCCAGCTTCGACGGGCCGGTGGTCGAAGTGGAATGCCACGGGTCGCGAGATTGTCCGTCGTGATCAACCAAAAGTGGACCACTCCTGGACCATCGAAGCGCCCGACTTCCACGGAGGTGGAACTCACCCGATCACCTTCGCCCGAGAAGTGTTTCGGAAACAGCGCCTGTACGGTCAGCAAGTCGAAGCGGCGGTTACCCGCCTCGACGAACCACGAGACTCGCTGGTGGGCACCGTCCTCCTTACGCTCCAGGCACCCTACGACGAGGAAGCGGAACAGGCTTACCTCTACGCCGCCTCACTTGCACGGACGTGGTTCGGTTCGGCCACCGCTTACAGTCTGGATGAGACAGGCATCCCGCAAGTTCCCGAACAGAGCTTCAGTTGGCACTTCCTCCCCGACGGCTCTGTCGAAGAGATGCGCGGAGCACTCGTTGAGAAGTTTGGTGGGTCTGCTCCCCCGCAGGAAATCGAGATCATGATCGACCGCTTGGAGAAGGTGCAGTCGCTCGCCCCAGAAAGACGCCTCGTCGGCACGTCAGGACTCCAGCGGTACATCGGATACATGTTCGGCGACGACTTTGTTGCGTTCGAAAACCCGCGCATCGGGAACGCGCTGTACCTGCTCTACGGTGATTGGGAGAGTCTGAGCCAGCTGTCGCGCTCACAACTCCTCTCATCCCGGGAGGGCGAGTTCGACCGGATCATCCACACAGCCCGCTGGTTCGAAAGACTTCGTCTCGCGGTCTACAACTACCGGCACAAATGATCGACCTTGGACCAATAATGCAATCAGGAGTATGCGCCGGACTACTGGGAACTGGGTGCCGGCTGCAGTAAGGATCGTTTCACGGTTGCGCCCTTTAGTCGTTCGCAGTCAGCCGTTTGAACGCTTTCTCAACGATTGGGGGTGAGGGAAGTGAAGGCGGCGTCGCTCAAGGTTGCATCGCGCGAAAATCGACCCATATTAGGAAGTTGAGGCAAGCCCTCGGCGGGTTGTCGAGCACAAAGAAAGGCCCTAGTGAACATTCCGGATATCGACTTCACGCAAGTTCGCTCGCTGGGCGCGGGAGGTCAGCGCGACGGATACGAGCAACTCATTTGCGAACTGGTCGCACAAGAGCCCCCGCACGCCGACGCGAAGTTCGTGTCCCTCCACGGAGCGGGAGGCGATGGTGGCGTCGAGTGCTACTGGACCTTTCCCGACGGTACCAAGCACGGTTGGCAAGCAAAGTACTGGACCAGCCATGCGGACGCCGACAAATCGCAGCTCGACACCTCCGTCAAGGCGGCCCTCGACAACCACCCGGTTCTCACCAAGTACACCATCGCCATCTCCGCCGATCCGACCGGCCGCAAAGGAGGCAAGGGGAAATCGCTACTGGAGAAGATAAACGACCCTGGTGGTTGGCTCGAGAGTTGGCAGACGATGGCGGCCGACCGCGGCATGACCGTCGCCTTCGAGTTCGAATGGGCAACGAACACTGCCACACGCCTAGCCCGCTTGGACACCTCCGGTGCCCAGCGGCGGTACTGGTTCGACGCCGACGTGCTCTCCCAACAGTGGTGGACCGACCGACTGCAGGACGCGACCGACGCTGCTAGACCTCGGTACACGCCAGAGTTGAACGTGAATGTTCCCGCCGCTCGAAGCATCGCTGCGCTCTGCTCTGACCATGAGTGGTGGCAGGCCGTCCTCGGCCAAGTCGATGAGCTCACGGAAGCGACACAACGCCTGCAGCGCGCCGGAAACGATGCAACGGCCGCTGACCTGGGCACCGCGCGCAGCGCCGCCACGACCGTCATCGACGCCCTCAAGAACTGGGAGCGCACCCGGACCGACGGGGAGTTCCGAGGCATCGACGAGACGCTAACCGACGCCATCGCTGTGGTCAGGGAGCAGGAGGCCGTCGAGGTCGAACGGATGAACGCAACGCACGAGAACTGGGACACCGCGGGTTGGAGGCAGTACCAGAGCGAGTACATGGTCCATTTCCCGGCGGAAGCCGTCGATGCTCTCCGTGAGTTGGGCGGCAAACTCGAAACCGCGACCGAGCTCCTCATCAGCCCCCTCGGGGCGCTCGCCAGCTCTCAAGTTGCGCTGATGACCGGACCCGCCGGCATCGGTAAGACCTACCTCGCGCTGGATGCCGCCGCCCGCCGTCTTCAGAGAGGCCTGCCCAGCATCGTGATGCACGGTCGCTGGTTCAATGACCGCGACCTACTCATCCACCTCCGCGACGTTCTCCAAATGCCGGCCGACCTGACCACCGAGGAGACGATCGCTCTCCTGGACCAAAGTGCGCGCGCCGCAGGAGCGCCCACCCTCCTCGTCATCGACGCGCTCAACGACACGCGCCCCCGGTCGATGTGGCGGGACAACCTCGATCGCCTCATCTCCATCGTCACCCGGCACCCGCACATTCGGCTGCTGCTGACCGCACGTACCCACTACGTCAATCAGGTCCTCCCACCCGGCATGTCCATTCCCCGGTTCGAGCACACTGGTTTCGAGGGTGTCGAGTTCGAGGCGGTCAGCGAGTACGCCGCGTTCTACGGTCTCGAGCCTCCGACGTCACCGCCTATCCACGGCGAGTTCGATAACCCGCTCTACCTCCGCTTGGTCTGCGAAGCGCTTCAATCTGATGGCCGCCTCTCGCTCGACCAGGCCAACATGGGGTTGGGCGAGCTCACCAGAATGGTCCTCGATCACGCGAACGAGACGGCTAGTAGTCGCATCGACGCATCGGTGTCCGACCAGATCGTTCACCGCGCGATGCAGGCTTTGGCCGGCGCTGTCGCAGACAAGGGCGGAGCCCCGCTCACCCGCCTCGCCGCGCAGGCCGTGCTGAACCCGATCTGGTCCGACAACAGTGCGGAGAAGTCGCTACTCGATGGACTCGTCGCACAGGGTCTTGTCGAAGAAGACGTTATCCCGGACAGCAGCCCTTACGGCACCGACATCATCACCATTACCTTCGAGCGCATCGGTCACCACCTGATCGTCTCCGATGCGCTCGCTCATGTGAACGACGCAGATGGCGTCCGCGCTCAGCTGTCCGGTCGCCTCGGGGAGCTCATCGAACTCGACGCGACCATCGACGTCGGACTCCTCGAAGCGACGTCGGTCGTCGTCGCCGAACGCTTCGGGCTCGAACTGAGCGCCTTTTCCGCTGAGATCACCGACACCGTCGCGCGCGACGCAGCCGTCACCGCCGGCACGGCATGGCGATCTGTGTCTTCCATCACCCCCGACACGGGCAGCATCATCACCAACGCTTTGCGCCACCGTGACACCTTCGACGCAGGCATCACGATGCTGTTCAGGCTCGCAGCTCGCCCCGGCCACCCGCTCAACGCCGACTTTCTCCATGAGTTCTTCAGTGAACTCACCATGTCGACCCGAGATCAGTTTCTTGCCTGGTGGCTGCACACCAGTCACGGCACCAGCGGAGCGGTCGACCGCCTGATCCGCTGGGGAGGCGAGAAACCGCTCGACCAGGTCAGCGCGGAGACCACCCGCTTGTGGGTCACGGCACTGCTATGGACGACTAGCGCCACTGATCGCCGCGTTCGCGAGCCAGCCACGATCGCCGCAGCCCGCCTGCTTGCGCGTCACCCTCACCAGGCCGCCGCCCTGCTCGAACGATTCTGCACCGTCGACGACGAGTGGGTCGTCGAACGCGCGCTTCAGGTCTCTTACTCGGCGCTGCTGGCTAGCGGTAGCGACGCCGACTGGGGCGCTGCCGCCGAGGTCGTCTCGGCCGCCTTCTTCGCACCCTCCACAAACCTCACCCCCAACGCCGCCGTTCGCGACGCCGCCCGCTGCATCCTCGAAGCGGCACTCGATCGCGAAACGCTCCCCGCAGAAGTGCCGCCCGACCGTTTCCGCCCCCCTTACAGCAGCACCTGGCCACTGACCTGGCCGAAGGAAGAGGACATCGCCACCTACGACAATCGCGACTACTCGAAGCTCGTGCACTCCACCACGAGCGACGACTTCTTCACCTACCAGCTCACGCCCGAGTTGCGTGACCGGCCAGGTGTGGACGTCTCGGCCGGCGCGCGATGGGTGGTCGCGGAGGTCATTCGGCTCGGATACCGACCCCGGCTGCATTCAAACTTCGACGGCTACGTCCTGGGAAAGTACGGGCCTGGACGTGGGAAACCAAAGTGGATCGAACGGATCGGCAAGAAGTACCAATGGATCGCACTCAACCGGCTCCTCGGACATCTGTCCGACCACGCACCCAAGACCAGGAGCTCCTGGGAAGCCCCGCCGCCGGCTGTTCCCGGACCCGAATCCTCCATCGTCCGGCAGGTCGACCCCACAGTGACCGAGTTCGAACCCGCGAGCGATGCGCCCCGCCCCTGGGTTCCGGCCTACAACTGGGATACGAAGATCGGAAATCCTGACGCCCAATGGGTGGCCGATGACTCCGACCTGCCCACTATCGACATCACCTCCGCCGAACGAGACGGACGCCCCTTCATCGTCGTTTCGGGCTCATACAGTTGGGATCTAACCGGCGACAGCATGAAACGCACTCACCACGTCTGGACCAACCTCTACACCCACCTGGTGAACACCGACGATCTTCCCATTGCCCTTGGCGAACTCGAAGGACGTGACTTGATCAACAGCCTGGGAATGTCCCGGCTACCCATGAGCTATAACGGGTACGTCGGCGAGTACCCGTTCGGGCACCACCACGGCGCGACGCTGAGTGTCATGGAGCACGAGTGGACGGACCCGCTCAGCGTTCCGACACGCCCAGCTGTATGGGAGCTGCTCGGCGAAAACGAGTACGCACCAGACAACCTCGAAACGATCTCGTTCGACGCCCCCGCTCCTGAGTTCTTCGGCCCCGCACCGGGCACTCTCCACTGGAACGGCCGCAACGGATGGACCGACCCGAGCGGCCGGCTCATCGCCGTTCTACGCCACTCCGTCAACATAGGCCAGAACGAGCTCCTGATCGATACCGATTTCCTGCAGGACTGGCTCACCGCCGAGCGGAAGTCGCTGATCTGGGTCGAGAACACAGGAAAGGACGTCTACCGAGAGATCGGTTGGAGCACGTCCTATCCGGGAGCGCTCGTTCGTTCCCAGGTCCGAGCGTGGACTCCGGGAAGCAGCTTGCGGGCGGTCTCACCCGGTTGGCAGCGAATCCCAGCTCGCGAAGAGTAATACGTTATCGGCCGGGTCGTGAAGGCTCGCTTCGGTAGGGGCTGGTCGCATCTCCAACTAGTCGTCTGGTCTGAGAATGGTCAAGAAGTCGAGGGTGCATGAAAGCTTGATGCCATGTCTGCGCGCTGGGTTCGATCTCGCCGAGGGGACCTAAGCCAATAGCCTGTCGACTGATCCTGTAAAACGCAAACCAGCTGATCGCGTGTGCTTCACCGAGGGGTCATCCGTTCAGCAATGTCGGGCCAACGAGGGAGCGCCTAGCACGCGTCGGCGGTACCCTTCGACCCCGAATCAATCGAATCCGAGCCGCGTCGGATCCGCCCACCGCGGCCCGTAGCCGCTAATGCGCAGCACCCGGGGGTCCTCCTCGTCGGTCTCCTCGAAGTCCAGGACGATCTCCTCTCCCGCGTCGTCGCCCGTCGCCCGCTCGAGGTGGATCTCCAGCCGCGAGTCAGCCAGGTGCTCAGCCTTGCCTTGGCCCCACTCGATCACGGTCACGCTGGAGCCCATCGTTGACTCCAGATCGATGTCGTCGACCTCCCCCGGCGACCCCAGCCGGTACGCGTCCACGTGCACCAGGTCCGGCCCGTCGGCGAGCGCCGGGTGTACCCGCGCCAGCACGAACGTCGGCGAGATGATCCCGCCGCGCACGCCGAGCCCCTCGCCCAGCCCCTGCGTGAACGTCGTCTTGCCGGCGCCGAGCTCGCCGGAGAGCAGTATCAGGTCGCCCGCCCGCAGCACGCCGGCGATGCGCCCGGCGAGCGCACGCGTGGTGTCGGCGTCGATCGATTCGATCTCGCGGGTCCAGAGCGGCGCGTCAGTCACCGGCCTCACCCCAGCTGCCCTCCACGTACGCGCGGTCGACGCGGCCGCCGATGCGCGTGACGATCTCGTAGTTGATGGTCCCGGCGGCCTCGGCCCACTCGTCGGCGGACGGCCCGCCGTCGCCGAACAGTACGGCCGGCTCCCCCACGAGCCCGTCGACGGGCGTATCGCCCAAGTCGACGACGAACTGGTCCATCGCCACCCGCCCGCAGGAGACGTACCGCTTCCCGCCGATCTCGACGGGCCCCTCGACTGCCACGCGGGGCACCCCGTCGGCGTACCCGAGCGGGACCAGTGCCAACGTCGTCGCACTCTCCGTGCGGTACGTGAGCCCGTAGGAGACGCCGTGGTCCGCGGGCATGCGCTTGGCGTTGGCGATGCGCGCCATGAGGCGCATCGCAGGGCGCAGGCCCAGGTCCTCGGAGCTCTGGTCGCGGAACGGGCTCAGCCCGTACATGCCGATCCCGAGCCGCACCATGTCGAAGTGCGCGTCCGGGCGGGACAGAGCCGCGGGGGTGTTGGCAGCGTGCCGCAGCTCTAGGTCGAGCCCAGCGGCCTCGGCCTGTTCGACGGCGTCGCGGAACGCGTCGAGCTGCGCGTCGGTCTCCGGGCGGTCCGGCTCGTCGGCGACGGCCAGGTGGGTCCACACCCCGACCACGCGCAGCAGCCCGTCCTCCTGATGGTGCGCGGCGGTGTCGAGCACGGACTGCCACGCGTCCGCGGACGCGCCGTTGCGTCCCAGCCCGGTGTCGATCTTCAGGTGCACGCGCGCGGGGTGCTCAGCGGCGCGGGCGGCCTCGGCGACCTGCTCGAGCTCCCAGCCGGACGCACCCAGGTCGATGTCCGCGTCGATCGCGGCGGCGAAGTCGGTCTCCGGCGTGTGCAGCCACGCCAGCACGGGGGCGGTGATGCCGGCGGCGCGCAGCTCAAGCGCCTCGTCGACGTGTGCGACGCCGAGCCACGCGGCCCCGGCCTCGAGCGCGACGCGGGCTACCGGCACCATGCCATGCCCGTACGCGTCGGCCTTCACGACAGCCATCACCTTCGCCGGCGCGGCCAGCTCGGCCACCCGCCGCACGTTGTGCCGGATGGCGGAAAGGTCGATCTCCGCGCGCCGTTCCCACCTAGCCGGCGTCTCGTCGTCGGGCACGCCTCGTACGACGTCGTCGCTCGGTTGGTTCACGAAAGTCACCTAGCCATTGTGTCAGGAAGGCGGGTCGTCGGCGCGGATCCGTGACGCCGCCGCCGGGTCAGTGCCCGGCTGCGGCGTACTTCGCCTCGGTCTCGGCCTTGAGCGGGCGCCACCAGGACTCGTTGTCCCGGTACCAGCGCACCGTCTCCTCCAGCCCGGCCTCGAACTCGGTGAAGACAGGCTTCCACCCCAGCTCGTTGCGCAGCTTGGTGGAGTCGATCGCGTAGCGCAGGTCGTGGCCGGGGCGGTCCGCGACGTGGTCGAAATCGTCCGGGCTCCGACCCATGAGACCCAGGATGCTCTGCACCACGGCCAGGTTGTCCTTCTCGCCGTCCGCGCCGATCAGGTACGTCTCCCCCGTGCGCCCGGCCTCGAGGATCCTGAGCACGGCCGAAGAGTGGTCGTCGACGTGGATCCAGTCGCGCACATTCGCTCCCGCGCCGTAGAGCCTCGGGCGGACGCCGTCGATGAGGTTGGTGATCTGCCGCGGGATGAACTTCTCCACGTGCTGGTACGGCCCGTAGTTGTTGGAGCAGTTGCTGATGGTCGCCTGCAGCCCGAACGACCGGACCCACGCGCGCACCAGTAGGTCGCTGCCGGCCTTCGTCGACGAATAGGGGCTCGACGGGTTGTAGGGCGTCTCCTCCGTGAACCGTGCCGGATCGTGGAGGTCCAGGTCGCCGTAGACCTCGTCCGTGGAGACGTGGTGGAAGCGGACTCCGTGCCGGCGCGCAGCATCCAGCAGAACGAACGTCCCGACGAGGTTCGTCTGCACGAAGACCTCAGGAGAATGCAAGGAGTTGTCGTTGTGCGATTCAGCGGCGAAGTGCACGACCGCGTCGGTCTCGGAGACCAGGCGGTCCACGAGCTGCGCATCGGCGATGTCGCCGCGCACTAACGAGCAACGATCAGCGGGAAGTCCCGCCAAGGATGCCTCGTTTCCGGCGTAGGTCAGCTTGTCCAGCACGACGATTCGGTAGTCGGTGCGCTCGACCAGATACCGGACGAAGTTCGCCCCGATGAAGCCGGCACCGCCGGTCACTAAGAGTTGATGCATAGAATGAAGACTACAGGCGTCGAAGTCCGGCCGGCCTGTCAACTCAAGCGTTGTTTAGGGGGACGTCGCATGTGGATTGCTCTTGACCCGTTTCGTCGAAGGTGTATAGGTTCCGGACTCGCCGGCGTCGCCTCGCACGCGTCTCATCGTCTGTTGGCCGTCTAGTGCGCGGCATCATCCTCGCCGGAGGCACCGGCTCGCGTCTGCACCCCATCACGCTGGGCATCAGCAAGCAGCTCATGCCCGTCTATGACAAGCCGATGATCTACTATCCGCTGTCGACGCTGATGCTCGCTGACATCCGCGATATCGAGATCATCACCACCGCGCGCGAACAGGAACAGTTCCGCACACTGCTCGGCGACGGCAGCCAGTTCGGCGTGAACTTGACCTACCGCGTTCAGCCCTCCCCTGACGGCCTGGCCCAGGCGTTCCTCCTGTGCGAGGACCACATCGGAGACGACTCCGTCGCCCTCGTGCTCGGCGACAATCTGGTCTATGGCCCCGGCCTCGGGCTGGGCCTCGAGGACCAGCAGGCCGTGCACGGCGCGACGATCTTCGGCTACTGGGTCAAGGACCCCTCCGCCTACGGCGTCGTCGAGTTCGACGGCGACTTCCGTGCGAAGTCTCTCGAGGAGAAGCCGGCCGCGCCCAAGAGCAACTACGCGATCCCGGGCCTCTACTTCTACGACAACACCGTCGTCGAACGCGCCCGGCAACTGCGCCCCTCGGCCCGCGGCGAACTGGAGATCACGGATCTCAACCAGACCTACCTCGACGACGGCGAGCTGACGGTCCGCCTCATGCCGCGCGGCACCGCCTGGCTGGACACGGGAACCTTCGATTCCCTCAACGACGCCTCCAACTTCATCAGGACCCTCGAACACCGTCAGGGGCTCAAAGTCGGCTGCCCGGAGGAGATCGGCTGGCGGCGCGGGTACATCAGCGACGAAGAACTCCTCGAACAAGCGCGGCTTCTGCCCAAGAGCGGGTACGGCGCGTATCTGGAAGAGCTCGTCGTCCGCGGTCGGAACGGCTGAGGGCAAGGGCGAACCACTTGATTCAGCATTCCAATCCGCTGCGCGTCGCGCACGTCACGGAAGCGATGGGCGGCGGCATCGTCACCGTCATCGCCTCGCTCTCGCTCCGGCAGGTCGAGGCCGGCGCTGCCGTCGAGGTCCACTACATGGACCGCCCGGAGACGCCCACGGCCGACGAGCTCGCGCGGCGTTTTCACCCCTCCGTCCGGCTCGTCTCGTATTCGACGGGGCGCCGCGGGCGGGATCTGTTCACCATGGCGCGCACCGTGCGAGCGCGCCTCGCACGCGACCTGTACGACGCCGTGCACCTGCATTCTTCGTTCGCGGGTGCCGCCGTCCGGCTCCTGATGCCGGTCGGCGCGAAGTCGCGCCGACTGTTCTACTCGCCCCACGGCTGGTCGTTTCTTCGCGAAGATCTCCCGGCCCCGGCCCGACGCGTCGCCGCGTTGACGGAGCAGCTCCTTGCCCGCACACCGGCGACGGTCGTCTCGACGTGCGACAGCGAGCACCAGTTGGCGGTCTCCCGGCTCCGGCCGCGTTCCGCCGCGCAGATCCAGACCGGCATCTCCCCCACTCAGGTCAGGGACGTTCGGCCCGAGTCGACCACGGACAAGCCCGGCAAGCCGCGCGTCGTCACGGTCGCACGTGTTTGCTACCAGAAGGCGCCGTGGCGCTTTTCCCGCGTCGCCGACGCGCTGGGCGACGCCGGCGACTTCCGCTGGATCGGTGGCGGCGAACCAGCCGACGAAGCCCAATGGATCAGCGACGGCGTCACGGTGACCGGGTGGATCTCCCCCGAGGAACTGGCCCGAGAGCTGGAGAAGGCGGACATCTTCCTCTTCCCCTCCCTGTGGGAGGGCATGCCCATGGCGCTCATGCAGGCTCAGGCTGCTGGCATCCCGTGTGTGGTCTCCGACGTCGTCGGCAACCGCGATGCCGTCCTCGACGGGGTCTCCGGATTCGTCTGCAGTACCGATGCCGAACTCGTGGAGAAGTGCCGGGTCCTGCTGGATAATCCTGCCCTCCGCCGCTCCATGGGCGCCGAAGCGATCGAACACGCCCGCCGGTCCCTGACGGATGCGGACCTCGGCCCCGAGACCCTCGACCTGTACCGCGGAAGGACCACATGAAGACGGCCATCGTCTTCGGCGGCAACGGCTTCATCGGCTCGCATGTCGTCGACCTCCTCGACAGGCTCGGATACGACGTCACCGTCTTTGACCGTTTCTCCCGCGAACCGACCTACACCGCCCGTGCCCGCGCCATCCGCGGAGACATCCACGACCCTGATCAGGTCAGTGCCGCGTTGGCTGGGATGGATCAGGTCTTCCACTTCCTGACGTCGAGCACCGCTGCTTCGAGCCGCACCACCGCGGCAACAGACCTGGAGACCAACGTGCTGCCCGCCGTCAGGCTCGCGCAGGCCGCCGCCGAACAGGGCGTCAGCCGATTCGTCTTCGCCTCCACGGGCGGGGCGATCTACAGTTCGGCCACCCCGGGACCGTACAAGGAGACTGACGATGTGGCTCCGGTGTCCGCGTACGGCACCGGGAAGTTGTGCATCGAGAAGTACCTGGACTTGATCTGCTCGCAGTCTTCGATGCAGTCCCTCGTTCTCCGTATCGCGAACCCCTACGGGACCCGCCAACGGCCCGACCGGTTGCAGGGCCTGATCCCGATCGCCCTGCGCCGTGTTGTCAACGGGGAGCCCCTCGTACGCATGGGTGATGGTTCGATGGTCCGCGACTACATCTGGATGGATGATCTCTTGTCGCAGTTGGAGCGCCTCGTCAGTGCACCAGCGACTCGTCATCGCGTCTACAACCTCGGCAGCGGCACGGGAAACACCGTCAACGACGTCTTCACCGCCATCGAGCAGGTGACGGGCATCCGGCCCGTCATCGAATCGGCGCCGCAGCCGGCGTCGTACGTGCACTCGGTAACGCTGGATGTCTCTCGGCTCGACGCCGAATTCGGCCCGCTACCGCCGGCCACCAGTCTCGAGGCTGGCATCACGAAACTCTGGGAGGAGATCAACCGTGACGAATGAATCCACACTTCCCGCGCGTCGAGTCGTCATCAACGGGCGCTTCCTCGGACAGCCAGTGACGGGTGTCCAGCGCTTCGCCGAAGAAGTGACGGCGGCGCTGCTTGCCGACGCTGACTTTCCGATCGAGATTCTCGTTCCCCGCGGAGTTCGCCCCCGCGAAGATGGGCCGCTCGCCGGTCGCGAAGTCGTCGAGGTCGGGCGTACGCAGGGCCACGTCTGGGAACAACTCGATCTTCCGTTGTACCTGAAGCGCCGCGGGGCGCCGTTGCTCATTGGTCTGAGCAGCACGGCTCCAGCTTTCTACCGCAATCAGTTCGCACCCCATCACGACGTAACGTACGTGCGCTACCCGGAGAGCTTCTCGTGGAAGTTCCGACTCGTGTACGGGATTCTCGCGCCGCTCTTCTTGAAGAACGCTCGTCGCATCATCACGGTCAGTGAGTTCTCCCGGTCCGAGATTTCGGAGCACTTCGGCTTGCCGAAAGAGAAGATCGTCGTCATTCCCAATGCGCCGTCGGCGTTCTTCTTCGAACAGCGAACGGAGCCCTCTGCTGAGCCTGACGCGGAGAAGCCGTACTTCCTCGCGGTCTCCTCCCCCAATGTTCACAAGAACTTCGAGCGCCTGGAACAGGCCTTCCTGGACTTCGTCGACGAGTCCGGCAGCGACGTCGAGTTGCGCATCATCGGCCAGCAGGCCACCACGTTTGCGGCCCGGGAATCGAAGAGCACAGCAAATATCCGCTATCTCGGTCGCGTTTCAGACACGGAACTCGCGCAGGCCTACGCCGGCGCATTGGCGTTCGTCTTCCCGTCCCTGTACGAGGGCTTCGGCATCCCGCCGCTGGAGGCCCAGGCGGCGGGCGCTCCAGTCCTGGCGTCCAACGCAGCCTCGATTCCAGAGGTGCTCGGCGACAGCGCCCTCTACTTCGACCCGACCAGTTCACCTGAAATTACCTCCGGGTTGAGCCGTGTTTTCGGCCAAGCAGATCTTCGCAGCGACCTCAGGATCCGCGGTCTCAACAACAGTTCAAACTACTCCTGGAGTATGAGCGCTGAAAAACTCAGCAGTTCAATCAACGATGTCCTCTAGTCGTTGTGCTCATGAAGTTGCGACTACAACGCGACGCCAGAAGGCGAAGTTCTTCGCGGGCGGATAGAACCCTTTGGGGGCCACTCCAGCGGAGAGCTACCTTTCTTGGCCCACTTCGTCCTCGGATAGGACCGTCTGCCCAGTCCCGACACCGCCCTATCAGCCTCCAGTTAGCTTCCTGCCAACGAGACTCGTCCTTTTCGCAGGTTCCCAAACAAGTCTCGCCCCCTGAGGCGACTCAAGACACTGGGGCTACAGACACTGGCCGAGACTCGGATCGCGTTCGGACTCAAGGGCATCTGCGAAAAGACCCGCACTGCCGAACTTGTAAAGGCCAAGGCTCATTGGAACATGGTCTACCTACGCGAACACCATGAGTGGACAGAAAACCCCGCCTGATCCGCGACGAGGCTCTGTCCGACGAAGATGCTGTGATCACCATCAGTTTCCTCCGCTAGGCCTTGGAGCTCTTCTCAAACCGAATAGCGATTCGGAAGAATGACGCGTCCCCGTACACCTAGGGCAACTAGGCCCCAGAGTCTCCAGCAACACTCGTCGGCGCCCTGCCCCGCACTGCGGCTGAAGGGGTGCCGCCACTCTCCGTCTCCTTCGGGCCACACGCAACAGCGAGAAGGCCAATCGCAATCCAAATCGGAATAAAAGTCCACGACGACTGCGTTGCAAGACCGATTGCCACGAAGATCGAAATCGAAAGGGTGCCAGTCGACCAACGTCCCCGCAAAATATGCCGCAGAACAAAGATACAGAACAAGAGCATGCCTAGCAGCCCTATCTCAACGCCGATCTGAACATACACATTCTCGACAATAGCTTTGTGTGTCCATGAAGAGAAATAGTAGCTGGGGATCGGCGGCGAAGTGGCATACTCGTGGAAAAGAACGCTATACCGGCCCGGACCGATGCCAAGGACTGGATTGTCAGCGATTATCCGAAGAC
The DNA here is from genome assembly GCA_023896275.1 of Kocuria rosea subsp. polaris. Lineage (GTDB taxonomy): Bacteria > Actinomycetota > Actinomycetes > Actinomycetales > Micrococcaceae > Zhihengliuella > Zhihengliuella polaris_A. The sequence goes on along the minus strand of MLDA01000013.1, from coordinate 103,122 downwards.
CAATTAGAGCCTTCTCAACCCTGACGTCCAGCGACACATCCGAGCCGCTGAAATCACGTGCGCCGGAAACCAAGGACAGCTTCTCCATCTGGAAGATCCAAAACCTTCTAAATGAATCCACAGAAAATATAACGACAAGTCCGAGAATGCTGACAATAGAGAACTTGTAGATCGTACCAAATCGTGACCGCGCTACGGCTGCAACGAAGAAGGCCACCAAGACTCCGATAATGCCACCGGTTGATTGCGAGTAGACGAGGCAAATCGCCATTGCAAGAAACTCAAGACGCCACCGTCGCCAAAACGCCAGTAGCACTCCAAATCCAGCAAAGAAGCCAAGATGCTGACCTTCGACGAATGGGCCAGAACGTGTTACACCTGCCTCGCCTTCGGCGAAATCAAGACCCTTCGACTTGGTCTGAAAGTTCAAAGCTTCCATAACTGACTGTTGGTCAAGTTCATTCAACACCCACTGAGCTGCTGTCGCTAGGAACGTCAGCCAGAGTGCGATCCTAATTGCAGAGAGAAAGACTCTGAAAGGTACTGACGAAAGCAGCAAGTATCCAATAAGAACGAGCAGAGCGTAAGAGGTATACAGGAGGAGGTCCGCCGTCAGCCCACGTTGAACTCCCGGGAATCTTCCATCGGGTACAGGTAGCAGTAGACGAAACCCAGCGCTTGCAAGAAGAAGCCCCGCGATAAGAAGCACGAGCGCAGGCTGTGCCCTCTTTGGGACTCTTAGATCAAATTCAAACAAACGTGCGACGAATCCAAGGATAAGGAATACTTCGCAGAACTTAACAGGAACTGGGCTGGTTAACGAAAATGCCATCTGCAGTGGCGAGGTGACAATCGCCAGCACAGCGAACGTTTGGCTCGCACGAAGGCCGGAAAATAAACTAGACACTACTCTGATGCCCCCTGGCGTCCGCAGTCAAGCGAGTTCGTCGCATCCGTATGAAAATAAAAGTTAGTGTGGCCGCCACTGAAAGCTCAACCACACTGGTTGTCAAGAATATGCCAGTCGCACCCAGGGCATCCAGCATGGGACGCAGCGTCAGCGCCAGCACACCTACCGCGATTGCGCTGATTACGATCAACGGGCGGCGGTTCCCTAGCAGCGGAAGGACTCCCAAGCCAACAACGGAAGACCACGAAATACTCAACAGAGTAACCGAAATCAGAAGGCCATCGATTCCCGAGATTGCAATCTGATCGAGACTAACGAGAGCAGCAATCCAAGGCAAGACGAACAAGCCCAGGCAGATAAAGGTAAAAATGCCAAGCGTCAATCCGACAATTCGAAGTGCACCTACCCTCACTTGCGCCAGAACATGTGCCCGAGATTGGCCAACCTGCATGAGTGGCGTGAGCGTCGTGTTGCCCCAACGAAGCAACTTGTCACCGAGTGCGACCTGTTGACCATTCGACCCTGATCCTGCCGCACCGATAGCTACCGGCAACGACAAACGCAGCGCCAGCGCAAGGCTGTAAGAAACGGCTGGGAGGCCCTCACGGAGTGTCTCTGGCACCTGCCGCAGGGCACCACGAAACGTTCTCGGGTCGCCATGCCCACCTCGGAGTAGCCACAGAGTTCCGAAAATAGCCGAGAATCCAGTAGCAACGACAACTGGAAGCGCAACTACCATTTCTGCGTGCTCGGAACTTGTGAACTGAAGCGCAACAGCACCACCCAGAATTGCCGTTCCTCGCGGAAGCGCGTCTACCAACAATAGGGATGAAATACGTTCTCGAGCAATCCAACACCATGTGACGCCGAGTCCGACGAGGCACCCACTCAAACTAAAAGCGGCTACCACGAACTTGCCCTCAATTGGCATCTTCTCTATGACAAAATAGAGGGCAACCAAGACAAGTATGGCGACTAGGGCGCGGGCGGGAATGGACCTCGAAACAAGATCTCGAAGAGCCCTCTCGTCTAGCGAAGCAACCAGTGAGAGGCGCCCACTGTACCCCCAGATGCATATGCTTCTGGCGACTTCTCCAAGGGCCTGCCCAACGGCAACGTTTACCCAGAAATCGCTTCCAACAGCGCTAATAATCAACGGCACAGAAATTACTGTTGCCAAACTGACAATTGCTGTCGCGGCAGTCACCCCGCTAATGTGGCGAAGTACTCGCAGGGCCGGAAATTCTCTGGCCTTGCCCCTTTCGTCGCTCATAGCGGTCCTTGAGCAGCGAAATTCATAGCAGAAAGCTCTCTGACTTTAGGTAAACCAGTCAGAATTTTTTCGGTCATGGACTCGTGGTTGTTGTTGATCCGACGAATTCGCTCAGAGACTTCTGAACCGAATCCTGCGTGCGGCTGAACGACGAGGTCTCCAAGATCAAAGAGTTCAAACAGGCCTTCAACTTTGCCGGCGGTTGCTAGCGGGATAACCGGGGTAGCCTGACTCAGCGATAGGATAGAAAGGTGCATTCGGCCCGTAACGGTAAGGAATGCCCGTTTCGTAATGTAGCGAATCTCCTCAGGTTGCAGAAGGCGGTCGACTTGGAAATCGTTAGAGGATCCCAACTCTCTGAAGGCGCGATTAACATGAGGAAGATCACTGTCCTGCGGACGGATAACATGAGGAAGGAAGAGCACTCGGATATCAAGTCGATGCAGCTCGGCGATAATCTGCGAAATCTCTGAGTGCTGATCCAGCTTGCCTGCGACAAGTCCACTCACATTTAGTACCGCGAACTTATCTCCCACCTCCGTGCGCGCATCAATCCATTTGGAAAGTGGCTGATATGGTTTCACTTCGTTGTTCAAAGTAAAAGCCATGTCAGCAACAGCCGTCGAATTCTGGGCACCATTTGCCCTGATTCTAGCAAGCCCCTGTGGGTCGCGTAGGTTCAGTTTCGTGTGCTGACTTGCACAACGCATCGCCGTAACAACATTTTTTGGAACTCCCGGTTTCCAACTGAATCCCATAACTTCCGTGGGAACACTCATTCTGTTCGCGAGAATCAACAATTGCCAGCGAGCCAAACTGGCAGCCTCCTGACCACCGTCCATCGTATCTGCCCCGTGGATAGAAAAACGCTCGGCGCGAAGTAGGAGTTGCGAGAATTTCCAGACCGAGGCCGCCCGTAGAATAGGCGGTGCCATGAATAGTGAGCGCATGGGAACAACTCTGATGCGATCAGGCAGAGCGCGCCCGGCGACACGAATTTCGGAACTCGTGCCCGCCGTTATAAGCACTACTTGAGAATCGCTGGCTTCAAGATGAGCGTTTATCATCGCGTGGTCACCGATATTACCGTCGCCGGCGGGCGTAAGAATCAATGAATATTCTGGCTCTACGCTTCTCCCAACGGTCGCCAACCGAAATATCAAGAGGTCACCGTATGAAAGTGCGTACGCATAAATTCGCGTGCTCCAGATGGCACGGACGGCAGGCATTAGACGCCGCTTAAGGCGCTTCCCGAGTGCAAGCATCGTTCTCTAATCAGTCAAGGGGCGGCGGGGCAGTAGACGTTCGAGATCACTGTACAGCGCTGAGTGGGCCAATGAACTTCATATTTGACCAGCCTCGCGCGGTTCCTTCCATACCCCCTGCGCATGCCTCCGCCCGTGAAGGCTTCTCGCGGGCCGTCCAAGCTCGAGTCATGTCGCGAGCGGTTCAGCCGACGGTCTCGGCCGGGTTCTTCCGTAGACATTCCAAAGATTCTTCAAAGGAGTACTGAAGTCTGTGCTGAGGTTGCGGTAGGGGGTTACGACGTATGCCGGGCCACATGTAGACTCAGCCCTACTGTTGTACTTGCTACTGATGGTGGTTATATGGTGTCCCTTCCCCAAAAGGAACGGAGTCACCGCTTGGGGGAGCCACAAGTCGCTCGCAGTGCTGACTGGTCACGTCCCCTGAAGCGGCAACTCGCGTTCCTCGATTTTATCCTGATTGCCGTGGCCATCGCCGCCGCGCATGTCCTGCGGTTCGGTGCCGCAACGGATGTTCCTGTGTCAGCGCGTACTTTGAACGACGTTGACTACTCGACACTCGGCGTTGTCATCGGAGTCCTTTGGTGGCTCGCACTCTCCGGGTGGAACACCCGTGATGTCAGGCTACTCGGAGCAGGCTTCGACGAGTACAAGCGCGTCACTACAGCGTCGCTGTCCGTCTTCGGGACCCTGGCCATCGTGTCCTATGCGGTTCAAGCTGAGACCGCCCGCGGCTATGTAGGCATCGCTCTGCCGCTCGGCCTCTTCCTCCTGCTCGTCGGCAGATGGGTCTTCCGCAAACGGATTCGAACTGCCCGAAGCAGCGGCAGGTACAACCGACGCGTACTCATCATCGGCGGATTCGACGCCGTCCAACACCTGGCGAGCCGCCTCGCTGACGACCCTGGGGCAGGCTACCTGCCCATCGGCGCCGTCATCCCGAGCGCGGAACTTAGCGGCGCTGCAGAGTCTGGCGTCGAGATCGTCGGGACGGGCAACTCCCTGGAATCCATACTCTGCGCCCTCGAAAGCTCCGGCGCGGACACGGTTGCCATCTCTGCCGGTTCTGCTCTGTCACCCGTCGTCGTCCGCAAGCTCGGCTGGGAGCTTCACGCGCGCGGTATCACCATGATCATGGCGCCGGCTCTCACCGACATCGCAGGGCCACGCATCCACACCCAACCAGTTGCAGGCCTGCCTCTCATCCATGTGGCTACTCCGCAGCTCGAGGGAATCAAACGTGTCACGAAGCGTTGTTCTGACATCATTTTTGCCTCGCTCGGTCTGCTTCTCCTCTCGCCGGTTTTTCTCGTCGTCGCCATCGCGATCAAGATTGATGACCCGGGCCCCGTTTTCTTCCAACAGCGACGCATCGGCAAGAACGGCGAGCCGTTCCGGATGCACAAGTTCCGCTCCATGGTCGTCGATGCGGAAGCACGGCTTGCCGAGCTGGAACTCCGCAGCGAGGGCAACGGCGTCCTGTTCAAGCTCAAGAACGACCCCCGCATAACCAAACTCGGCGCCTTCATCCGCCGATACAGCATCGACGAGCTGCCACAACTTTGGAACGTCGCAGTGGGAGAGATGAGCCTCGTCGGGCCACGCCCGCCGCTTCCCAGCGAGGTCGAGACGTATGAAGACCACGTGCACCGGCGTCTGATGGTCACTCCCGGCATCACCGGGCTCTGGCAGGTCAGCGGCCGCTCCGATCTCTCGTGGGACGACTCGGTCAGGCTCGACCTCTACTACGTCGAGAACTGGTCACTCACCCAGGACCTGATCATCATGCTCAAGACTGCCAAGGCAGTTTTCGGCAAGGACGGCGCCTACTAGTGGCGCAGCTTTCAGAAGACCGGTTGACCGTCAAAGCCTAACGGCTTGGCCCGCAGTCCGGCACTCAACTATCTAGTTGAGCAGGTCAATCTTTGCCGACTATAGGCGGGGAAGTACCAACGTAGCTAAGGCGGAAGCCTTGCAGACACGACTTGTGTCGGGTCCACGCATCCGTGCGTGGGTCCGTAGACGGAAACGAGGTGGGCCTTTGTCATCGAACCGACTAGCGTGGCCTGACATTGCCAAAGGACTCAGCATCGTCCTAGTCGTCTTCTACCACGCGACTACTTGGCTCGAACCGCTGGGATACACCCCTGGCTCAGTAGTCGCAGCCGTCAACGAGGTCGCCAGGTCCCTGCGGATGCCACTCTTCTTCTTTGTCGCGGGACTATTTGCGAGCAAGTGGGCTGTCCAATCTTGGAGGACGCTTCTATCGGGCAAGCTCGCTTACTTTATTTGGCCGTTCTTGCTGTGGCAACTGGCTGTGCTCGTCTACAAGGTTATTGCTGCTCTAGCTATGCCGTCGCGTGCCGAGACACTCGAACTTCTCATTCCGTTGACTATAGTGTCACCACTCCGACCGGGCGGTGAAACGTGGTTCCTTTGGGCACTGACGCTCTACTTCATCCTCGGAAAACTGCTTGCTTCCCGATCGACCATCGTCGTGCTGATGGGCTCCGGAGCAGTGGCCCTCGCATGGGGGCAGGTGGTCCAGCCACTAATGACCGACTCTGCGATCGCAATTGCGGGTCCAGGTCTCTACAACGTGCCCGCCTACGCTGTTCTCTTCTTCGCCGGCTTGCGCCTTCGTGACTGGGCCTTCAAGCGCGTAGAAGCATTCAGTACCAAATCGGCTGTGCTCGTTGTCAGCTTCGCCGCCATAGTCATTGGCTTCGTTGAAGCGTTCGGCCTCTACCGCGTCGAACTAATTCTGGCAGCGATAGCAGTCGCGGGCGGATGCGCGCTAGCGAAACTACTCTCATCGGTCCGAACGCTGGGATGGGTCGGCCGCCACACGCTGCCAATCTACCTAACGCACACCCCCATCATTGTTGGCGTGTATTCAATCCTGGCGACGACGAACGCAGTACCGTCAGGGTCGCTGGCTGACCTGCTCGTCTTCAGCACGGCCGCGGTTGCTTTGGTCCTTGGCTCCTTGCTCGCCAAGCAGGCGGGCCAGACGTGGCTTTTTGTGCCTCCGAATCGTCTGCTCGCGCTCCTGCTCAGCAAGGTCCAAGCTCCTTCCCATTAGGCGGAATATCGTAGCTAGATCCTCTTTTCTGGTCTCAGAATGGTTCTCTACCCACGAAACATTGTGGATGGATTTTACAAGGGATCGCGAACTCTAATTTCGGTGCGCGCATTGATACATTGTTGTGATTAAACATCAGTCTATCCCGGCTGCTTGTAGGAGACTTGGCTTCAAGGGCGGAGCGGGGAGGAACGCGCGTAATCTGTATTGCCCTAGGTTGAGCTTGCCCGCCCCAGACATACGTGGAGTTCCAGGTCGCATTGATTGTGTGGGGCTTGCGGCCACTGAAATTATGACCTCGCACTACACCGTTGGCTGCATCGAAGGTGTCCGCTCTCTGCTTCCGCCGCCGTACGTTGCTTCCCAATGCCGCGTTGACCTGTAGCGCCCTCGAACGGACAATCTGTTTCGCCATCAGACCCAAGCGGGGTTGGAGGCAACGGCAAGCAGACCTCCCCATTTTCCGGTGCACGTCTCTCATGGGCGCGGCACTTGACGACAATGATGGTCTACAGCTCGTTGCACGGGATCAACCGCCTCTGGACCCCACTTCGATGGACCCTGTGCGAGAGGGACAACAGCCGCTATCGACCCCGCGTCAAGTAGCTGATCACTCCCTCGTCAGCTCAACCGGGTGCATCCAGTGGTAACCCACACCGTGCACCGTACGAATCCGCCTGGGATCCCGAACGTTCTCGCCGAGCTTCTTGCGTAGGTTTCCCATGTGAACCTCCAGGCTCCGGTTCGCCTTGTCATCCATCGCCGAGGCGGTGCGCACTCCGCATGTGGCAGCCAACAACTCTCGCCGCGTAAACATGTTGCCGGTGCCATCGGGGTGCCCATACATCAAGGTCAGCAGCAGGCGGTGTTCGGTATTGCTCAGCCTCACTTCGACTTCGTCAACCCAACAACGGTGGTTCTTCGCGTCGAGGACGACACCGTCACTGACAAGGACGAGCGGCCCGGCAATGCCGTCGATACTCCCCGGATCAACGTCCGCAGCGGTCGACAACGTCCCGTCGTCATCCAAGCCCTCCAGAGGGTCGAAGGGGCTACCCCCTGCGTCACCAGAAGGACCGCTGAAGGGCACCGCTCCTGATTGTTCGGCCACCGGTGAAGGAACCCAGCGCAGGCGCCGCAACAGCGAACGCACGCGTGCCCGAAGCTCGTGCTGACCCAGGCGTCCGTCAATAATCTGATCCGCGCCGTCCTTCAGCATCGCAATACGACCCTCCTCGTCAGCGAAGAAGTCGATGACGGCGATGTACGCATTCGTGAACCGGCGTAGCCGCAGAATGGCCTTCTGACCATGCAAGTCCTGATACGAGCTCGACATGATGATCAGTGACGGACGCGTTCTCGACGCCACGTTGACGAGGGCCCGACCGGTCGTTGCCTGAATCTTGCTAAAGTTCTCGGCCTGGACGAGGTCCAGCAGCGCGGTGCGCAGTTCATCGTCAACGAGCGCGATCAGAACACGCACTCGCGGTGGCGCACCTACCCCGAAGTGATCCTCGCCGGCCGCGTCACTGCGACCTAAGAAATATTGCCTCATGCCCTACTAGTAGTTCATTGCCGCAGAACGTGATTCTCCGGATCGAGAAAGTTGCCAAATCTTTAGCAGTCAGTGGGTATTTCTTTGCATTCCACAACGGTATCCCAAACGACTCATTTCACTTGAGCTTGATCAATACTTTGGAACCCCAGCCGATTTACGTCGGGCTTGACGCGCTTCGCGCCAAGAGGTGCCGCTACAGACTTGCTGGCCGCATTTCTGATCCCTAATGGGGAGAGCGGGAAGAACTCTCGCGCTAGTCACCTCAAGGGGATCATTCCTATGCACAACCACGACGTCTCAAACGAAGGCATCGACCGCCGCACCATCACCAAGGGAGCGGCCTGGAGCCTTCCCGTGCTCGCCGCGGCCGTTGCTGCGCCGCACGCCGCAGCCTCCGTCGAGCCGCCGGTCTGCCCGGAGTGCTTTACCGCGGGCATCGGTGCTGCCTTCACTGCACAGGCAGTCGTCCTGAACAACAAAGGCGCCCTGACCATCACCACGGCCCTTAACGTCAGCACGGAGAGCTGCGCGGATCTCAGCCTCTTCCAGCCCGCCTACACGGCCATCATGACCAACGCCACGCTCACGATGAAGGACGGGTCGGTACACACGTCGACGGCGGGCCTGGGTACCGGCGTTGGCACGTTTGGTGCCATCAGCGCTTTCAACTACAACGGCCTGTTCACGGGCGTGAACTACCCGAACGATGCCCTTCCGCCCTACGGCCCCAATGCCCCGGCGCGCCTGTGCGTGGACTTCACCATGGTCGTCGTCGGCCTGCCGAGTCTGCTGGAGCTCCGCTGCCCGGTCACCATTTGCTGGAATGTGACCAATATGGTTTCCCTGGGCACCGTTATTCTTGGTGCCGGTACGGTCAACCACACCGGAATTATGGCCGCTGGCTAACAGTCAAACGGCTCGGTCTCCGAGCCTCACGAGCGGCCCGTTGCCAGTTTCCTACGGGCCGCTCTTCGGCTGACTGGACCATTTATGGAGTAAGTGGAGGCGTCGTCACCAACGGCCTGCCGGGGACACCTGTTGTGAGCACACAGCCTGCAGCACTTACGGCCTTTTAAGTGTACGATTCAAGTAGCTGACGCCTCGAGTTAGTGGTCACTCAGCCTAAGTAGAATCGTTCTCTTTCTAGTTTTCGACGTGGGATTCATCGAATATTTTTGATTCTTCCCGCGACGATACTTACCCGCCGGTAGGTCCGAACGCCGGGCGGGTTGCACAGTTCCCGGACGACCAGAATTTGCCCTCCCAGAGTAGGTTCCAAGAGTCCGGGACGCAGCGCGCAAATCCTGTAGTCAAGGATGCGTTGCGGGCGGCGATGTTGCCTCAAACTTCTCGCCGCAGTCAGCCCCGCGGACTTTGTCCGCGGGGCTGACCCCCCCACTGATTCAGCTGCTCCGGAGCGCCGGGCCCACGCCAGCTAGTGCCGCTCGTCCGCCTTGCCCAGCGAGCAGGCCAGCGCAGACGCCCCGAAGCCGTGCGGCGGGAGCCGCCTAGCTGCCGCCGCGTGCAGGGCGACGGCCTCAACCGCCCGCTCAGCGGCCACCTCCTGCCCGGCCTGCGGGCCGACTTGCGACAGCAGCGCCCCCGCCACCCCAGCCAGCACGTCACCGCTGCCCGCGGTCGCGAGCGTCGACGGCGCACCGGTCACCAGGCGGACCGTGCCGTCCGGCGTCGCCACGGCCGTCGTCGGGCCCTTCAGGACCACCGCGCAACTCAACTCCTCAGCCGCCCTGGACGCCCAGCGGATCGGATCGCCGGAGATCTCCGCCGCCGAGACCGCTATCCCCCGCCCCGACAGCAGCGACGCGAGCTCACCCGCATGCGGCGTCAGGATCGTGGCGGCCGCGCGCGGCGTCGCCGGCAAATACGGCAGGGCGCTCGCGTCGACGACAGCCGGCAGGTCCGAGGACAGCGCGCGCTCGACGCTGCGGCGCTGCTCGGCGTCGTCACCGATGCCCGGGCCGAGCACCCACGAGCTCACCCGATCGACCACGTCGCCGCCCGGTGCCGCCACGATGGCCTCGGGGCACGCCGAGGGAACCATGCGCCGCATCGTCGGTGCCGACTCCGGGGCGACGACGACCAGCATGCCGATGCCGGTGTTCACGGCGGCGCGGGCGGCGAGCACGGCGGCGCCCGGGTACTGCTCCGACCCGGCAACCAGGCCAACGACGCCGCGCGAATACTTGTGTGCGTTCCAGGCGGGCGGATCGAGCCGCGCGGGACCGGCGCATAACCACACCGACGGCTGCGGAAGGTGCGGGCCGAGACCGATGTCGACCACCGTGACATCCCCGGAGAGGGCTCGCCCCTCCCCCACAACGAGCCCGCGCTTGAGCGCGCCGAACGTCACGGTCGTGTCGGCCGCGAGCGTGTCGGGCTCAGCTCGGCCCGAATCAGCATCGACGCCCGAGGGCAGATCGCACGCGACGACGTGCACCCCTGCCGGGGGCGCCGGCAGATCGAGCGGGCGCGGCTCGTCCCCCACTCGGGTGCCCGTGCCCGTCACGGCGTCGACCAGCACGTCCAAGGACGGCAGGAGGACCGCGGCGGCCGCCCTGTTCCGGGCGGGCACGACGCGGCCGCCGGCGGCGCGGAAGGCGCGCATACCGTCGTCGTGCCAGCTCTCGTGGGTCGTGAAGGCGATCGTCTCGACGCCTCGGCCGCGCAGATGCGCCAGCGCGAAGAGCGCGTCTCCCCCGTTGTTGCCCGTGCCGACGTATGCGCCCACCCGCGCCCCGTAGACACGTGAGGCCCGGCGCCCGGAAACGGCAACGCCGCCCTGCGGGGAGACCGGTGTGGTTCCCTGCAGGACGGCGATGACGTGCTGTGCGAGGCCGTGGGCCGCGCGCCGCATGAGCGCGGGCCCGTGCCCGGCGTCGAGCAGCGGCTGCTCGGCGGCCCGGACTTCCGAGCCGGAGTAGGCGGGCCTCACGGGAGCCGTTCGGCCACGACCATGGCCGTGGCCAGGTCGCCGTCGTGGCTCATCGAGAGGTGCCAGTACTGCACACCCTTGGCGGCGGCGGCCTCGGCCACCGAGCCGTCGATGAGGATGTGCGGGTCGCCGGCGTCGTCCTTGACGACCTGGCAGTGCTGCCAGTTCATCCCGGCCGGCGCCCCGAGCGCCTTGGCCACGGCCTCCTTCGCGGCGAACCGGGCCGCGAGCGAACGCAACGGCAGCTCGCGCTCAGCCGGGACGAACAGCCTCTCGAGCAGTGCCGGCGTGCGTTCGAGCTGCGCCTTGAAGCGCGAGACTTCCACCACGTCGACTCCGACCCCGACGATCATCAGCTGCCCTCGCGCCTACTCGACCGTGACGGACTTGGCGAGGTTGCGCGGCTGGTCCACGTCGAAGCCCTTGGCCGTGGCCAGCTCGCACGCGAAGATCTGCAGCGGAACCGTTGCCAGCAGCGGCATGAGCAGCGTCGGGGTCTCCGGGACGTAGAAGACGAACTCGGCGTAGCGCTGTACGTCGAGGTCGCCCTCCTCCGCGATGACCAGGGTCTTGGCGCCGCGGGCGCGGACCTCCTGGATGTTGGAGACGACCTTGGCGTGCAGCGAGTCGCGACCGCGCGGGGACGGAACGACGACGAAGACGGGCTGGCCGTCGTCGATCAGAGCGATCGGGCCGTGCTTGAGCTCGCCGGCGGCGAAGCCCTCGGCGTGGATGTAGGCGATCTCCTTAAGCTTGAGCGCACCCTCCATCGCCACCGGGTAGCCGACGTGGCGGCCCAGGAAGAGCACCGACTGCTCCTCGGACATCGAACGGGCCAGCTCCTTGATCTCGTCCTCGCGGTCCAGGATGTCCTGGATCTTGGCCGGGATCTTGCCGAGGTCGGCGAGGATGTCCTTGATCTGGCCGGTGAAGAGGTTCCCGCGCAGGTGCCCCAGGTACAGGCCGAGCACGTAGGTGGCCGTGATCTGGGCCAGGAACGCCTTGGTGGAGGCGACGGCGATCTCCGGGCCGGCGTGCGTGTAGAGCACGGCGTCGGACTCGCGCGGGATCGTGGACCCGTTGGTGTTGCAGATCGAGAGCGTCTTGGCGCCCTGTTCCTTGGCGTAGCGGACCGCCATGAGCGTGTCCATCGTCTCGCCCGACTGCGAGATCGAGACGATCAGCGTGTTCTCGTCGACGATCGGCTCGCGGTAGCGGAACTCGTGGGAGAGCTCGACCTCAACCGGGATGCGGCACCAGGACTCGATCGCGTACTTGGCGACGGAGCCGGCGTAGGCCGACGTGCCGCACGCGAGCACGATGATCTTGGAGATGCCTTTGAGCTTCTCCGGATCGATGCGCAGCTCATCGAGCGTCAGGCGGCCCTCGGCGTCGGCGCGACCCAGCAGGGTGTCGGCGACGGCGGCGGGCTGGTCGTGGATCTCCTTGGCCATGAAGGAGGCGAAGCCGCCCTTCTCAGCGGCGGCGGCGTCCCAGTCGACGGAGAATTCGCGGCCCTCGGCCGGGTTGCCGAAGAAGTCGGTGATGACGTGGTCCTCGGGAGTGATCGTGACGATCTGGTCCTGGCCCAGCTCGACGGCGCGACGGGTGAAGTCGATGAAGCCGGAGACGTCGGAGCCCAGGAAGTTCTCGTTCTCGCCGAGGCCGACGACGAGCGGGGAGTTGCGGCGCGAGGCGACGACGACGCCGGGGTGGTCCTCGTGCACGGCCAGCAGCGTGAACGCGCCCTCGAGCTTCTGGCTCGCGAGCTGCATCGAGACGGTCAGGTCGCCTGCGCCGTCGCCGCGGTAGATGTCGCCGAGCAGGACGGCGGAGACCTCGGTGTCGGTCTCGGAGAGGAACTCGTAGCCCTTGGCGACGAGGGTCTGCTTGATCTCGGCGAAGTTCTCGATGATGCCGTTGTGGATCAGGGCGAGTCGTCCGCCGTCGGCCAGGTGGGGGTGCGCGTTCTGGTCGGTCGGGCCGCCGTGGGTCGCCCAGCGGGTGTGCCCGATGCCCGTCAGCGACTCCGCCAGCGGGCTCTCCGCGATCTCGTTCACGAGATTCACGAGCTTGCCGGACTTCTTCCGCGCCTCGACGCCGGAGTCCGTCAGGACGGCCACACCGGCCGAGTCGTACCCGCGGTACTCCAGGCGGCGCAGCCCTTCGAGCACGACGTCCAGCGCGCCGTGGTCACCTGTCGTCTTGGTATTACGGCCAACATAGCCAACGATTCCACACATAGGCACAAGGGTATCGCGCAATTAACCAATCCCGCAGACCGCGGCAGACGGACACGCGTTTAGAGGCTCCGGAAAGCTTTGGCACAATGTCGTGGGTGACTGATACCCGGGTAACCGACAACGGAGTCTCCCCCTTCATCGAGCTCGAGCGCCCGACCTGGGCGCGGCTGGCCCACTCCATCGAGCAGCCGCTGGACATGGACGACCTCGACCGCCTCAGCGGCCTCGGCGAACAGCTCAATCTCGCGGAAATCCGCGAGGTGTACCTGCCCCTCTCCCGGCTCCTCTACCTTTACGTCCAGGGTGCGGGGCATCTGCATCAGGTCACCAATACGTTCCTCGGCGAGGAGACCCAGCGCACGCCTTTCGTGATCGGCGTCGGCGGCTCGGTCGCCGTCGGCAAATCGACGACGGCGCGCGTCCTGCAGGAGATGCTGCGCCGCTGGCCCGATACTCCCGATGTGCAATTGGTCACGACGGACGGCTTCCTGCACCCCAACGAGGAGCTCAAGCGCCGCGGGATCATGCACCGCAAAGGCTTCCCGGAGTCCTACGACCGCCGGGCGCTGCTGCGCTTCGTCTCCGAGGTCAAGTCCGGCGCCGACGAGGTCCGCGCCCCCATGTACTCGCACCTGACCTACAACATCCTGCCGGATGCGGAGGTCGTGGTGCGGCGCCCGGACGTGCTGATCGTCGAGGGCCTGAACGTGCTTGCGCCGGCGCGCATCCGCTCCAACGGCACCGCCGGGCTCGCGCTGAGCGACTTCTTCGACTTCTCCGTCTACGTCGACGCCCGCACGCACGACATCGAGGAGTGGTACGTCCAGCGCTTCATGAAGCTGCGCAGCGGAGCGTTCGCCGACCCGGCCTCCTACTTCCACCGCTATTCGACGCTCACCGACGACGAGGCCCGCGAGACGGCCCTGGACATCTGGCACCGCATCAACGAGCCGAACCTGCGCGAGAACGTGCTGCCGACCCGAGGCCGCGCCCAGCTGGTCCTGACCAAGGACGCTGACCACTCCATCCGTCGCATGTTGTTGCGCAAGATTTAATACAGAACGCCCGACAAGCTCCGGCCGCCGACGGTATTCTTTTTTCCATGCTTAGTGGATTCAAAGATTTCGTGATGAAGGGCAACGTCGTTGACCTTGCCGTGGCCGTCGTCCTCGGCGGTGCCTTCGGCGCCGTCGTCACCGCGCTCGTCGAGCGCGTGCTCATGCCGCTGATCTCGGCCCTCGTCGGATCGCCGAACTTCGACGAGTTCCTGCTCGTGACCCTCAACGGAAACGACATCGCGATCGGCGCCGTGCTGACCGCCATCGTGAACTTCCTGCTCGTCGCGGCCGCCATCTACTTCGTCGTCGTCATGCCGATGAACAAGTTGATCGAGGCCCGCAACAAGCACATTGGCATCACCGAGGAGGAGGAAGTCGACCCGCAGATCGTGCTGCTCACCGAGATCCGCGACTCCCTCTCGACCAACCGCTGACCAGCACCGGAAGGCGGTGGGCCCGCTTGGACGGACCCACCGTCTTCCGTCGTTTAAGCGCATTGTGCCGAGGTGGGTATGCTGAACCACGAGAAGCCGGACAGGAGAGGAGGGATCGGGTGGACTTGCGTCTTGGTGAGGCGATCGAGCTGTCAGCAGCCCTCGTCTTCTCGCTCGCCGACAGCCACGGGTTGCGCGCCGTCATCCTGAAGGGGCCCCCGGCGACCGAACTCGGCGTGCGCTCCGAGCGCCCCTCCTCCGATGTCGACGTCCTCATCGACCCCCGCGAGACGGCCCAACTGCTTGAGGCTCTCGCCCAGCGGGGGTGGCGCGAGCGGCCGACGACGCACGACGGCGAGCACCCGCTGCACTCCGTGACGCTCTATCATCCGGGCTGGCCCACAGACATCGACGTGCACCACAGCTATCCCGGCCTCGAGGCCGACGCGCACGACGCCTTCACGGCGTTATGGGAGCGGCGCCGGGCCACGCCGCTCGGCGGGCAGCAAGTATTCGGGCTCGATTTGACGGCCACAGTCCTGGTTCAGGCCCTGCACGCCCTGCGCGAGGCGCATAAACCCCGCAACGTCGCCGAACTCGAGTACCTGCTCACGCACGCCCCGCTGCCCTCCTGGGCGGAGTTCGAGTCGCTCGCCCGCCGCACGGGGTCGCTCGGTCCGCTGCGCGCGTTCATCGAGGTCGCGTTCCCCGAGGCCGACATCCGCCGGCTGCCGGCAGCCGGCGACTCGTGGCGACTTCGCTCGGAAGTCTCCGAGCCCGGCGTCTTCCGTCTGCTGCACCTGCAGTCCGTGCCGTGGCGCTACCGTCCGCGGTACATCTACCGGGGTCTTTTCCCGCGGCGCGAGCAACTCGCGGCCCACGACATCACCCTGCTCGAGGCGAGTGCGTCCCGCGTGTGGGCGGCGCGGGTGGAGCGCCTGGCGCGCTTCGCGAGGCGGCTGCCGCCGGCCGTCGCCCAGTGGCGCAAGGCCCGCTGAGCCGACGGACCGGAGGCGCGGGTCAGACCGACGTCGTCAGCGCGAGTTCCGTCTGCACGATCATCGCGAGGCGGCGGGCCATGTCCTCGGCGACTTCCTGCTCGGTGGCCTCGACCATCACACGCACCACGGGCTCCGTGCCGGACGGGCGCAGCAGCACGCGGCCGTTGGGGCCGAGCTCCGACTCCACGTTGGACACCGCGGCGGCGACCGCCGCGTTCGAACCGAAGGCCGTCTTGTCGACGTCCTTGACGTTGATCAACACCTGCGGCAGGACCTGCATGGTCGCCGCGAGCTCCTTGAGGCTCTTGCCGGTCGCGGCGACGCGGGCCGCGATGTGCAGGCCGGTCAGCACGCCGTCGCCGGTCGTGGCGTGGTCGGAGAAGATCACGTGCCCGGACTGCTCGCCGCCGAGGTTGTAGCCCTTGGCGCGCATCGCCTCCAGCACGTAGCGGTCGCCGACGCCGGTCTCCTCGATGCGGATGCCGGCCTCCTGCATGGCGATCTTCAGCCCCAGGTTGCTCATGACTGTCGCGACGAGGGTGTCGTCCTTGAGCCGGCCCTGCTCCTTGAGCGTCATCGCCATGATGGCCATGATCTCGTCGCCGTTGACGACGTTGCCCTCGTGGTCCACGGCGAGGCAGCGGTCCGCGTCGCCGTCGTGGGCGATGCCGAGGTCCGCGCCGTGCTCGACGACGGCGGCCTGCAGCGGTCCGAGGTGGGTCGAGCCGTAGCCGTCGTTGATGTTGACGCCGTCGGGATCGGCGCCGATGACGACGATGTCCGCGCCGGCATCCTTGAAGACCTGGGGCGAGCAGCCGCTCGCAGCGCCATGGGCGCAGTCCAGGACGACCTTCAACCCGCTCAGGCGGTTGGGCATGGTGCTCAGCAGGTGCACCACGTAGCGATCCTCAGCGTCGGCGAAGCGCCGGATACGTCCGACGTCGGCGCCGACCGGGCGCGGCGGCTCCAGCTCGAGCTGCGCCTCGATCGCGTCCTCGAGAGCGTCGTCGAGCTTCTGCCCGCCGCGCGCGAGGAACTTGATGCCGTTGTCCGGCGCCGCGTTATGCGAGGCCGAGATCATGACGCCGAAGTCGGCGTCGAGGTCGGCGACCAGATAAGCCGCCGCCGGCGTCGGCAGCGTGCCGGCGTCGTACACGTCGACGCCGGCGGCCGCGAGGCCCGCCTCGATCGCCGCGGAAATGAAGTCACCGCTGATGCGCGGGTCCTTTGCGACGACGGCCACGGGCCGCTTGCCGGCCTCCGCCTGATTGAATCCGAGGACGACGGCGGCCGCCTGGGCCAGCGACATCGCCAGTTGCGGCGTGATCAATCGGTTCGCTTTACCGCGAACGCCGTCCGTACCAAATAGTCTGCTCATCGTTGCCTATCCTAAGACCCCAACCTGCGAGAATCGGCGTATTACCGACGATTCCGGACAAACTTTCTGTGCTAAACCCCACAGAGATTCAAGCACAAAGGCCCCGCAGCCGGGTGGCTGCGGGGCCTGTGCCGGGAGAAGGAAACATGCTTCTTCCCCCAGTGTGAAGCGGTTTAGCGCTTCGAGAACTGCGAGGCCTTGCGGGCCTTCTTGAGACCGGCCTTCTTACGCTCGATCACGCGAGCGTCGCGGGTCAGGTATCCGGCCTTCTTGAGGGCCGGACGGTTGTTCTCGCGGTCGATCTCGTTCAGCGAGCGGGCGATGCCCAGGCGCAGCGCGCCGGCCTGGCCCGAGTCGCCACCGCCGGTGATGCGGGCGGCGACGTCGTAAGCACCCTCGAGGCCGAGGAGCTTGAACGGCTCGTTGACGTCCTGCTGGTGCAGCTTGTTCGGGAAGTACTCCTCGAGCGAGCGGCCGTTGATGGTCCACTTGCCCGTGCCCGGGACGAGACGCACGCGAGCGATGGCTTCCTTGCGACGACCGACAGCGGAGCCGCCGATGGTCAGGGCCGGGCGCTCAGCGACAACGGTCTCTTCGGACGGGGTCGACTCGGTGGTGTAGGTCGAGGGGGTCTCAGCCTCGACTTCGTTCAGCTCTTCAGTATTCTGAGCCACGATTCTCCTTGAAAACTAGTTCTCTTGTTTCGGGGCCCAGCGCTACTGCGCGACCTGGGTGATTTCGAATGCCTTCGGCTCCTGCGCGGCGTGCGGGTGCTCCGCGCCACGGTAAACCTTCAGCTTGGCCATCTGCTGAGCGGCCAACTTGTTCTTGGGAAGCATGCCGGCGATAGCCTTCTCCACGGCGCGGACCGGGTTCTTCTCCAGAAGTTCCGCGTAGGTCTCGGACTTCAGGCCGCCCGGGTAGCCGGAGTGGCGGTAGGCACGCTTCTGCTCGAGCTTGGCACCCGTCAGGGCAACCTTCTCGGCGTTGATGATGATCACGAAGTCGCCCATGTCCTGATGCGGAGCAAAGGTCGGCTTGTGCTTGCCACGCAGCAGAGTTGCGGTCTGGCTGGCGAGGCGGCCCAGAACGACGTCAGTGGCGTCAATGACGTGCCACTTGCGATCTGCGTCGCCGGGCTTCGGGGTGTACGTACGCACGGTAATTGCCTTCGTTTCCTTGGTTACTGGTCAAGTGCACCTGCCAAGACGGCTGTGAGATCCGTCCGTAGCACGCGCACTGTGTTACGAGTAGCGCTCTACCAGTTCATCAGGTGAGGACTGATTCCAACCGGTTCCCTTGTAACGCCTGCACACGTCACCGACCAGGGCCCTGCAACGAGGCCGTCACGTGAAATGCGGGATGTCAGGCACGGGTATGCACAACAGCTACAAATCCTAGCAGATCCGCACGCCGTCCCCAATTCGGCAGGGGTTCATCGCTCCCCCGGCGACCGCCCGTTCTCCGCGAACATGTCGCGGACCTCGCTGCGCGAACCGAGCCGCAGTTTCCGGGCGACGTTCGCCGCGTGATACTCAGCCGTTCGCACCGAGATCACGAGCCGATCCGCGATCTCCTTGTTCATCAGCCCAAGCCCGATCAGCCCCGCGATCTCCCGCTCCCGCCGGGTCAGACCGGCGAGCGCGGCACCCGTGGCGACCGACTGGCTGCGCGAGGACGCGGCGGGCCGGGCGCCGTCGTCGTCCGCGCCACCCGCGGCCTCGCCCCCTTCCCCGTCGAGCAGCTCCCGCAGACCCCGCACGACGGCGGCACTCGCCTCCCGCAGGCTGCTCGCCCCGCAGCCGATCCACAGCTGCTGGGCACCGAGCGCCGCACGGAACGCCTCAAGCGCGTGGCCGCGCAGGGCGCCGCCGGATTCCACGACGAGCCGGCCGTAGTCGTAAGCGGCCAGCGCCCGGTAGACCCGCAGCCCGCCGCCGCGGGCGTCGGGGGCACCGGTCGCGACGTCGGGGATGCGCGCCGCCGCAGCCAGCGCCGCGGAGTACTCAGCGGCCGCCCGGCGCGGGTCGTCGTCGGCCGCGGCCAGCGCCCGCACGTACGCAGTCACGAACGAAACCACCGGCTCCGTCGCCGTGATGCCGTAAGCCTCGATGAGCTCCAGGGCCTCGCCGGCGAGCGCCGCACTGCCGGAGTAGTACTGGGCGCGGGCCAGCAACGTCAGGGCGGCCATGCCGAGCGGCTGCCAGCCGAGCACGTTGTCGGACACGGGCAGCAGGGCCGCGACGACGTCGTCGTGGTCCCCGTCCGCCGTGGCGGCCCAGGCGCGCGCGTACACGGACGCCAGGTGCACGAACGGGAGCCACAGCGCGTCGGGGGTGCTCTGCAGCTCCGCGAGCAGCGGGGCGACGCCGTCCTGCCCCTCGCGCGCGCCGGCGACGAGCACGCCCACGGCCTCGGCGGTGAGCAGCAGCTCGGAGTTGTAGGTGCCGAACGCCTGCGCGCGGCCCAGGGTGGCGAACTCCTCAGCGCGGGAGAACTGGCCGGCGTCGAAATAGGTGAGCGCGAGCTGGCAGTAGGCGTCGGTGACGAGCTCCTCGGTGCCGGCCTCGACCACGGAACGGTGCCCGAGGATCCGCACCACGGAGGGGCGGTCACTGTAGTCGCGGGCGCGGGCCGCGGCGAAGACGCGCACAGCGAGGACGTCGTCCTCAGCGTCCGGCAGCGCCTCCAGGTGGGCGGCCTGGCGCCGGGCCAGCTCGGCGAAGCCGCCGGGCCGCACGTGCCCGGGCTCCGGCACGAGTTCGGCCAGCTCGTCCCACAGGGCGAAGCTCGCGTGCAGGGCGTCGAGCCGCGAGGGGCGCGCAAACGCGGCAAGCGCCGCGCCGCCGTCGTCCGTGCCGGACGCGCCGCGCTCGAGCCGCTGCAGATGGGTGGCGGCGACCCGGCGCAGTTCGCGGCTCTGGAACAGGGTGCCGCGGACGGCGTCGGTGCGGGCGACCCGGTCGACGGCCTGAAGGAAGACGAACGTCGCCACCGGGCTGTCGACATCGACGGTTCCGGCGTGCGTGAGCTCAGCGACCGCTGCCTCGTAGTGGGCCTCGGAGAAGTGCTGGACGGCCCGGGCGACGGAGAGCAGCAGCGGGCAGCGGGCCCCGCGCATCGCGAAGCGGATCGGGCCGCGCAGGTCCTCGCGGGGTTCGCGCCAGCGGGCCAGGAGCGCGAGCCCCAGGGTGTCGTCGCCAGGGCACGCCCGCGCGAGCGCATCCAGGTATTCGACCACGCGGCCGTGCTCGCGGCCGTCCAGCAGCCGGAGCACGTGCTCGGCGACGTCGGCGGGGACACGCCCGTTGGGGCCCTCGGCCAGCTTGCGCCCGCCGAGCGCCTCCGGATGTCGGCCCAGGAAGCGGTGCAGCGGCGCCGAAGAGACGTCGCTGATCTCCCCCAGCGCCCGGTGGGTGGCGGCGATCTCGTCGGGCAGCATGGTCTGCCGCACACCCTGCGCGATCGGCGGCAGCGAGACGCGGTAGCCGCGTTCGCCCGGCTCCCAGCGGATGAGGTCCGCGTCCTGCAGGGGCGCCAGGTCGGCAGTGCCGAGTTCGTTGACCCCGCACGCGTGCTCGAGCTGGGCGACGCTCAGCGGATCCGGACTCAGCGCGAGGACGCGCAGGACCGCCCGCCCGGTCGGCGTCAGGAAGGTCAGCGTGTCCGCGACCGTGGCGTCGAAGTCGCGCACGCGGCGCGAGGTCCGCGCAGCGAAGGCACCTAGTGCGTCGGCGACGGCCTCGGCGTCGTGGCGGCGGTGGCGCAGCACGCGCGCCGCCTCCGCGAGCAGCAGCGGGAGCCCGCCGGTGAGCTCGTGCAGGCGCCCGGCGAGCGCGGGCGCCACAGGCGCGCCGATCATCTCCGTGAGCGCGGCACGTGCCTCACCCGGATCCAGCGGGGGCAGGTCAATGTACGACGACGTCGCCGGCGCCAGCGCGGCCCGGATCAGTTGTTTCGCCGGCTCGTCAACGCACGGGCGGACGGTGCCGATGAAGAGGACGGGATAGGTGCCGAGGTTCGGGAGGATGCCCGACATGATCTCGGTGGAGACAGGGTCCGTCCACTGCGCGTTCTCGAGAATGATGATGGTCGGCGCATCGAACGTATCCAACACGGAGAGCGCGAACGCCACGGCCCGGGGAACGTTCGACGTCAACTCGGGTGTCATACCGGGGACGAGCTTGCAGGCCGCGGAGCCGGGGACGAACCGATCACCCGGCTCGAGGGAGGCGAACTTACGCGGCCAGTGCAGCACACCCTCCAGCGCCGCCCACAAGACCTCGGACTTGCCCGAGCCCGCGTGCCCCTCGAGGACGACGAACCGGTGGTGACCCGCAGCGACCTGATCGGCCGCCGCGCGCAGACGCGCCACCGCGTCTCCACGGCCGATCGTGAGATTTTCGGGCCGCATTTTCCCCATGGGTGCCAGTGTAATGGCCCGGGCAAGAAAAAGCCCCCGGCAGGCACACCCCGAAGCCATCGGGGGGGGTGAGAAAACTCCGGCGTGTGCACGCTAGGGGCCATCGCCGAAACGACGACTGACATCAATCTACGGTCGCTTATTAGCGATCAACAAGGAGTTGTTGAAGTTTCACGTATCCCGCTCGTGAAGTCCAGTATCACCCCCGTATTCACCCGCGTGACCCACGTATGGCCCACGTACCAGCCCCCCGCTCACCTGCGGTTCCGTGGAAGACTACGGGAATTTCCTCAAGACTAACGCAGGAAATTAACAGGTATTTCCCAATCTAAGACAACACCTTCACAATCTGCATTCTCTGCAGATTTCCGCGTTATTCAAAGGTTAAATCATCGACAACTTTCTGTTGCCCTATCAAAGCGGCTTACGCGCCGGGCCGAAACCCCTTCGCTGCTGGTTCCAGATCCGTACCCTCGCGCGGTCCCCGTACCCATAGACAGCCGCCGACGGCGCTCCTACGCTGCAGCTCAGACGCGGCGGATGGGGGCCGCTCGAGGAGCCGGAAACGGCTGGCGTCGCCCTGGACACAGGGTCACTCGAACTCCCCTTCGGACCACACGCACCAGCCCAGGACGCGGCCGCCGCCGCTTCCGCGAACACGATGGGATTACCGCCATGAACACCTTCTTCGCCAACGTCTACCTCGCCCTCGAAACCTTCGCCGGCCGCCTGCGCCGCGAGGAGAAGGGTGCCACCGCCGTCGAGTACGGCCTGACCATTGGCATCATTTCGCTCGTCGTACTGGTCGGCGCCGGCGCCATGACGGGCGCACTCAACGGCCTCTGGGGGGCTATCGGAGACTTCCTCGACGATATCGCCGCCGGCCTCTAGGCCGAGCTTCCCGGCACCTGGGACTGCGAAGGCGCACGCCAACGCACTCCCGCCGGGCACCGTCGTCGTCAGCGTGAGGAGCACCATGAGCATCAGGAGAACACCCGGGAACAGGCGCGGGGAAACCGGCGCGTCCGCGATCGAGTTCGCCCTGATCGTCCCGATCCTGCTCACGCTGATCTTCGGCGTGCTCGAGTACGCCTGGTTCTTCAACCAGCAGCTCTCGGCGACTCAGGGGGCGCGCGCCGCCGCCCGGGCCTACGTCCTGCAGTACAACGACCCGGGCTTCGACCTGCTCGCCGTCGCCGACGCCGGCTCGCCGACGCTAGACATCAACACCGCCACGGCGTCCGTGGCCGGTTGCCCTCCCGGCACCACGGTGACCGTCACGATCGGCGGCGCCAACAACGCCCTCATCGGGCTCTTCCCGCTGCCGGCCGACATCCGAGCCAGGGGGGCCATGCAATGCGAAGGCTAATGCGGGAACGGCTCACCAGCGAGCGCGGCGGGTCCTCCGTCATGGTCGCCGGCCTCATGGTGGTGCTGCTGCTCTTCGTCGCGATCGCGGTCGACGTCGGCAAGCTCTTCTGGGAGCAGGCCGAGCTGCAGAACGGGGCCGACGCGGCCGCGCTCGGCGTCGCCAACGCGTGCGCCGCGGACGCGGGCTCCCCCGACTGCATTACGGACTCGCCCCTGGGCGGGGCGCTCGCGGCGGCCAATGCGGCTGACGACGCCGCGGCCGCCGGAACGGCCATCGACCTCGGCGCGCGGCGGGTCACCGTCATTGCCGAGGCCCGCGAGCCGGGCGGGCCCGACGAGAACGGCTCGGCCGTCTGGTTCGGCCGGCTCTTCGGCACCGACACTGTCGGCGTCCGCGCCCGGGCCGTCGCGGCTTGGGGTGGACCGACCATGGGCACCTTCTCGTTCCCGCTCGCGTTCTCCGAATGCGCGCTGCAGGACTTCCTGGCCTCCGGCGTCGACACCGCGCGGTGGCTCACCTACGCGGCAAGCCCGTGCAATCCCCACGGCAGCTCGATTCCGGGCAACTGGGGCTGGCTCGACCCGGACGGAGCGTGCGAGGTGAACATCGACACCGGCGCGGGCACCTTCTACCCCGGTGACACCGGTAACTCCCTGCCAGCCTCCGGGGGTGTGAAAGCCATCTGCCAGGAGACCCTCGAGGCGTGGATCGCGTCCATCGCGTCCGAGGGCTCGGCGACCGTGTACTTCCCCGTCATCTCCGACAGCAACGGCCTCACCGGCTCGAACGTCGAATGGGAGATCACCGGGATCGCCGCCTTCGAAATCGAGGCCTGGAAGTTCTCCGGCGGCGGCTCCCCCGACCAGTATCCGAACAACGCGACCCTGCCACCCGGTTGCACCAGCAGCTGCCGCGGCATCTTCGGGAAGTTCGTGACGATCTACGAACCCGATGAGCTCGGCGGAGGGGGCGGGATCGACTACGGCGTCACCGTGCCGCCGGCGCTCATCGAGTAGCACCGCCCACGCCCCATCACCCGTCCACCACCGTCGAGTTCCACCGACGCCGAACCTGAGGAAGCCTCATGAACAGCAGGATCATCGGCGGCATCGCCGCCCTCGTCCTCGCCGTCGTCGGCGCCGTCCTGCTCATCATCTACGTCGGGGCGGCCGACCGCCGCGCCCAGGACGGGCTTCAGCCGCAGGAGGTGCTTGTCGCCGCCGCCGACGTACCGTCGGGCACGGCCGCCGAGGACCTGCCCGACTACCTCGAACGCCCAACCCTGCCGGCCGCCGCCGTCGCCGACGGCGCCCTGAGCGACCTCGGCGAGCACGCCGGCACCGTGCTCAGCCAGCCCCTGCTGGAGGGCGAGCAATTGCTCGCGCAGAAGCTCGTCGATCCCGCGACGCAGCTCGAGCCCGGGACCTACCCCGTTCCGCAGGGCCTGCAGGAGGTCACGGTCGTACTCGAGCCGGCCCGCGTCGTCGGCGGCAAGCTCCGCGCCGGCGACCGGGTCGCTGTGTTCGGCAACTACGACAAAGACGACGCGGTGCCCCACCCGAACTTCACGAAACTGCTCATGGAGCAGGTCCTCGTCACGGGCATCCAGATCGCCCTGCCGGACCAAGAGGTCCAGACCGACGACGGGGTGGCCGCCTTGCCGACCGGGTCGGCCTTCGTCACCTTCGCCGTCGACGCCGATCAGGCCGGGCGCATCGTCTTCACCCAGGACTTCGGGCAGACGTGGCTCACCAAGCAGAACGAAGACACGGCTGACGCAGAGCGCGACTACTGGGACATCAAGGAGATCCTCAAATGAGCCGCTTCCTGCTGATCTCCGACGCGCCCTCACTCGAGTCCCGCGTCTCCTCGTGCCTCGCAGGCTCCCTGCCCGGTTCCCTCTACCGCCTCGGCGCCTCCGCGGTCGAGCTGCCGGCGGCGGACCTGCTGCGGCGCAGCATCGGCGAGGCGACCGACGTCGTGCTGCTCGGCTCCGATGTGGACACCGACGCGGCGCTACGCCTGGCCGCCGACCTCTCCTCGGCCGTGCCCGACCTCTCCGTGCTCCTCTTCGCCGAAGCCGAGCGCGACCCGGAGCTGCTGCGGGCCGCGATGCGCGCCGGCGTCCGCGAGATCGCCTCCCCCGGTGCGGACGCCGCGGAGCTGCGCCTCGCGATCGAGCGCGCGTGCCTCACCGTCGAGCGTCGCCGGCACCGCAGCGAACCCGACGCCGGCCGGCCACGCGGCGAGGTCGTCGCCGTCCTCTCACCCAAAGGCGGGGTCGGCAAGACGACGATCGCCACGAACCTCGCCGTCGGGCTCGGGCGCCTGGCCCCGCAGCAGGTCGTGATCGTCGACCTCGACCTGCAGTTCGGCGACGTCGCGAGTTCCCTGAACATCGACCCCGAGCACGTCATCACCGATGCCGTCTACAACTCCGCGGCGCACGACTCGATGGTGCTCAAGGCCTACCTCACCCGGACCGAGCACGGGCTCTACGCGCTGTGCGGGCCGCGGACGCCGGTCGATGCGGACCGGCTCTCCCCCGCGCAGGTCGGCGTGCTCATCGACCAGCTGACCGCAGAGTTCGAGTTCGTGGTCGTCGACACCGCGCCGGGCCTCGGCGAGCACCTGCTCGCGGCGCTCGAGCGCGCCACGGCCGCCGTCTGGGTCTGCGGCATGGACGTGCCGAGCGTGCGCGGCATGAACGAAGCCCTGACCGTGCTACGCGAACTCGAGCTCGTGCCCCGCGGACGCCACACCGTGCTGAACTTCGCCGACAAGCGCAGCGGCATGACCGTCGCCGACGTCGAGGTGAGCCTCGGTTCGCCCGTCGACGTCGTGGTGCCCCGCTCGCGTTCGCTGCCGCTGAGCACCAACCGCGGCATCCCCCACCTCTCCGACGGGCGGCACGACGGCGCCTGGCGCGGGCTGTCCAAGCTGGTCAAGCGGTTCGACACCGAAGAACGGGCGCAGTCGCGCCAGCAGCACCGGCGGGAGGTCATCTCGTGAAACTCTCCGAGCGACTCAAAACCATGCGCGGCGAGGCCGGCGGGGCGGCGGCGCCCACCTCCGGCGGCAGGACGACGACGTCCGACGCCACGCCCACAGTGGTGGACACCGCACCACCGGGCGCTGCGCCGACCGCGCTCTCGCCTGCATACAGCGCCCCCACGGGCGCGACGCCCGCCGAGGAGTGCCTCGCACCGGGACCCGCCCGCGACGGCCCCGACCTCGGTGCCGGTGCCGGCACCGAGGCGACCTCCGGCACGGAGGCGGCGGCGTCGCCATACCCGGGCTCCGCGGAGGAGATCCTGCGCGACCGGGCCCCGGGCGGGCGGGCGGCCGGGCCGCGCGCGCCCGACGCCCTCGCCGGGCTGAAGGCGCGCGCCGCCGACACGCTGTTCGTCCGGCTCGGCTCGCGCATCAGCGACCCAACCATGACCGAGGACGCCCTGCGGCTGCTGGCCCGCGACGAGCTCAGCCGCGCTATCGACGCCGAGCAGGTGCCGCTGACCCCCGAGGAGCGGCGCCGGCTCATCCGCGACATCGGCGACGAGGTCCTCGGCCTCGGCCCGCTACAGCGGCTGCTCGACGACGACACGGTCACGGAGATCATGGTCAACGACCACGAGCAGATCTACGTCGAACGCAACGGCCGGCTCACCGCGGTCGACGCCGGGTTCAGCACCGACGAACACCTGCGCCGGGTCATCGAACGGATCGTCTCCCGCGTGGGCCGACGGATCGACGAATCCTCGCCGCTCGTTGACGCCCGGCTCGAGGACGGGTCCCGCGTGAACGCGATCATCCCCCCGCTCGCCGTCAACGGGCCCAGCCTGACCATCCGCAAATTCGGCGCGAAGCCGCTGACCACCGCGGACCTGATCGGCTTCGGCACGCTCACCCCCGAGATGGCACACCTGCTGCGCGCGTGCGTCGAGGCCCGCCTGAACATCATCATCTCCGGCGGCACCGGCACCGGCAAGACGACCCTGCTCAACGTTCTCTCCTCTTTCATCCCCAACGACGAGCGCATCATCACCATCGAGGACGCCGTCGAGCTGCAGCTGCAACAGGACCACGTGGTCCGGCTCGAATCCCGCCCCGCGAACATCGAGGGCACCGGCGCCGTCACGATCCGGGACCTGGTGCGCAACTCACTGCGCATGCGCCCGGACCGGATCGTCGTTGGCGAGGTCCGCGGGGGCGAGACGCTCGACATGCTGCAGGCGATGAACACCGGCCACGACGGCTCGATCTCCACCGTGCACGCCAACTCGCCGCGCGACGCGATCGCCCGGCTCGAGACCCTCGTCCTCATGGCCGGTATGGATCTGCCGCTGCGCGCGATCCGCGAACAGATCGCCTCCGCGGTCGACCTCGTCATCCACCTCACCCGCCTGCGCGACGGCACCCGCCGCGTCACCCACGTGACCGAGGTCCAGGGCATGGAGGGCGACGTCGTCACCCTCCAGGACGCCTTCGTCTTCGACTACGCCGCCGGGGTCGACGCCCACGGCCGGTTCCTCGGCCGCCCCGTGCCCACGGGCGTGCGCCCGCGCTTCGTCGAGCACTTCGACAACGTCGGCGTCCGGCTCCCGCCCGGACTCTTCGACACGGGCCTGCGATGAACGCGGGCGCCTGGCTCCTCGCGGGCGGTCTCGCCGCCGGGCTGGCGGCGATGCTGCTGCTGGTCTTCACGCTCTTCCGTCCCGCCTCGTCCCGGGTCTCCAAAACACGACGACGCCCGGTCGCCGCCGCGAACGACGCCTCCGCACTGGCGCGCGTCGGCGATGCCGCGGTCGCCGCGGTCGAGGCGCGCATCGGCTCCCGCGGGCAGGGTTGGCTCACCGCCGACGCCCTCGAGCAGTCCGGCGTGCGCCGCTCCCCCGCCGAGGTCGTCGTGCTCACCCTCATCGGGGCCGTCGTTGCCGCCGTCGCCGGGCGGCTCCTCGGCGGGCTCGGCCTGGCGCTGCTGCTCTTCCTCGCCGCGCCGCTCGCCGTCGTCGTCGTGCTGCGCGTCCGTGCCGGCCGCCGGCGCGCGGCCTTCGACGACCAACTGCCCGACCTGCTCATGACGCTGGCCGGCAGCCTGCGCGCCGGGCACTCCGTGCTGCGGGCGCTCGACGGCGCCGCCCGCGAGTTCGACGCCCCGATGAGCGAGGTGCTCAGCCGGGTGGTCAACGAATCGCGCGTCGGCCGGAACCTCGAAACCACGATGCAGGAGGCGGCCGGGCGAATGCGTTCCGAGGACTTCGCCTGGGTGGCCGAGGCGATCCGCATCAACCGCGAGGTCGGCGGCGACCTGGCGCGCGTGCTGGATCAAGTGGGCACGACCATCCGCGAGCGCGCGGAGATCAAGGGGCAGGTCCGGGCCCTGTCCGCGGAGGGCCGGATCTCCGCGTACATCCTGATCGCCCTGCCGTTCTTCCTCGGCGCCGCGATGGCGCTCATGAACCCCGGATACGTCGGGACGCTGTTCACCCATCCCATCGGAATCGGGCTCCTGCTGCTCGGGGCCGTGATGATGGCGATCGGATCGTTCGTGCTCAGCCGCATGATCCGGATCGAGTTCTAGGGAGCGGAGATAGAGATGACCTGGTTCGGATGGACCGCCGTCGCACTCATCGTGTTGCCGGTCGCCGTCCTCGCGTACGGCCTGTTCGCGATCGATCATCGCAAGTTCACCCTGGTGCGGCAGAACCTGGCGCGCGTTGGCCCCGCCGACGTCCAGCAGCGCAGCGGCGACCGCGACTTCGCCGCGCTGGCCCGGCGCCTCACCCCGGGCTCCTACGAGGGGCGGATCGACCGGCTGCTCGCGCACGCGGGCCGGCCGGAGTCCTGGCCGCTGGACCGGGTCATCACGGCCAAACCACTGCTCGCGTTCGGCGGGTTCGCGCTCGGCGGCCTGATCGTCTGGGGCTCGCCCGCGCCGTCGACCGTGCTCGCGTGGTTCCTGCTCGTCGCCTTCGGCTACTTCCTGCCGGATCTGCTCCTGCTCAACGCCTCGCTGAAACGCCAGGAGGCCATCCAGCTGGAGCTGCCGAACGTCTTGGACCAGCTGCTCATCTCGGTCGAGGCCGGTCTCGGGCTGGAGCAGGCCATGTCCCGCGTGGCCGCGCGCGGGCGCGGCCCCATGGCGGAGGAGATGGGGCGGACCTTGCAGGAGATGCAGGTGGGGCGCTCGCGGCGGGAGGCCTACCAGGCGATGGCGGAGCGGACGACGGTCAAGGACCTCGGCTCGTTCGTGCGGGCGGTGACGCAGGCCGACCGCTACGGCATCGGCATCTCGCGCGTGCTGGCCACCCAGGCCGCGCAGATGCGGGTCAAGCGGCGCCAGCGGGCCGAGGAGAAGGCGATGAAGCTCCCGGTGAAGATCCTGTTCCCGCTGCTGTTCTTCATCTTCCCCACGATCTTCATCGTCGTCATGGGCCCGGCCATCATCAACATCTTCGAGAGCGGGCTGTTCGACGTGCAGAACATCGGCCGGCCGGGGCCGCGCTGATGCTCAGGCGCCCGGCGCCACGCGCCGGGCCCGGGTCAGCTCGGCGCGGGCGGCCAGCTCGGCGGCCGCGTCGGGGTAAGCCACCTCCTCGAGCACGAGCGGGTGCGGTGCGGCGAGGAACGACTTCGCGTCGCGCACGCGTGCCGCCAGCCGCTCCGCCATCCAGCCCGCGGGCTCGCGGCCGTCGCCGATGCGCAGCGCCGCCCCGATCACGGCCCGCACCATGTTGTGGCAGAACGCGTCCGCCCGCAGGTGGGCCGTGATGACCCCGTCGTCCCCGCGCTCGAAGCGGCAGTCGGTCAGGGTGCGGATCGTCGTCGCGCGCTCGCGGGGCTTGCAGAAGCTCAGGAAGTCGTGCTGGCCAAGCAGGGCGGACACGTCGGCGTTCATCGCGTCGACGTCGACGGGTCCAGCGTGCCACAGGGTGGTCCGCCGCTCGAGCGGGTCCCAGCGGTCGGGGCCGTCAGCGATGCGGTACGAGTAGCGGCGCCAGAGGGCGGAGAAGCGGGCGTCGAACCCGGGTGGTGCGACCTCGACGGCGCGCACGAGGATCGCCTGCCCGTGCCGGGTGAGCACTCCGCGCAGGCGCCGCAGGAGCGAGCGCATCGGATCGATGTCGCGGCCGCGGGAGAGCCCCCGCACCTCCTCCTCGGTCAGGTCGAAGTGCGCGACCTGGCCGCGGGCGTGCACGCCGGCGTCGGTGCGGCCGGCGACCGTGGTGCGCACGCGGCGGCGGACCAGCAGCTCGAGCCCCTCCTCGAGCCGGCCCTGCACCGTGGTGCGTCCGGGCTGGATGGCCCACCCGGAGAACTCGGCGCCGTCGTACGCGAGCAGCACCCTGATGCGCACCAGCGCGGGGGCCGGAGCGTCGTCGTGCCCCGAGGCGGCGGAGGGGACGACGAAGCCTGCTTCAGCGAGGGGATCGTTCGGGCACATAGGCACCATTCTATTCTCCGGCGGCAGGGGCATTAAAAGCGCAGGGCCCGCACCCTTGTGGGGTACGGACCCTGCAGCGCGAAAGACGCGCGGAGGTCAGCTCAGCGAGCTTAGGCCTCCTTGGTCTCCTCGGCCTTGGCCTCGGTCTCGGGGGTCTCCTCGACCTGCGCCTCGGTGGTCTCCTCGACCTGCGCCTCGACGGTTTCCTCGGCCGGAGCCTCGGTCGCCGGGGCAGCCTTCTCAGCGGCCTTCTCGGCCTCGGCCACAACGGCCTGCTTCGGGGAGACGGGCTCCATCACCAGGGAGATGACGGCCATGGGGGCGTTGTCGCCCTTGCGGTTGCCGATCTTGGTGATGCGGGTGTAGCCACCGTCGCGGTTGGCCATCACCGGAGCGATGTTCTCGAACAGCTCGAAAACGATGCTCTTGTTGGTGCGGCTGCGCGAGGCGATCGCGGCCTGGACGCGGCGACGCGAAGCCAGGTCGCCACGCTTGGCGAAGGTCACGAGGCGCTCGGCGTACGGGCGCAGGCGCTTGGCCTTGTGAACCGTGGTGGTGATCTGCTTGTGCTCGAACAGCTGGGCAGCCAGGTTTGCGAGCATCAGGCGCTCGTGGGCGGCACCGCCACCGAGACGCGGGCCCTTAGCGGGGGTAGGCATGGTATTTCTCCTCAAGTGGAGTCCGGGCTTCCGCGCCTCGCGGCGGGAAAGTCGGACTGAAAACTACTGATGTAGGTGAAGGGCCTTAGGCCTCTTCGTCACCGAACTCGGCGTCGTCCTCGATCGAGGCAGCGTGTGCGGCCAGATCGTAGCCTGGAGGGGAATCCTTCAGGTTCAGACCCAGGTCGATCAGCTTGGCCTTGACCTCGTCGATGGACTTCGCACCAAAGTTGCGGATGTCCATCAGGTCAGCCTCGGAGCGTGCCACGAGCTCACCCACGGTGTGGATGCCCTCGCGCTTGAGGCAGTTGTACGAGCGAACCGTCAGGTCCAGGTCCTCGATCGGCAGCGCCATGTCGGCGGCCAGGGCCTGGTCCGTCGGCGACGGGCCGATCTCGATGCCTTCGGCAGCCGAGTTCAGCTCGCGCGCCAGACCGAAGAGCTCGACCAGCGTGGTGCCGGCGGAAGCCACGGCGTCGCGCGGGACGATCGATTCCTTGGTCTCGACGTCGACGATGAGCTTGTCGAAGTCGGTGCGCTGCTCGACGCGAGTCGCCTCGACGCGGAAGGTGACCTTCAGAACCGGGGAGTAGATCGAGTCAACCGGGATGCGGCCGATCTCCTGATCTGCGCTCTTGTTCTGCGAGGCCGACACGTAGCCGCGGCCGCGCTCGATGGTCAGCTCCATGTCGAACTTGCCATCGGCGTTCAGCGTCGCGATGTGCAGGTCCGGGTTGTGGAACTCCACACCGGCGGGCGGGGTGATGTCAGCCGCGGTCACGACGCCCGGGCCCTGCTTGCGCAGGTAGGCGACGACCGGCTCGTCGTGCTCGGAGGACACAGCAAGGTTCTTGATGTTCAGGACGAGTTCGGTGACGTCTTCCTTCACACCCTGAACGGTCGTGAACTCGTGCAGCACACCGTCGATACGAACGCTGGTGACAGCAGCACCAGGAATCGAGGAGAGCAGCGTA
This sequence comes from Kocuria rosea subsp. polaris, assembly GCA_023896275.1. Lineage (GTDB taxonomy): Bacteria > Actinomycetota > Actinomycetes > Actinomycetales > Micrococcaceae > Zhihengliuella > Zhihengliuella polaris_A. Next base: position 71,092 of record MLDA01000013.1, on the reverse strand, counting down.
CGGCGGAGCGAGTTACCGAGGGTGTAGCCGAAGCCCGGCTCCAGCGGTTCGATAGTGAACCGGGAGCGGTTGTCAGAGACTACTTCTTCAGTGAGGGTGGGGCGCTGTGCAATAAGCACTTACATTTCCTTTCAGCGAGCGTCCGCTATATGACGCAACACATGTGGGTGGAAACGACGTTGGCCGTGGATGGCGTCCGTCTTTGAAGTGAGTTGACGCTCCGGCGGGCACGGCCGCCGTCGTACTGCATGACAGTACGACGGCGGCACGGTGCCCGCCGCTGAGAAGCAACTTAGACGCGGCGGCGCTTCGGCGGGCGGCAGCCGTTGTGAGCGCTCGGGGAAACGTCCTGGATGGAACCCACCTCGAGGCCGGCGGCCTGCAGCGAGCGGATCGCGGTCTCGCGGCCCGAACCCGGGCCCTTCACGAAGACGTCGACCTTCTTCATGCCGTGCTCCTGAGCGCGCTTTGCAGCGGACTCGGCGGCCATCTGAGCGGCGTACGGGGTCGACTTACGCGAACCCTTGAAGCCGACCTCACCGGCCGAAGCCCACGAGATAACAGCACCGGTCGGGTCCGTGATGGACACGATGGTGTTGTTGAACGTGGACTTGATGTGGGCCTGGCCCAGCGTGATGTTCTTCTTGTCCTTGCGACGCGGCTTACGTGCCGCTCCACGAGTCTTTGGGGGCATTGATGTACTCCTACGAGATTTGGGCTTGAGTGCCGCTGAAAGCGGTCTTACTTCTTCTTACCGGCGACGGTGCGCTTCGGACCCTTGCGGGTGCGAGCGTTGGTCTTGGTGCGCTGACCGCGGACCGGAAGGCCCTTGCGGTGGCGGATGCCCTCGTAGGAGCCGATCTCGACCTTGCGGCGGATGTCGGCTGCCACTTCGCGGCGGAGGTCGCCTTCGACCGTGAAGTTGCCTTCGATGAAGTCGCGCAGCTGCAGCAGCTGCTCGTCGTTGAGGTCCTTGACGCGCGTGTTCGGGTCGATGCCCGTTTCCGCGATCGTCTGTTCTGCACGGGTCTTGCCCACGCCGTAGATGTAGGTGAGCGCAATGATCACGCGCTTCTCGCGCGGGATGTCTACGCCAGCGAGACGAGCCATAGTGGTTGTCTTCCTGTTCTTGATTCGGAGGTCTGAAGCAGTACGACCCGGTCTCCCGGTCCTCGGCCTCCGTGCCGAGGGTGTGCGTCCCGCGTAGTGGACGCTGTACTGCCGAAATTACTAACTACGCGCAGGGGTTCCCGTACGGGGAATTAGCCCTGGCGCTGCTTGTGGCGTGGGTTATCGCAGATCACCATGACCACGCCACGACGGCGGATCACTTTGCACTTTTCGCAGATCGGCTTCACGCTAGGGTTGACCTTCAAGGCATTTCCTTTGCGATGTGGTTTTTGAGTGGAGCAGTAGTCGCCAACGCGCCTGCGGAACGAACCGCCCCGTCTCCGGGCCGGACACTTCGCAGGTGCTGCGGTCTCTACTTGTAGCGGTAAGTGATTCGGCCGCGGTTCAGGTCGTACGGGCTGAGTTCCACGACGACCCGGTCCTCGGGAAGGATTCGAATGTAGTGCTGACGCATCTTGCCCGAGATCGTGGCAAGTACGACGTGACCGTTCGGCAGCTCAACGCGAAACATCGCGTTGGGCAGAGCTTCCGATACGGTGCCCTCTACCTCGATGACACCCTCTTTCTTGGCCATATCCTCCGCTAACTTTTGTGCCGGTTGCTTGCGCTCCCGGCGTTGATAGTTTCTGATTGGATCGACGCACGCACCCCCGGCACCCTAGGAAGAGTCATTTTTTGGGCATGCGCATAGAGACAACCAACAGTCAAGCGTACCGGCTCCGGTCCCGAAACTGAAATCCTGTCCGTGCGACGCCGGACACACCCCGTCCGCGCCCGCGACATCGACCGTTCGCCCGCCCGCAACCCCGCGTTCGCCCTCTCGCCAACCGGTGCGCACCGGGGGCTGGAACGCTGTCGGGCATGACTTCACCGCCCACCACGGCAGCCGCCGGCACCCCGGCGCCGACGCTGCCCATCGATGAGACCGGCCGGCCCGCCGGAACCCACACCGGGCCGCGCACCGAACCACGCACCGTCGACCCGAAGGACTTCCGCCGGCGTAGCCTGCGCACCCGGCGCGACTTCTGGGTCTTCCTCGCCTTCGCGCTGCCGAACCTGATCCTCATCCTGCTCTTCACGTACCGCCCGCTGCTCGCGAACATGCAGTACTCGGTCCTGGACTGGACGCTCGGCTCCCCCACCGCCACCCAGGTGGGGCTCGCCAACTACGTCCGCTTCTTCACAGGGCCCGACGCCCGGGAGATCCTCAGCACGACGGCGATCTTCACGCTCGCCACCGTCGGCGGCTCGATGGTGCTCGGCCTCGCGATCGCGTTCGTGCTGAACCAGAACCTGCGCGGGACGACGTTCGCCCGCTCCGCCGTATTCGCGCCCTACGTGCTCTCCGGCGTCGGCATCGGCCTGGTCTGGCTGTTCATCTTCGACCCCGTCTACGGGGTCCTGGCCTGGTTCCTGCGCCAGTTCGGCACCTCCAGCCCACAGTGGATCAACGACCCTGACCTGGCGCTGACGATGGTCACGCTCGTCTACGTGTGGAAGAACCTCGGCTACTGCGCGGTCGTCTACCTCGCGGGGCTGCAGTCCATGAGCCAGGACGTGCTCGCGGCCTCCTCGCTCGACGGCGCCTCCGGCTGGCGCCAGCTCATCTCCATCAAGCTGCCCCTGCTCTCGCCGACGACGTTCTTCCTCTCGATCACCTGCATGCTCTCCTCGCTGCAGGCCTTCGACATCATCCGCATCATGACGCCGCTCGGCCAGGGCACCTCGACGCTGCTCTTCGAGGCCTACCTGCAGGCCTTCGGCGCCTACAACCGCGCCGGCTACTCCGCCGCGATCTCCACCGTCCTGTTCGTCATCCTGCTGGCCATCACCCTGCTCCAGCTGCGCTTCGTAGAGAAGAAGGTGCACTACTCGTGAGCACGCCGCCAATCCAGCTCCACGACCGCTCCGGGCCCCGCCGTCGTACCGAGGAAATCCCCACCCCCGCGCTGACCCCGGCCGCCCGGGTGCGCCGCGCCGTCGTCGGCTACCTGCCGCTGACGCTGTCCGTGCTCATGGTGTTCCTGCCGCTGGCGTGGATGGGCCTCAGCTCCCTGAAGCCGGCGTCCGAAATCATCACCACCGACCTGGCGATCCTGCCGCAGGCGCCCACATTGGGGAACTACGCGACCGCGATGAGCAGTGTGCCGTTCGCGACGTTCTTCCTGAACTCGGTGATCGTCACGGCGGTCGGGTCGGTCATCAAGGTGCTGCTGGCGATCCTCACCGCGTACGCACTCGTGTTCGTGCGGTTCCCCTACAAGAACGCCGTCTTCATCGTCATCCTCGTGGCGCTGATGGTCCCGCCGCAGGTCTCGGTCCTGCCGAACTTCCTGCTCGTCACCGAGCTGGGCGGGCGCAATACCCTCTGGGGCATCATCCTGCCCGGGCTCGGCACCGCGTTCGGCACATTCCTGCTGCGCCAGCACTTCCTGACGCTACCCGGGGCGCTCGTCGAGGCGGCCGAGGTCGACGGCGCGAACCACTGGAAGCGGCTGTGGCAGATCATCGTGCCGGTGTCGATGCCGACGATCGCGACCGTCGGGCTCGTGACGATCGTGAACGAATGGAACGAATACATCTGGCCGCTGATCATCGTCGATGACCCCAACGTCATGACGCTGCCCGTCGGTCTGACGCTCCTGCAGAACTCCGAGGGCAACGCCGCGTGGGGCGTACTCATGGCCGGGTCCGTGTTGGTCATTGTCCCCGTGCTGGTCGTCTTCGCCTTGCTCCAGCGGCACATCGTCTCCGGCCTGACGCAGGGCTCCGTGACCGGCTGAGCACGCCCGCGCCGACACGCAACCGCCCACCCGAAGCTACCCGCCCGTAACCAACTCGCCACTTCCAGCGGCGAGAGTGCTCACATGCTCTCCCGGCGACCGCCGGACATCCCCCGCAACCGAAAGGCTCACCATGCCCTCCGTCCATCCCGCCCCCGCGTCCGTCCTCGCCTCCGCCCTCGGCCGGCGTCGTTTCCTCTCTCTCGCCGCGATTGGCGGGGCCACCGCAGCCCTGGCCGCGTGCGCCGGGCCGTCCACCGCAGGCAGCGGTGCCCAGGCTGTGGCCGACGTCGACTTCTCCGGCATCGAGCCGGCGACCTCGATCGATTTCTGGTCCAACCACCCGGGCCAGGCGCAGCCGATCGAGAAGGAGCTCATCGCCAAGTTCGAGGAGGCCACCGGCATCAAGGTCAACCTCGTCACGGCCGGCTCCAACTACGAGGAGATCGCCCAGAAATTCCAGTCCACCCTGACGGCGCAGTCCGGGCTGCCGGGCGTCGTCGTGCTCTCCGACGTGTGGTGGTTCCGCTACTACATGGACAAGACGATCACGCCGCTGGACGGCCTGATCAGCCAGCTCGAGTGGGACACAAGCGACTACCAGGAGTCCCTCGTCGCCGACTACCAGTACGACGGCGCCCAGTGGGCCATGCCATACGGCCGCTCCACACCGCTGTTCTACTACAACAAGGACCAGTTCGCCGCCGCCGGCCTGCCCGACCGCGCCCCCAAGACGTGGGACGAGTTTGCCGAGTGGGCACCCAAGCTCATGGACTCCGGCAAAGACAAGAGCGGCTACCTGCACGCGTTCATGTACCCGGATGTCGCGGGCTACGCGGGGTGGAGCATGCAGAACATGCTCTGGGGCAACGGCGCCGCATGGTCCAACGAGTGGGACATCACCTGCGACTCCGGCGAGGCCGTCGCGACCTTCCAGTGGATGCAGGACTCCGTCTACCGGGACAAGTGGGCCGGGGTCTCCTCCTCCGACGCCGCCGCCGACTTCTCCTCGGGTGCCGTCTCCGCGACGATCCTGTCGACCGGCTCGCTCATCGGTGTGCTGGAGAACTCCCAGTTCGACGTCGGCGTCGGCTTCCTGCCCGCCGGCGACGTCGACGGCCCGGTCTGCCCGACGGGCGGCGCGGGCCTGGGCATCCCGGCCGGCATCTCGGACGAGGAGAAGCTCGCCGCGGCGATGTTCATCAAGTTCATCGGCGAGCCGGAGAACACGGCGGCATTCTCCGAGGCCACGGGCTACATGCCGGTGCGCAAGTCGGCCGACATGACCGCAGCCCTCGAGGCCACCCCGCAGCTGCAGGTCGCGATGGACCAGCTCGCCGCGACCCGCGTCCAGGACTACGCCCGCGTGTTCCTCCCCGGCGCCGACCAGGAGATGGCCAAGGCCGCGCTGGCCGTGCTCACGCGCGAGGCGGATCCGAAGACCTCGCTCACGAGCCTGCGCGAGACCCTCGAGGGCATCTACGAGAACGACGTCGCCCCGAAGCTCGACGCCTGACCGCTCTCTTCCGGACGCCCCGTGAGAAGTCGTCGTAGCGCCGCGCGCTGAACGACGAAAACTCACGGGGCGTTCTCGCGTGCGCGGACTTCCCCGCCAGGAACTGTGGAAAACCCCGGCAGCGCGGTCCATCGTCGACAAGACTGGGAGCATGCGCTCCCCCGGCCCGTTCCCCGCTGCCTTGTCCGGACGCGTCTTCACCCACCAGCAGGCGTCGGAGCTCGGTGTGAGCCCAGGACGCCTACGATCCCGCGACGTTCGCAACCTGCAGCGCGGACTCTACGCGCACGCGATGGACGACCCGCCAGATCTCGCCGTCGTTGCCGGCCTGGATCTGCTCCACCCCAGGCTGTGGGCTTCGCACCGCACGGCCGCGAAGATCCACGACTTCTGGCTGCCCTACGACTCGTCCCGGCCACGTTCACTGGCAGTCAGTTGCCAGGCCGGGCGCGTACGTCCCCAACTGGCCGGAATCGAAGTGCACCAGACGCTCACCATGGCCTCCGAGATCCAGTACGCCCCGCCAGCATCGGGCCTGCCGTCCGGCTCGATGGCCCTCGTCACCACGCCAGCGAGAACATGGCTCGACCTCGCCGCCGAACTGACCATCCCCGACCTGGTGGCCGTCGGCGACCAAATCGTCCGCAACCCGCGGCCACGCTTCGAAGGCCGGAGCCGGCCTTGGGCTACGCGGGAAGAGCTCGCCGGTCTCCTGTCGGCCCACCCCAACCTCCAGGGCATCCGCCGCGCCCGCACGGCGCTCGAACAAATTCGCGTCGGCTCCGACTCGCCGGCGGAGACAAGACTGCGGCTCGCGCTCGTGCGGGTGGGGCTGCCGGAACCGGACCTCCAAGTCGCGCTCGACCCGGCGGATCCCTACTCCCCCACCGCCGACGTCGGCTACCGGAGGTACCGCATCGCGCTCCAGTACGACGGCGGAGGGCATCGAAGCTACGAACGCCTGAGCGCCGATAACGCCCGGGACAACGCGTTCACTTCCGCAGGCTGGGCCTACTACAAATTCGACCGGCTGGACTGGCGCACCGACTTCGTCCGGGCCGCCAACGTCGTGCAGCAGGCGCTACTCGCTGCTGGGCGATGTGGCCGCAGAATGAACGACGCCCCGTGAGTCGACGTCGCTCTTCTCTAGTGGAAGCGACATCGCCTCACGGGGCGTTTGTCAGATGTGCTGCTACGGGATGACTGGGGAGGGCGTGACACCGTACTTCGCCAGGCGCTCGGCCCCGCCGTCGTGCGCGGTGAGGACCCAGATGCCGCCCATGGTGACGGCGACCGAGTGCTCCCACTGGGAGGCGCGGGAGCGGTCGGTCGTGACGATCGTCCAGTCATCCTCCAGGACTGCCGTCTCGATGCCGCCGCGCACGAGCATGGGCTCGATGGCCAGGCACATGCCCGGCTTCACCCGCGGGCCGCGGTGGCCGGAGCGGTAGTTGAGCACGTCCGGCGGCATGTGCATCTCGGAGCCGATGCCGTGGCCGACGTAGTCCTCGAGGATGCCGAGCGGGGCACCCTCCTGCGCGGAGACGAAGTCATCGATGGCCTCGCCGATCTGGCCAACAAAGCGGGCATTCGCGAGAGCGGCGATGCCGGCCCACATGGCCTCCTGCGTGATGTCGGAGAGCCGCTGGTCGGCCGGGTCGGCGGTGCCGACGATCACGGTGCGGGCGGAGTCGGCGTGCCAGCCGTCGACGATGCAGCCGCCATCGATCTTGAGTACGTCACCGTCCTCGAGCACACGAGAGCCCGGGATGCCGTGCACCACCTCCTCGTTGACCGAGGCGCAGATCGTCGCCGGGAAGCCGTGGTAGCCCTTGAAGTTGCTGGTGGTGCCGTGCTCGGTGATCACGGATTCGAAGACCGCGTCGAGCTCCGCCGTCGTCATCCCGACCTTGGCCGCGGCGACCGTCGTGTCGAGCGCCTCGGCCAGGACGAGTCCGGCCTCGCGCATCTTCAGGATCTGCGGGTTCGACTTGTATTCGATCTTCGACGAGCGGAAGCTCATGACTGGATGTCCTTCTTCTGTGTACCCCGGCCGTGCCGGGGTGTGGTTCCGCCGCGTGCGGCGGCGTGCGGATTCCGCTGAGAACGACGGCGGCAGCCCTCGCACGCGAGTGCGGGGGCTGCCGTTGTCGTGCTCCGGGAAATGGCTAGGCGTTCTCGGCCAGGCCGTCGAGGAGGCGGGCGGTGACGTCGTCGACGTCGCCGAGGCCGTTGACCTCGCGGACGATGCCGCGCTCGCGGTAGCGGTCGACAACAACCGCGGTCTGCTCGTGGTACAGCGCGAGACGGTGACGGATCACGTCTTCGGTGTCATCGGCGCGGCCTTCGATCTCGGCGCGCTTGAGCAGCCGGGTGACGAGCTCCTCGTCGTCGACGGTGAGCATCAGCACGGCGTCGAGCTGCTGCTGGTTGTCGCCGAGGATGGCGTCGAGTTCGTCGACCTGAGCCGACGTGCGCGGGTAGCCGTCGAGCAGGAAGCCGTTCTCGACGTCGTCCTGGGCGAGGCGGTCGCGCACCATGTTGTTGGTGACCGAGTCCGGGACGAAGTTGCCGGCGTCGATGTACTTCTTGGCTTCGAGGCCGAGAGGAGTGCCGCCCTTGACGTTGGCGCGGAAGATGTCGCCAGTCGAGATGGCGACGACTCCCAGCTTGGCAGAGATTCGTTCGGCCTGGGTGCCCTTGCCCGAGCCCGGAGGGCCGACAATGAGGAGACGAGTCATCGCAGAAGTCCTTCGTAGTGTCGCTGCTGCATCTGAGCATTGATTTGCTTGACGGTCTCAAGACCGACACCGACCATGATGAGGACCGAGATGCCGCCAAAGGGGAAGTTCTGGTCTGCCCTGATCAGCACGAAGGCGATCAGCGGCGTCAGCGCGATCAGACCCAGGTAGATGGAACCCGGGAACGTGATGCGGCTGAGCACGTACTGCAGATAGTCCGCGGTCGGCTTGCCGGCGCGGATGCCAGGAATGAAGCCACCGTACTTCTTCATGTTCTCCGCGACCTCGGTCGGGTTGAACGTGATCGAAACGTAGAAGTAGGTGAAGCCGATAACCATGAGCACGTAGACCGCCATGTACAGCGGGCTGGAGGTGCTCAGGTGCGTCGAGATCCACTGGGCCCAGCCCGGGAGGCTGCCGTCGTCGTTCGTGTTGAACTGAACGAGCATGCCCGGCAGGGCCAGCATCGAGGACGCGAAGATCACGGGGATCACGCCGGCCATGTTGACCTTGATCGGGATGTAGGTCGAGGAACCGCCGACGGAGCGGCGGCCCACCATGCGCTTGGCGTACTGGACCGGGACCCGTCGCTGGGACTGCTCGACGAAGACCACGAGCCCGATGACCAGCAGGCCGATCAGGATGACCGCGAAGAACACGGTCCAGCCCTGAGCCCGGAAGATGCTGCCCATGGAGGCCGGGAAGCCGGCGGCGATCGACACGAAGATCATCATGGACATGCCGTTGCCGATGCCCTTCTCCGTGACCATCTCGCCCATCCACATGATGCAGACGGTGCCGGCGGTCAGCGTGAGGATCATCAGCAGGATCACCAGGATGCTGTCTTCGGGGACGATCGGGAGCTGACAGCCCGGGAAGAGGATCCCGCTGCGGGCCAACGACACCAGCGTCGTGGCTTGGAGGACGCCGAGCGCGATCGTGAGATAACGCGTGTACTGCGTCAGCTTGCTCTGGCCGCTCGATCCCTCCTTGTGCAGCTCCTCGAAGCGCGGGATCACGACGCGCAGCAGCTGCACGATGATCGCCGCGGTGATGTAGGGCATGATGCCCATCGCGAAGATCGAAACCTGCAGGAGTGCACCACCGCTGAAGAGGTTCACGAACTCGTAAACGCCCCCCGTGGTGTTCCCCAGGGCGAGACACTGCTGAACGTTTCCGTAGTCCACGCCTGGTGTCGGAATGAAGACACCGATGCGGTAGATGACGATGATCCCTAGGGTGAACAACAACTTGCGTCGCAAGTCAGGCGTCCGGAATACCCGGGCAATGGCGCTAAACAAGCGTCCTCCTGAAGACAGTGAACCGGCAGTGGCCGAAGTGACTAGACGAGTCTACCGGTAGAAGTGACGGGGCACTCACCATGCCGCCGTCACGTGTGAAAAACTTCTTGACAATCGCCGGGAACGAGAAAAGGGCCCCCGACGGACCGGACAATGTCCGGCTCGCCGAGGACCCTCCCCTAGCTGAGATGCGAGACCTTAGAGCTCGGTCACGGAGCCGCCGGCAGCGGCGATCTTCTCAGCAGCGGACTTCGAGAAGGCGTTGGCCTTCACGTCCACCTTGACGGTGATGTCGCCCGTGCCCAGAACCTTGACGGGCTGGTTCTTGCGAACGGCACCCTTCTCCACGAGAGCCTCGACGGTTACGTCGCCACCCTCCGGGAACAGCTCCGAGATCTTCTCCAGGTTGACAACCTGGAACTCGACGCGGAACGGGTTCTTGAAGCCACGCAGCTTCGGCAGGCGCATGTGCAGCGGCAGCTGCCCGCCTGCGAAGCCGGCCTTGACCTGGTAACGGGCCTTGGTGCCCTTGGTACCACGACCTGCGGTCTTACCCTTGGATGCCTCACCACGACCCACACGGGTCTTGGCGGTCTTGGCACCCTCAGCGGGACGCAGGTGGTGAACCTTGAGTGCGGTTTCCTTGTTTGCCATGATTACTTCGCCTCCTCAACCTTCACGAGGTGCGGAACCGTGTTGATCATGCCCACGGTCACGGAATCAGCGGTACGGACCACGGTGTGGCCGATGCGCTTGAGACCGAGCGAACGCAGGGTATCGCGCTGGTTCTGCTTGCCACCAATGGTGGACTTGATCTGGGTGATAGCCAGCTTTGCGTCGCTGGGGACCAGGTTCTTCGCCATGAGCTTAAGCACCTGCCTTCTCGTTGAGGATGCGCAGCATCTGGGGCGGCACGACCTCGTCCATGGCCAGACCACGGCGAGCGGCCACAGCGGCCGGCTCTTCAAGACCCTTCAGAGCAGCGATGGCGCCGTGCACCATGTTGATCTGGTTGGCCGAGCCCATGGACTTGGACAGGACATCGTGGATACCGGCGCACTCGAGCACGGCGCGGATCGGGCCACCGGCGATAACGCCGGTACCCGGAGCGGCCGGGCGCAGCAGCACGACGCCGGCAGCGGCCTCGCCCTGCACCAGGTGCGGGATGGTGGTTCCAACGCGGGGGACGCGGAAGAAGTTCTTCTTCGCCTCCTCGACGCCCTTGGCAATGGCGGCCGGAACTTCCTTGGCCTTGCCGTAGCCGACGCCGACGAGACCGTTGCCGTCGCCGACCACCACGAGTGCGGTGAAGCTGAAGCGACGGCCGCCCTTGACGACCTTGGAAACGCGGTTGATGGTCACAACGCGCTCAAGGAACTTGTCCTTGTCTTCGTTGCGGTTGTCGCGGGAATCGCGGCCACGGCCACGACCCTCGCCACGGCCACGGCCTTCGCCACGACCGCGGCCCTCGCCGCGACGGCCACCGGTGTTCTCCGCCTGGGCGGTCTGCTCAGTAGCTTCAGACACCTGGGGTTCCTTCTCGTTAGTAGCTTCGCTCACAGTGCCAGCCCGCCTTCCCGTGCGCCGTCGGCCACCGCGGCCACACGGCCGTGGTACTTGTTGCCGCCGCGGTCGAAGACCACGGTCTCGACGCCGGCAGCCTTGGCGCGCTCGGCGACGAGCTCGCCAACGCGCTTGGCCTTGGCCGACTTGTCGCCGTCAAAGGCGCGAAGGTCAGCTTCCATGGTGGAAGCCGAGGCCACGGTGATGCCCTGGCTGTCATCGACGACCTGGACGAACATGTGACGAGCCGAGCGGTTCACGACGAGGCGCGGACGAACGGCGGTACCCGTAACCTTCTTGCGGAGGCGCAGGTGGCGGCGGCCGCGAGCGGCCGACTTGCTCTTGCCCTTAATTCCGAGAGCCATGATTACTTACCAGCCTTTCCGACCTTGCGGCGGATCTGTTCGCCTTCGTAGCGGATGCCCTTGCCCTTGTACGGGTCCGGACGACGCAGCTTACGAATGTTGGCGGCGACCTCGCCTACCTGCTGCTTGCTCATGCCGGAGACGATCACCTTGGTGGCGCCTTCGGTGACAAGCTGAATGCCCTCAGGGGCCTTCACGGTGATCGGGTGCGAGTAACCGAGGGCGAACTCGAGGTCCGTGCCCTTGGCGACGACGCGGTAGCCGGTGCCGTGGATTTCCAGCTTCTTGCTGTAGCCCTCGGTCACACCCAGGATCATGTTGTTGACCAGGGTGCGGGTCAGGCCGTGCAGCGAGCGAGCCTCGCGGGTCTCGTCGGGACGCTTCACCGTCAGGGTGGTGTCCTCGATCTCGACCGACATGATCGGCGAGATGGTCGTGACCAGCTCACCCTTCGGGCCCTTCACGATGACGTCGTTGCCGTCAACCTTGACCTCGACGCCGGACGGGATGGTGATTGGACGTACTCCAATACGCGACATTTGTCTGTTCTCCCTTCCCGTTACCAGACGTAGGCGAGGACTTCCCCACCCACACCCTTCTTGGCTGCCTGACGGTCCGTGAGCAGACCGGAGGACGTGGACAGGATGGCGATGCCGAGGCCGCCCAGCACGTGCGGGAGGTTCGTGGACTTCGCGTACACGCGGAGTCCCGGCTTCGAAATGCGGCGCAGGCCAGCGATGGAACGCTCGCGGTGCGGGCCGAACTTCAGGGTGATGGTCAGCTTCTTGCCGACCTCTGCTGCTTCCTCGACGTACTCGGCGATGTAGCCTTCACGCTTCAGGATCTCGGCGACGCGCAGCTTCAGCTTCGACGACGGCATGGAAACCGTGTCGTGGAAAGCCGAGTTGGCGTTACGCAGACGAGTCAGCATATCTGCGACAGGATCTGTCATAGTCATGTGGGCTTCTGCCCTTCCTCGTTGTGGTATCCGCTACAGGAGCGGACCTGCAACGTAGTTAGTTTTCGGTTTTGAACGGGAAACCCAGCGCCTTGAGCAGCGCGCGGCCTTCGTCATCGGACTTGGCGGTGGTGACCACGGTGATGTCCATACCGCGGACGCGGTCAACCTTGTCCTGGTCGATCTCGTGGAACATGACCTGCTCCGTGAGACCGAAGGTGTAGTTGCCGTTGCCGTCGAACTGCTTCGGGGACAGGCCACGGAAGTCGCGGATACGCGGGAGCGCCAGGGTGACCAGGCGGTCCACGAATTCCCACATGCGGTCGCCGCGCAGCGTCGCGTGGGTACCGATCGGCATGCCTTCGCGCAGCTTGAACTGAGCGATCGACTTGCGTGCACGGGTCACGACCGGCTTCTGACCGGTGATAGCGGTCAGGTCGCGGACGGCGCCTTCGATGAGCTTCGAGTCCTTGGCGGCCTCGCCGACACCCATGTTCACGACGACCTTGCTCAGGCCGGGGATCTGCATGGAGTTGACGTAGTTGAACTCGCCCTGGAGTGCCTCGCGGACCTCGGTGCGGTACTTGGCCTTCAGGCGCGGCTGAGTCTTCACAGCTGCATCAGTCATTAGAGAGCCTTTCCGGAAGCCTTGGCGTAGCGAACACGCACGGTCTTCTTCTCGCCGTCCTTCTCGACGGTCTCCTCGCGGAAACCGACGCGGGTCGGCTTGTTGGTCTCGGGGTCCACCACGGCGACGTTGGAAACGTGCAGCGGGGCCTCGACGACCTGAATGCCACCGGTCTTGGTGCCACGGTCGGTCTGACCAGCCTTGACGTGCTTGGTCACGCGGTTGATTCCCTCGACGAGAACGCGGTTCGCGTCCGGGAACACCTTCAGAACCTTGCCCTGCTTGCCGCGGTCTCCGCCGCGTTCCTGGCGAGCGCCAGTGATGACCTGAACCAGGTCACCCTTTTTGATCTTTGCACCCATAGTTACAGCACCTCCGGAGCAAGGGAAACGATCTTCATGAACTTCTTGTCGCGAAGTTCACGTCCGACCGGCCCGAAGATACGGGTACCGCGCGGCTCGCCCTCGTTCTTGAGGATGACCGCAGCGTTCTCGTCGAACTTGATGTAGGAACCATCCGCACGGCGGCGTTCCTTCTTGGTACGGACGATGACCGCCTTGACGACGTCGCCCTTCTTTACGTTGCCGCCAGGGATTGCATCCTTGACGGTGGCGACAATCGTGTCGCCGATGCCTGCATAGCGACGGCCAGAGCCACCGAGAACACGAATGGCAAGGATTTCCTTGGCACCGGTGTTGTCAGCAACCTTGAGTCGCGATTCCTGCTGAATCACTATCTGCTCCTGTCGTCTCGCTGGTTCTCGTTTAGAGCCTGGCGGAACGGATATGTACCACCTGAAACTAGCGCTTACCCCTGCCTCAAAACTGCGCAGCCGACCGACGTCGATTGCCATGAGTGAAGCAGGGCCGAGGCGAATGTCGCAGGGCCATGCCGTGGATACCGGGACCCGGTTCACACGAGTGTCTAGCGCCGAGGTGGATAGTCCCGGCGCGCAGAACGCACAGAAAGCCTAGTCTAGTGCATTCTGGCGCCCAGCGCCAAACCCGTGATATAGAACGACGCCGGCCCCCTCACCCGAAGGCGAGGGGGCCGGCGTCGTGCTGGTTAAGTCCAGATCTTCGAGGGCTTACTTGGCCTTCTCGACGACCTCGACGAGGCGCCAGCGCTTGTCCGCGGACAGCGGACGGGTCTCGGCGATGACAACGAGGTCGCCGATGCCGGCGCTGTTGTTCTCATCGTGGGCCTTGACCTTCTTGTTACGGCGCAGGACCTTGCCGTAGAGGGCGTGCTTCACGCGGTCCTCCACGTCTACGACGATGGTCTTCTGCATCTTGTCGGAAACCACGTACCCGCGAAGGGTCTTGCGGTAACCGCGGGCTTCTGCCTGCTCAGCCACTGCGTTCTCCTTCTCGCTCATTACTTGGCGTCCTCTGCGGATACGTCTTCACGAATGCCCAGCTCGCGCTCGCGCAGCACCGTGTAGATGCGGGCGATGTCGCGCTTGACGGACTTCAGACGACCGTGGCTCTCCAGCTGGCCGGTGGCCGACTGGAAACGGAGGTTGAACAGCTCCTCCTTGGCCTTCTTCAGCTCTTCAACGAGAGCGTCGTTGGTCAGGCCTTCCAGCTTCTCAACAGCAAGATCCTTGGATCCAATTGCCATTCTCATTCACCACCCTCACGGCGCACGATGCGTGCCTTCAAAGGCAGCTTGTGGATCGCCAGGCGCAGAGCCTCGCGAGCCACCTCTTCACTGACACCGGAGAGCTCGAAGAGAACTCGTCCCGGCTTGACGTTGGCGACCCACCACTCGGGCGAACCCTTACCGGAACCCATGCGGGTTTCGGCAGGCTTCTTGGTCAGCGGACGGTCCGGGTAGATGTTGATCCAGACCTTACCGCCACGCTTGATGTGGCGCGTCATGGCGATACGAGCGGCCTCGATCTGACGGTTCGTGACGTATGCCGGCGTCTCAGCCTGGATACCGTACTCACCGAAAGAGACCGTGGTGCCGCCCTTCGCCGCACCCGAACGCTTCGGGTGGTGCTGCTTGCGGTACTTAACTCGGCGTGGGATCAGCATTACGCCTGTCCTCCTTCTGCCGCAGCCGGTGCGTCAACCTTGGCACCAGTGTTGCGGTCGTTACGACGACGACGCTCACCGCCGCCGCCAGCGCCACCGCGGCCGCCGCGGTCGCCACCGCGACCACGAGCCGGGGCTGCGGCTGCCTGGGCAGCGAGCTCCTTGGCAGTCACGTCGCCCTTGTAGATCCAGACCTTCACGCCGATGCGGCCGAAGGTGGTCTTGGCTTCGAACTTGCCGTAGTCGATGTTCGCACGCAGGGTGTGCAGCGGAACGCGACCCTCGCGGTAGAACTCCTTGCGGGACATCTCGGCGCCGCCGAGACGGCCGGAGCACTGGACACGGATGCCCTTGGCGCCGGCGCGCATGGCGGACTGCATGGCCTTCTTCATCGCGCGGCGGAAAGCCACACGCGAAGCAAGCTGCTCGGCGATGCCCTGGGCCACCAGCTGAGCTTCGATCTCCGGGTTCTTGACCTCGAGGATGTTCAGCTGCACCTGCTTGGACGTGAGCTTCTCCAGCTCGCTCCGGATGCGCTCGGCCTCGGCGCCGCGGCGACCGATGACGATGCCCGGGCGGGCAGTGTGGATGTCGACGCGGACGCGGTCACGCGTACGCTCGATCTCCACCTTGGCGATGCCGGCACGTTCCATGCCCGTGGTCATGAGCTCGCGGATCTTCACATCTTCTTTTACGAAGTCCTTGTAGCGCTGGCCCGGCTTGTTGGAATCGGCGAACCAGTGCGACACGTGGTCGGTGGTGATGCCGAGTCGGAATCCGTTCGGGTTGATCTTCTGACCCATTTAGTTCTCCCCACCCTTCTCCGTGGTCGAAACAACCACGGTGATGTGGCTGGTGCGCTTGTTGATGCGGAACGCGCGGCCCTGGGCCCGCGGCTGGAACCGCTTCATGGTGGCGCCCTCGTTCACAAAGGCTTCGCTGATGATCAGCTCGTCCTCGTTGAACGCAACTCCGTCGCGGTCCGCGGCAACGCGAGCGTTGGCGACGGCCGATGCGACTACCTTGTAGACCGGCTCCGAAGCACCCTGCTGGGCAAACTTCAGAATCGCCAGCGCCTCATTCGCCTGCTTGCCACGAACAAGGTCGACGACGCGCCGGGCCTTCATAGGCGTCACGCGGATATGGCGCGCAATAGCCTTGGCTTCCATTGCTTTCCTTCTCTCGTCTATCGAAGAAGTGCAGTGCAACTAGTCCCTGACGGGATTAGCGGCGCTTGCCCTTCTTGTCGTCCTTCACGTGGCTGCGGAAAGTCCGCGTCAGAGCGAATTCGCCGAGCTTGTGCCCGACCATCGACTCGGTGATGAACACCGGCACGTGCTTACGTCCATCGTGTACGGCGATCGTGTGACCGAGCATGTCGGGCACGATCATCGAACGGCGGGACCACGTCTTGATGACGTTCTTGGTGCCCTTTTCGTTCTCAGCAACGACCTTCAGGTAGAGGTGCTGATCTACGAAGGGGCCTTTCTTCAGGCTGCGTGGCATGTTTCCAGGCTCCTATCGCTTGTTCTTGCCAGTACGACGACGACGCACAATGAGCTTGTCGCTTTCCTTGTTCGGACGGCGGGTACGGCCTTCCTTCTTACCGTTCGGGTTGACCGGGTTACGGCCACCGGAAGTCTTACCCTCACCACCACCGTGCGGGTGGTCAACCGGGTTCATGACCACACCACGGACGGTCGGGCGGATGCCCTTCCAGCGGTTACGGCCAGCCTTACCCCAGTTGATGTTCGCCTGCTCGGCGTTTCCGACCTCGCCGATCGTCGCGCGGCAGCGCACGTCGACGTTGCGGATCTCGCCGGAAGGCAGACGCAGCTGAGCGAACTTGCCCTCACGGGCGACCAGCTGGATCGATGCGCCAGCGGAGCGGGCCATCTTGGCACCGCCGCCCGGACGCAGCTCCACAGCGTGGATCACGGTACCGACCGGGATGTTGCGCAGCGGCAGGTTGTTGCCCGGCTTGATGTCAGCGTTGGGACCAGCTTCGATCGTCGCGCCCTGGACAAGCTTGTTCGGGGCGATGATGTAACGCTTGGTGCCGTCGATGTAGTGCAGCAGCGCGATGCGGGCGGTGCGGTTGGGGTCGTACTCGATGTGAGCGACCTTCGCCGGCACGCCGTCCTTGTCGTGACGACGGAAGTCGATCAGACGGTACGCGCGCTTGTGACCGCCACCCTTGTGCCGGGTGGTGATCTTGCCGCTGTTGTTACGACCACCGGACTTCGTCAGCGGGCGAACCAGCGACTTTTCCGGGGTGGTCCGGGTGATTTCTGCGAAGTCGGCAACGGACGAGCCACGGAGGCCCGGCGTTGTCGGCTTGTACTTACGGATTGCCATGTTTATTCCTCGTTAAAGTGGTCTCCGCTTAAGAAAGCGGACCGCCGAAGATGTCAATAGTGCCTTCCTTCAGCGAGACGATCGCGCGCTTGGTAGCTTTGCGTTCGCCCCAACCGAAGCGGGTGCGCTTGCGCTTACCGGCACGATTCAGGGTGTTTACCGAGTCAACCTTGACGCCGAAGATCTTCTCGACGGCGTACTTGATTTCGGTCTTGTTGGAGTTCGGGTCGACCAGGAAGGTGTACTTACCTTCGTCGATCAGGCCGTAGCTCTTTTCCGAGACGACGGGAGCAATGATCACGTCGTGCGGGGACTTGGTGAAGGCGGCGCTCACTTGGCTTCCTCCTTGTTTACCAGGGCATCGAAGGCGGCCTTGGTGAACACCACGTCATCGGCGACCAGCACGTCGTACGTGTTGAGCTGGTCGACGTAGACGACGTGGATGTTCTCGAGGTTGCGCATGGAAAGCGCGGCAACGTCGTCAGCACGGTCGATGGCGATGAGCAGGTTCTTACGCTCGGTGAGAGCGCGCAGGGTAGCCAACGCACCCTTGGTCGACGGCTTGTCGCCGGAGACCACGGACTCGATGACGTGGATGCGATCGTGACGAGCGCGGTCCGAGAGGGCGCCGCGCAGGGCAGCAGCCTTCATCTTCTTGGGGGTGCGCTGCGAGTAGTCGCGGGGGGTCGGTCCGTGGACGACGGCGCCGCCGGCCATGTGCGGGCCGACCATCGAGCCCTGGCGTGCACGGCCAGTGCCCTTCTGCTTGAACGGCTTCTTGCCGGTACCCGAGACCTCGGACCGGGTCTTGACCTTGTGCGTGCCCTGACGAGCAGCGGCAAGCTGGGCCACGACGACCTGGTGAAGCAGCGGAACGTTGGTCTGAACGTCGAAGATCTCAGCGGGGAGATCAACCTTCAGTGCAGAGTTAGCCATGTGATTATGCTCCCTTCACGGCAGAGCGCACGAGGACGACCTGGCCGCGGGCGCCCGGAACGGCGCCCTTGATCAAGAGGAGGTTCTTCTCGGCATCCACGCCGTGGACCGTGAGGTTCAGCGTGGTGTGACGGACGTTGCCCATGCGGCCAGCCATACGCAGGCCCTTGAAGACGCGGCCCGGAGTGGATGCGCCGCCGATGGAACCCGGCTTGCGGTGGTTCTTGTGAGCACCGTGCGAGGCGCCGACGCCGGAGAAGCCGTGGCGCTTCATGACACCGGCGAAGCCCTTGCCCTTGCTCTTGCCGACGACGTCGACTTTCTGGCCGGACTCGAAGACCTCGACAGAGAGTGCCTGTCCGAGCTCGTACGACTCGGCATCAGCAGTGCGCAGCTCGACCACGTGGCGGCGCGGCGTCACGCCGGCGGCCTCGAAGTGACCGGCCATCGGCTTGGTCACCTTGCGCGGATCGATCTGGCCGTAGCCGATCTGGACGGCGGTGTAGCCGTCGCGGTCTGCATTGCGCAGCTGGGTCACGACATTGGAGTCAGCCTGGACGACAGTCACCGGGATGAGATTGTTGTTCTCGTCCCAGACCTGGGTCATGCCGAGCTTCGTGCCCAGCAGACCCTTGACATTACGGGTTGCGGTCATAGTCTCTCAGCACCTCCCCTTAAAGCTTGATTTCGATGTTGACGTCAGCCGGCAGGTCGAGACGCATGAGCGAATCGACGGCCTTCGGAGTCGGATCGACGATGTCGATCAGGCGCTTGTGGGTGCGCATCTCGAAGTGCTCGCGGCTGTCCTTGTACTTGTGAGGCGAACGGATAACGCAGTACACGTTCTTCTCCGTTGGCAGCGGCACTGGGCCGACTACGGTTGCGCCTGCGCGCGTGACCGTCTCAACGATCTTCCGGGCCGAAACGTCAATGACCTCGTGGTCATACGACTTCAGCCGGATGCGGATTTTCTGTCCCGCCATGGCGTCATGCCTCTTTCTGATAGCACTCTCTGTACAGTTGCTGTGCCCTAGACGTGATCCTTATCGGATCGGCACGCCTCGCACGGACTGAATCCGGAAGATTCCGGGTTCCTCACCCCGCCGAGGTCCGACCCCCGCACTCGGGCGTGTCGCGCACTCTCTGCGAATAAAATTCGCTGAAAAGTCCTACGCCCGTGGGGATCTTGATGTTTTGGGCCGCTCCGATTCGGTCGAATCCAACCCTGCCCCGGGCATTATCCCGGGCGGGATGCGATCTCGGTTGAAGCCGGCCCTGCGCTGCTGGCCGCCAGAAAGGCGTCCGAGAGCAGCCCAAGACATGGAGAGGCGCTTGAACAACTTGTCTAGTGTTTCACGGATGCCCCCGAAAGGCCAATCGGGGGCGCCCGTGATCCCGCCTACACGCTCGTGTCGGCGTCGCTCGATTCCTCCGGCTGCGGGCGCCGATTGAGCCGGCGCAGCGAGAGCAGCGCGAAGACGATCAGAACGACGGCGAGCATCGCCAGCAGCACGAAGCTGTAGTCCCGCAGGTACCACGCCAGCGCCACCGCGACGCCGGCCGCGCCCCACCAGAGCAGGGCTCGGTCCCCTCGCGTCAGACCCGCGAGGACGTACCCGACGAACCCGACAAGCACCCACAGCTGCGCCCAACCGCCGTCGACGAAGACCGCCACGGGCGCCGAGCACGTCAGGACGCCGGCCGAGGCCAGCAAATACTTACGGGTCAAGCCGGTCGGGTGCCGGCTGGCCGCGGGCCGCACGATCTCGCTGACGGCCAGCCCAACGAGGGCCACGGTCAACGCCTGCAGGGTCCAGAAGAGCGACGGGTCGGCGAACTCGTGCCACACGCGGACCGCGTAAGCCGTGATGACCAACGTGGCTCCGTGGCCGGCCAGGCGCCGGCGGCCGGGTGGCCACTCGTACACGGCCAGCACGACGGCGGCGGCCCCGAGCACGCACGCGGCCACGACGAACGCCGTCGTCCCCGACTGCGCCGCCAGAACGCCGAACGTCACGGCGACGAGTCCGCAGCGCCGGGCCCAGGGCGCTGCGTCCGCGACCACTCCGGTCGCGCCGCTGGCGAGCATGCCGAGGCCCCACCAGATCCAGCCCGCCGCCAAGAAGGACAGCGCCCACAATCCCGGCGCGGGCGATCCGGGCCCGAAGAGCACATGCGTGCCGACCAGGGACTCGGTCATCGGGTCCGCGATCAGCCCGTACACCGCCGCGGCTGCCACGAGGACGGCGAGACCGGCCAGCGCGGGTCGTCCCCACAGCAGTGCGAGGCGGACCGCACCGTAGGCCGAGGCCGCCAGCACGACACCGCCGACAGCGGAGTGCTCCCCCGCGGCGGCGACGAGCCCGGCCGCGGCGAAGACTCCCGCGAGCACGGACGGGACCGCAAACGCCGTCGAACCGCTGGCGCCCGTTGTCCGCCGGCGCCCGAGTGCGGCGGCGATGGCGACCGACCCCAGGACGCCTGCCGCGAGGGCCAGCGCGGCCGCAGGCTGTGTCCACAGCGCCTCGGGCAGCCAGCCTCCGCGGCGCAGGCCGAGAACGCCGGATCCCGCGAGCAGGATGGCGGCCAGTGCCGCGCCCGGCACTGCCCGGCACCACGTCGCCGGAGCCCCGCTCAGGCCGCGCCGGGAGAGCACCACGGCGTAGGCCGCGAGGCAGAGCAGCTGTACGTACAGCGAGGCCTGATCCAGGCCCGCGGTCGGGTCGGCGGTGCCGAACCCGCTGGCGAACGGGTCGGCGGCGGTCAGGGCGTAGCCGGCGGGCAGCACGGCCAGCGCCGCGAGCGCCGCCCACCCCATCGTCCGGCGCCAGCCCATGTTGGTATTCGTGCGGCGCGCCAGGAGGCGGCCGCCCTGGCCGGCGGCCAGCGTCGCGGCAGCGATCGCGACGCGGGCGTGCGCGTCCGCGTCGAAGCGGGACGCGAGGTCGAGGGCGAGCCACGTCATCAGCACCTGGGCGACGACGGCGTAGACGGCGCGGAGCATCGGTCGGCGGGCCAGCAGCACGAGGGCGACGCTGTAGGCGAATCCGGCGCCCAGGAGGATCTCCAGCGTCCAATCCCGCTCGGGCCAGTGGATGCGACCGGCATCGACGACTACAGCGAGCAACCACGCGGTCCCGGCTACGACGTGGCTTCCGGCCGCACGTTCGCCCCCGCCGGAACGGACGATTCCTGCCGCGCACGTCAGCGCAACCAGGAGCACGGCCCACCACGAGAGGCGTCCGACCGACAGCCACATCCAGGTGGCGTCCGCGCCGAGGCCGGAGAGCAGCAGGGCGGCAGCGACCGCCGCCGCGACGGCGCCGACGTGGAGCGACCGGGACAGAGCGCCGTCGTCGCTCCCGGCGGCGTACGCCGCGGCGCCGCGCGCGGCAAACAGCGCCAGCACCAGCCAGGCCGCGACTGCGATGGTCACTATCAGGACCAGCTGCGCGGAAAGCTCAGAGCGCTCGGGGGCAGCGCCTACGGCCGAGAGCCCCGGCACCGCAACGACGAGCTGGCCGAGTACGAGGGGCGCCAACAGCAGGTGCACGATCCTCCAGGCCGCCGCGGCCGGGGCCGGGCGCCCGTTCTCGAGCCGGAGCCCTCGCCGCCGGACGACTTCGGAGGCGAGCAGGGCGAACGCGCTGGTCCCCGCGACCCGCCAGGCCGCCTCCTCGATCGAGCCGTCCATGACCCCGAGCGGGAGCGCGAATGCCCCGAGCGCGAGCAGGACCGGCATGAGGCGCACCCGGGAGAGGTACCCGGCGGCTCCGATGCCGGCGGCACCGACGAGGATCCCGGGCCCGATCATCCGACCGTCCTCGCCGAAGAACGACGCGTACAGCGCGTGATACGTGAACACCGCCGTGACCGCCGCGACCGCGGAGAGCACCCACACCTCAACCGCCCACCAGCGCGGAGGGTAGACGCGCGCATGCTGGCGCGGGAAGGCAGCGATGAGGACGAGCTGGGCCAAGAGGATCAGCAGTAGCGCCCAGACAACCGCTTCGGCGGAGTCGGTGAGTTGATGCACGGTCAGGAGCACAGTGAGGCTCGCGACGAGACGGAACATGGAGACGTTCACGACCCGCGCGGCGCGGCCTTCGGTGAAGGCGAAGACACCGTAGTAGACCGATACCGCGGCGCCGATCAGCAGAAGCTCGGACCTCGACAGCTGCCACTCCATGACGAGCGCAGCGACCAGCACACCCGGCACCAGGAATCGGTGGGCCGCGACGAAGGTGCGCACGTAGAGGCTGCCCAGGAAGGCCGGGCGGACGACGGCGGCCGCGGAGACGGACGCGGCCAGGCCCATCGTGAAGACGAAGTACCAGATCAGCCCTCGGTTCAGCACCGCTCCCCCGGACCAGGCCAGGGAGACGAAGAAGGTCAGTGCGAAGACCGCCACAACCTGACTTCGCAACCGCACGCTCGCGTAGACGAACGCGGCCGAGCCGACGATCGAGACGATCATCCAGGCCGTCGCCGCCTCGACGTCGAGCAGGACGTGCCAGGCGACGCCGAGGACGGGGATCAGCGCGAGTCCGATGCCGGTGAGGGCGGTCGCGGCGGAGCGCAGGTCGCGGCTGCGCGCGTGGATCGACAGCCCTCCCCCGTAGAAGAGGGCGCAGACGGCGCCCAGCACCGAGAGCTTGGCCGCCGGGTGGATCGGGAAGCTGATGAAGAGCAGCCCGGCACCGATCAGCAGGCCCGCCGCCACGTAGAGCGCGATGTTCACGTTCCGCAGCTGGCGGGCCGCGGGGTCCAGCACCGGCTTCGGCGCCGGCCCCGGCGCCGACGGGGGGAACGTCATCGCCGGGGCGGATTCGAGCGGCGGCGCGGAGATCGGCACTGCCGGCGAGGGCGGAACCCCCAGCGCCGGCGCCATCGACTTAGGGTCGGCGGCCGGCGGTCCGGCCGAGACCCCCGGCGCGGGCGGGTTCGTCGGCGCGGGCGGGTTCGTCGGCGCAGGCTGGTTTGTCGGCACAGTCGAGCCTGCCGGTGCTGGCGGGCTCTGCGGGGCGGGCGACGGCGAGAGGTGCGCGACAGCGGCGTCGTATCCCTCCTGCCACGCTCGCGCGAGCCCCTGCTGGCCCTGGGCAGCGCCGCGGTGGTTCGCTTTGCGCCCGAGCAGCCATCCCCCGCCGAAGGCGAGGGCCATCAATACGGTCACCAGCAGTGTCACGCTGTCCTCTTCTCTACCGATCAGCACCAACGTTAGTCTATTAGGACGATGAAAGTGAACCGATCCGTGTGCGCCGGTTAAACGACAAACACCCCGCTGCCGGAGCAGCGGGGTGTTTGTTGTAGACCGTCAGGTCAGAACATCAGGTAAGAAACTTACTTGATGATCTTGGTGACGCGGCCCGAGCCAACGGTGCGGCCACCCTCGCGGATAGCGAAGCCGAGGCCGTCTTCCATAGCGATCGGCTGGATGAGCGCAACGGTCATCTCAGTGTTGTCGCCCGGCATGACCATCTCGGTGCCTTCCGGCAGCGTGATGACGCCGGTGACGTCGGTCGTACGGAAGTAGAACTGCGGACGGTAGTTCGAGTAGAACGGGTTGTGGCGACCGCCCTCATCCTTGGAGAGGATGTAGACGTTGGCCTCGAAGTCCGTGTGCGGGGTGATGGAACCCGGCTTCACGATGACCTGACCGCGCTCGACGTCCTCGCGCTTGATGCCGCGGAGCAGCAGACCACAGTTCTCGCCGGCCCATGCCTCGTCGAGCTGCTTGTGGAACATCTCGATACCGGTAACCGTGGTCTTCTGGACCGGACGGATGCCGACGATCTCGACCTCGGAGTTGATCGCGAGGGTACCGCGCTCGGCGCGGCCCGTCACGACGGTGCCGCGACCGGTGATCGTGAAGACGTCCTCGATCGGCATCAGGAACGGCTTGTCACGGTCACGAACCGGGGTGGGGATGTACTCGTCGACGGCCTCCATGAGGTCCTCAACAGCCTTGACCCACTCGGCGTCGCCTTCGAGAGCCTTCAGGCCGGAAACGCGCACGACCGGTGCGTCGTCGCCTTCGTAGCCCTGGTCCGACAGCAGCTCGCGGACCTCCATCTCGACCAGGTCGAGCAGCTCTTCGTCGTCGACCATGTCCGACTTGTTCAGGGCCACGAGAAGCTTCGGCACGCCAACCTGGCGGGCCAGCAGCACGTGCTCGCGGGTCTGAGCCATCGGGCCGTCAGTGGCGGCCACAACGAGGATGGCACCGTCCATCTGAGCAGCACCGGTGATCATGTTCTTCACGTAGTCCGCGTGGCCCGGGGCGTCCACGTGGGCGTAGTGACGCGCCTCGGTCTGGTACTCGATGTGCGCGATGTTGATCGTGATGCCGCGCTGGCGCTCCTCCGGAGCGGAGTCGATGGCGCCGAAATCGCGCTGCTCATTCAGATCCGGGTACTTGTCAGCAAGCACCTTGGAAATGGCAGCAGTCAACGTGGTCTTACCGTGGTCAACGTGACCGATGGTGCCGATGTTGACGTGCGGCTTAGTCCGCTCGAACTTTGCCTTCGCCACAGGTTCCTCCTAGAACGTATTCAGAAGACTTACCCCGCCCACGCGGTTCGTGGACGAAACTCATGCAAGTCTACTGGGGGCTTGAATATTTCGCTAAATTTTGGTTTCCCTCAGCGCCCGTTTTGATCCGGGCCCATCAGTCCGCCCCGAGTCGGGGTGGCCAGTTGGCCACCCCGACTCGATGTCCTCCGCCACTGTACGCGGTTTCGGACTGGTCATTGATCCGTGGGCGATTATTCGCCGCGGGACTTCTGGATGATCTCCTCGGCAACAGCCTTGGGGACCTCGGCGTAGCTGTCGAACTCCATGCTGTAGACAGCGCGGCCCTGGGTGCGCGAGCGCAGGTCGCCGATGTAGCCGAACATCTCGGACAGCGGAACCTGGGCCTTGACGACCTTGACGCCCTGCGCATCCTCCATGGACTGGATCTGTCCACGACGGGAGTTCAGGTCACCGATGACATCACCCATGTACTCCTCGGGAGTACGGACCTCGACGGCCATGACCGGCTCCAGGATCACCGGGTTGGCGCGGCGTGCGCCTTCCTTGAAGACCTGGGAACCGGCGAGCTTGAACGCCATTTCCGAAGAGTCGACGTCGTGGTACGCACCGTCAAGCAGCGTGGCCTTGACGCCGACGACCGGGTAACCGGCGAGGATGCCGAACTGCATGGCGTCCTGGATACCGGCGTCGACCGAGGGGATGTACTCGCGCGGGATGCGGCCACCCGTGACGGCGTTCTTGAACTCGTAGAGCTCGCCGTCGTTTTCCTGGGTGTCGAGCGGCTCGAAAGCGACCTGCACCTTAGCGAACTGACCCGAACCACCGGTCTGCTTCTTGTGCGTGTAGTCGACCTTGTCCACGGCCTTCTTGATGGTCTCACGGTACGCGACCTGCGGCTTGCCGACGTTCGCCTCGACCTTGAACTCGCGGCGCATGCGGTCCACCAGGATGTCCAGGTGGAGCTCGCCCATGCCGCCGATCTCGGTCTGCCCGGTGTCCTCGTTGAGGGAGACCGTGAAGGTCGGGTCCTCAGCGGCAAGCTTCTGGATGGCGGTCGACAGCTTCTGCTGGTCGCCCTTGGTCTTCGGCTCGATGGCCACGGAGATCACAGGCTCCGGGAAGGTCATCGACTCGAGGACGATCGGGGCGTCCGAGGCGCTGAGGGTGTCACCAGTGGTGACGTCCTTCAGGCCGATGACGGCGTAGATGTGGCCAGCCACGATCTCTTCGACCGGGTTCTCCTTGTTGGAGTGCATCTGGAACATCTTGCCGATGCGTTCCTTCTTGCCCTTCGTGGTGTTCAGCACCTGCACGCCCGGAACGGCCTGGCCGGAGTAGACGCGGATGAAGGTGAGCTGACCGAAGAACGGGTGCGAGGCGATCTTGAAGGCCAGAGCCGAGAACGGCTCGTCCTGGCTCGGCTTGCGAGTGATCTCCTCTTCCTCGTTGTTCGGGTTGTGACCGATCATCGGCGGCACGTCGAACGGCGCCGGCAGGTAGTCGATCACGGCGTCGAGCATGGGCTGCACACCGCGGTTCTTGAAGGCGGAACCACAGAAGACCGGGTAGGCCTGCGAGGTGACCGTCATCTGGCGAATGCCAGCCTTCAGCTCCTCGATGGTGATCTCTTCGCCCTCGAGGAACTTCTCCATGAGCTCGTCGGAGGACTCCGCGACCTGCTCGACGAGCTTCGCGCGGTACTCCTCAGCACGCTCCTGGAGGTCCTCGGGGATCTCGCGGGTCTCGTAGGCGGCACCCATGGTGACGTCACCCTTGGAGTCGCCCGGCCACACGAGGGCCTTCATGGTGACGAGGTCGACGACGCCGACGAAGTCGGACTCGGAGCCGATCGGCAGCTGCATGACCAGCGGGGTCGCGCCCAGGCGGTTCACGATGGTGTCGACGGTGAAGTAGAAGTCGGCGCCCATCTTGTCCATCTTGTTGACGAAGCAGATGCGCGGGACGTCGTACTTGTCGGCCTGACGCCAAACGGTCTCCGACTGCGGCTCGACACCTTCCTTGCCGTCGAACACGGCAACGGCGCCATCGAGGACGCGGAGCGCGCGCTCCACCTCGACGGTGAAGTCAACGTGGCCAGGGGTGTCGATGATGTTGATCTGGTTGTTGTCCCAGAAGCAGGTGACGGCAGCCGAGGTGATCGTGATGCCGCGCTCCTTCTCCTGTTCCATCCAGTCGGTCGTCGAGGCGCCGTCGTGCGTCTCGCCGATCTTGTGATTCACACCCGTGTAGAAGAGGATGCGTTCCGTCGTGGTGGTCTTACCGGCATCGATGTGGGCCATGATGCCGATGTTGCGGACCTTCTTGAGGTCGGTGAGCACATCCTGTGCCACGTTGTCTCCCTTTGTCTGTCGACTCGGGGACGACGACGGCCGAGGCACCGAGTGCCTGCAGCCGCCGTCGTCCTCAAATCATTTTTACCAGCGGTAGTGAGCGAAGGCCTTGTTGGACTCGGCCATCTTGTGGGTGTCCTCGCGGCGCTTCACAGCGGCACCGAGACCGTTCGATGCGTCGAGGATCTCGTTCATGAGACGCTCGATCATCGTCTTCTCGCGACGGTCCTTGGAGTAACCGACCAGCCAGCGGAGGGCCAGTGCGGTGGAGCGGCCCGGCTTGACGTCGACCGGGACCTGGTAGGTGGCGCCACCGACGCGGCGGGAGCGAACCTCGAGGGCCGGGCGGACGTTGTCCATGGCCTTCTTGAGGGTGGCGACCGGGTCAGAACCGGTCTTGGCCTCTGCACCGGCAAGGGCACCGTAAACGATGCGCTCGGCGGTGGACTTCTTGCCGTCGACCAGAACCTTGTTGATCAGCTGCGTGACCAACGGGGATCCGTACACCGGATCGGCGACGAGGGGGCGCTTCGGAGCGGGACCCTTACGAGGCATTACTTCTTCTCCTTCTTCGCGCCGTAGCGGGAACGAGCCTGCTTACGATCCTTCACGCCCTGCGTGTCGAGTGCGCCACGGACGATCTTGTAACGGACACCCGGGAGGTCCTTCACGCGGCCGCCGCGAACGAGCACGATGGAGTGCTCCTGCAGGTTGTGGCCAACGCCGGGGATGTACGCGGTGACCTCAACGCCGCCGGAAAGGCGCACGCGGGCGACCTTGCGGAGCGCCGAGTTCGGCTTCTTCGGGGTGGTGGTGTACACACGGGTGCACACGCCACGGCGCATCGGGTCGCCCTTAAGGGCGGGAGCCTTGGTCTTGTTGACCTTCGGCGAGCGGCCCTTGCGGACCAGCTGCTGAATAGTAGGCACTTTCGTGTCCTCCGGTTTCTTTGACATGCCGCACCGACAACCTACGTTCTACGTCGGCGCTGCTACTTGGTCGTTTCATCGCGACGCAACGGAAGCGGAATCGACCGTAGGCGTGCAAAAGTGTGGCATTCGTTGCGCAATTTCCCCGCAACCCGGACCGAGTCCCTTTGCCACACATAAAACAATTGACTTCACCATAGCACGATCGGCGCGGCTTAATCGAATCGAGCGCGACGACGTGTTAAAGCTCAGACAGACGGAACGGGGCGGTACCACACGCAGTGGTACCGCCCCGTTTCATGGCCTCAGTCGCCTAGACGACTTGTCTCCCGGTTTAGCGGAAGTCCGAGCCCATGTCGTAGTCATCCATCGGGATGGCCGTGAACTCCGGGCTCAGGCCGGCGTCGACACCTTCGTAGTCGAAGCCGGTGAACGCGCTCGGTCCGGTGAAGAGGTTGGCCTTCGCCTCTTCAGTCGGATCGACGTTGACCTTGGTGTAGCGGTCCAGGCCGGTGCCGGCCGGGATCAGCTTACCGATGATCACGTTCTCCTTGAGGCCGAGCAGCGGGTCGCTCTTGGCTTCCATCGCAGCCTGGGTCAGGACACGCGTGGTCTCCTGGAAGGATGCGGCGGAGAGCCACGAGTCGGTCGCCAGCGAGGCCTTGGTGATACCCATGAGCTCGTCACGACCGGAGGCCGGAGTCTGGCCCTCGGAGATCGCCTTGCGGTTCTCCGCGGTGAAGCGGACGCGATCGGCGAGCTCGCCCGGCAGCAGGTCGGTGCCGCCCTGCTCGATCACCGTGATGCGACGGAGCATCTGGCGGACGATGACCTCGACGTGCTTGTCGTGGATGCCCACACCCTGCGACTGGTAGACGTTCTGGACCTCGCGGACCAGGAACTTCTGCGCCTCGCGCGGGCCGAGCACACGCAGCACCTGCTTCGGGTCGATCGCACCGGCAACCAGCTGCTGGCCGACCTGCACGTGATCGCCGTCGACGACCAGCATGCGTGCACGACGCAGGATCGGGTAGGCGATGTCCTCGGAGCCGTCGTCAGGGGTGACCACGATCCGCAGCTGCTTCTCGCCGTCCTCGATGGTGATGCGGCCGGCGACCTCGGAGATCGGGGCGACACCCTTCGGGGTACGGGCTTCGAAGAGCTCTTGAATACGGGGCAGACCCTGGGTGATGTCGTCTGCGGAGGCGACACCACCGGTGTGGAAGGTACGCATCGTCAGCTGGGTACCCGGCTCACCGATGGACTGGGCGGCGATGATGCCAACGGCCTCGCCGATGTCTACGGTCTTGCCGGTCGCCAGGGAGCGGCCGTAGCAGAGCGCGCAGGTTCCGACGACGGACTCGCAGGTGAGCACGGAGCGCACCTTGATCTCCTCCACGCCAGCCTGGAAGAGCTGCTCGATCAGCACGTCGCCCACGTCGGCACCGGCCGCTGCCAGCACGTTGCCCTCGGCGTCGGTGACGTCGACGGCCAGCGTGCGGGTGTAGGCCGAGTTCTCGACGGTCTCGTGCTTGCGCACGGTACCGAGCTCGTCGACGGTCGAGACCGCGACCATCAGGCCGCGCTCCGTACCGCAGTCGTGCTCGCGGACGATGACGTCCTGCGAGACGTCGACCAGACGACGCGTGAGGTAGCCCGAGTTGGCGGTCTTCAGCGCCGTATCGGCCAGACCCTTACGCGCACCGTGCGTCGCGATGAAGTACTCGAGAACCGTGAGGCCTTCACGGTAAGAGGACTTGATCGGACGCGGGATGATGTCACCCTTCGGGTTCGACACCAGTCCACGAATACCGGCGATCTGACGCAGTTGCAGCCAGTTACCACGGGCCTTCGAGGTGACCATGCGGTTGATGGTGTTGAGCGTCTCCATGCCGTTCTTCATCGCCTCAGCAACCTCATCGGTCGCCTTGGTCCAGATGTCGACCAGCTCGGTACGGCGCTCGTCATCCGCAATGAGGCCCTTGTCGAACTGAGCCTGAACCTTGAGCGCCTGCTCCTCGTACGGAGCGAGGATCTCGGCCTTGTTCATGTTCGAGGACACGTCCGAGATGGCAACCGTGACGCCCGAGCGGGTCGCCCAGTAGAAACCGGCGTCCTTCAGGTTGTCGAGCGCCTGGGCGACCTCGACCTTCGGGTAGCGCTCGGCGAGATCGTTGACGATCTCGGAGAGGGCGTCCTTGCCGGCGACGTGCTCGACCCACGGGTAGTCCAGCGGCAGGGTGTCGTTGAAGATGACCTGTCCGAGGGACGTCTCGATGAGCGCCGGGGTGCCCGGCTCCCAGCCCTCGGGAGCGGGCTGCTCCGCGGAGGGTGCGAAGTCGGAGACCCGAATCCGGACGACGGCGTTCAGGTGCAGCTCGCCGGCGTCGTGCGCCATGATCGCCTCGGCGACCGAGGTGAAGACGCGGCCTTCACCCTTCTCCCCCTCACGCTTGGTGGTGAGGTGGTGAAGGCCGATGATCATATCCTGCGAAGGCAGGGCGACCGGGCGACCGTCGGACGGCTTCAGGATGTTGTGCGAGGACAGCATCAGGATGCGCGCCTCGGCCTGAGCCTCCGGCGACAGCGGCAGGTGCACTGCCATCTGGTCGCCGTCGAAGTCGGCGTTGAACGCGGCACAGACGAGCGGGTGCAGCTGCAGGGCCTTGCCCTCGACGAGCTGCGGCTCGAACGCCTGGATGCCCAGACGGTGCAGGGTGGGTGCACGGTTGAGCAGCACCGGGTGTTCGGTGATGATCTCCTCGAGCACGTCCCAGACCTGCGGACGGTAGCGCTCGACCATGCGCTTGGCGCTCTTGATGTTCTGCGCGTGGTTGAGGTCAACCAGGCGCTTCATCACGAACGGCTTGAAGAGCTCCAGGGCCATCTGCTTGGGCAGACCACACTGGTGCAGCTTCAGCTGCGGGCCGACGACGATGACCGAACGGCCCGAGTAGTCGACGCGCTTGCCGAGCAGGTTCTGACGGAAACGTCCCTGCTTGCCCTTGAGCATGTCGGAGAGCGACTTGAGCGGGCGGTTGCCCGGCCCGGTGACCGGACGGCCGCGACGGCCGTTGTCGAACAGCGAGTCGACGGCCTCCTGAAGCATGCGCTTCTCGTTGTTCACGATGATCTCGGGCGCGCCGAGATCGAGGAGACGCTTCAGACGGTTGTTGCGGTTGATCACGCGACGGTACAGGTCGTTGAGGTCGGAGGTCGCGAAGCGGCCACCGTCCAGCTGGACCATCGGGCGCAGCTCCGGCGGGATGACCGGGACGGCGTCCAGGACCATGCCCAGCGGGCTGTTGTTCGTGGTCAGGAACGCGTTGACGACCTTGAGGCGCTTCAGGGCACGCGTCTTGCGCTGGCCCTTGCCGTTCTTGATGATGTCCTGCAGCATGTCGGCTTCCGCCTCCATGTCGAAGGACTCCAGGCGCTTCTTGATCGCTTCTGCGCCCATGTGGCCCTCGAAGAACAGGCCGTACTTCTCACGCATGGCGCGGAACAGGCCCTCGTCGCCCTCGAGGTCGGCGACCTTGAGGTTCTTGAAGCGGTCCCAGACCTGCTCGAGGCGCTCGATGGTCGCGTCCGCACGCTTGCGGACCTGAGCCATCGTCTTGTCTGCGGCGTCGCGGGCCTTCTTCTTCTCGGCAGCCTTGGCGCCTTCGGCCTCGAGGCGCGCGAGGTCGTCCTCGAGGTCCTTGGCGATCGCGGCGATGTCCGAGTCGCGGGTCTCGACGAGGTTCTTGCGCTCGAGATCGTGCTGGGCCTGAAGGTTCGGCAGCTCGGCGTGGCGACGATCCTCGTCGACCGAGGTGATCATGTAGGCGGCGAAGTAGATGATCTTCTCAAGATCCTTCGGTGCCAGGTCGAGCAGGTAGCCGAGGCGCGAGGGAACACCCTTGAAGTACCAGATGTGCGTCACGGGAGCGGCGAGCTCGATGTGGCCCATGCGCTCACGGCGCACCTTGGCACGCGTGACCTCAACGCCACAACGCTCGCAGATGATGCCCTTGAAGCGCACACGCTTGTACTTACCGCAGTAGCATTCCCAGTCGCGCGAGGGGCCGAAGATCTTCTCGCAGAAGAGGCCGTCCTTCTCGGGCTTGAGGGTGCGGTAGTTGATGGTTTCCGGCTTCTTTACCTCGCCGTAGCTCCACTCGTGGATTTCTTCAACGGTAGCGAGGCCAATGCGCATGAGGCCGAAGGAGGATTCGCTGGACATATGGTCCCTATCTCTCTTGTTCTCTGAAGTCTTCGCTGGGGCGGGCGGACCGCCCCGGGATGAAAAGTTCGGGTACGACGGCGGGTGCCCGGCTCATGTGCCGGGACCCGCCGGTCGACCTAGACCTCTTCTACGGAGTTCGGCTCGGCCCGGGAAAGGTCGATGCCGAGTTCTTCCGCGGCCCGGAAGACTTCTTCGTCCGAGTCACGCATTTCAATCGTCGTGCCGTCCGAGGAGAGAACCTCGACGTTCAGGCACAGCGACTGCATTTCCTTGATGAGCACCTTGAACGATTCCGGAACGCCGGGCTCCGGGATGTTCTCGCCCTTGACGATCGCCTCGTAGACCTTCACGCGGCCGTGAATGTCATCGGACTTGATCGTCAACAGTTCCTGCAGCGTGTAGGCGGCGCCGTAGGCCTCGAGGGCCCAGACTTCCATCTCACCGAAGCGCTGGCCACCGAACTGGGCCTTACCACCCAGCGGCTGCTGCGTGATCATGGAGTACGGTCCGGTCGAACGCGCGTGGATCTTGTCGTCGACGAGGTGGTGCAGCTTCAGGATGTACATGTAGCCAACCGAGACCGGGT
The DNA here is from genome assembly GCA_023896275.1 of Kocuria rosea subsp. polaris. Classification (GTDB taxonomy): domain Bacteria; phylum Actinomycetota; class Actinomycetes; order Actinomycetales; family Micrococcaceae; genus Zhihengliuella; species Zhihengliuella polaris_A. The sequence continues at coordinate 38,139 of MLDA01000013.1, read as the reverse complement.
CCGGAAGCGGCTCACCGGAGCGGCCGTCGAACAGGCGGGCCTTGCCGCTGTTGCCGATCAGACGATCGCCATCGCGGGTCGGCGTCGTGTGGTCGAGCAGACCGCGGACCTCGTCCTCTTCCGCGCCGTCGAAGACCGGGGTGGCGACCGTGGTCGGCCCGGACTCGCGCGGCAGGTTCGGGAGCTTCTTGATCCACTCCGGCTCGCCCTCGATCTTCCAGCCCTGCTTGGCGGCCCACGCGAGGTGGATCTCCAGGACCTGGCCGATGTTCATACGACCCGGAACACCCAGCGGGTTCAGGATGACGTCGACCGGCGTGCCGTCCTCGAGGAACGGCATGTCCTCGACGGGCAGGATGCGCGAGATGACGCCCTTGTTTCCGTGGCGGCCGGCGAGCTTGTCGCCGTCCGTGATCTTGCGCTTCTGCGCCACGTACACGCGCACCAGCTGGTTCACGCCCGGGGGCAGCTCGTCGTCGTTGTCGCGGTCGAAGATGCGGATGCCGATGACGGTACCCGACTCGCCGTGCGGCACCTTCAGGGAGGTGTCGCGGACTTCGCGGGACTTCTCGCCGAAGATTGCGCGCAGCAGGCGCTCCTCCGGGGTCAGCTCCGTCTCGCCCTTGGGCGTGACGCGACCGACGAGGATGTCGCCGGCTTCGACCTCAGCACCGATGTGGATGATGCCGCGCTCGTCGAGCTGCGAGAGAACCTCTTCGGAGACGTTCGGGATGTCCCGGGTGATCTCCTCGGCGCCGAGCTTCGTGTCGCGGGCGTCGACCTCGTGCTCCTCGATGTGGATCGAGGTGAGGACATCTTCCGAGACCATGCGCTGGGAGAGGATGATCGCATCCTCGAAGTTGTGACCCTCCCAGGACATGAACGCCACCAGGAGGTTCTTGCCCAGTGCGAGCTCGCCCTTGTCGGTGGACGGGCCGTCGGCGATGAGCGACTGGTACTCGACGCGGTCGCCCTCGGAGACCATAACGCGCTGGTTGTACGCGTTGCCCTGGTTCGAGCGGGCGAACTTCATGATCGGGTAGGCCGTCTCGGTGCCGTCGTCGTTCATGACGATGACGAGGTCGGCGGAGACGTCGGTGACGACGCCCGGCTTGTCGGCGGTGATGGAGTCACCGGCGTCGACCGCGACGTACTTCTCCATGCCCGTGCCGACGATCGGGGACTCCGACTGCAGCAGCGGGACAGCCTGACGCTGCATGTTCGCACCCATGAGGGCGCGGTTGGCATCGTCGTGCTCGAGGAACGGGATCAGGGCCGTGGCGCCGGAAACCATCTGGCGCGGCGAGACGTCCATGAAATCGATCTCGGACGGGGCGGCCAGCACGGGCTCGCCGCCACCGCCACGCTCACGGGCGAGGACGAGGTCCTCGGCGAAGAACTGGTCCTCCGTCAGCGGAGCGTTGGCCTGAGCGATCAGGGCCTCGAGCTCATCGTCGGCCGTGAGGTAGCGGACCTCTTCGGTGACCTTGCCGTCGACGACCTTGCGGTACGGCGACTCGATGAAGCCGAAAGCGTTGATGCGTGCGTAGGTCGCGAGCGAGCCGATGAGGCCGATGTTCGGGCCTTCAGGGGTCTCGATCGGGCACATGCGGCCGTAGTGCGACGGGTGCACGTCGCGGACCTCCATGCCGGCGCGGTCGCGGGACAGACCACCCGGGCCCAGCGCGGACAGACGACGCTTGTGCGTCAGGCCGGCGAGCGGGTTGTTCTGGTCCATGAACTGCGACAGCTGGGAGGTCCCGAAGAACTCCTTGATCGCAGCGACGACCGGGCGGATGTTGATCAGCGTCTGCGGCGTGATGGCCTCGACGTCCTGCGTAGTCATGCGCTCGCGGACGACGCGCTCCATGCGAGACAGGCCCGTGCGGACCTGGTTCTCGATGAGCTCGCCGACGGCGCGGATACGGCGGTTGCCGAAGTGGTCGATGTCGTCGACCTCGACGCGGACGTCGACGTCTTCGCCATTGCGAACACCCTTGATCGTGTCCTCGCCGGCGTGCAGCGCGACGAGGAACTTGATCATCGCGACGATGTCGTCGTTGCCGAGCACCGAGGCACCCGGGCCGGAGAGCGGCTTGTCTACGCCGAGCTTGCGGTTGATCTTGTAGCGGCCGACCTTGGCCAGATCGTAGCGCTTCGGGTTGAAGTACAGGTTGTCCAGCAGGTTCTGGGCGGCGTCGACTGTCGGCGGCTCGCCCGGACGCAGCTTGCGGTAGATGTCGAGGAGGGCTTCCTCCTGCGTCTCCGTGGTGTCCTTCTCGAGGGTGGCGCGGATCGACTCGTAGTTGCCGAACTCCTCGAGGATGCGGGCTTCGCTCCAGCCGAGGGCCTTGAGCAGGACCGTGACGGACTGCTTGCGCTTGCGGTCGAGGCGGACGCCGACCTGGTCGCGCTTGTCGATCTCGAGCTCGAGCCATGCACCGCGGGACGGGATGACCTTGGCGGTGAAGATGTCCTTATCGGAGGTCTTGTCCGGCGTGCGCTCGAAGTAGGCGCCCGGGGAGCGGACCAGCTGGGACACGACGACACGCTCGGTGCCGTTGATGATGAACGTGCCCTTCTCCGTCATCAGCGGGAAGTCGCCCATGAACACGGTCTGCTGCTTGATCTCGCCCGTGTTGTTGTTCATGAACTCGGCCTTGACGTACAGGGGGGCGGAGTAGGTCGCGTCGCGATCCTTGCACTCGGCCTCGGTGTACTTCGGGTCGGCGAACTCCGGCTCCGAGAAGCTCAGAGACATGGTCTCCTGGAAGTCCTCGATCGGGGAGATCTCCTCGAAGATCTCCGCCAGGCCGGAGACGTCGGCGACGCCCTCATCGCCTACGGCCAGAGCCTGGGCGACGCGGTTCTTCCAGCGTTCGTTGCCGACGAGCCAGTCGAAGCTCTCGGTCTGGAGTGCCAACAGGTTAGGCACATCCAAGGGCTCATGGATCTTTGCGAATGAAATTCGACCAGCCGCTTCCGCGGACCGCGCCGAACTAGCGGTTACGTTTTGAGAGGTGCTCGAGGCGACCAAGATGGATCCTTCCACAGACCGTCAGGTTTCCGAGCGCCTCCCCCGACACATGACTGACAGCCCAGAGCATTCGCTATTAACGATTGCCCCGGGCTAAACCATGGGTATCGGGCCCACCGCTATATGAAGGCCAGAAGGTAAAGAGGGAAGACGCAAAGCTCCATACTACACCCGGCCACCTAGCATGTCCAGCCGCCGGTTGACAAACCCCGCGCGGCCCGGTGTGGGGACTCTCCCCCGAACCGGGCCGCCCCGTCGAACCGCCCGCTACACCGCGAGCAGTGGCCGGAAGAAGTCCGCCAACTCGCCCGTGGCCGTCAGCGGCAGCACGTTCGCCACGTAGTGGTCCGGGCGGACGACGACGACGGCGCCGTCGCGGCTGATCCCGCGGGCGTCGAAGATGTCATCGCCCTCCAGGACGCCGAAGATCTTCTCAAGATGGGTCAGCGCGAAGGGCCCGACCTTCGGGCGGAAGGCCGCCGGCACCGCGTTGATGTCGATGTCCGCGTGCGCCTGCTGGTAGACGACCTTCACGTCGAACCACGCGTCGTCGTCACCTCCTGCGGGCGTCGCCGCGAGCGGTGACTCCGCCGCCGTCGTCAGCCAGTTCGCGAACTCGGCAGTCGCCGACGGCGCCCCGGCCTCCGGGCGGTCGGCGAAGACGTAGATGCGCCAGCGACCGTCGGCCTCGGCGAGGTGCCCGAGCTGCTTGGGGTTCGAATCGGCCACGCGCACGACCGGGGAGGACTTGAACCGCTTGCCGATAGGGAATCCGGTGGCGAGGTCCTGGTGCGTGGGCGCCGCCACGAGCAGTGACGGGGCGTACTCGGTCATGAAACCCGCGGGGAATTCCGCCGTGCGGACGTAGAAGTCCTCGAGCTCCGAGGGGTCCTCGAACTCCTCCGGGCGCTTGGCCATGAGCGTGGACCACTGCTTGTCGAAGTCGATGAGGTCCTGGGCGACCACCTGGCGCTCCTCCGAGTAGGTCGACAGCAGCGAGGCCGGTCCACGGCCCTCGAGCACATGACCGAGCTTCCAGCCGAGGTTGAAACCGTCCTGCATCGAGACGTTCATGCCCTGCCCGGCCTTAGCGCTGTGCGTATGGCAGGCGTCTCCGGTGATGAAGACGCGCGGCGTGCGGGTGCCGCGGTCTGCGGCACGGACGTCGTCGAACCGGTCAGTGAGCCGGTGGCCGACCTCGTAGACGCTGTGCCACGCGACGTCGCGCACGTCGACCGTGTAAGGGTGCACGATCTCGTTGGCCTTCGCGATGATCTGCTCGATCGTGGTCTTCCGCACGGCCCCGTGATCGCCCGCGGGAACCTCGCCGAGGTCGACATACATCCGGAAGAGGTGGCCGCCCTCACGTGGAATGAGCAGGATGCTGCCACCGCTGCCGGACTGGATCGCGCACTTGAGCCGGATGTCCGGGAAGTCACTCTCGGCGAGCACGTCCATGACGCCCCACGCGTGATTGGCCTGGTCGCCGTCGAGCGTGCAGCCGATAGCAGAGCGCACCTTGCTGCGCGCCCCGTCAGAACCCACCACGTACTTGGCGCGGACGACGCGCTCGCTGCCCGCCTCGTCGCCGGCGGTTCGAACGAGCGTCACCTCGATCGGGTACTCCCCCGCGCCGGTGTCGGTCAGGTCCTTGAACTCGTACCCGTAGTCCGGCTTCATGCGGGTCGGCGAGTTGGCCATAAACTCCGCGAAGTAGTCGAGCACGCGGGCCTGATTGACGATCAGGTGCGGGAACTCGCTGATCCCCGCCGGATCGTCAATGGTCCGTGCCGTACGCACGATCTTGGACGGATCGGCAGGATCCGGCTTCCAGAAGGCCATCTCCGTGATGGCATAGGCCTCGGCGGTAATGCGCTCGGCGAATCCAAAAGCCTGGAACGTCTCCACGCTACGTGCCTGGATGCCGTCGGCCTGACCGATCGCGAGCCGCCCGGGCCGGCGCTCGATGATGCGGGTGTTGACTCCGGGGAAGCGCGACAGCTGGGCGGCCGTGAGCATCCCTGCCGGGCCTGTTCCGACGATCAGCACGTCCATCTGATCGGGCAGCTCGTCGGGGCGATCGATTCCGGTACCGGCGGCCGGCTGGACTCGCGGGTCCCCGGAGACGTAGCCGTGATGGTGGAAATGCACGGGATGGTCCTCACTTCGTTGTGCGGGCGGATTCACGTCGGGTGACGCCACCCATGATGTGTTCTATAAACGAACTACACGTTCGATTATCGCTACACTCATGGTAGGTGGCGAAGAACACGTTGTGCAAGGCCTCACATCGCACAGGACGACGCGGAGCGGACCGCACCCCCGTTTTCCGAGAGCACGGCCCGCCCCGCGTCACTGCAGCGTGTCCGCTGCGCTTAGTCGCCATCAGTCAGTCAACGACTGCAGCCTCCTTCAGGCGTTGCGGCGGTTCCGGGCGATCATCGCCACGGCTCCGGCGATCAGCAATCCGAGTCCCACCAGAGCCAGCCACCCCGCCTGGGCGCCCGTCTTCGGCAGCGGCCCCGGTGTCGGTGTCGGAGCAGGTGCCGCCTCACGACACGTCTCCACCTCCGCCTGCGCCTGCGCCCCCGTCTCCACGATCATCGCCGTGTTCGTGAACGAAGCACACTGACCAGCCTTGGCATCATGAGTCAACACATACTCAAACTCCGTCGCCTCACCCTCCGCATTCCAGTCCGCCGAACCCAACACCACCGGATCAGCACCCGGATTCGTCTGATCATCAACCACCTCAACCGTCTTATCGGTCTCGGCCTCCAGATCAAAGACCACCGCAGTACCCGCCGTGACCGACCCGCCATCCCAGGCGACCTCCACGGTGTTCTCACCCTCGTACGCCGGCTGCCCATCAATCACGCACTCGTACGCCAGGACCACGGACTCTCCCGGATCGATCACGACTTCCTCGCCGCCAACGACCTCACAGGACTCGATCCCCTCAACACCGGGCACATCCACGACCGTGGCCGTGATCGTACCCAACTCCTCCGAGTTCGGATTCACCACCTCGATCTCACCGGAAAGCATCCACCCCGAGTCCTCGACCCCACCCGGCGTCGCCGAGACCAGGTACTCGAACTCAGGAGCAGCACCATCATGAGCGACCGTCACCTTGCTCCGGTCGACCTCCTTAGCGATCTCCCACAGGTACAGGCGGTCGTAGCTCGCATCCGCCGTCTTCGAGACCAGCAGATCCGCCTCGTGACAGACCGTCACGTCCGCATCATCCTGCGGGTTCTCACCCGTGACCACGACCCACGCCGTGTTCGTGAACGACTCACACGTCCCCGAATCCACCGTGAACGTCAGCTCCTGCTCGAAGTCCTTCGACCACGACGGGTCCTCGTGATCAACCTCGTCCCAAGACACCGTGCCGAGGAGCTCACCCTCGGAACCGGGCACCGCCTCGTCGTCGTACACATCAACCGTGCGATCCGTCTCGGCATCCAGCTCGAACTCGAACGGGACCGGGCCGCTGGTTGCGGACCGCTCACCCTCATGCCACGTCACCACCGCGGTGTTCTCACCCTCACTCTCGGCGCTCACACCCTCGGTCGTACACGTGTAATCGAGTTCGACCGTGCTGTTCGGCGCGATCGTGACCGTGCCATCCTCATTCAGGTCCTCGTCCTCGACCGTGCACACCAGGGACTCGATCGAGACCGTGTCCTGAACCTCAGCAACAATCCAACCCGACTCAAACGTGTTCGGGTTCTCGATCGTGATCGTCCCACCCAGCTCGAAACCATCATCGGCATAACCCTCACTCGAAACCGAGATCAGATACGGGACCGTCGCCTCACCGTTCTCATCAGCATCGACAAACTCATCGACACCCTCAGCACGCTCCTTGGTCACATCCCACAAATACGTCCGATCAAAGGAACCATCAACAGTCTTCTCGACCACCAACGGGGCTTCCCGGCAGGCCTCGGCAAGAGCGTCGTCCTCAGCCAACGGCAGTCCCTCTTCGCCAATGACACTGGCAACGTTGACGAACTCAGCACACGTACCGGCCTCGCCCACGTTCCACGTCAGTTCGTACGTGCGAGTCTCCGGTTCCATGCCTTCCGACCACGTGACTTCCCAGGCCGGATCGAAGGTGAAGTGGTCGTCTTCGACGACGACCGTGTCATTGATCGGCGTGACCGACCAGGCCTCGGCGGCGACTGCCGCGGTGCCGGTGGCTTCGCCGGTCGGCGTGAACGCGGCGTCTGCATCCCACACCGCCGTCGCCACGTTCTCACCCTCGTACGCGGGCTCGCTCGTGAACGTGCAGTTGTAGTCGAAGGTCTGGCTCTCACTGGCCCCGATCAGCCGCGTAGCGTCCATCACCACACACTCGGCGCCGCCACCAATATCGACGGCGTCGCTCACCGTCGTCTCGATGTCCTGCCAGTCGTTCGGATTGGCGACCGTGATCTCACCACTCATCGCCCACCCCGAATCCTGGAACGAATTCGGGCTGACCGTCACCTCGTACTCGACCGTGACATCCCCGGTCTCCGGATCAGCCGCGAACGGCTGCTCACCGAGAACTCTCTTCTCGATATCCCACAGATACGTGCGATCGAAACTGTGGATCACGTTCTTCTCCACCACCAGATCCGCACCCACACACAACGTCGCCTCGGCGTCGTCGGACTGGCCCGTCTCGACGATCGTCGCGGTGTTCTCGAACGTCTGGCACTCACCAGCAGGAACCTCACGCTCCAGCGTGTACTCCTGCTCATGCACCGTGCCCTCACCCGACCACGTGATCTCCCACGCCGGATCAAACTCGAACTGGCTGTCCTCGACGGTGACCGTCTTGTCCGTCTCGTTCACCGTCCACGTGAAATCGACCGAATCAGTGGCCGACGCCTCGCCGGCGTTCTTCGGATCGTCGACGTGCGACTGCTCCTGCGGGTAGTCCGCATTGCTCCAGGTCAACGTTACGGTATTGGAGCCGGAATCGGATTCCGGTTCGGCGCCGATCTCGCACTCGTAATCAAGCACCGTCTCCCCGGCACCGAACTCGACCTGCAGCCCGTCAGCACCCGAGACATCAACCGCGTCGACCACACACACCGTCCCGTCACCGAGCACGTCCTCGACCGTGGCCACCACAGCACCCGCATTCGGGTTGTCCACCGTGATCGAGCCGCTCGCGACGAAGTCCGACGCGGTGCGTTCACCCTCGCTCACGCTGACGAGATAGGTGAAGTCGGCAGTCGTCCCGGCCTGCTCGATCAAGGTCTGATCCACCGACTTCTCGATGTCCCACGTGTAGTCGACCTGGTAGGAGGCGTCGATCGACTTCTCGACGGTCAGCGGCTCCCACGCCACCGGATCCTCGAACGTGAACGTCACGCTCCCACCCGGCTCGACCGTCAACGGACCCTGATCCCGATCCGCCGGCAACAGGTACCCATCCGGAGCAACCACCTCGGTCACCGTGTACTCCCCCGGATTCACCTCGGCCAACTCGATGAACCCGTCGGCAGGATCAGCATCATTGGCATCGTTGTCCACGACCACCAAGCTGTCACCCTCACCACCGGGCAACGGGTTCGGCGAAATCTCAAACGACGCACCGCCCAACGGATTTCCGGACTCGTCCGTCTTCAGGATCTTCAACCCCGCACACAAATCCAGGTTGATGGACCCGCTCGAGAAGTCCTTCAACTGCGACTGCTCACTCGGAGACGACACGGAACGCAGCATCAGGTGATTGAAGGAGAAGTCCCCGCAATTGAGGGACCCATCGTCACCACCGAGGATGGCCGAGATGTTGAACTTGAACTCGACCAGCAGCAGATCGGCGGAGACGGCCATCTCCCACGACCCGGCCGGCAGGCTCGCGGCCACCCAACCGGAACCGTTCCACCGCTCGATGGTCGCAGGGTTCTGGAACGCACCGGAGCCCTGCGTCGGGAACGTCAGCCTCAAATCCCCAACGGACCGGTCCGGAACGACCGTCCCGTGCCCGTTGGTCGTCGGAGCCAGCTGGTTCAGTTCCAGGTAGTAGCCACTGGAACCGTCAGCCGAGGCCCGCTCGAACGCAGTCCACATCCACGCATCGTCACCCACGAACTCCTGGGCAACCCAGGTATCGCCGATGTCGCCCTTCGCCGGAGCACCCGCCGACTCATTGTTCTGCCAACTACTGAGATCGTTCTCCTTGGCACCCGTCGAGTACACCGTGGTATCGGCGTTGCCGAACGGGTCGGTCGACATCTGAATGTCGGACGGCCAGTCGAGTTGGAAGTCACTCGGCGACGCGAACGGGAACGCGACCTCCGCCGAGAGAATCTCCGGCTCCTCGTCTGCCGTCGGCTCCTGAGCCTTCTTCTGCTGGGGTGCCTCTTGCGTCTCGGCGGCAGACTCCTCGGTTGCGGACTCCTCGGTCGCAGGCTCCTCGGCCGGCACCTGCTTCGGCGCCACGTCATCCTCGGTGACCGGTTCGTCGGCTGGTTCCTCTGCGCCGGCATGTTCGTCCGTCGACTGCTGCTTCTGCGCGGGATCGCCTGCGGCGTCCTCTTCGACTTCAGCAGTCTCCTCGTCGACGCTCGCGTTCTTCTGAACGAGCGCCTCGCTGTCCGGTTCCGTCTGTGTAGTGGTCTCTGTCGCGGCGGGGAACTCGTCCCCTGCCGCCACGGCCATCGCGACGCTGCCGGAGAACATCAGTCCCGCCGCAAGCCCCATGGCCAGCATAGATTTGAGTCCGCGGAGCCCTGAACGGTGTGCGCGGGTGAGATGTCGTGACATGTCGTCCTCTTGAAGAATACGAGTGAGTGCACGGGTGCCAGGGAGAATGCTCAATTAATTCTGCGAACTGGCATAGATATGTCGGCGCGTCAAAGGTCGACAGGAGCGAGTTGATGACTGCGGCACCCTGCTCAGGCGTTCACTCAGTGAAACCGGCGGAGCGGTGGGTTAGCGAAGGCCGCGGACGCGAAAGAGCGCGGTCCGGGCGGAGGTTACCGTCGTCGTCGCAACGGTCGAAAGAGAATTCTTCGGCGCGTAGCTTCAGCGCCAGCCTGATCCGCGGATCTCGTGCCCAGCGGAATTTCAGCGTCCCCAACGTCTTCGTGCTTCATGGCTTTCGGGTCCTTGTCAAAGGGTCCCCCCCGATGCCTGATGATGCACGTCCTGCAAGCAGGACGAAACACCCTGAGTATAGGCACGGATACGCTGCCACCGGAAGGTATTGCCGAGATTCTTTGCCGCGTCGAGACAACCGGCCATCGACAGCGCGAAGGCCGTGCACTAGGTTAATAGTGGCTAACTTTTGTCGGGCCGCTGCCGGAGAGCCAGTATCGGCCGACACACCACCCAGAGAGAGCGGAGCAGAATCAGTGTCTGACCTCAACGAAGCGGTCATTGTCGGCGGCGCCCGCACCCCGTTCACCCGGTTCAAGGGCAGCCTTGCGGCCCTGACCGCTGTCCAGCTGGGGGCCCACGCCGTGACGGCGGCCCTCGAGAAGTCCGGGCTCGACGCCGGCGCGGTGAATGCCGTCGTCTTCGGCCAGGTCGTGCAGGCCGGCGCCGGCCAGAATCCGGCGCGGCAGACCGCGATCGCCGCCGGCATCGGCTGGGACGTGCCGACCGTGACGATCAACAAGGTGTGCCTCTCGGGCCTCGCCGCGATCACCGACGCCGCCCGGCTCGTGCGCCTCGGCGAGGCAGACGTCGTCGTTGCCGGCGGCCAGGAATCGATGACCAACGCGCCCCACGTGCTGCCCGGCAGCCGCATGGGCTGGTCCTACGGGGACATCGCGGCGATCGACTCCGTCGCGCACGACGGACTGACCGACGCGTTCGACAAGATCTCGATGGGGGTCAGCACCGAGCGCAAGAACTCTGTCCTCGGCCTCACCCGCGCGGAGCAGGACGAGGTGGCCGCGCTCTCTCACCAGCGGGCGGACCGGGCCCAACAGGATGGCGTGTTCGACGCCGAGATCGCCCCCGTCCCCGTCCCGCAGCGCAAGGGCGATCCGATCGTCGTCTCCGAAGACGAGGGCATCCGACCGACGACGACGACCGAGTCGCTCGGCGGCCTGCGTCCGGCGTTCGCCGCCGATGGGACGATCACGGCGGGCAACTCCTCGCCGCTCTCCGACGGCGCTGCCGCCGTCGTCGTCACCTCCCGCGCCTACGCCGAGGCGAACGGACTGCACATCCTCGCGCGGATCGGCGAGCCCGGCCAGGTGGCCGGTCCGGACAACTCGCTGCACTCGCAGCCGTCGAACGCGATCCGAGCGGCGCTGGCCCGGGCCGACCTCGACGTGCGCGAGCTCGACTTCATCGAGATCAACGAGGCGTTCGGCGCTGTGGCATGCCAGTCGCTGATCGACCTCAACTACCCCCTCGAGCGCACGAACGTCCACGGCGGCGCCATCGCCTTGGGCCACCCGATCGGGGCATCCGGCGCGCGGCTCGCGCTGCATGCTGCCCTCGAGCTGGACCGGCGCGGCGGCGGGACGGCTGCGGTCAGCCTGTGCGGCGGAGGAGGGCAGGGCGAAGCGCTGCTGTTGCACCGCTGAGCCACGCTCCGGACCGGTCGACGCCGCGGGTGACGGCCCCTGCCAGCGGGCGCCCCAGGGGCCGTTCCACCCACCGGTGGACGGCGTAGGCCGCGACGAGCACGACCAGCATGACCACGGCAAGCGTGACGGACTGCGGCAGGTAGTCCGAGAGGATGCCGATGCCCCACCAGCCCCACATCTGGTGCAGGAGGTAGACGGGATAGGTGAGCGCGCCCGCGACGGCCAGCCCCGGCACGTCCAGGTTCACCGCGGGCGTCAGGGTGACGACGGCCAGCAGGGCGAAGACCGCCACCACCATCGGCCAGTAGGCCTCGGGGGCGATCTCGTAGCCGACAAGCCAGTCGACCTCGCCGCTGAGGCGGATGCCCGTGAAGTACGCGGAGAGCGCCACGTTGGTGCCCAGGATGATCCAGCGCAGCGGCGTGTGCCCGAAGCGGTAGATCAGGAAGAGCACCATGCCGCCGGCGAAGAGGGGTGCGTGCTGCTTCAGCATCGCGTCTTCGAGGAAGCTGAGGCCCAGCGCGTCAGCGAAGATGCCGGCGACCGGCCACAGCGCGGCGAAGGCCAGGATCCGGCCGGGGGTGAGCCAGCCGAGCAGCATGAGTGCCAGGATCCACGCGTAGAATCGCATCTCCACCCACAGGGTCCAGTAGACGCCGTCGATGCTTTTGACGTCGAAGGCGGACTGGATCATGGTCAGGTTGATCGCCCAGTCGCCGTAGGTGAAGTCATCCCCGACGCCAGGCCACATGAAGAACAAGAGCACACCGGTGGCGACGACAGCGACCCAGTAGGCGGGGAAGAGCCGCCCGATGCGCGAGCCGATGAACTTGGCGGGCCGCTTGCCGTAGCTCGAGAGCAGGATGACAAACCCGCTGATCACGAAGAAGAGCGGTACGCCGAGGTTGCCGAAGACGGTCAACTGGCTGAGGCCGGGCCAGGTTTCCCGCGCGCCTTCGTCCCCCCAGTTGCCGTGATTCCACGCCGTGTAGTGGTACAGGACCACCATCAGCGCAGCCACCAGACGGAGACCGTCGAGCAGCGCCAAACGTCTATTCATAACGAATAGGTTACGGAGCGAATCTTGGCGCGAAGTGTAATCCGCTGAACGTTCCCTGATAGCCCGCGGTGGGAAGGTCAACGCAAACGGCCCCGCCGGCGTGCACAGTGCACGCGGGCGGGGCCGTTGCGCCGAGATGAAATCTCGGCAAGTCCCAGAAGGAACTTACTTGAGGGTCACCGTGGCGCCGGCGCCCTCGAGGGCCTCCTTGGCCTTCTCGGCTGCGTCCTTGTCGACGCCCTCGAGGACAGCCTTCGGAGCGTTGTCGACAACTTCCTTGGCTTCCTTCAGGCCCAGCGAGGTCAGTGCGCGGACCTCCTTGATGACGCCGATCTTCTTGTCGCCAGCGGCTTCGAGGATCACGTCGAACTCGGTTTGCTCCTCAGCAGCGGCTTCGCCTGCGCCACCGGCCGGGCCAGCAACGGCGACGGCAGCAGCGGTGACCTCGAAGGTCTCCTCGAAGGCCGAAACGAACTCGGAGAGCTCGATGATGGACATTTCCTTGAAAGCTTCGAGCAGCTCTTCGTTGGTGAGCTTCGCCATGGTGTGGCGTCCTTTCCTTGGGGCGGCGCCTCTAGGCGCCGCAGAGATGTGCTTTAGGGGGTGGAAGAAGCTTTAGGCTTCTTCGGCGGCTTCGGCAGCGGGTGCTTCCTCGGCCTCTGCGGCGGGAGCTTCAGCGCCGCCCTCTTCGCGCTTGGCGCGCAGTGCCTCGATGATGCGGGCGGCTGCGGAGGCCGGAGCCTGCAGTACGCCGGCAACACGAGCCAGCTGGTGCTCGCGGGACTCCAGGGCTGCCAGAGCGGCAACCTCTGCAGCGGTCATTGCCTTGCCCTCGAAGTAACCGGTCTTGACGACCAGCTTCTCGTTGCTCTTGGCGAATTCAGTCAGGCTCTTGGCTGCGGCAACTGCATCGCCCTTGATGAAGGCGATGGCGGTCGGGCCGGCAAGCTGGCCGTCGAACGCGTCGACGCCGGCTTCCTTGGCAGCGATGCCAGTCAGGGTGTTCTTGACGACCGAGTACTTGGTGTCTGCACCAAGCGCCCGGCGCAATTCCTTGAGCTGCGCAACAGAGAGCCCGCGGTATTCGGTCAGGACAGCGGCGTTCGACTCCTTGAAGTCTGCAATGGTCTCCTCAACTGCGGAGACCTTGTTCGGCGTTGCCATAACCCTCCTTCCGGGGTGAGTGTCGGGTGTCGGCCAGATCCGGCCTGGGTAGGCTGGACATAAAAAACGCCCCGTGCAGGTGCACAGGGCTTCAGGAATCGCGGTCAGTAGGACGACGTCGCGCGGCTTTCGAAGAAAGTGTCACCTGCGTGGGCCGTCCTCTACGAGGATCTTTCAGATGTACGCCTTCTTCTGATGACTCAGATTCCGGACACACACCGACCGACGGTCTTAGGTAGGGACAACTCTACCGTCCGGAGGCCCGCGCGCAAAATCGGCCCCCGCTGCCTCCGCGGGGCCCGCTGGCGCTGACTCCTTAGACTGGTTGGCATGGAGTCGTTTCCGGACGCCGAGCTCACGTGGCGACCACTTGTGCGCGCTGATCTACCTCTGCTGGCCGGCTGGCTGCGCGAACCTGCGGTAGCGCGCTGGTGGAACCACGACTCCACGCAGGCGGGTGTCGAGCGCGACTTCGCCGCGAGCATCCGGGGCGAGGAACCGGGTGAGGACCTCGTGCTCTGCCTGTCCGGCCGACCTTTCGGACTCCTGCAGCGATCCGCCATCGCCGACTACCCCGACGAGGCCGCCAGCTTCGGCGCCGTCGTCGAGCTGCCCGCGGGCGCCGTTCAACTCGACTACCTCATCGGCCTGCCCGAACTGCGCGGACGCGGCCTCGGAACGCTGATGATCGCCCGCTTGCTGAAAAGCACGTGGCAGGACTACCCGGACGCGCCGGCTGTCTTCATCGCCGTGGTCGCCGCGAACACCGCCTCGTGGCGGGCAGCGGAGAAGGCCGGTCTGCGCCGCGTTGCCGAGGCGCCGATGCGTCCCGATAATCCCATCGACGACCCGCTGCACTACATCTACCGTGCCGACCGACCGTGAGGCCGCCGGAACCGCGCCACCTCGGCGTCGCCGACCGGTGATACACGTGTGGCCGCCGCCCCGGTCAGGGACGACGGCCACATGCGGCTGAGGTCTGTCGATTAGCCGACGACGACCTTGGTGACGTTCGGGTCCACCTGGATGCCCGGGCCGAAGGTCGTGGCGACCGTGGCCTTGCTGATGTAGCGACCCTTCGAGGAGGTCGGCTTCAGGCGGAGGACCTCTTCGAGGACCGCGCTGTAGTTCTCGGCCAGCTTCTGGGCGTCGAAGGACACCTTGCCGATGATGAAGTGCAGGTTCGAGTGCTTGTCGACGCGGAAGTCGATCTTGCCGCCCTTGATGTCGCCCACAGCCTTGGCCACGTCCATGGTGACGGTACCGGTCTTCGGGTTCGGCATCAGGTTACGCGGGCCGAGGATCTTGCCGAGACGGCCGACCTTGCCCATCAGGTCCGGGGTGGCGACGGCGGCGTCGAAGCCGGTCCAGCCGCCCTGGATCTTCTCGATCAGGTCATCGGAACCGACGAAGTCGGCGCCGGCGGCCTTGGCGGCCTCGGCCTTGTCACCGTTGGCGAAGACGACCACGGTGGCGGTCTTGCCGGTGCCGTGCGGGAGGTTGACCGTGCCGCGGACCATCTGGTCCGCCTTGCGCGGGTCGACGCCCAGGCGGAAAGCGACCTCAACGGTCGCGTCCGTCTTCGCGGAGCCGGTCTCCTTGGCCAGGGCCACTGCCTCGGCCGGCGAGTACAGCTTGCCGTCCTCGATCTTGGCTACAGCTGCCTCGTATGCTTTGCTGCGCTTTGCCATCTGCTTGTTCTCCTTATGCAGTCGTGGTCTGTATGGGTCGCGCTCGACCCTGCCACTGTGTCCCGTCACGGCCCGGTGGCCGGCGAGATCATTTTGATGATGGGGGTGCCCCGAGGAATCGGAGCGGGTGAGGGTCTTAGCCCTCGACGGTGATGCCCATGGAGCGGGCGGTGCCGGCGATGATCTTGGCGGCGGCCTTAACGTCGTTGGCGTTCAGGTCGACCATCTTCTGCTCGGCGATCTCCTCGCACTGCGCCTGGGTCAGCTTCGCAACCTTGACGGTGTGCGGGGTAGCCGAACCCTTCTGCACGCCTGCTGCCTTCTTGATCAGCTCGGCTGCCGGCGGGGTCTTCGTGACGAAGGTGAAGGAGCGGTCTTCGTAGACCGTGATCTCCACAGGGATCACGTTGCCGCGCTGGGACTCAGTCGCCGCGTTGTAAGCCTTGCAGAACTCCATGATGTTGACACCGTGCTGACCAAGCGCGGGTCCGATCGGCGGTGCCGGGTTGGCGGCGCCTGCCTGGATCTGCAGCTTGATGAGGCCGGTGACCTTCTTCTTGGGGGCCATGTCGGGTCCTTCTTCTCATTGCGTTTCCCTGGTGCACAGGAGCGTGCGTCAGGGGGTCGGCCGCCGTGGCGCGGCAGCCGGACGGCCTCCTACCGGTCAAAGCGGTCCGAAGGAGGCCGAAGCTTCAATGCTACTGGATCTTGGTGACCTGACCGAACGAGAGGGTCACCGGCGTCTCACGCTCGAAGATCGACACGAGCACCACCAGCTGCTGGGTCTCGAGCTTGATCTCCGAGATCGTTGCCGGGAGCGTCTCGAACGGACCGTCGTTCACGGTCACGGACTCGCCGACTTCGAAGTCGACGTTGACCTCGGTGATCGGAGCGCGGCCCGGCTTGTTGGAGCCCTTGTCCGTCTCCTCGGTGACGACCGTGTGCTCGAGCATGGAGAAGACCTCGTCCAGGCTCAGCGGGGCCGGGTCGTGGGCGTTGCCGACGAAGCCGGTGACGCCCGGCGTGTGGCGAACCGCACCCCACGACTCGTCCGTGAGGTCCATGCGCACCAGCACGTAGCCGGGGATGCGAACCCGACGGACAATCTTCTTGGCGGTGTTCTTGATCTCCACGACCTCTTCCATGGGGACCTGGATTTCGTAGATGAAATCCTCCATGTTGAGGGTCTGGGCACGCGTCTCGAGGTTGACCTTAACGCGGTTCTCGTAGCCGGCGTAGGAGTGGATGACGAACCAGTCGCCCGGCTGGCGGCGCAGCTTGGTGCGCAGCTCTTCCTTCGGGTCGACCTCGGGCTCGGCCTCCTCGGCCGCAACGGCTTCGGAGTCTTCGGACGGCTCTGCGTCCGCAGCCTCGGGCGCCTCAACGGTCTCTGCCTCAGCCGGCTCGGTGGACTCGGCCTCAGTCGGCTCGGACTGCTCGGCAGCCTCGGAGACAGCAGAATCGGCCGGCGCCTGCTCGGCGACGGCCTCGGTTGCCGGCTCGACGTTCTCGTCGTTGCCCTGCGCTTCGAGTTCCTGATCGGACACTAGGTTCCTGCTTTCTATAACTGGTTAACCAGAAGTATTCATCGTGCGGCAGCCGCGTCCGGCCCGTCTTGACCGCGTGTGAGACTTACTGTTCCAGCTGGTTCGTGAAGACGAAGATCGACGCCTGCCCGAACAGGAAGTCCAGTGCACTGACAATGACCATCACGACGGCGACGAAGCCGAGGACCATCAGCGTGTAGCTGAACCAGTCCCGCTTCGTCGGGATGACGACCTTCTTCAGCTCCGAGACGACCTGGCGAAGGAACAGCGCGATCGCAGCGAAAACACCCCGTCGGTCACCCTTGGGGCTCTGCGAATTGTTCGAGCTGCCAGCCGCGATCTCGGTCACAGTTCCTCGTTCCAGTCATGTGTAGTGAAACAGCCACGGTGCCCCGCTGGTCCCTCGAGACCTGCGAGACACCGTGACGTGGATTTCGCTGAGCACGTCACGGTTGCCCGTGATTGCCACTGCGCAGGGCAGACAGGACTCGAACCTGCAACCTGCGGTTTTGGAGACCGCTGCGCTACCAATTGCGCCACTACCCTTTGATGCGTTGCACCCGATCATACGGCCTTTTCGGGCCGGGCCCGCAAGTCGCGCTTGATCGTGGCGTTTTCCAACACCGAGGAACAAGTTTACGCAATTGGGCGGCGCAAGTCGAACCGAGCGTCCGTGGGCCCTGCCGCTCCCCGGGCTGCGGGGCGGTGAGCATCGAATCCGGCGCCCGGGAACGCGGCCCGAAAGCACCGTCGTCGTACCGCGACGTAAAGCGCGCGCACCGGTGGTGCGCGCAGGTGAGGGGCAGACTAAGCTGGAGCCGCCCGCCCCCACGCACGCACAGGAAAGCGAGACACTCGCGTATGTCACGGATCTCCCGCCGCATCGGTTCCATCGCAGAATCGGCCACGCTCGCCGTCGACGCGAAGGCCAAGGCGCTCAAAGCCGCCGGCCGTCCCGTCATCGGTTTCGGCGCCGGCGAGCCGGACTTCCCGACCCCCGACTACGTGGTGGAGGCGGCGATCGAGGCCGCGAAGAACCCGCGCTTCCACCGCTACTCCCCCGCCGGTGGCCTGCCCGAGCTCAAGGCGGCGATCGCGGAGAAGACGCGCCGGGACTCGGGGTACTCGCTCGAAGCGAGCCAGGTGCTTGTGACCAACGGCGGCAAGCAGGCCGTCTACAATACGTTCGCGACACTGCTGGATCCGGGCGACGAGGTCATCGTGCCGGCCCCGTTCTGGACCACGTACCCGGAGTCGATCCGCCTCGCCGGCGGCGTGCCCGTCGACGTGTTCGCCGGCCCGGAGGCCGGCTACAAGGTGAGCGTCGAGCAGCTCGAGGCCGCGCGCACGGAGCGCACCAAGATCCTGCTGTTCGTCTCGCCGTCGAACCCGACCGGCGCTGTCTACACGCCCGCCGAGGTCGCCGCGATCGGCCGCTGGGCCGCCGAGCACGACCTGTGGGTCGTCACGGACGAAATCTACGAGCACCTCGTGTACGCGGGCTCCGAGTTCACGTCGATCGCCACGGCCGTGCCCGAGCTCGGCGACAAGGTCGTTATCCTCAACGGCGTGGCCAAGACCTACGCGATGACCGGCTGGCGCGTCGGCTGGATGGCCGGCCCCGCTGACGTCATCAAGGCGGCGACCAACCTGCAGTCGCACGCGACCTCCAATGTCTCGAACGTCGCGCAGATGGCCGCCCTGGCCGCGGTGTCCGGGCCGCTGGACGCCGTGAACGAAATGAAGGTCGCGTTCAACCGCCGCCGCCTGGCCATGGTGGCCGCACTCAACGAGATCGACGGTTTCTACGCGCCGATGCCGGAGGGCGCCTTCTACGCCTACGCCGACGTCCGCGGCGCACTCGGCCGGGAAATCGCCGGGGTCACCCCGCAGACCTCCGCCGAACTGGCCGCCCTGATCCTCGACAAGGCCGAGGTGGCGATCGTCCCGGGTGAGGCGTTCGGCCCGTCCGGCTTCGTCCGCCTGTCCTACGCGCTCGGCGACGAGGACCTCGCCGAGGGTGTCGGCCGCATGCAGAAGCTGCTGGGCGGCTAAGTCCAACAGCACCTCCCGCACCGCAACGACGAGTGGCGGCCCGAGTCCATCTCCGGGCCGCCACTCGTCGTTGCGGCTCATTCACGTCCGAGTCAGAGGATCCGCCGGTCCACGGCCCACCGGGTGAGCTCGTGCCGGTTGGAGAGTTGCAGCTTGCGCAGGACGGCGGAGACGTGTGTCTCGACCGTCTTGACCGAGATGAACAGGTCCTTGGCGACTTCCTTGTAGCTGTAGCCGCGGGCGATGAGCCGCATGACCTCGAGCTCCCGGGCCGAGAGCAGGTCCAGCTCGTCGTCCGCGCTCACCGCGGCGCCGGTCCCGAACGCGTCGAGCACGAATCCCGCCAGCCGCGGCGAGAACACCGCGTCCCCGCCGGCCACGCGCACCACGGCGTCGGAGATGTCCTTCCCAGAGGCGGACTTGGTGATGTAACCGCGCGCCCCGGCCCGGATGACGGTCACGACGTCCTCAGCGGCGTCCGAGACGCTCAGCGCCAGGAACCGAGTCCGCGAAAGTTCGCTCGCGCATTCGGCCAACACCTCAGCCCCGCCGCCCCCGCGCCCGCCCGGAAGGTGCACATCGAGCAGCACGACGGCGGGCCGCAGCTCGCGCACCGCCTGCACGGCCTGCTCGACGCTCGCGGCCTCGCCGACGACGTTCAGCCGGGCGTCGAGCTCGGCGTTGAGGCCGGCCCGGAAGATCGCGTGGTCGTCGACTACGACGACGTTGATCGGTGCCGCCTCCCGCGTCCCGGTGGGCCTGTGGTCAGGGTTGGTCATGTTCCGTCCTCGGTATTGTCGGGTTCGGCGCTGGACGCACTGCGCGCCCGGCCGTCCCCGAAGTCGAGCTTCAGGGCCACTTCGGTTCCATTCTCCCCGGAACGGATGGTGGCGCTCCCGCCGTGGCGGCGCATGCGCCCCACGATCGATTCGCGCACGCCGAGCCGGTCCTCAGCCACACGGTCGGGGTCGAACCCGGCGCCCCGGTCGCGCACGAACACCTCGACCGTCGCCGGCCCGTTTGGCGGCCGCCGCCCCTCGACGTAGACCGAGACGGCGCCGCCGGCGTGTTTGGCGGCGTTGAGCATGGCTTCGCGCGCGGCCGCGACGAGCGCGTCCTGGCCCGCCCCGCCGTCGAGCGGGCCGACGGTCACGACGTCGATCCGGACCGCGTGGTGCGCTTCGAGCTCGGCGGCCTCCGCCTTGATGGCCTCGCCGACGTTCGTCGGCTCGACGTCGTACTCCTGGTACAGCCAGCGGCGCAGCTCGCGCTCCTGCGCGCGCGCCAGCCGGATGACGTGCGCCTCGTCACCCGCGCGCTTCTGGATCAGCGCAAGCGTCTGCAGGACCGAATCGTGCAGGTGGGCCGCGATGTCGGCGCGCTCGGCCGCGCGCACGCGGCTCGCCCGCTCCGTCGTGAAATCGCGCCAGAAGCGCAGCCCCCACGGCAACAGCACGACGACGAGGCCCGCGAGCACCACAAACGCGAGCAGCGCCCCGGCCCACAGCGCCTCGACCGTCAGGGACTGGGCGACGAGCAGGATCAGCCCGGTCACGACGAGCGCGAGCCCGGCGGCCAGCCGCAGCCACAAGCTCCAGCGGCTCGGGCGGCCAGCGTCGTCGCGCCCGGCGGCAGCCGCTGCCACAGCGCGGGAACGCTCGGCGTCGATCTGCATCCACACGAGCACGGCGCCGGAGGTGATGAGCACAGCCGGCCAGATCAGCTGCCACGCGAAATCGAGGCCGCTGACCTGCGCGAACAGCAGCAGGCCGGCGATCAGGCAGGCCGCCCCGACCAGCACGTAGCGCGCCGCCGAGCCCGTGGGGTTCTCGCCGAAACCCTGGAGCGGCAACTCGCGCATCGCCTCGGCCAGGTTGCGACGGCGGCCGGCACTCATCGCCTCGGCCGAACGTGCGGCGTCGGTCTGGCTGGGCACGAGGACCCACAGCCACGCGTACAACACAAGGCCCGCGCCGCCGGCGAGCGCGAGCAGGACCATGAGCACGCGCATCGTTCGCGTGCCGGTGCCGAGGTGGGACGCCAGCCCCGCGCAGACGCCAGCAACGATCCGGGCCTCCGCGCGCAGCAGCGGCGGCCGCTCGGTCTGCTCGCCGGGCGCCTCAACGGGAGTTTGGATGGTGCTCATGGAACCACTAAAGCACGCGCGGGGCGCCCCGGGGCCGCTTTCTAGGGAACCCGGGGTCCGAATCAGGGTCCGTTCAGGGCAGACCCCAATAGCGGGCCGGGCAGCGGGCGGGAAGGATGGATGTATGAACTCGACACCTGCCGAACACTCCTTCTTCCGCTGGCTGCGCTCACTCGACCTCCAACGCGGTTCCGACCGCTGGATCGGCGGCGTCGCGTCCGGCCTGGCCGCGCGCACCCGGCTCGATCCGATCCTCGTGCGCGGCATCGTCCTGATCGTCGTCCTCTTCACGGGCGTCGGCCTGTTCCTCTACGGCCTGGCGTGGGCGTTGCTGCCCGGCCCGACCGGCCGCATCCACGTCCAGGAGGTCGGCCGCGGCAACTGGACGTTGGGCTTCACCGGAGCGCTGGTGCTGCTCGTTCTGGGCACGGCCGACTGGTTCCGCCCGCGGTTCTGGAACCGCGACGTCGTCGATTTCGGCGGCCTCGTCTTCCTGGGCCTCGTCGGCCTCGTCGTGTGGTTCTTCGTCGCCCGCCACCGCAACCGCGCCGCCGAGCAGGGCGCAGCGCCGGGCGGCCCGCAGGCCCCCGGTCGGGACGCCCCGCCCGCCTCGGGCACCGCGCCCTACTCACCGGGGGCCACGGTCTTCGGCCCCGCGCCCGCACCCGCATCCGCATCCGGCAGCACGGCGCCGTTCGCGGCGACCGCGCCCATCGCGGCGGCCCCCAGCGGATCCGGCACGACGACGCCCCCGCCCGTGCCGCCGTCGTACGTCCCGCCGAAGCCGCCCAAGCCGGCACCGGCGCCCCGCCCGCGGCACGCGCACCTCAGTGGCGCCGCCACGGCGATCGTCCTCGGCGTCGCGCTCCTCGCCGGCTCGAGCGTGCTCGCGGCGGACTACTTCTCCCGGACCTACATCAGCTTCTGGGCGTGGACGGTCGCCACCGCGGTCGTCGTGACCGTTGTCGGCGCGGGCCTGATCGCCGCGGCGCTGGGCAAGCGCTCCGGCGGTGCCCTGACCGGCTGGGCGGTGTTCCTGCTGATCCCCGCCCTGATCGTCGGGCTCTTCTCCGGTGCTCTGGGCGGCGCCGATGACCGCAACCACGGCCTGTTCTGGGCCGATACCTACGATTCCGTGACCGCGAACGACGAGGGCCTCTACGCCTTCTCCCGGAGCCGGACCGATCTCACGTACCTGTCCTCGATCGAAGAGGACACGCGCGTGCCCTTCAACACCGCCTTCAGCCGGACCACCGTGACCGTCCCGGGAGACATCCCGGTCTACCTCGACGGCGCAGCACCCTTCATGCGTGTGACGGTCACCTCCGCCGATGGGATGGAGCTGCTGGAGATCTCCGGGGGCACGACCCCTCAGTACCATCTCCTGACGGGCGTGGCCGAGGGGCCGTCCTTGACCCTCGACGTCAACGGGGCCTTCAGCCGGGTCGACATCATCGTCGACGGCGACGGCGAGGACCTGCTCGACTCGGGCAGCTCCCTCTGGGACGACGCCGACCCCGATGAGACCGTCGAGGACACCGACGAAGACCGCGACGCGGACGCTTCCCCCACGTCCGCCGCACAGCACATCCAGCCGCTCGAGCCGATGGAGGCAGCAAAATGAGCCAGCACACCAACGAACCCGCGGAGCACCGCGACGAGTCCTCCCGCCCGACGGAGCCGATCGACACCTTCGGCCGAGCCCAACCTACGGAGCCGATCGACGCCTTCAGCAGCGCCGAGCCCACGCAGCCGGTGCCGAGCCCGATTCCCGCGGCGGCACCCATCAAAAACACGGTTCCGTTGGGTACGCTGATCTTCGGGCTGATCGTCTTCGTCCTCGGGGCGTTGACGCTGGGCAACCAGTACCTGGACATCGTGGTGAACCCGGCGTTTGTCACAGTGTCGATCCTGATCGGAGCCGGCCTCATCATGGTGGTCGGAGGGATCTCGGCAGCCCGCCGCAACTCCACCGCTGATCGCACGAATATGAAAGGCTAACGCTATGGACAAGTTCTTCGACGCCCTGCGCTCCACCAACTTCCGTCGTGGCCCGAACCGCTGGGTCGGCGGCATCGCCGGTGGCATCGCCGCCAAGTTCGGGTGGGACCCGACCCTGGTCCGGATCGGCGTCCTGCTCTCCTTCCTACTGCCCGTCATCGGCATCGGCGCCTACATCGTCGCCTGGCTGCTGCTGCCCTGGCAGGACGGCAGCATCCCGCTCGAGAAGCTCATCAACGGCAAGCGCAGCTGATACCCCGGACGGTCGTCACAGTCTCTTCTGTGGCGACCGTCTCGTTCTTGCTACCATTTACTGTCAGGCCCAGCGTCGTGCTTACTTGTCCATCCGGCCACCAACCGGGAACAGACTGAAGAAAGCGAAGCGCATGCGCATCGGTATTTTGACCAGCGGCGGCGACTGCCCCGGCCTGAACGCCGTGATCCGTGGCGCCGTCCTGAACGGCATCAAGAGTTACGGTCACGAGTTCGTCGGCTTCCGGGACGGCTGGCGCGGCGTCGTCGAGGGCGACATCGTCGAACTCCCCCGCTCCACGGTCCGCGGCATCTCCAAGCAGGGCGGCACCATCATCGGCACGTCCCGCACCAACCCCTTCGAGGGTGAGAACGGCGGCCCGGAGAACATCCAGAAGATGATGGACGCCAACGGCGTCGACGCGATCATCGCGATCGGCGGCGAAGGCACCTTGGCCGCCGCGAAGCGCCTGACCGACGCCGGCCTGCACATCGTCGGCGTCCCGAAGACCATCGACAACGACCTCGACGCCACCGACTACACGTTCGGCTTCGATACCGCGGTCTCCATCGCCACCGAGGCCATGGATCGCCTGCGCACCACCGGCGAGTCCCACCACCGCTGCATGGTCGCCGAGGTCATGGGCCGCCACGTCGGCTGGATCGCCCTGCACTCCGGCATGGCCGCCGGCGCTCACGCCATCCTCATCCCGGAGCAGTCCGTGACGATGGAGCAGGTCAACGAGTGGGTGCGCCAGGCAAACGAGCGCGGCCGTGCGCCCCTCATCGTCGTCGCCGAGGGCTGGATCCCGGAAGGCGCCGACGAGGCCTACTCGGATCGCGGCCTCGACGCGTTCGGCCGTCCCCGCCTCGGCGGCATCGGCGAACGCCTGGCCATCGACATCGAGCAGAGCACGGGCATCGAATCCCGCGCCACCGTGCTGGGCCACATCCAGCGCGGCGGCGTCCCGACGGCCTTCGACCGCACGCTCGCCACTCGCCTCGGCATGAACGCCGTCGCGGCCGTGCACGACCACGCGTGGGGCGAAATGGTGTCCCTGCGCGGCACCACCGTGGAGCGCGTGCGCTTCGAGGACGCACTCGGCCACCTCAAGCGCGTCCCACAGGAGCGCTACGACGAGGCCTCGATCCTCTTCGGCTAAACCCGCTCCCCGAGCAGGGCCGGCTCCGCCTCACGCGGGGCCGGCCCTTTTTCGCGCCCCGGTTCGGCCCCCGCCCGGGACACGCGCGCGAAGCCACACCCCGCGTCCTGTCGGTTCACGACACTCGGGCCCTAAGCTGAGGCCATGGAGTTGGAGAGCGGAACACGCGCGATCGTCGCGTTGGTCTGGGCCCGCCGGCTGGGCCTGCCCGACGATGCCCTGCAGCAGGCCGCCATGGGCGCGCCGTCACAGCGGCTGGCCGTGCCTGTCGACGACGACTCGGTACTCTTCCTGCGTTACCTCACGGGGACGGTCCTGTGCGCCCCCGCATGGGCGCTCGAGGTGCTCTCCGATTACGACGACGACACCCTCGCGGCCAGCTCCGGGCTGGTCCGCGCGCTGCGCGGCAGCGGGCACGACGACGCCGCGGGCCTGCGCAGCAGCGGAGACTTCGCGCTGTACTATCTCGACGATCCCGTGAACGTCGAACCCTCGGACACCGCGTCCGTCTCGTTCGACCGCGACCACGCCCGCCTGCTCGAGGACTCCTCCCCCAAGGACGACACCGTCGGGCTGGACATCTCCGGCCGCGAACACACATTCACACTCGTGGCCGACGAGGGCCAGGCGCCCCTGGCGACGTCGTCGTACAACATCTGGGAGGGGCTCATCGCCGACGTCGCGACCGTGACGCTGCCGCAGATCCGTCGGCATGGGCTCGGCGCTTACATCACGGCGGTCGCAGCGGACGACGCGCTCACTCAGGGCTACACGCCGCAGTGGCGCGCCCCGCGGGACTCACCGGCGGCGCACCAGCTGGCGCTCGACGTCGGGTTCGTCGATGCCGGCAGCGTCAGCACGGCGACGCTCGGTTAGCGCGGGCCCCGCAGGAAGCCGGTCTGGCGGCCAACGACCTGGCCGGCGTCGGTCGCAACGATGAGCTGCTGGGACGCGGCGTACTCGGTGTCCCCCGAGACGACAGACAGGACCGCGTCGGCGTCCACGTTGCGCTTGATCACGGCCAGCGCGATCGGCCCGGCCTCGTGGTGCAGCGCCGCCGAGGTCACGCTGCCCACCACGCGCGCTCCGCGCTTCGGGTCGGCGAAAACGACGTCGGAGCCCGGCGCCGGCAGGGTGTGGTGGCTGCCGTCGAGGTCCAGGAAGACGATGCGGCGCGGCGGGTGGCCGAGGTTGTGCACGCGGGCGACCGTCTCCTGGCCCTTGTAGCAACCCTTGTTCAGGTGCACGGCCGTGCGCAGCAGGTCGAGTTCGTGCGGGATGGTCTTCTCGTCGGTGTCGAGGCCGAAGCGCGGGCGCCACGCGGCGATGCGCAGGGCCTCAACCGCCATCGTTCCGGCCAGTTCGCGCCCGGCGAGCGCCTCCTCGAGCCGATCGGACGGGATCAGGTACTCGTACCAGTGCCGGTCGCGGCCCGGGTGCTCCTCACCCGAGTAGGCGAAGCCTCCCTCGGCGACGCCGGGCCACGGGTCCTTCCAGACGAGCTCGTCCACGAAGTCCGCGACCTCGACCGTGGAGGCCACGACGGCCCAGTCGGCGGAGACGTCCGCGACCTCGACGCGCATCATGAAGCGCATCGAGTCGAGCCACGCGGCCAGCGGCGCCGCCTCGAAGGCCTCCACGAGCAGCCAGGTTCTCGTGCCGTCGTCGACGACCCGGCAGTCGTAGTCGATGCGCCCCTGCAGGGACAGGAAGAGCAACTCCGTTGACTGCCCGGGTGCCAGATTCAGCACGTGCTGTGAGGAGAGTGTGTTCAGCCAGGTCAGCCGGTCCTCACCCGTCACGGTGACGACGCCGCGGTGCGAGAGGTCGGCCACCGCGTCACCGGCCTCGAGCGCGCGCTGCTCGGGCAGCGGCCGCCCGTAGTGGGCAGCGACGCCCGCGTCGGCACCCTCCCCGGCGATCGCCCCGTCGCGGGCGAGCAGCGGCGAGGTGTACGGCGTGGAGCGGGTGGGGTTCTCTTCTGCGTGCATCATGGGCTGCTCCTGTGCGACTGGTGGTGTCTAAAGGGACGACGACGGCCGGCGACCGTCGCGGTGGCGATGGTCCCCGGCCGTCGTCGTGCTGGCGGGGGGTCAGGCGGACCCGTCCGCACCGTCGTTCGTTGCGGCGCCATCGAGCTTCTTCAGCACCGCGGAGGCGTGCGCCGTCAGCGATCCGCCCGCGCCGGCCGAGTCCCAGCGCCAGAACAGCTCGCCGTTGACGAGCCCGTACATGCGGGTGGCCTGCGTGTACTCCTTGGCACCGGCGGCGCGCAGGACCCGATCGGTTTCGAGCTGGATGCGCGGGCCGTTAATGGTGCCGCGGTAGAGCTCGTTGAGCCCACCCGGGTGCACGATGCTCGCCTGAATCCGGAAGCCGTCGTCGCTGCGGTACTTCTCGACATCAGCGGCGGTGCGCAGGGTCGGCACGACGTCGCCCGGAACCATGCCCGGGCCGGCGTCGCCCTCGACCTGATCGCGCTCGAGCTGCCAGAAGCCCATCTCCACGGCGAGCGGCCGAAGGACGGTGCCGTCCTCCTGGGTCAGCCAGCTCTCCGAGCGGTACTGCAGGTGCGGGAGGCCGTCGTTGGCGAACTGGACACGTTGCAGGAAGTATTCGTCGTCGACCTCACCCTCGCCGAGTCGCCCCATGCCCTCCCAGGTGCCGAGCAGCCAGGACAGCGGGACGAGTTCAGGGGTGAGATCCGTGGGGATTTCGATGGCCATGCAGTGCGACCTGCGCCCTACTTCTGGCCCTTGAACAGGCGGGAGACGACCAGCCCGGCCACGGCCGCCATGCCCAGACCCGCCACGACCAGCAGGCTGATGAAGAAGATTTCAAGTGCCAAGTAGTTTTCCATGCCCCCATACTAACGAACTTGCACCCCCGAATGCGGGTGCGCGTTCCGCGCTACTGCAGCAGGAGACGCTGTGTGAAGTAGACCAGGGTGCCCGAGGCGAGCAGGGGCGCCAGGGTCATCGCCGCGCTTCCCGCGTGCGTGCTGCGCGGGAGCCTCCCGGCGAGGATCAGCAGCACCACGAGCGTGAGCAACGCCACGACGGCGGCGCCGATCGGCACGATGAGCGGGTTCGTCCCCAGCACGGCGAGGTTCAGGACGGCGACCCAGCCGCTCGCGAACGTCGTCGCGAGCAGTCCCAGCAGGGCGGCGAGCGTCGATTCGAGGCGGCGAGTGGCACCGGTGCCGCGCACGAGCTGGCTGCCGAAGACACCGACGACGCCCAGCCCCAGGCAGAGCGGCATCCACTGCATCGGGGACGGCAGCGCGGTGAGGGTGGCCGCCAGGGTCGCGGCCCAGCCGGCCAGCAGGAGCAACCACGTGATGTGCCAGGGATCGGGAAGCTTGAGCAGCCGCGGCCACCCGTAGGCGAACACGGCGATCAGGATCGCGACGACGCCGGCCATCGGGTACACGGTCACGCCGGTCCCCGCGTCGAGGCCCACGCGGGCGGCCACGGCGCCGGCGATCAAGGCGGCGGCGGCAAGCACTGCGACGGCGGCGATGGTTTTGCTCCTCACCCGTCCCATCCTGCCTCATCCGGGCCCCGGACGCCGTCCCGGCCCGCCCGGGCGCGGTGGTTCACGCGGAGGAAACAGCGAATTTCCGCGCTTTTCCCAGATGAACGCCACGCGTCGAAGAGCGGGCCCTGATGTCGGGACTGTGTCCTCTTCGTGAAGCATGCAACATGGATGAAACTTGACCGCTCATATACTGAAAACCATTCCGGCCCGCCGAGCGCGTAGGTCCACCAGCCCAGAGGAGACCCGGTATGGCTAGCATCATGCTTCTGACGAACTCGTCGGAATCGTCGTTCGACGTACTACCAGCACTTGAACTCCTCGCCCATGAGGTGCGGGTCTTCCCGGCCTCCGCGACGGCTCTGCTGGATGCCGAGCGCGCGGACGTCATCATGGTCGATGCCCGCCGCGACCTCTCCGGATCCCGTTCCCTCTGCCAGCTGCTGCACACCACCGGCAACTCCGCGCCGATCATCCTGATTTTGACCGAAGGCGGAATGGCCGCCGTCTCGCCGCTGTGGAAAGCCGACGACGTCGTCCTGGACAACGCCGGGCCGGCCGAGGTCGAGGCCCGGCTGCGGCTGGCGTCGAGCCGCGCGGGCGATGCCGCGCAGGACGACCCGACCGAGATCCGCGCCTCCGGCGTCGTGATCGACGAGGCGAGCTACACCGCCAAGGTCCACGGCGCCCCGCTGAACCTGACCTACAAGGAGTTCGAGCTCCTGAAGTACCTCGCCCAGCACCCGGGCCGCGTCTTCACCCGCGACCAGCTCCTGCACGAGGTCTGGGGCTACGACTACTACGGTGGCACCCGCACCGTGGACGTGCACGTGAGGCGACTGCGCGCCAAGCTGGGCGCGGATCACGAGCAGCTCATCGGCACGGTCCGCAACGTCGGCTACCGGTTCGCCAGCGCCCGCACGGCGAGCGAGGCCGAAGGCAACGTCGAGGCCTCGTAGCGCCCGCCGCGCTTTGCGCCCCGGCAATGCTGGCAGGCTGCGGCCCTGACGACTAGATTTAGACCATGACGGCCGAGACGAACACCGACTGGAGCATCATCACGCGGGCCACGGCCCCGACCGACGAGCAGGTGCGCGACATTGTCGCGCTGGCTACCGCAGCCGAAGCCGCCGACGGCAACCCGCCGCTCTCCGAGCAGACGCTCGTGGACCTGCGCTCCGGCACCGCTTCGCTCTGGCTGGCCCTCGCCTACCTCGCGGACTCGGACGCGGACGACGCGACGAGCCAAGCCGGTGCCGAGCTGGTCGGCGTCGCCGTCGCCGTCCTGCCGCAGAACACCGACTCCCCCGACGCCATCGGAACGCTGGAGCTGGTCGTGCACCCCAGCTTCCGCAACGACGGCATCGGGTCCGCGATGGCCGACGTGCTGGACACGCAGGCGGATCTGGCGGGCCTGCAAGCGTGGTCCCACGGGAACCACGCCGGGGCCGCGCGGCTGGCCGAGCGGCACGGGCTGAGCCCGGTGCGCGAACTCTGGCGCATGCGCCTGACGGGCCACGGCGAGCTGCCGAAACCCGTGTTTCCGACGGGGATCAAGCTGCGCACGTTCATGCCCGGCCACGACGACCACAAATGGCTGGCGGCGAATGCGGCTGCGTTCGCGCACCACCCCGAGCAGGGGTCGATGACGCTGGCGGACCTGCAGGCCCGGATGGACGAGGACTGGTTCGACCCGGACGGCTTCTTCCTCGCGGTCAACATGAACGACGAGATCCAGGGCTTCCACTGGACGAAGGTGCACCCGGCGAGCGCGGATGCCACGGGCGAGCACGCCGCGATCGGCGAGGTCTACGTCGTCGGCGTCGTCCCGACCGCCCAGGGCACTGGCCTCGGCAAGGCCCTGACCATCGCCGGCATCAACCACCTGCGCACCCTCGAGCTGCACGGCGTGATGCTGTACGTGGACGCGGACAACGAGGCCGCCGTCGCACTCTACGAGAAACTCGGATTCACGCGCTGGGACGTCGACGTCATGTATGCGCGCAACGCGTAGGCCCCGCCGGATACTAGACTGATCAGTGCATCGTTGCGCCGCCGCAGGCCGACCTGCGCGGCCTGACGACGAAACTCGGAAGGACGCGCACAGCACCATGAACACCACGACGACGACGCCCTCGTTCGGCGACAGCGAAATGCCCGCCGCCCGCGCGACGCAGGACCGCATCGAACTGCCCGAGTTCGAGCCGACGCTCGGCCCCGACGGCGACTTCGCGGACGAGCACCGCTTCCTGGACCGGGAGCTGAGCTGGCTGGACTTCAACGCGCGCGTGCTCGAGCTCGCTGAGGACCCGCAGCTCCCGCTGCTGGAGCGGGTGAACTTCCTGTCCATCTTCGCGTCCAACCTCGACGAGTTCTTCATGGTCCGCGTCGCCGGCCTCAAGCGCCGCATCGCCACGGGCCTGGCCGTGCCCTCGGCCGCCGGCGTGAGCCCCGTCGAGCAGCTCGAGCACATCCTCGAGACCGCTCACCTGCTGCAGCAGCGCCACGCCGACGCGTTCGCCTCGACCCTGCTGCCCGCGCTCGAGGAACAGAACATCCGCCTGTGCACGTGGTCGGAGCTGAGTACCGCCGAGCAGGAGAAGCTGCACCAGTGGTTCGTCGATCAGGTGTTCCCGATCCTCACCCCGCTGGCCGTTGACCCCGCCCACCCGTTCCCGTACATCTCCGGTCTGTCCCTGAACCTGGCCGTCATCGTCCGCAATCAGACCAGCGGCAAGGAACTCTTCGCGCGCCTCAAGGTCCCGGACACGCTGCCGCGGCTGGTCTCCGTGGACGGGCGGCGCTCGGGCAAGACCCCGGACTCCGTGGCCCGCTTCATCCCGCTCGAATCGGTCATCGCCGAGCAGCTCGAGCACCTCTTCCCGGGCATGGAGGTCGTCGAGCACCACACGTTCCGCGTGACCCGCAACGAGGACCTCGAGGTCGAGGAGGACGACGCCGAGAACCTCCTGCAGGCTCTCGAGAAGGAGCTGCTGCGGCGCCGGTTCGGCCCGCCCGTGCGGCTCGAGATCGCCAGCGACATCAACCCCGCGGTCAAGGAACTGCTCGTGCGCGAGCTGGGCGTCGAGCAGGACGAAGTCTTCGAACTGCCCGCTCCCCTGGATCTGCGCGGGCTCGGCGTCATCGCTGGCATAGACCGCGCGGACCTGCACTACCCGCGACACATCGCCCACACCTCGCGGCACCTGAACGAGTCCGAGACGTCGAAGGCGGCCAACGTCTTCGCCGCGATGCGGCGCCGCGACATCCTGCTGCACCACCCCTACGACTCGTTCTCCACCTCGGTGCAGGCCTTCCTCGAGCAGGCGGCCGCCGATCCCAAGGTCCAGGCGATCAAGCAGACCCTCTACCGCACCTCGGGCGACTCCCCCATCGTCGACGCCCTCATCGACGCCGCCGAGGCCGGCAAGCAGGTCCTCGCCCTCGTGGAGATCAAGGCCCGCTTCGATGAGCAGGCCAACATCTCGTGGGCGCGCAAGCTCGAGCAGGCCGGCGTGCACGTGGTCTACGGCATCGTCGGGCTCAAGACGCACAGCAAGCTCTCGCTCGTGGTTCGCCGCGAAGGTGAGCGGATGCGCCGCTACTGCCACATCGGCACGGGCAACTATCACCCCTCCACCGCGCGTTTCTACGAGGACCTGGGGCTGCTGACCTGTGACGATCAAGTCGGCGACGACGTCTCACGCCTGTTCAACCAGCTCTCCGGCTACGCCCCGCGCTCGACCTACAAACGCCTGCTGGTGGCCCCGCGCTCGCTTCGCTCGGGCCTGATCGACCGGATTGAGCAGGAGATCGCCAACCACAAGGCGGGCCTCGCCGCGCGCGTGATCCTCAAGGTGAACTCGATTGTGGACGAGGCCGTGATCGACGCCCTGTACCGGGCCTCGCAGGCGGGCGTCCAGGTCGACATCATCGTCCGCGGCATCTGCGCGCTGCGCCCCGGCGTTCCGGGCCTGAGCGAGAACATCCGGGTCCGCTCGATCCTCGGCCGCTTCCTCGAGCACTCGCGCGTCTTCGCATTCTCCAACGGCGGCGACCCGGTCGTGTACATCGGCTCGGCCGACATGATGCACCGCAACCTCGACCGTCGCGTCGAGGCGCTGGTCCAGCTCTCCAACCGCGAGTCCATCGGCGAGCTCGTCGGCATCCTGGACCGCTACCTCGACGACGGCACTTCGAGCTGGCACCTGGGTGCCGACGGCGTCTGGAACCGCAGCCACCTGGACGCGGACGGCCAGCCGCTCTCGGACATCCAGAGCTGGCTACTCGCCTCCCGCCAGCGCAAGCGGAACGTGACCCGCCGTTGATCGCCATGCCGCTGCGCTCCTCGGACGATGAAGCGACGGTCGCGGAGCCGGTCGCCGTCGTGGCCGCCGGGGTCATCCCCTGGCGCCGCCGCGACAACGCCCTCGAGGTCCTGCTGATTCACCGCGACCGCTACGACGACTGGTCCTGGCCCAAGGGCAAGCTCGATCCGGGCGAATCCGTCCCCGAATGCGCGGTACGCGAAGTGCGCGAAGAGGTCGGGCTCGAGATCGCCCTCGGCCTGCCCCTTCCGGCCATCCGGTACGAGGTGAAGTCGGGTCCGAAGGTCGTCTACTACTGGGCGGCGCTCGTCAACGGCCAGCGCGTCGTGCCCGACGGCGAGGAGGTCGACGCCACCAAATGGGTCTCCGTGGACACCGCCCGCCAGATGCTGACGAGCGTCTCGGATCAGGATCCGCTCGACGCGCTCGAGCGGGCCTGGACCGCCGGGGACCTCGAAACGGTCCCCTTCGTCGTCGTACGCCACGCCAAGGCCAAACCCCGCTCGACGTGGACGAAGGAGGAGGGCGAGCGGCCGCTGGCCGCGACCGGGCAGCGGCAGGCGATCGCGGTCGCCAACGTGCTCGAGGCCTGGAGCCCCTCCAAGGTGGTCTCCAGCCCGTGGACACGCTGCGTGCAGACGGTCTCGCCCTACCTCAAGCGCAAGAACATGGGCGTCAAGCTCGCGAACTCGCTCACCGAGCACGCAGCGGACCGGAAGCCGCTCAAGGCGGTCAAGCAGATCCTGAAACAGCTCGACAAACAGATCTGCGTCGCTGTCTGCACCCACCGCCCCGTGCTGCCGCACGCGCTCGAGGCGCTACGGGCCCGCTGCGCGCCGGGGATCGCGAAGTTTCTTCCGAACTCGAACCCGTACCTGGATCCGGGGTCGATGATCGTCGCGCAGCAGTCCAAGACGAGCTGGCGGATCGTGTCCGTCGAGGTCATCGCCCCCTTCAGCGACTGAGCCCGGCCACCGGCGCTGGCGCCGGGCCCCTGTCGCCCGGGCCCGGCGCCCGCTAGGCTACAGACGAGAATCGACGTCGAGAGCGAGGAGTGGCCATGGCCGCTGAGACCACCGGGCACGACCAGCCGGAGAAGATCGCGCACGAAGGCCTGCGGCTCGACCACGACCCCGGCCGCGAGCGCTTCGGCCTCTGGCAGGGGCCGAACTTCATCGGCTTCCTCGGGTACTCGCGCGACGGTGACGTCGTCACCCTGCAGCACACCATCATCAGCGAGGAGTTCGGCCGGCGCGGCTACGCCCGGGCGCTCGTCACGCTCGTGCTGGACCGGTTGCGCGCCGAGGGCTCGACGATCGTCCCCGAGTGCTCCTACGTGCAGGACTACCTCTCGCGCTACCCCGAGTACGACGACCTCGTCGCGTGACGGGGTGCGGGCACCGACGCCCACACGCCGGTAGACTTGGCGCCATGCCTATCGCCACCCCGTACGAGGACCTGCTGCGCGACGTCCTGGAGACCGGCGCAGCCAAGGGAGACCGCACCGGCACCGGTACCCGCAGCGTGTTCGGCCGGCAGTTGCGCTTCGACCTGTCGGAGTCGTTCCCGCTGATCACGACCAAGCGCGTGCACTTCAAGTCGGTCGCGCTCGAGCTCCTGTGGTTCCTGCGCGGGGATTCCAACGTGCGCTGGCTGCAGGAGAACGGCGTGAAGATCTGGAACGAGTGGGCGGACGACGACGGCGAGCTGGGCCCGGTCTACGGCGTCCAGTGGCGCTCGTGGCCGACCCCGGACGGTGGACACGTCGACCAGATCACCCAGCTGATCGAGTCCATCAAGAACAACCCCGATTCGCGCCGCCACATCGTCTCGGCGTGGAACGTCGGCGAGATCGCGAACATGGCCCTCCCGCCGTGCCACGCCCTGTTCCAGTTCTACGTCGCCGACGGCCGGCTCTCGTGCCAGCTCTACCAGCGCAGCGCCGACATGTTCCTGGGCGTCCCGTTCAATATCGCCTCTTACGCGCTCCTGACCCATATGGTCGCCGCGCAGACCGGCCTGGAGGTCGGGGACTTCGTCTGGACCGGCGGCGACGTGCACGTCTACGACAACCACGTCGATCAGGTCCGAGAGCAGCTCGCCCGCGAGCCCCTGCCCTCCCCGCAGCTGAAGCTGAACCGCGTCCCGGCGTCGATCTTCGACTACACGCTGGCCGACTTCGAGGTCCTCGGCTACGAGCACCACCCGGCGATCAAGGCGCCCATCGCCGTATGACGCCCCGCATCAGCATGATCTGGGCCCAGTCGGCCGACGGCGTCATCGGCCGCGACGGCACCATGCCGTGGCACCTGCCCGAAGACATGGCGCACTTCAAGGCCTCCACCATGGGCCACCCGGTGATCATGGGCCGCAACACCTGGGCGTCCATCCCGCCGCGTTTCCGCCCGTTCGCCGGCCGCACCAACATCGTCCTCACCTCCCACGCGGAGACGGCGGAGCAGGTGCGCGCGGCGGGCGGCGTCGTCGTACCCTCGATCGCCGAGGCGCTCGAGGCGGCCGCTGCCGCCGAGGGCGGCGACCGCGTGTGGGTCGTCGGCGGCGGGCAGGTCTACGCGGCGTTCGCGCCGCACGCGAGCGACGCCGTCGTCACCGTGATCAACCATCAGTACGACGGCGACACGCACGCGCCGTTCCTGGGCGCCGATTGGGCGCGCTGTGACGCAGAACCGGCCACCGACACCTGGGCGCGTGCCGCCACCGGGCTCGAGTACCGATTCGACTACTGGCGTCGCGACGGCGCCGAGAGGACCGACTAGGTGAATTTCGCCGATCTGAAGGCCGACGTGAAGGCCGCCCTGAACAAACCCGAGCCGCTGTTCCTGCTCGGGTACATGCTCTTCCCGCTGCTGGCGCTCGTCTTCGCGGCCCTGGGGCTGTGGATGATCATCAGCGGGCAGAAGATCCCGGGGCTGATCGTCCTGCTCGTGATCACGCAGGCCTTCACGTTCGGTGCGCTCTGGGCCATCGGCCGGCGCCGCCACATCGTTGGGAACCCGCCCGCGGACGACGTCGAGAACTAAGCGCCCGTGACCGTCGCGCTGCTCACAACGGCGTAACCGACCCGGCACGAAACGGGGGCGGGGCCCTACCATGGAGTCATGACTTCTTCCGTTGGTTTTGTCGGTTACCGCGGCATGGTCGGATCCGTCCTGATGCAGCGCATGCTGGACGAGAACGACTTCGCGGACATCGACCCGGTATTCTTCTCGACCTCCAATCCGGGCGGCGCCGCGCCGTCGTTCGCGTCGGGGGCAGGCCCCCTGCGGGACGCGCACGATCTCGATGCGCTCGCCAAGCTGCCGATCATCGTCACCGCCCAGGGCGGCGACTACACCAAGGCTGTGCACTCCGACCTGCGCGCCCGCGGGTGGGACGGGCTCTGGATCGACGCCGCGTCCACGCTGCGCATGAACGACGACTCGATCATCGTGCTCGACCCGGTGAACCGCGACGTCATCGACCGCGGTCTCGCGGCCGGCGTCAAGGACTTCGTCGGCGGCAACTGCACGGTCTCCTGCATGCTCATGGGCCTGGGCGGGCTCTTCCGCAACGGCCTCGTCGAGTGGGCCACCGCGATGACCTACCAAGCCGCCTCCGGCGGCGGCGCCCGCCACATGCGCGAGCTGCTCACCCAGTTCGGCGACATCAACTCCGCCGTCTCCGCCGAGCTCGCCGACCCCGCCGCAGCGATCCTCGACATCGACCGCAAGGTGCTCGAGAGCCAGCGCAACGGGCTCGACGCGACCCAATTCGGTGTTCCGCTGGGCGGTTCGCTGATCCCGTGGATCGACGCCGATCTGGGCAACGGGCAGTCCAAGGAGGAGTGGAAGGCCGGCGCCGAGACCAACAAGATCCTCGGCCGCGACGAGTCGAACCGCATCCAGATGGACGGTCTCTGCGTGCGCATCGGCGCGATGCGGTCGCACTCGCAGGCACTGACGATCAAGCTCACCGAGGACCTCCCGGTCGAGGAGATCGAGCGCATCCTCGATGCGGACAACGAGTGGGCGAAGGTCGTTCCCAATGCCAAGGAAGCCACCATGGCTGACCTGACCCCCGTCGCCGCCTCGGGCAGCCTCGAGATCCCGGTCGGGCGCATCCGCAAGCTGGAGATGGGCGGCGAGTACATCTCCGCCTTCACTGTCGGCGACCAGCTGCTGTGGGGTGCCGCTGAGCCGCTGCGCCGCATGCTGGCCATCGCGCTCGGCAAGCTCTGATCGACCACTTCCGGTGAAGGCCCGACGCCCTGAGGGGCGCCGGGCCTTCGCTGTCACCGGACCCGACCCGCCTCGCGGGCTCGCTTAGAAATATCGGATATATTCACCAGCGAACTCTTCACATGCTCGAAAGTCTCTTCTATAATTAGAACATGACCCAGGCACAGGAACCGCGCGAGGATCCGCAGGGACAGGCCGAATCAGCCGCCCTCGCATCCCAAGCGGACCTGCGCCGGCACCGGAGTTGGCAGCACCTGCTCGCCGGTGCCGTTGCGCCCGCCTACACCCTCACCAAACAGTCCCGCACGCCCGAACCCACGCCCGTGCCAGCGTCCGCCGGCGGTGAGAACCGGGACGGCATCACCGCGCTCTCGACCCTGACCGCGAAGCTCGATCCCGCAACCCTGCTGGCCTTTTCCGAGGACCTGCACCGCTTCGCCGCCGCCTGCGGACATCAGGCCATCGCCGGCCTCGAAGCCCAAGCCCAACGCGAGGTCCCCGCCCACCTCGAGGAACTCACCACCATCTCCAACGGCATGGAGATCTCCGTGACCACCGGCCAGCTCCGCGAACGCGCGAGCCTGCAGGTCACCGCCCAGCACGTCGCCGTCGCCCGCGACTGCACCCTGCAGACGGCCAGCCGCGACGTCGAACGCGCCCGCGTCGCCCACCATGACACCCCGGACGTCATTCACGCCCTCGCCTCCGGCCGCATCGGCGCCGCGCAGGCCCAGACCATGATCGATCTCTGCCGCAAGATCGAACCCAAACGACCAGCGCCCGCCACGAGTGAGGATCCCGTGGACCTCGCCGCATATGACCAACGCGTCATGGACGCCGAAGTCGACTGCCGGTCCCGTCGCCAAGACCTGGGCACCTCGCTTCTCGCCACCGCCCCGGGCCGCACGCCGGGCTCCGTCAAACGCGCCGGCACCCGCATGCTCAACCGGCTGCTGAACAGCAGCGCTTCAGACCGGTACGAAGCCGCACGCAAAAAGCGTCACGTGCGCATCACGGCCGCCGAAGACGGCATGTGCCACCTCTACGGCTACCTGCCCGCCCTCGCCGGCGAAGCCATCGGAAACCGCCTCACCGAACTCGCGACCCTGCACACCGACCCCAGCATCGATGCGGCCATCACCGAGCACTACCCCACCGAAGCCTCCGCCGCCGACCAGCGCACCGGCCAAAGCGCTGGCCCGGCCGGCAGCGGGCAGGACCGCACTCGCGCCCAGATTCGCGCCGATGCCCTCATCGAGCTTGTCAAGCACCGGGTTTGGTAGAGGGTGTTTTTCTTTGTTTCCTAAGCCGCTATGTTCTCGGTGGCACCCTGGTGGAACCACTCGGAATGCGCTTCCAGAGGCGGCC
>MLDA01000012.1 GCA_023896275.1 Kocuria rosea subsp. polaris | reverse complement strand
CATCAGCCAGCCGGTCAACGGCACCAGCCCGTCCTTGGGAGAACCGAGGGTGAGGGAACGCTTGCCCTGCGCCCGTTCCTCCGCCGGGTCCGGGCCGTCCTGGTCCAGGCAGGCACCCCACTGGTGGGCGAGCGTGACCATCTGCGGGTAACTCAACGCCAACCCCTCCTCCGGCACCACCGGGTCCACGGAATCATCATCAGTGGCGGTGCCCGCTGGATCGCCTGTTGGCTGGTCGCCGTCGGCCGGGTTCTCCGGGTTGTCTGTGCTGTTCTCTTCAGCCGTGGCCTGCTGGACGAGGCGGGCGGCCAGGGCGCCGGAGGCCGCGTCCACCAGTTCGGCCTCGGCCTGAGCCAGCAGTGCGGGGTCGGCCCGGCGGGCGACTTTGTTCAACATCCCCGTCACCAGG
The DNA here is from genome assembly GCA_023896275.1 of Kocuria rosea subsp. polaris. GTDB lineage: Bacteria > Actinomycetota > Actinomycetes > Actinomycetales > Micrococcaceae > Zhihengliuella > Zhihengliuella polaris_A. The sequence goes on along the minus strand of MLDA01000012.1, from coordinate 125,226 downwards.
GACGCGGTCGCCGGGTCGATCCGGCCCTGGTGCAGGGCGCCGGCGACGTGAGGGAACTTCGCCTCAAGGGGCGCACCGGTCACGGTGACCGTGGGACGGGTGTCGGCGTCCAGGGCGATCCGGCGTTTGAGCTGCCCGAACGGCAGCCGGGTGAGGCGCTGCAGCAACTCGATCTCGTTCCGGCACCCCAACCGGGCTGAGAGTCGGTCCACACCCAAGGACTTCTCCGACCGCACCGCGACCTCGCCGGCGTTACGGATTCGAAGAGCGTCCAGGTGGCGGCCGGCGGCTTCCATGGTCCGTGTGGCCTCGATTAGCGCCTCATCACCCTGACGGGCGACCTCATCGGGTGCGCCTGAGAGCGCGGCGATCACGGCGCGGCCCCGGTCCGCCGGTGAGAGACCGGCGTACGTTTCGGGGTTCAATAGGAGGTCCGCTTCCATGAACCAATACTAGTACGGGACTTCGAAGAATGGAAGGGATTCTGAACATTTTTAGAACGCCATCGATCCCGGTTCACCCTGCTTTACAGGGGACTAAGCCCGAACGCGTTCGAGCTTCTGGCTGATGACCTGGGAGACCCCATCGCCGCGCATGCTGACACCATAGAGCGCGTCCGCGACCTCCATCGTGCGCTTCTGGTGCGTGATCACGATCAGCTGGCTGGCCTCTCGCAGCTCCTCGAAGATCGTGATCAGTCGACCCAGGTTGGTGTCGTCGAGAGCGGCCTCGACTTCGTCCATGACGTAGAAGGGCGAGGGGCGGGCCTTGAAGATCGCCACCAGCAGCGCCACGGCGGTCAACGACCGCTCCCCGCCGGAGAGCAGCGACAGCCGCTTAACCTTCTTACCGGCGGGCCGTGCCTCGACTTCGATACCGGTGTTGAGCATGTCGTCGGGATCCGTGAGCACCAGCCGTCCCTCGCCGCCCGGGAAGAGCCGCCCGAAGACTCGTTCGAACTGCACCTTCGTATCGGCAAAGGCCTCCGTGAAGACCTGCTCGACGTGCTCGTCGACTCCCTTGATGATGTCGAGGAGGTCCTGACGCGAATTGGTCAGGTCCTCGAGTTGACTCACCAAGAACTTGTGCCGTTCCTCGAGCGCGGCGAACTCCTCGAGTGCCAGCGGGTTCACCTTGCCGAGGGACTGCAGGTCCTTTTCGGCCCGCTTGAGCCGCTTGGTCTGCTCGGCCCGATCGTAGGGCACACCCTCCGGCACCGGATCGCCGTTCTCATCAACATTCTGACGGAGCTCGGCCCACTTGTCGTCGTCTGGGATGGGCACTGGCTGGTCCGGCCCGTAGTTATCAACCAGGTGTTCTGGGGTCAGCCCCAGCTCCTCGACAGCCCGGTCTTCGAGTGCTTCGATCTTGAGCCGCTGCTCTGCCCGCGCCAGTTCGTCCCGGTGCGCCTGATCCGTCAGGCGTCCCAGCTCTTGACCCAGAGATTCGGCGACCTTGCGTGCATCAGCCAGTTCGGTTTCGAGCCGCTTGCGCTCGGCCTCCGCCCGAGCGAGTTCCTCGCGTGCTGCCGCCACCGACACTTCGGCCGTCGCTGCCGCATGCCTCGACGCCGCGGACACCGCGCGCGCAATGCTCGCCTGCCGCGCCCGCACGCGAGCCCGACGCTCGGCTTCAGCACGGGCGCGCCGCTCGGTCTCCGCCGCGCGCCGCAGCGATTGGATCCGTCCGTTGAGGTTGCCTGCACGCTCCTCCCCGCTCCGCAACGCGAGCCGCGCCTCAACTTCCCGCTGGCGCGCGGTCGCCGCCGCCGCGTTCAGCCGATCGCGCGTGTCGCTTGAGGGTTCGTGCTCGTCCTCGGGCTCCTGCTGAGCCGCGTCGAGACGCACCGCCAGCTCCTCGAGTGCGGTCAGCTCGCGGGCGATCTGCTCCTGGGCCGCCGCAGCCTGGTCGTTCAGCCTCGCGACCTCCGCGTCAGCCTGTCGCAGGGTCGCGCTCAGGACGGCGAGTTGCTGGCCCACCTTGGCGTTCCGGGCGTCGGCGTCCCGCTGGGCGCGGCGCGCCTCAGCCTCGTCAGCTTGCGCGGCCTGCAGCGCCTCCCGCGCGGACGCGAGCTCTTCGGCAATCGTGGATTCCCGCGCCGTCGCCACTTCGAGCTCGGCGCGCGCAGACTCCAGCGCTGCCTGCTGCTCGATGAGCGAAGGCGCCTTAGCAGTGCCACCCTCGAGCGTCGCCGCCGTCACGACGTCGCCGTCCAGCGTCACGGCACGCAAGACGCCGCTTCCCGGATCGCCGAGCAGGCCGTAAGCGGTTTCAAGGTCCGGTACGACGACGGTGCCCGCCAGCAGGTGCTGGACCGCAGAGGCGATGCGCCCGCCTGCCTGGACCACCGACAGCGCCGAGTGCACGTTGCCGCCCACAGCGGCCGGCAGGGCGTCGACGGCGGGCGCTGCGGCGTCGTCGTCCTCAGCCAGGTGCACCAAGTGCAGACGGCCCAGGTCCTCACTCCTGACGTGAGCGAGGAGGCCGACGGCATCCTCGAGTCCAACCGTGAGTGCCTCCGCGTACGGGCCGAGGACTGCGGCGATCGCGCGCTCGTAGCCGGGTTCGATACGCATGTGGTCGGAGAGGCGGCCGCGGATCGCCTCGGGCCAGCGCTCGAGCGCGTCGGCGCTGGCGTCCCGGCGCTCGAGGGAGGCCGTCAGCGTGTCGACGCGGGCCTGCAGGCCCGCACGAACTCCGTGCGATTCGCGCGAGACGGTCTGTAGATCGTCAGCGGCGGTGCGCGCCGCGTCGACGGCCTCGCTCGCGGCGGCGTGTGCGCTGGCGTACGCTGCCGTGGGCTCGCCGTCGGCATGAGCGGCCTGCTGCTCAAGGACGGTGTACTCCTGATGGGCGCGGTCTCTGCGCTCGGCCGCGTCACCCGCGGCGGAGCGAAGGCGGTCTCGTTCGCCCTCGGCAGCCTCGACGCGGCTGCGCGCGGCCGCGACCTGACCAGCGAGCCGGGCCAGTCCCTCGCGCCGGTCAGCGGCCGCGCGCAGCAGTGTCGTCAACCGCTGTTCCTCGGCGGCAGCGGCCTCTTCTGCAGAGCCGCGGGTGGTGACCGCGTCCTCCAGCGCCTCGGCGAACTCCTCGTTCTGTTCCTGCAGCTCCTCGAGCTCCTCCGCGAGCAGGTCCGCCTGCTCGGCGAGGCGCTCGGGGTCGCGCCCCTCGTCGATCTCGCCGGCGTCCGCGCGGCCCAGCAGGCGCGAACGCTCGTCTGCCAACGCCGCGAGTGAACGGAAGCGCTCTAGCGCGGATCCGAGCGAGTAGACCATGTCGCGGGCGGCGTTCTGCGCGGGCGTCGCGTGAGCGGCCTCGAGTTCCAGGCGCGCGAGATCGTGACGGGCGCGCTCGAGATCCGCCGTCACGGCCTGCTGCCGCTCCTTGACCGCGGCCTCGTTCTCTTGGTCCTGTGCCATGGAGTCGCGGAGCCCCACCAGGTCGTCCGCGAGGAGCCGAGCCTTTGCGTCACGCAGCTCGAACTGAACGGTCTGGGCACGGCGCGCGACCGCGGCCTGTTTGCCCAGGGGAGTCAGCTGGCGCCGGAGTTCGGTCGTCAGATCCTGCAGCCGCTGCAGGTTCGCCTGCATGGCGTCCAGCTTGCGCAGGGTCTTCTCTTTGCGCCGGCGGTGCTTGAGAATCCCGGCGGCCTCTTCGATGAATCCGCGCCGGTCCTCCGGTGTCGCGTGCAGGACACGGTCGAGCTGACCCTGCCCGATGATGACGTGCATCTCGCGGCCGAGACCAGAGTCAGAGAGGAGCTCCTGAATGTCGAGCAGACGGCACTGCTCGCCGTTGATCGCGTACTCGCTGCCGCCCGCGCGGAAGAGGGTCCGTGAGATCGTGACCTCGGAGTACTCGATCGGGAGGGCGCCGTCGGAATTGTCGATGGTGAGCGAGACCTGCGCGCGCCCAAGCGGCGGACGGCCGGATGTCCCGGCGAAGATGACGTCCTCCATCTTTCCACCGCGCAGCGTCTTGGCGCCCTGCTCCCCCATGACCCACGCCAGAGCGTCGACGACGTTCGACTTGCCGGACCCGTTCGGTCCGACGACGGCGGTCACCCCGGGCTCGAACTCGAAAGAGGTCGCCGACGCGAAGGACTTGAACCCGCGTACGGTCAGTGACTTCAGGTGCACAGGGCGCTCCTCACAACTGGACCGCTTTCCTCCTGCTGGACGCGACGTCTTCGATCGTCACCGGACGAAGTCGGGCCAGGAGCCGCTCACGGTGGGAATGGGCCCGGTCGGGCCGCCCCTTCTTCGCCATCAGCCAGATGTATTTGCGGTAGGCGACCGTGACCTCTTCCGGATCCCCGTCCATGATGAGTTCGCCCTGGTCGATCCACAGCGCGCGATCGGTCATCGAGCGGATCGTCTTCATGGAGTGGCTGATCAGGAAAACGCAACCCGCGTTCTCCCGGAGGCTGTCCATGCGACGGCGAGTCCGCTCGCCGAACTGGGCGTCACCGGTGTTGAGTGCTTCGTCGATGATGAGGATGTCGGGTTCAGCGGCAGCTGCGATCGCGAACCGCAATCGCGCGGCCATGCCCGACGAGTAGGTCCGCATCGGAAGCTCCATGGAACGTTCGAGGCCGGCCAATTCGACGATGTCCGGGTAGATGGCCTTGATCTGCGCCTCGCGCAGCCCCATGGCCCGGCAGCCGAGCTTGACGTTCTCGCGCCCGGAGAGCTGCGGAACGAGCGCGGCATTCACGCCGAGAAGGACCGGGTGGCTGGAGGCGAGCACTTCGCCACTGCTCGGCAGAACGCTGCCGGAGATGAGTTTCGTCAACGTGCTCTTGCCGGATCCGTTGCGCCCGACGATGCCGATCGACTCGCCGTGGCTGAACACCAGGTTGACGGGCTTGAGTGCCGGCACGTCAACGACTTTGGGCTTCTTCCACCAAGCATTGTTCGACTCTGCGCGCACGTGGTAGGTCTTGCTGACGTTTCGAAGCACCACGGCGGGGTCGCCCAGGTGCAGGCTCCGGGGGTGGTATCCGTCGTCGGAGATCATGTAGGGATTGGGTGCGACGACGCGCTCTTCGGTCGTCTGGCCTTCCTCGCTCATTTGGCCTCCCGGGCGTAGGTTTCCTCGGCGGTCCAGAACACGATGAAACCGATCACGTAGGCGCCGACGGCCCAGGCGATCAGGGTGCCCCAGTGCTCCCACGACGGCGTCTGAGCATACAGCAGCACGTCACGCAGCATCGTGAGGATCTGATAAAGCGGGTTGAGTTCGAGGACGGCGACCAGTTCGGGATTGTTGCTGAACCGGTCGAATGTGTAGAACACGGCAGAGCTGTACATCCAGATCCGCATGATGAAGCTGAGGATGTTCTGGAAGTCTGGAACGCTCGAGATCATTCGGCTCAGGAGCAGCCCGATGCCCTGGCTGAAGATCGCCTGAATCAAGAAGATCGGAATGACGAGGAGCCAGCGCCAGGTGACCTGCGCGGGGTCGCTATCGGGCGAATGCAGCACCAGGACGAGGACCAGCATCGCGAAGAAACCCGGCAGATAGCCGAAGGTCTCACGCAGTGCCGCGGCGATCGGCAGTGACGCCTTGGGAAAGTTGAACGCACTGACTACTTTGCGGTTGCCCTGGATGGAGGAAGCCGCCGACGTGACGACCTTGCTGGTGAACTGGAATCCGAACACGCCGATGATGAGGTAGCCGAGAAAGTTGTCGATACCTCGACTCGTCCCGATAAGGATGCCGAAGATCAGGTAGTACGTCAGACCATTCAGCACCGGGGTCAGCACGAGCCAAGCCGGCCCGAGCAGATTCTTCCGGTAACTGCTGCGGAGCCGAGACTGCGCGTCGAAACGAATGAAGTGACGATAGGACCAGAGCGCGGCGATGTATGCGAACAGGGTCGGCCGCGTTCCCACGCTGCCCAGCTTGTTCATTTCGACCTCGAGTCGTAGCGGCTCTGATCCGCTGCGCTCGGGAGATGCTTGGTCTGTCATTACGCGATATTCCTCGTCCTACTCAATCCGTAGTCCCTAGCGGCTTGTTCCCAAAAGGAGCTACCCGAGGGACCGCAAAGATTCAGCCTATATTACGACCTTCGGCACCATTCCCAGCGAATCCTCAGGGCTGTTCGATGCCCATGTCGTGCCGGAACGGCATGCCGTCGACGAGATCACGCTCGAGGCGCAGTATCGCGTCTTCCCAAAGGCCACCCAAGAATTCGTCGTGGTCGGGCGTGTAGACCTGCGATCCGCCCGGGCGCGGGGTGTACTCACCGAAGAAGATGCCCTCCGCCGTGGAATACAAATCGACGCGGACGAACGGGAGGCGGCTCGCCCTCGAGAGCGTCCGAGCGGCCTCCACCAATTCCTCGAATCGGGCCGGAAGCTCAATCCCCGGTTCGCTGCCCCGCTCGGGGTTGATGTCGCCCAGATCGTTGCCGACGTCGTCGACGTACTTGGACGACGCTACGGTCGTACCTGCCGCATGGGTGGTCACCTGCCGCAGCAGGACGTGACCGATCTCGCCGTAGAAGGTGTAGAACTTGATGTCATCGGGCAGGGAGTCTGGGGCTGGGCCCGAGAGCAACGCCTCAGCGAAGAACGGGGCTCGAACCTTGCCCTGACGCGAATACCGGGCCATCGTCTCCAAGATGTCCGCCTCGCTACGAATCTCCGGCCGCGTAATGATTCGGTAGGCATTGTCGGCGACGCGTTCGAGGGGGAACACTCCACGCGACGCGGCTCCCCCGGCGGCCTTGAGGACGAACCGGTCGGGCAGGTCGCCCAGACGGACCTGGTCAATCCGTTCCCAGTGGGCCAGAAGCTCTGGTACGCCAACACCATGGGCTTCCGCCATGGTGCGTGCATAGAGCTTTTCCTGGATGCCGAAGCGCGGCGACTTGATACCGGCGCCGACGCCGGCGAGGGCGAGTCGCGCGTCGAGGGAGTGGAGGACCTTGAAAGACGGTTTCACTCCAGAGTGCCGCGCGACCTCCTTCTTCAGTCTGGCCACCTCGCCCCGCGTCCGCTTCAGACGTTTCTTCAGGTCTTGCATGGCCTGTTCCTGCTTCGCCAAGCGGGCGCGCTCGCCGCGGACCGTGGCCGGCGTCGCGACGCCGAAGCGCTTCAAACGACGCTTCGCGCCTCGCCATATGCGGGAAGGAGAACGTAGTTCCATTTTCGGTTGTCCCTTGAATCGTGAGATGGCCCCGTCGCGCATCTCACAGAAATGATGCTCGTGCGCCCTGATCGATGCCAACGCTAATCGATTCTGCAGATGCCAGACAAACACCGTCCCTCCAGCACGACGACTTCCTCCGCCACGCGGCTGAGGTTGCCACTGCCGCGCCACGCGCGGCTGGTAAAGTTGCGCTGGCCCGTGAACCCGTGCCAGCCGACGAGCCGCACACGTGGAAGAGGATCGCATTTCGTGAAAGACCAGAACGACACCATCGCAGCTCTGCTCGAGACGCAGGATTCCCTCGTCGCCGAGCTCAAGGCGTCCTACGAACGTGAGAAGCTCCTGCTCGAGCAACTCCAGGTCAAGAAGCGTCGCCTCCCGAGCGTCGACCTGGACGACCTCAAGGTCCGCACCCTGCGCGCGGCCAAGAATCCGCGCCGTGCAGGCGGCAGCGTACTGCGCAAGGCGCGCAGGCTCGCCGGCCGGGTGAAGCGTTCCCTGACGGCCAAGTAAGGACTGCACCAGATGAACGAGACCGGCTACCAGTCCGCGGAGAACCAGTACAAGGGCCTCCAATTTCTCATCGAGCACCGGCTCGACGAACTCGGCGCCCAGTACGACGGCGCGGCCACCAACGGGACATCAGGAGCGCACCACGACAGCGCATTCCAGTGGCTCCTCATGGGAGAGAGCGTCGACGACCGCCTCGACGCGCTCGCGCCCCTGCTCGAGGAACTGCCCGCGCGCGAGGCGGGTCGCGCCTGGAAGCCGCTGTCGCAGCGCATCGGCATCATCGCCGACGAATTCTTCTACCGCAGCTTCGACGGGCTCGCGGACTTCGTCGTCATCACGCCGAAGAACTACAGCCAGCACGTCGACAACGTCGACCTGCTGCTGGTGGTCAGCACCTGGAAGGGCGTCAACGGCACGTCGTGGACCGGACTCGCCAACCCGAAGTCCTCGCGCCGCCGGCTCCTGATCGAAGAGCTCATTCCCGCTTTCCGCGCTGCTGAGGTACCCGTGGTCTTCTGCTCCAAAGAGGACCCGCCCAATTACGAGCGATTCCTGCCACTCGCACAGGAGTGCGACATCGTCTTCACGTCTGCCGTGGAGAAAGTCCCCGACTACGTACGGGACTGCCCTCGGGCCGCTCGCGTTGACGTCCTGAAGTTCGGCGTCAACCCACGGCACCATTCCCCGATCGGCTCCCGCCCGGGCCGAAACGACATGACATACTTCGCCGGAGCCTGGCTCCCACAGAAGTACAGCTCGCGCACGAACGAGGCGAATCGTCTCCTGCGCGGAGTGCTCCAGGCCAACCGCAAGCTCGCCCTCATCGATCGGCACTACGCCTACGATGGCAAGGACCCGCGGTACGCCTACCCTGCCGAATACACGAAGTTCCTCGGGCATGCGCGTCCGCACGATTATCTGATGCAGTTGCAGCGGATCACCGACTACGGCCTGAACTTCAATTCGGTCGTGGCGAGCCAGACGATGTTCGCCAACCGAGTCCTCGAACTGCAGGCCGCCGGAGCGGTCGTGTTCAGCACCTACAACCAGGGTGTCAACAGCGACTACCCGCAGGTGTATATCGCGACGACCAAGGACGACGTGACCGCCGCGATGAATGTCATGTCCTTCGCGGAAATGCGTCGTGCCCAGGCCGACGGCATCCGCAAGGTCTTCTCCGCGGACCACGCCCAGCTCCGCGTCGACAAGCTCGTCGAAGCCGCCGGCTTCGAGGTACCCGACCGCACCTTGCGCGTCGTCGCCGTCGCGGACGAGCCGACCGGTGAGCTGATGGCCGAGATGGACGACCAGTCGCTCGGACCGGTGCGCATCGTCTCCACTGCCGAACTGGCGGACGTCGAAGCCGACGTCGTGCTGCCCCTCTCGCCCGACTTCAGCTACGGCGTCCACTACGCCAAGGACATGGTCACTGCGTTCACCTACACGAACGCCGACGTCGTCGCCAAGTCCCCGGAGGGACTGGAGGCGGCCGACGCCGTCTCCCACCGCTACCTCGACGGGCACCAGCATCTGGGGACGACGGCCTGGTGGACGGGCGTGGACGGAGCGGACTCCCGCGCCGCCCTGCGCGACTCCCTGCAGCAGCAGCTGGTCCTGCAGGGCGAACTGAAGCTCTACGGGCTCGACGGATTCGCGGTGGAGCCGCGGACCGACGGCGCAACCGCGCCGAAGCGCCTGCGCAGCAAGCTGCAGATGTCCGTCGTCGTGCCGATCTACAACAACGGCGACCACCTGCGGCACAAAGCCTTCGCCAGCCTGCAGCGCAGCAGCATCTTCGACAAGATGCACATCCTGCTGATCGACGACGGTTCGACCGACCCGTCGACGCGCGAGACGGTGCGCGAACTCGAACGCAACCACCCGAACGTCACTGCCTTCATGTTCCCGACCGGCGGCTCGGGCAGCGCGTCGCGGCCGCGCAACAAGGGCCTGGAAATGGCGGACACCGAGTTCGTGACCTATCTCGACCCCGACGACGAGATGATCAACGACGGCTACGCCCGGCTGTTCAAGAAGTTGAAGCAGCACCCGGACGCCGAGTTCGTGGTCGGCGACATGCTGCGCCTGGACAAGGGGCGTGGCAACACGACGCAGGCCCGCCGCCTGATGTCCAAGATCCCGATGGTCGACGGCCTGCTGCGACCCGATCGGGACTCGCTCTCGAAGCTGAGCTACCAGCCCGCGAGCATCGAGGCCATCGCGGCGCGTACCGAATGGCTGAAGGGGCTCGGCATCGAGCAGCCCGTCGGGGCCGTCGGCCAGGACACGTTCTTCTTCCAGCAGATGCTGTTCTACGCGACGAAGATCGCCGTCGTGAAGAAGAACGTCTACGCGTACTACGCGGCAGTCTCGGGTTCGGTGGTCAACGTGGTTTCTGCCAAGTACTTCCGCAAGTACCTGCCGCTCGAATCCGCCCGTGCGGCCTGGCTCAAGGAAGTCGGTCTGCTGGAGAACTACAACGAACGGCGCCTCGAGCCCTTCTTCAAACAGTGGTACATGCGCAAGCTGGGACGGGTGGCCCCCGAGGACTACGCCGAGTCGGTTCGGCTGATCCGGGAGATCGTGGGCTTCTACGAGCCCAAGGGCTGGAGTGACCCAGAAGTCGTGCAGTTCTGGCAGGAACTCGACGAACGAGCGGACAACTCGGCGATCTAGACAACGAGAGCGCGGCACCGGTTACCGGGTGCCGCGCTCTTTACGGTTGGTCCTCGGTTGGACGGACCGAGAGTTCAGGATTCGCGTTTCGAGAGCATGCCGAGGAGTTCGCCCACCTGGCCGTTGACCTGTTGCAGGGCCCGGTGGAGATCGGCAACGACGGCCTCCTGCTCGAGGGCTCGTGCATCCGCACGGCTGAGCTTGCGTCGAAGCCATCCATTCTTATGATTCAGCTCGGTCACCGTCTTCTCCAATGCTGCCAGGCGACCTCGGTCGGTTCCTTCGTCCGTCGATCCCGGCTGAAGCATTGCACGATCCGCAGCATCGGCGATGTCGAATACGATCCGGGCGATCTGCTCTTCGAGCTCGCGGTAGGCGCGCTCCCAGTCGATCTGAGCTGTCACGGCGTTCGACTCCCCTGTCGGATGGTCGTGTAGTTGATCCTCCATGTCAGACATCGCTCCTCTCCGTCTGACGGCCGATCACCGGTGTCTCGGCGATGAGAGACACCTCCTGTGGCCCGACGATGTCAAGGGAGCGCTCTTGGCGCACGCGGACGGCGGCTGCTGCGCTCATGGAGTGGAACAGTGAAATATCTTGACGCAAAATTTCGATGCCCTCGGCGAGGCCGTCGACGTCGTCCGTCGGCGCCAGCCAACCGTCGCGTCTGTGCGTGACGAACTCACTGATGGCGTCGACGTCGTTCGTCACGGGGACTAGCCCCGAACTCATGGCCTCGTCGCGAGAGACGCCCTGCGTGTCCTTCCGACTCGGGACCAAGAAGACGCCGTGCTCGCGGTGCAGGGCGGGGATTTCGCGTTGCGGAATGAACCCGTGGCGCAGTGAGACATTGTCGAACTGGGCCACGCGCGCGGTGAGCTCATCCCAATACTGCCCTTCGCCTGCCACAGTGAACTCGAGTTCGGAGAACCAGGACTTCCGCGAAAGCTTCTCAATGGCCGCCACCGCGAGATCATTGCCGTAGAACCGTCGGTCGAAGGGGCGCAGGAGCAGGATCTTGTTTCGCGCCTCCGGTGCCGGCGGGTGATAACTGAAGCGGTGAGTGTCGATCGGGTTGTTGATGATGGACGAACGGACCGGAATGATGCCCATGTCAGGGCCGAACACGTGATCACGGAACCAAGCCGACACGAAGACGGAATGCACCGGCAAGTCCGCCCGTCCCAAGAACTCCTGGAAGAAATCACGGGTTCGACGATTGTGTTCGGCTCGGCCGCGAACCCAATCACGAAGATCCATCGGCGAATCTATGTGCTCCCACCACCGCCGGTGCCAACCGTCGGCCCCGTAGCCGTGAAACCAGACGACGGTAGGCATCCCACGTTCGAGCTGCCGCGCCAAGAGCGGCCCAAGCCCGATGGTCTGGAAGTGAAAGAGTAGCTTTTCGACGCGGTCGCCTGCCGTGAGAGCATCAAGGACCTCGTCGTCACCGACGGTGACAGGAACACCCTCGAACTCGTATTGCTCGGCCTCGTGTTTGCTCCGGTTGTACAGGAAGACCTGGACATCTAGTCCGTTCTCCCGGTAGTACTTCACGCGAGTGTGGACGAACGCTTTGTTGTAGATGTCGCTTTCGGATGGGTAGCCGGCTGTCACGACAAGGTATGGGGACTTGCGCCCTTGAACCGACATCGTTCCCCTTTCACGGATTCGCCGTAGCGATACTAGACCTTCTTTGAACCAAGCATGGCAAACTGTCGCGTTCGGAGCGGTCGCAAAACGCCGTTCTCAGGTGGCTCGCCGCAGATCATCAGTCTACTCACAAGTGACCTTTGCTAGCATGAACCTGCTTCATCGCCCCGAACGACTCGAAGCACCACTTCCAGCCCGGCGATACGCGTTCGAAAAACGGACGCAGGAATGAGAGACCTCGCGTGAAAATCTCTGTGATTGGAACCGGCTACCTCGGCGCGACGCACGCCGCCGGCATGGCCGAACTCGGCTTTGAGGTGGTCGGTGTCGACGTCGACCCCGCCAAGATCGAACGCCTCTCTCAAGGGATCCTGCCGTTCCATGAACCCGGCTTGAGCGAACTCATCCAGCGTCACGTCGCCTCCGGGCGTCTCCGGTTCACGACCGACTACACCGAGGTCGGATCATGGGCGGACGTGCACTTCGTCGGCGTCGGCACCCCGCAGCTTTCGGGCCAGTACGGCGCGGATATGACCTACGTCAACGCTGCCGTAGAATCGCTCCTGGCACACATCACGAAGGACGCGCTGATCGTCGGCAAATCCACGGTCCCTGTCGGGACCGCTGCGCGGCTCGCCGAGCTCGTCGCCGAGAAGTCCCACGACGACGTCGAGGTGTCCCTGGCCTGGAATCCCGAGTTCCTGCGCGAGGGCTTCGCCGTCGAGGACACGCTGACCCCGGACCGCCTGGTCTTCGGCGTCCGCAACGAGCGTGATGAGCAGACACTGCGTTCGGTCTACGCCAAGATCCTCGACATCGGCACGCCGCTGATTGTCACGGACTTCGAAACGGCTGAGCTCGTCAAGGTCGCCGCGAACGCCTTCCTCGCGACGAAGATCTCCTTCATCAACGCCTTCTCCGAGGTCACCGAGACCGTTGGTGGCGACATCCGCACCCTGGCCGATGCACTCGGCCACGACACCCGTATCGGTCGCCGCTTCCTGAACGCCGGCATCGGCTTCGGCGGCGGCTGCCTCCCCAAGGACATTCGGGCCCTCCAGGCGCGCGTCTCCGAACTCGGCGTCGACCGTGCCATGAATTTCCTGGCCGACGTCGACGACGTGAACCTGCGCCGTCGCGACCGGGCCATCTACCTGGCCGAGGCGATGCTCGGGGACGATGTTCGCGGGCGCCAGGTTGCCGTTCTCGGCGTCACGTTCAAGCCGGAGAGCGACGACGTGCGCGACTCCCCCGCCCTCGACGTCGCGGCCAGACTGCACGAAATGGGCGCCGAGGTCTCCGTTTACGACCCGCAGGGCAACGAGAACGCGGCCGGCCGTTTCCCGCGTCTCAACTACGTGGACTCGCTCGACGAAGCGACTGGAGGAGCCGAACTCGTGCTCTTGCTCACGGAGTGGAAGGAATTCAGGTCCCTGACGCCCGCCGACCTCGAGGGGCGCGTCGCTGCGCGACGGTTCATCGATGCCCGCAATGTGCTCGACGCCGACGCCTGGGAGGCCGCCGGCTGGGATTTCGCAGCCTTCGGCCGCAAGTATCGCTCGTAGCCACGCCCCGCGGTGGACACGAAGTGGCCCGGACTATCGGTCCGGGCCACAGCCGTCTCTGTTCGCGTACTGGCGTTGGGTCACACGTCGAAACCGACCCTGCGCAGCTGCTCTAGCAGCGGCTCGGCCAGCGTCGTCGAATAGGTTGCCGTCAGGTGACCTGGGTCGCGATAGATCACGACGTTGCCCGCGACCGCTGGGCAGTAGTCTTCATCGCAGAAGTAGTCCGTCAGATCGGCGACCAGAACCGATTCCGGGATGTCGACGCCGTTGCTCTCGGGGATGGTCTCCGCACGCACCTCGGCCCGGGGACGTCCGCACTCGGTCGAGTAGTCCTCAGCGGAGGCCAGGCAATCGAGGTAGTCCTCGGGCATGCGCGGATTGTCCCGGATGGCGACGACGGGTGTGTCGGGTGCGAGAACCCCGAACTCGTTCCAGACGTCGACATAACCGGCGGGGATCCTCTCGCTAGCACCGATACCGCGCGTGGACGTGCTCACGACGACATCCGGCTGGATCTCGGCCGCGCGTCGGGTCGCTTCCCGGTTCCATGCACCGCATGACGGGTCGGCCGCGCCATTGTCGTCGCTCTCCCCGGTCCAAGGGCATCCACTCTTGGTCATGCTCACGATGCGAAACGGCGCCTGCTCGCTGATGGCAACGAGTGCGCCGAGCCAGTGGGCGGAATGGCTGCCGCCCACCAGCACTATCGTTCTTTCGGCTCCCTCTACTCCATACACACATTCGATGACCTCGGCCGACCAGCCGTCTTGGTGACACTCGTCCGCGTACACCGCTGGATTGTCGTCAGGCACGGTCAAGAGGTCCGGAACGAGCGCAACGGTGGAGGGCTCCGCGGAACCGCTCTCGTCATCTGAATCGAAGCTCATCGCGCCCGCCGCCTGCGGCGCGTCGGTGCTCGCGACCGTGCTGGCACGAGACGACCAGCCCTGGACTCCGACGACGAGCATCGCGACAGTCGCCGCGGCCAGTACCAGTCGTGTTCCCGCGTGAACGTCTCGTCGCTTCAGAACGTCCCACACCGGCTTCTCCACCACACGAGCGGTCGCGGCCGACAGCCCGATCGCGGCGAGAATGATGACTGCGCCCAATAGCGGGTGGACGCGGTCGACTCCCATCCAGGCCAGGCTGAAGACCAGGAGCGGCCAGTGCCAGAGGTAGATGCCATAGGAGAGCCCACCGAGCCGGACCATGGCGGGATGGGACAGGAAACGATCCGCACCGAATCGGCCGTAGCCTCCTGAGCCGACGATGATCAGGACCGCGCCGAGAGCGGGCACCAAGGCGACATACCCCGGGAAGCTCGTGGAGACGGGCAGCATGAGCCCGCTCGTGACGACGACGGTCAGGCCGGTCCATGCTGCGACGGCCCCGCCAGCGCCGATCAGCGGGCGGCGAACGGCGAGGGCGACCAACCCGCCCAACGCGAATTCCCAGACGCGCGTCCCCGTATGGAAGTAGGCGACCGGCTGATCGACCGCCGTGTAGTAGATCGAGAAAGCCAGGGAGAGCACGAACAGCGTGGCGAGCGATCCGAGGAGGACCCGGTACACCGAGATGGCCAGGCGCCCGGTCGCGACGAGGACCACAGCGAAGAGCACGGCCCAGATCACGTAGAACTGCCCCTGGATCGACATCGCCCAGAAATGCTGCACCGGACTGAAAGCCTCCCCCTGCGTGAGGTAATCGGTGGCCTTCCGGATCAGCTCCCAGTTCTCGGCGTAGAGCGCCGCGGAAGCGATCTCGCTCCAAGTGGCGACGCGTCTCGCGGGCGGCAGAAAGACGAGCGACGCGGCGAAGACCGCGAGCAGGACCGTGAGCGCGTGGGGAAGCAGGCGTGTCGCGAGACGCCCGAAGAACGCCCGACCAGAGATCGCCCCCTGCCGAGTGAGCATGGAGTAGAGCGTCGTCGTGATGAAGAAGCCGGCGACCACAAAGAAGACGTCGACGCCGCCGGAGACCCTACCGAGGTAGATATGGTAGACAGCCACGAGGAGGGCCGCGACCGCGCGAAGTCCCTCGATCTCGGGCCGGTACCGCTTATCGATGGCCGGAAGGTCAGGAACCATGGCTCGGTTCACGTGAATTCCCACGCCTCTAACTCCCCCACGCCTCGATTTCGGTTGCCCAACCACCCATCATATCGGAAGGTGGGAGACGGAAGCCTCACGATAGGCACAGGCCCGGGCTAGAGAACTCCGAACGATTCGAGTCGTTCCTTGATTTCGGGAACGAGGTTTTCGGCGTAGGACACGGAGACGTGGCTCGCGTCGTAGTACGTCACGATGCCGCCGATCAAGGCGAAGCACTGGTCCTCGCGGCAGAAGAAGCCCTTGGTCTCCAGATAGTGGAACCGCTCCGCGTCGATGGTCGCGGCCAGCTCCCGGAGGTTCTGCCCCCGCCCCAGCGCTTCCTTCGCGCTCCGTGCGCACAATGACGGCTCCTCGGGGTTCTCGGCCACGCACGTCGGCGCGTCGATCTCCTCCTTCTCGAGGCGCGGGATTTCACCGATGACGACGACGTCTTTCCCGGCGTCCATCCACCGCCTCCACGGCTCCGTGAAGCCGTCGACGCCGGGATCGTCGAAGGACTGGTCCGCGGAGTTCTCGAACTTCCGCGTCGTCTTGTTCGCCGCGACGATCACGGTGTCGATGCTTTCGTCGCCGACGATCGTGTCGACGACCTCGCGGTTGGACTCCTGGCAACGGGTCGCGTACTCGTAGTCTCGCCCCTCCAGACCGCGCGAGAAGTCGGTGATCGAGGGAGTGCACCCGCTGCGGGTGAAGACTTTCAGGGCGACCTTCTCCGACATCGCGATCCGATTCAACGCGGGCAGCCACTGCGTGCCGTGGGAATCGCCGAACACGGCGATCACCGTGTCGGCTTCACCGGGCTCGACTCCGAGGTTGCACTCCGGGATGCCGGGATCGTCGGCCGCGGCCTGGCAGTCGGGGAACGCCGGCTCCTTCGACTGGGCGGCGATTTGCTCGACGGCAGGGTTTGGGGTGCCCTCTCCTGCGATAGTGGCGCAGTCCTGCGGGTTCGCCAACGCTTCATACCCGTAGCAGGCGCTCGCGGCTGAGACTTCGTCACCCTCGCGCAGCTCGGAGACGCCGGTGGGCATGAGGAGAGCCAGGACAGTGATGAACGCCATGCCCGAGGCCGCCATGGTGTAGGTTCGCGGGCTGCTGGCCAGGAACCGGCTGCGTCGCCACGGGTCCTCGACCGTGAGCTTGGAAACCCAGGAGAGAAGGACGACTCCGGCAATCAGCACGATCTTGCCCTGCCAGGTCTCAGCGGCTTCCCACGCGTAAGGGGCCAGGAGCACCACCGGCCAGTGCCAAAGATATATCGCGTAGGAAAGGTCTCCGCCGATTGTGGCCGGGCGACGCGAGAGCCACCAGTAGACACCACTGAAGCGCTCTCGACCGCCGCAGGCGAGCAGCGCAACCGTTCCGAGGACCGGAAGCAGCGCCGTATACCCGGGGAACGGCGTCGCCGCCGAATACAGCACACCCGAGATCACGATCGCGGCGAACCCCGCCCAGCCGATGAGGTTCGCGACTCGCCCCTCGAACTGCCGTCCCATGAGCGCCAGCGCGACCAAGGCACCGGCGACGAACTCCCAGATCCGGGTCGGGGTGACGAAGTATGCCTGGGCGGGGTCGTAGGCGGTGAAGGTGATGGAGAAGACGAGCGAGGCCAGGCCCAGAAGAGCGAGTGAGGTGATCATGACGCGGCGCAAACGTTCCGGCCCCGGGCGTCCCTTGCGGGAGACAAGCCAGTAGACGAAGAAGAGCAGAAGCGGCCAGAGCACGTAGAACTGCTCTTCCACCGACAGGGTCCAGAAGTGCTGGACCGCGGTGGCACCCTCGTCCTGCGCGGAGTAGTCGACGGCGTCCGAGGCGAGCAGCCAGTTCTGCACGTAGAACGCAGACCCCATGACTTGCCGATACGTGGCCTGCCAGAGCGTCGCCGGAAGGAGGATCACCGCCGCTATGGACGTGAAGATCAGGACCAGGAAGCTCAGTGGCAACAGGCGCCGGATACGACGCGCCCAGAACTTTCCGAGGTTCACATGACCCTCGCGGACGATCTCCCGATAAAGGTGCGAGGTGATGAGGTAGCCGGAGATCACGAAGAAGATATCGACGCCGACGAATCCACCGGAGAGGTGCCACGGCCAGAAGTGGTAGAGGACCACCAGGACGACCGCCAATGTACGCAGACCCTGGATTTCAGGTTGAAATCCCGTCGTCAACCGAGTGTCCGCCGCGGAAAGCGTGCTCACCGATCAGTCTCCTTCTCCTCCGGAATATCCGACTGGGTGATGTTACCGGCCTGACCTGTGGATTCGGTGCATCGAATCTGATGGTAGAGGCGGCCGTACTTCCGCGCGTTGGCGCTCCAGGTCCTGTCCTCGAGGGCCCACGTCCGTCCCGCCTGGCCCAGGTCGCGTGCGAGCTGGGGGTCGTCGAGCACGTGGGCGAGTTTCGACGCCAGATCGTTCACGTCCTCGGCCTCGAAGAGCGCGCCGGTGACCCCGTCGTGCACGAGTTCGGCCAGTGCCGGCAGGTCCGAGGCCACGACGGGCCGGGCGCTAGCCGATGCCTCGACAGGCTTGAGCGGGGTCACCCGCCGGGTCACCTCCAGGTCCTTACGCGGGACGACGAACACGTCGAGCGCCTGGTGGTAGATGTGCGCCTGACTGCGCGGCACACGTCCCGGGAAGTCGACTCGGCCGGACACGCCGAGGCGTTCAGCCTGGCGCTTCAGCGTCGGCAGCGCGACGCCGTCGCCGGCGATCAGAAGGCGGAGGCCGGGCCGGTCGTGGGCGATCAGAGCGAAAGCCGCGACGAGGTCGTCGAGCCCCTCATAGGCCACGATGCTCGACACCGTGCCGATATAGGTACTTTCGGGGTCCAGCCCGAGGCGCGTGTGGGCGTCGCGCTGGGAGCACGGTTCGGTGAGGAAAGCTTCCCCGACGGCATTCGGGCAGATCTCGATCCGTGCCGGATCGACGCCCTGGGTCACGAGCTCGTCCCGCATGGCAGCCCCGAGGGTGACGACGGCGTCGGCGGCCCGAGCGACCTCGGCCTCGCGCTCCTTGAACAAGGCGTAGCGTTCGGAGTCCTTGGCCGCCTCGCCGCGGGTGGAAGCCCACGTGTCGGCCAGCTGGCCGCGCACCTCATAGACCCACTCGATGCCGTAGGCCTCTGCCACGGCGCGGACGACGAGCCCGTTCACGAAGTGCGTGGTCGTGTGCAGAACGGCCGGTCGGAAGCGCTCCACCAGGCGGGCCAGCTCGACAGCTTGTTGCTGTAGCCGCGCGTCGAAGCCGTGAGCGAGCCGCTGCGGCAGGATGCGCTGATAGTTGATCCCGTCGATCGTGTCCTGCTTCGCGGCGAGCGGCTTGCCCACCTGGACGGGGTATCCGAGCCGGGTCGCTGCCGTCACGTCCCAGCCGGCGTCGCGCAGGGCGACGAGAATCGAGTGCGTGCGCTGGGCGTAGCCACTTCCTGTGTGCGGCAGGGAGTTGGTGGCCAGGTGCAGGACGCGCTGCGGAAGCGGTGAATACCCGGGCTGCGCGTCCAGCTGGGGCGTCTTTCCCGTGAAGGTGCGCAGCTCGGCGCGGTACCGCTCGCACAGGGTGGCCGCGCCGTCGTCGTAGTTGTCCGCAGAGGTAAAGGGCTCTAGCAGGCCGACGGCCGCGGACATTTCACCGCGGTGCCACGCGAGCCGGGCGCGGGCGGCAGCGATGGCGGCCGACGGCGGCAGGTCGGCAAGCAGGCGCTCGGCCAGGTCCGCGTGGCCGACAGCGGTGGCCACGTCGGCGAGGCGGCGGGCCTGCACGTGGCTGAGCCCATGAGCGCGTGCCCGTTCGATGCGTTCGACGACGCCGCTATCGTCACCGCGCACGGCTGCGGCGACGCCGCCAAGCACCGATGCGTCGTCGGTGCAGACGCGTCCGACAACGCCGGCCAGCGCGTTGACCGGCCCGGCGGGCAGCCGGCGGGAGATCTGCAGCCCCAACACGACGGGGTCGTCGCCGAGATGCTCACGGATCGTGCGCAGGGTCAGGCCGAGATTCGAGGCCAGGTCCTTGGCAGTGGGGATCATCCGTTGTTCCTCGTCTTCGTTCTCTTGCGTCCGGTTGCCTTGTTTTCTCCTGCGATCTCCTGCACCAGATCGGCGAAGTCCTCGCCGAGCGGGCCCAGGTTGCGGTACCGTGCGACCCACTGCCGGCCTGCGTCTCCGACGTGCAGCCGCTCGGGGCGGGCGTGCAGGTCGCGCCAGAGCGCGGCGATCGCTTCGGGGTCCGCGGTCACGACGTCGGCTCCCCCGGCCTCGGCGAGGATTTCTGCCGCCTCCCCGCGCACGGCGGCGGTGATGTGCTTCCCGACGGCGAGCAGCTCGTAGGTCTTCGACGGAATGGTCCACTCGAAGCTGGGCCAGTCGTCGCGCAGGGACACCACCGTGGTGTCGGCCCAGTCGTACTGGGCTAGGGTCTGGTCGCCGTGGGTGGCGTCGAGGAATTCGACGACGGCGCCGGTGGCCCCCGCGTGTTCGAGCAGCGCCCGCTTACGCGTGCCGGTGCCGACGAGCCGCAGGTGCACGTCCTTGCCGCACATACGTGCGGCGTCGATCAGAACCTCAAGGCCTTGGCTCTCGCCGTGGTTGCCGAGGTAGAGCACCCGCAGCGGGCGCTCGGGCGTCGCGGAGGACGGTGCGGCCAGCGGCGGCATGCGGTTCTTCAGCACGCCGTTGGGTACGACCTCGACCCGGCGGGCGCCGCGCTCGCGCAAGAGCTCTGCGAAGCCGTTGGTCACCGAGACCACGGCCTCGGCGCGCCGCTGCACGAAGGCCACAACGGTCTCCATGACCCCGGGCTTGTCCGACGTGACGACCTCGGCATCGCGGGCCAGGTCCGGCCAGGCGTCGCGCATGTCGACGATCAGGGGTCGGCGCCACAACCGGGACAAGGCATAGCCGGCGGCGATGTTCGGCAGGGCAGGGACCGTGACCACGACGACATCCGGTCGGCCAGCCAGCAACGCCCTCGGCACGGCCAGCACCGAGCTGGCGACGTTGGAGACGAGCTTGCTCAGGCGGGATTCGGTGTGTCGGGCCAGCGGTACGCGCAGAATCCGCTCGCCGTGCCGCCCGCTTTCACGGCGCGTCACGCGGCCATACTCCGAGGGCGCCACCTGCGCGGGGGTGCGCTCCGGGTGGGCCGCGGGCACGACGACGTCCACGTCCCAGTCGCGCGCGCGGAACACGGAAACGAAGGCGTTCCAACGCCGCTGCGGGGCGGTGACTTCTGGGTCGTAGGAGTGCGTCAGGAGCAGAACTTTCACGTGCTCTACTCTCCCACGCCGGTGCCGTCCTGCGCGGGTGCCTCGCTCTGTGACGTCTCCGAAGCATCCGCGTCCGGTTCCCCACCGGTGATGGGATTCCCGTAGGCATTCGTCCAGGAATCGTTAGCCAGGAAGCTCTCGAGGTCGTCTTCGGCCAGCGCCTGCCGGAGCGCCTCCATGGCCTCCGGGTCCTGGGTGATGATCTCGGCGTTGCCGATCTTGGACCCCGGTCCCGTCGGGATGGTGAAGAAGTGCACGTCGTTGGTGCGGATGTTCTTGACCGATCCGATGAGGCCGGCCATGGCGCTCGAGTCCAGGGTCTCGTCGACCGTGAGGTACCCGGAGAACTTGTCGACGATGTCGTAGATCCGCACGGGGTTTGAAAGCGTCTCGGCGTTCAGGAATCCGCGCATGACGGCCTTGATGAAGAGCTGTTGGTTCGCCACGCGCTGGAAGTCGCCCTCGAGGAAGGCCTTGCGCTCGCGCACGAAGCGCAGTGCGTCGTTGCCCTCGAGGTGGATCTCGCCCTCCTCGAAACAGGTCGGGTTGGCGTGGCCGGTGCAGAATTCGTTGGGATTGTCGACCGTGACTCCCCCGAGTGCCTCGGTCAACGAACTGAATCCCTCGAAGTCGACGGAGACGACGTTGTCGATGCGCACACCGATGAGTTCTTCCATGGTGTCCACGACGAGCGGGTAGCCGCCGAGGTTCAAAGCTGCATTGACCTTGCGTTCGCCGTGACCTGGAATCTCCACCCAGAGGTCGCGCACCATGGACATCACGTAGACGTCTTCGCGGTTCTCGGGGATGTGCACGATCATCATCGTGTCCGAGCGCTGCCCGTCCTCCCCCTTGACCTCGGCGACGTCGTTGCCGTCGCCGCGGGAGTCGGTGCCGAGCAGCAGAATGTTCCGCGGGCCATTGATCTCGTCGATCGGCCGGCTCGCGATGCCGGCATTGAGGGTCTGGCTCTTCGTGTTGAACGTGTTCATGAGGCTGTACACGTAGCCACCGGCACCCACAGCGACGATCAGGACGACGGCGAGGCTGACGAAAAGCGCAACGCGACCGCGGTGGCGCCGGGGCACCGCCTGGTGGCGCGGCGTGTACTCCACCGGCAGGTCGGAACGTGACAAGCTCGAGACTCCTAGGTGCTCGATGACGCGGGCCCGGGCGGAACGCGCGGCCGGCGAAGGCCTGCGCTGGTTCCCCTGCCAGCATTCACCGGGTTAAAGCGAACCGTTCTACTCTAGACCGTTTTGCTGTGAGAACTCTGCAGGCGAGGACGGCGCTGGCAGTGTGCGCACCGGTACACCGGTCAGAAACGATTCGACGTCGAACGCGGCTCCGCTGCGGAGTACCAAGCGCCGCGGACTTCCGGAAGCTGGTCCTCGACGGTCATCCCCTCGACATCGATGACGAGGTCGACATCGGGCGGGTTCACGATCAGGTCGTGCAGCAGGACGAACTCATCGTCGGTCAAGTAGACGGGGCGAGTCATCGCACGATCGGCCATCGTTACATCGAAGCCGCCTTCTCTGAAGTTTCGAGCCATCGCTGAGACGTTGCATGCAGCAAGCAGCAATTGACCTTCACCTTCCGTCCCGCTCCACAAGGTCCTCTCCCCGGCGACGACTAACTGGCGGACGTCGTCGGCGTCGATCGCAGCACATCGGTCCCGTTCACGAGCAAGCCCGACGGCGCAGGTTGACTTCCCGACAGCGGGCCCGCCACTCAGGATCGGCGGTCGCATACGTATCTCCGATCCAGCTCGACGACGGAACCTGTGTAGCACACAGCGCACATACACCGCGCAGCCCGCCCCGACCTGCCTCAGGCCGGCACGAACTATCCACGCGGAGAATGATCCAAGTACCTCAGCGCTGGGCGGGCCGGCGCTGGCAGTTGGTGCAGCGGAACGACGAGCGGCCCATGAAGGCCTCCCGCACCAGCTGCCGGGCGCATCGCCGGCAGGGCTGGCCCTCGCGGCCGTAGGCCTGCAGGGAGCGGGCGAAGTAGCCGCTCTGCCCGTTGACGTTCACGTAGAGCGAGTCGAAGGAGGTGCCACCCTCCTCCAGGGCGCGCTGCATGACCTCGATGAGCGCCTCCATCAGCGCCTCGGTCTGGGGGCGGCGCAAGCTCGCCGCCGGCCTGTCGTAGTGCAGCCGCGCCTCCCAGAGGGCCTCGTCCGCGTAGATGTTCCCCACCCCGGAGATCACCGCCTGATCGAGGATCACGCGCTTGATACCAGTGGTCCGGTCCCGGCCGCCGGGCAGGCGCGTCACCGCGCGGTGGAAGCCCTCGGTCGTCCAGAAGGGGTCGAGCACGTCGCGGGCGATGTGCGCTGCGGACGCGGGCAGCACCGGAAGTGCAGACCCGAACCCGCCGGGGCCGCCGTCGAGCGTGGGTACGAGGTCGGCGAGGTACATGCCCCCGAAGATGCGTTGGTCGACGAAGCGCAGCTCGTCCGGGGTCTCCTCGGACGGCGGTGGACCGTCGAGGCGCAGGCGGACCTTCAGGTGCTTGGGCTCGGGCAGGAACGAGGACTGCATGAGCAGCTGCCCGCTCATGCCGAGGTGGGCGACGAGCGCCCGGCGGGGATCGGCGTCACGCTCGAGGGCCGGCTCGTCCGCGAGCGGGAACCAGAGGAACTTGCCGCGTCGGACCGCGGCGAGGACCCGGGAGCCGGTGAGTTCGGAAACGAAAGAGGCGACGCCGTCGTCATGGCGGCGCAGCGAGCGCGGGTCGTGGACCGTGACCTCGGTGAGGCGGCGGCCGACGACCCAGCGCTCGAGTCCGCGCCGGACGACTTCTGCTTCGGGCAGCTCAGGCATGGGCGCGGCGGTTTCGGGCCGTCACGCTCGCGCGGAATCCGCGGCGTCGTCGGGGTTGAGCAGGCGCCAGCTCGAGGCGGCGGCCTCCTGCTCGGCCTCCTTCTTCGACGGGCCGGAGCCGTTGCCGTAAGAGGTGCCGCCGATCGTCAACGTGGCGACGAAGACGCGGGCGTGGTCGGGCCCGGAGCCCTCCACGACGTACTGGATCTGGCCGAGCTTGCGGGCCGCGGCGACCTCTTGGATCGCGGTCTTCCAGTCAGTGCCGGCGCCGAGCGTCTCGACCTCCTCGATGAGGGGGGCGATCAGGCGCAGGACCATCGCCTTGGCCGCGTCGATGCCGAGGCTGAGGAACGTGGCGCCGATAAGAGCCTCGGTGGTGTCCGCGAGAATCGAGGACTTGTCCGCACCGTTGGTGAGCTTCTCCCCCTGGCCGAGGTACACGAACTGACCCAGCGAGAGGTCGCGGGCGACACGGGCCAGGGCCCGGGTGCTCACGACGGCGGCCCGGCGCTTGGCGAGGTCTCCCTCGGGCAGGTCGGGGTAGCGCTCGTACAGGTACTCGGTCACGGTGAATCCCAGCACCGAGTCGCCGAGAAACTCCAGGCGTTCGTTGGTGGGGATGCCGCCGTGCTCGTACGCGTAGGAGCGGTGCGTGAGGGCAAGACGAAGCGTCTCGGAGTCGATGTCGACTCCGAGACGCTTCAACAGGTCTTCTGATGCTGGCATCAGACGTATTTAGACGTCTGCTACCTTGCGGCCCTTGTACTCAAGGAACAGCTCGGTGCCGGCAGAATCGGTCACGACCTTGGCCTGGTGCGGCAGGCTGTAGGTCACGCGGCCGTTCTCGACGGTCTTGACCAGGTTCGGCGCAGTGGCCTTCCACTGGGAACGGCGTGCGCGGGTATTGGCGCGAGACATTTTCCGCTTCGGAACAGCCACGGCTAACTCTCTTCTCTCTCGACTGAATTCTTACTCTGATCCGCCGTGTCGGCGGTGGTGCCAAGCAGCCCGCCAAGGGCTGCCCAGCGAGGATCAAGGACCTCGTGTTGGTGGTCCGGATCCTCATCAAGGCGTATCCCACATTCAGGGCAGAGGCCTTCACAGTCTTCCCGGCACACCGGCTGGAACGGCAGTGCGGTCACCACTGCGTTCCGCAGCAATGGCTCCAGGTCGACGAAATCGTCCTGGACCATGTACTGCTCTGCTTCTTCATCCTCCGACGCCTTGGCGGCGTCGTAGTAGAAAAGCTCTTGAAAGTCGGCCGTCAGCTCGTACTCAATGGGCTCCAGGCACCGTCCGCATTCGCCGTTGATTTCGACGAACGCCTCTCCGGTGACCAGAACACCTTCGTGTACGGCCTCGAAACGCAGCTCCAGATCGACTTCCGATCCCTCTGCCGCGCCGATCAGTGCCACACCCAGCTCCGCTGGTGCGGCGATCGTGTCCTCGACCGTCCTCATACTCCCCGGGCTGCGCCCGAGGTCCCTGACCGAGAAGGTCAACGGCGAGCTGCGATCGACTCCGTGTGACGACGGGTGATCATTTCGCTTGTCGCTGATGAGAACTCCTGTAGAACATAGACCGACATTACATCTTAGCCGCAATCGGCCTGCGGCCCAAACCGGGCCGACACGGCGCGTCGGGCTCCCGCCATTCTTTCACGGTCGGCGGCGGCCACGCACGCCGCAACGGCACGGCGCCACGTGAGCTACAGCTCCTTTGCGAACTCCTTGAGCCACGGCTTCAGGCCGGACCCGAGGTCCTCACGAGCGCAGGCCAGCTCGACGACGGCCTTGAGGTAACTGAGCTTGTCGCCGGTGTCGTAGCGTCGCCCGGTGAACTTCACCGCGTAGACCCCTCCGCCGGGGGTCGTGTCCTGCGCCAGGGTCTCGAGGGCGTCGGTCAGCTGGATCTCCCCGCCGCGGCCGGGACCGGTCTGCTCGAGGACCTCGAAGACCTTCGGCGAGAGCACGTAGCGGCCGATGATCGCGAGGTTCGACGGGGCGTCCTCGGGTGCCGGCTTCTCGACGAGCCCGTTGACCTTGACGTAGTCCTCGCCGTCGATCTCCGTGACGTCGGCGCAGCCGTACGCACTGATCGACTCGGGCTCAACCTCCATCAGGGCGACGACGGAGCCGCCTGTGGCGATCTGAACCTTCATCATCTCTTCGAGCAGCGCCTCCTGCTCGCCGATGAGGTCGTCGCCGAGCAAGACAGCGAAGGGCTCGTCGCCGACGTGGCGCTTGGCGCAGAGGACGGCGTGGCCGAGGCCCTGCGGGTCGATCTGGCGCACGAAGTGGATGTCACCGAGCGCGGTCGCCTCGTTCACGAGGGCCAGCTTCTCGTCGTCACCCTTGGCTGCCAGTGATGCCTCGAGACCGGGCACCCGGTCGAAGTGATCCTCGAGCGCGCGCTTGGAACGGCCCGTGATCATCAGGACGTCCTGCAGCCCCGCGCGTACAGCCTCTGCCACGACGTACTGGATCGCGGGGCGGTCGACGACCGGCAGCATCTCCTTCGGCATCGCCTTGGTGGCGGGCAGGAAGCGAGTTCCGAGTCCTGCCGCGGGGATGACGGCCTTGGTAATCTGTCGGTTTTCGGTCATTCTGCGTGTCCTTCCGTCTACTGCGAGAATCGTTGCGTCGCGCGGGCCACCTGGCCCTGTCGCGAAGTTCAGTGGGTGGAGTTCAAACGGTTCAGTACGGCCCGCGGAACATAGTCCGCGATATCCCCGCCCAGGGAGTGGACTTCCTTGATGAGAGTCGAGGAGACGTGAGTGTACTGGTTGTCGGCCAGCAGGAACACCGTTTCCACCCCCGTCAGGTGCCGGTTCATGGCGGCCATAGGGGCCTCGTATTGGTAGTCCGTCACGTTCCGCAGGCCCTTGACGATGGCGTTGGCGCCGGCGTCACGGCAGAACTCGGCCAGCAACCCGTCGCCCATCGGCTTGACGCTGATCCCGGCGAGCGAAGAGAGCGTCTGCTGCGCGATATCGATGCGCTCCGACTCCGCGAAACGATACGTCTTCGCGTAATTCGTCGACACGGCCACGATGACCTCGTCGAAGAGCGCCGTGGCGCGCGCGATGATCTCGATATGGCCCTTATGGATCGGGTCGAACGACCCGGGACAGACTGCACGTCTCATACCTGAAGAATCTACCCGAGATTCGTAGTTTTAGTGTTTCTCGACACCCAGCGGTACAGGCGCGCCCCGCGACTGTAGTACAGGTCACCGCCCGGGCTCCGGTGCAGATTCGTGCCCTCGGCCAGGACCTCGTGCGCGAGCGTCGCCTTATCGACACGGAAGACCTCGCCGCCGGCGCACCCGACGAGGTGGTCGCCGCCGTCGTGCAATTGCCGGCCCGTGACGTAGTCGCCCGTGTCGCGGCCGATGCGAAACCGGCGCACGAGCATGACGGCCATCGTCTCCGGGTCCAGCTGGAACAGGGTGTTGCGCGTCCAGCCCCACACCATCCCGTCGGCGTCGGTGGCGAGCGCAGAGATGTTGCGCTCCCCCGGCACGGCGACGGTGCTGGCCGAAACCCGGCCCGTGGCGAGGTCGAGCTTGAGCACGCGACCGTCCTCCTCGCTCGGGGCGGCGCCGAGTCCTGCGGCCGAGCCAGTGCCGACGAGAACGACGCGATCGGCCTCGAACGGCGCGAGACACAGCGGGGACTGGCCGGGCGCGAGCCCGCGGTACGCCCGTTGATGCACGAAGTCCGGACTGACGACCACCACGGCCCCGTCCACCTGCCCGTAGTCGGGAGTCGTCGCGACAACCAGTCGCGTCCCAAGGTCGAGGATGTCAACCGGCCGGTCCTGATCCTGGTCCGGGGCCAGCACGACGGCGTCGCTGTCCGCCTCCTCGCCGGTGGTGGCGACGGTAGGCCCGTCGGCACCGTCGCTCAGCCGGCGCAACCGCGCGCCCGGATACGAACCCGCGACGACGTCCGTGCCGGACGTACCGAAGCTCTCGACCTGGCCGCTCGAGGCGAGGTGCGTAAACTCGGCGCCGCCGGGTTCGAAGTCCGCGGCAAGGTCCTCGCCGTCGTACCGGGCGACGCGGTCGATGGTCGCCATCGCGGAGGCGAGCACGCCGCCGTCGGGCGCGCCTCCCACAGCACGAATCAGCAGGGCGCCGGGCGCAACATCTCCGTCGACCAGCTCGGTCTGCTGGGACTGCGGGTTCCAGAGGTGCATCCGGCCGGAGGCGTTGGTCGTGACGAGCACGCGTTGACCGGAGGCGTCGTGGACCCAACCGTGGCCACGGAACGCCGAGACCGGATGATCGGGCTGGGCGGGCTCCTCCATCCGCGTCGGGTCAAGGTGGCGCAGCTTCTGGTCGAGCCCGGAGTAGTAGAAGCCGCCGGTCTCGTCGCGGGCGTAGGAGACAGCGAGTCCCGGGGCGACGTCGTCGAGGGTGAGGACCCACTCGTCCTTGTTCAGGTCGCGCACGTAGAGCCGGTTCTCGGGGTCCACGCGGGCGCAGAGATGCCCGTGCCAGTAGGCCAGGTCGTAGACGAAGGAACGCACGTCGCCGTCGGCGGCCGCCGGCAGGGGGATCCGCCGCGGCTCGCCGCCGTCGAGCGAGAACTCGTAGATGCCCGGGTCGTTCGTGCCGGTGCCGACGAAGACCTTCGTCCCCGCACGGGCCAGACCAATCGAGTAGTCGTTGCCGCTGCCGAACGGTCCGAACGAGTCCCACTCGTCCGTTGCGGGCGTGTACCGGTAGGCGAGGCCGTCCCCGTAGGAAGTCATGAGGAACCCGCCGTCGCCGTCGGGGATGGCCCGCTCGAAGAAGGGGCCGTCGTCGGGCACGTCCTCCACCTCGCGGTGAGTCAGGGTCGCGAGGTCAACTAGGTAGACGCGCCCGTCGGTCGTGCCGACGATGCCCGTGTGCGTCGCGGCGTCGATCGCGAGGGCCCAGGCGGCGGCCCGCCGCTCGTCGTCGTCGCCCAGCGGCAGGTCGGCGAGCCGGTGCCCGTCAATCACGCGGATGATGCTGAGTCGCCCGGGGCTGCCGCTGGCGACCATGAGGGCCACTCCGGTGCCATCGGGCATCGGACCGAACGCTCCGACGGGGACCAGAACGCGCTGCAACGGTTCCCCGAGCAGAACCTCCCCGGTGAACGACGGCGCCGGCGGCGGGAGCGGTCGCGGAGGGGCGGCCGGCCCTTGGATCGGCTCCGGCGCCAGGGTCAACAGCGCGGAGGCCGCCGCGGTCGCCACGGCAGCGGACAGGACCCGGCGGCGGCTGGGAAGGCGGCCCGCGGCGGGCGCTGTGTGCAACTCGTTCATACCGTGCCTAAGCTTCTCACGTAGCGCACCGCCCACACCTGTCGGGCGCGCGCCGCCTACCTGACCGCTGACTGAGAAGGAACGCCCCTTGACCCAGCAAAGCCTCCCGCACAACCCAGCACCGTGGCAGCGGGCGGCCGCCGGCGCGAACCTGCTCGGCGCCGACGGCGTAAGCAAGCCGACAGTCTTCGAGGAGCTCACCGCGCTCGCCAACCAGCACGGTGCCATCAACCTGGGACAGGGGTTTCCGGACACGGACGGTCCCGAGCACCTGAAGGAGATCGCCGCGGGCTCCATCCGGGCCGGGTTTGGCGACGGCGGGCTCAACCAGTACGCCCCCGGCCTCGGGCTGCCCGCACTGCGCGCCGCGATCGCCGACCACCAGCGGCGGTTCTACGGCCACCAGCTCGACCCGGACCGCAACGTCCTCGTGACCACGGGCGCCACGGAGGGCATCGCCGCAACGATCCTGGCCCTTGTCTCCCCCGGAGAGCGGGTCGTGACGCTCTCGCCGTTCTACGACTCGTACGCGGCCATGATCGGCCTCGCCGGCGCCGAGCACGCCACGGTACCGCTCCCCTGGCCGGATTTCGTACCCGACGACGCGGACCTCGACGCCGCCATCACGCCCGGCACCCGGCTCGTAGTCCTGAACACCCCGCACAACCCGACCGGAACCGCACTCTCCCGCGCCACCATGGAGCGCATCGTGGCCCGCGCGGGTGAGGTCGGCGCGCTGATCCTGAGCGACGAGGTCTACGAGCACCTCGTCTTCGACGGACCCCACCTTCCGGTCGCCTCGATCGCCGGCGCCGCCGAGCGCACGCTCACACTCGGCTCGGCCGGCAAGACGTTCTCGCTCACGGGGTGGAAGGTCGGCTGGGTGACGGGCCCGGCCGAGCTCATGACCGCGGTCCGCTCGGTCAAGCAGTTCCTGACCTACTCCTCCGGCGGGCCCTTCCAGGCCGCGGTCGCTGCGGGCCTGCGCTACGACGAATCGTTCTTCCGTGGCCAGGCCGAGCGGCTGAAGGCCGGCCGCGACGTGCTCGTCGCGGCCCTGCGCGCCGCGGGCCTGGAAGTCTCGACCCCGGCCGCCGGGTACTTCGCCATCGCGGACGTCGCGCCGCTCGGTTTCGACGACGCCGCCGCCCTCGCCTATCGCCTGCCCGTGGAGCTCGGGGTCGGGGCCATTCCGGTCAGCGCATTCGTCCGCCCGCACGAGGCGGAGAGCTACAAGTCCCTGCTGCGGTTCGCGTTCTGCAAACGGGAGCCCGTTCTGACCGAAGCCGCCGCCCGCCTGCTGCGGCTGCCGGAGCTCGCGGCGTGAAGGCGTCGATCTCGATGGCCTCCGGCACGGTCGCCCGCTTCGTCCCGGACCCGCTGGACGAGCGCTCGGTCATCCTGGAGGTCGACGGCTCCGAGCAGTCGCACGTGCGCCTGGAGAAGCAGGAGGAGATCTTCTACGAGTACCTGAACCGGGCGGCCAACGTGATCGACGCGCACTTCGCGCCGGGGCGGCCGCTGCGGGCACTGCACTTGGGCGCGGGGGCGCTCACGCTGCCGCGCCGGCTCGCCGTGACCCGGCCGGGCAGCGAGCAGGTCGTCGTGGACATCGAGCGCGAGCTCGTCGGCTTCGTCCTCAAGCACGTGCCCCTGCCCGCCGGCGCCCGCGTGCACTCGATCGTCGCGGACGCGCGCGTGCACGTGCAAGCCTTGCTCGAGGCGGGCGAGCCGCGGGAGGACTTCGACGTCGTCGTGCTGGACATCTTCACCGGGCCGGACTCCCCGGCGCACCTGGCCGACGGGGCGTTCTACCGCGAGCTCGACCAGCTGCTCGGCGGCGACGGCCTATTGATCGTCAATCTGGGTGACGACGAGGGCATGCGCTTCGCGCGCGAGCAGCTGCGCGTGCTCCAGGGCATCTTCGAGGACGTGCTCGCCACGGGCACCTCGGAGCTCTTCACGACCCGGTACGCGGGGAACATCGTCGCGGCGGCCGCGCAGGCCCCGTTCCCAGGGGCGCTGTGCGAGGCGGTCACGGCCGCCGGCCCGCACCCGGGGACGACGCTGGCCGGGACGGACCTCGACGGATTTGCCGCTCAGTCCCCCGGCTCGGCGTAGTGGATGCGCGTCTCTCCGTATTTCTTGTCCGAGATCGGGCGGAGTCCGGCGGGCCAGCGCGGCTCGGGTGAGCGGCTGGAGCGCTCGACGACGACGACGGCGTCCGGCCGCAGGCGCGGGGCGATCACCTCAAGCACGTGGGCCAGTTCGTCCTCCCCCATGGGGTAGGGCGGATCGAGGAAGACAAGGTCCCAGTCGCCGTCGACGCCCGAGAGCACGGAGGGTGCCTTCCCCTTGAGCACCCGGATGGCGTCGGGCCGGCCGACGGCCTTGCCGACCCGCTTGGCGTTGGTCTGCGAGACCTTCACTGCAGCAGAACCGGCGTCGACGAGCAACGCCTGGTGCGCCCCGCGGCTCATGGCCTCGAGCCCGAGCGCGCCGCTGCCGGCGAAGAGGTCCAGGACGCTGGCCCCGGAGAACGCGTCCCAGTGCTCGAGCCGGGAGAAGACGGACTCCTTGACCCGATCGGTCGTGGGGCGGGTGGCGTCGCCCGAGACGTTGCTCAGCGACAGGCCGCCGGCTGCGCCGGCGATGATGCGGCTCATGAAGGTGTGTCTCCTCGTCGAAGAAGGGGCGGCGCCGGGATCAGGCGCGTTCGAGGTATTCCTTACTCTCCTCGTCCATGGCGGCGATCGTCTGCCGCAGGACGGGTTCACCAGCCAGCTGCGGGTCACGCAGCACAAGTTCAAAGGCCGCCTGGCGGGCCCGGGCGATGAGGTCGCGATCGTGCACAACACGCAGCAGTGACAGGCTGCTGGCCCCGCCGCTCTGGGCGGCACCGAGGATGTCGCCCTCTTTGCGCGTCTCGACGTCGTATTCGCTGAGCTCGAGGCCGTCCGTCGTGCTCGCGACCTTGGCCAGCCGCTCGACGGAGGGGTGCCCCTCCGGCAGGGACGTGACGAGCAGGCACAGGCTGTCGTGTCCGCCGCGGCCAATGCGGCCGCGCAGCTGGTGCAACTGCGCGACGCCGAAGCGGTCGGCGTCGAGCACGATCATCAGCGTCGCATTGGGCACGTCGACGCCGACCTCGATGACCGTGGTGGCTACGAGCAGGTCGATCTCGCCGGCGGCGAAGGCGAGCATCGTCGCCTCCTTGTCCTCACTGTGCATGCCGCCGTGCAGCTTCGCGGTGCGGGTCGCGGCGAGGTGCGGCTGGGACTGCAGGTACGTGAACGTGCTCTCGACGGAGGCACGCGGCGGCGCCTCGGGATCCGCCACCGCTGGCTCCTCGATGAGCGGGCAGACGACGAAGACCTGGCGGCCGGAGTCGATCTCCTCGCGCGCCCGCTCCCAGATCCGCTGCTCCCAGCCCGGGTGGCTGTCGAGGGCGACGACGTGGGAGGCGATGGGCCGACGCCCGGCGGGCAGCTCGGTCAGCGAGGAGACGGCGAGATCCCCGAAGCTCGTCATGGCCACCGTGCGTGGGATCGGCGTCGCCGTCATGATCAGCACGTGCGGGGCCGTCGCGGAGCGCTGGCGCAGAGCGTCGCGCTGCTCGACGCCGAAGCGGTGCTGCTCGTCGACGACGACCATGCCGAGCTCAGCGAAGCTCACATTCTCGGAGAGGAGCGCGTGGGTGCCCACGACGAGGTCGACCTCACCGGAGGCCAACCCGAGCAGCACCCTCTTCTTCGCCGACTGCGGCATCGAGCCGGTCAGCAGTTCGACGCGGATCGCCTGCGGGTCCGAGCCCAGCGTGCCGGCGCCAGCGAGGTCGCCGAGCAGCGCGTTGATGGAGCGGTAGTGCTGTTCGGCGAGGACCTCGGTCGGTGCGAGAAACGCCGTCTGCGCGCCGGAGTCGACGACCTGCAGCAGCGCCCGGAGTGCGACGACGGTCTTGCCCGAGCCGACCTCGCCCTGGAGCAGGCGGTTCATGGGCTTGGTCGCCGCCAGCTCCGCCGCGATCACTTCCCCCGTCTCGCGCTGGCCGGCGGTTAACTCGAAGGGCAGGCGCGCATCGAAGGCGTCTCGGACGCCGTCGGGCCGGCCGGGGCGTGCCGTGGCCGGTTCGGCCTGATGGGCCGCGTGCCTGGTGGCGAGCACCGTCTGCAGGAGAAAAGCCTCCTCGTATTTGAAGCGGTGGCGGGCCCGGTAGGCGTCCTTGACCTCTTCGGGGGCGTGGATCGCGTGCAGCGCCTCCCCGTAGGGCATGAGCGACTCGGCGCGGCGCAGCGGTTCCGGCAGCGGGTCGGGCAGCACGGGAGGCAGCCCGGCGGCCAGGATCTTACGGATGTTGTGCCGAACCTGTTCGCTCGTGATCTTCTTCGTGGCCGGGTAGATGGGGACCGGGCGCACGTCGACCGACCCGTCCGGGGCGTCGTCGTCGGAGAGGATCTCGAAGTCCGGGTGGCTCAGGCTGCGCTTCTCGCGGTAGACGGAGACGGTGCCGGAGACCAGCAGCCGGGTGCCGCGGGTGACTCGCTCGAGGGAGCGATTGTTGAAGAAGGAGACGGTGATGACGTCGCCGGCGTCCTCCGGGTCTGCGGAGAGCTCGAACTCGTAGATCTTGCCGCGCCGGCTACGCATGTAGCGGCTGTGGGCTCCGACGACGTACCCGACGAGGGTCACGGTCTCCCCCGGGGCCGCCGTCGCGATGTCCGCCAGCGCGCCGCGTTCGGCGTAGCGGCGGGGAAAGTGGCCGAGGAGTTCGCCGACGGTCGTGCAGCCGAGGACATCTGCCATCGCGGCGGCGGTCTTCGCCGCGAGGACCTGCTCAAGCGGGGTCTCGAGGACCCGGCCCGCGGCCTCCAGCTGCTCGGTCGCCATGCCTCAGGCGCAGGATTCGGAGGCGCTCAGCGCTGTCACGCTGACGTTCTCCGGGGATCCGTACGTGCGCAGCAGCGACAGGGTGGTCTCCTGCTCGGGCACGTGAACGTGGATGCGCCAGCGGGCCTCGTCATCTTCTCCTCCGGGCAGGGCGCTGATGATCACGGACTCGCCGACGTCGTCGAGCTGTGCGCGCAGCAGGGCCGCGTCGAGGGGGCTCAGGCTCATGCTGCACATGACCTCGACGCCCTCTTCGGCGGGGACCGTGCGGTGCACGTGCGGGTCTTGGATGCCGTAGCCGGGGAATCCGTCGAGGACTTCCTCCGCGACGTCGGTCCCCGCGATGGCGGCCTTCATGGCCTCGAGGACGAGGAGGAACCCGACGGCGCCGGCGTCTACGACGTGCGCGGCGGCCAGAGTGTCCAGTTCGGTCTCCGACTGCGCGACGGCGATCCTGGTGGCCTCGATGCTGTTTTCGAGCCCGCGCAGCAGGGCGGCACGCGACTGCGGCTCGGCGCTGACCTCGGCCTCCTGCAGAGAGGCGAAGACGGCCTCGCTCGCGGCCGACATGGCGGTGAGCATCGTCCCGCGCACCGGGTCCGTCAGCGCGGACCAGCTGCGCAGCTGGCCGCGGTCCAACGATTCGGCCAGCAGGGAAAGGTTCAGGCGCGGTTGGCCAACGAGGGGCTCGGCGAAGCCAACGAGAAAAACGGAGAAGAGGGTGCCGGAGTTGCCGCGGGCGTCCTCTAGCGCGGCCTCGGCGGCGGCGGAAAGCACGAGCCCAACGTCCGAGTCGTTGTCGATGTCCTGCGCGGCCTGGGCGGCGACCTTGACGGTCTCATAGAGGTTCGTCCCGGTATCGCCGTCGGCGACGGGAAAGACGTTGATCGCGTCGAGGCGGTCGCTGTGGTTGGCGAGAACCGTTTCGGCCTGCTTCAACCACGCTTTCGCACCTGGCACGCCAGTGGCGAGTTTCTGCTGCACGTCCATACCCATTCGATCCAATATCAGCCGACCATGGCCGCCGTCGCTCGCGGTGGACAACGGCGTCGTCACCTCGGTCGTCGCGGCGATTCCGCCGCTGGCTCTGCTCCTTCCAGACTATCGCATCGGCGCCCGCGGCGGCGGGTTTCTGACACGCGTGGGCCGGCCTGGATTCCGACCGGGGTCCTGCCCAAGCGTAAGATCGTCCGGGTAGGACCGAACCGAACGTAAGGGTAGTTGATGGGCCGTCAGGCTTCGCAGGACACCCGCGGTGATGCAGAAGGCATCCTCTGCGGCGCACGCCACGCACGGCAGGAGAATCGTTTCGCGATCCCCGCCGGCTACGCGGACCCCTACCTGCCACCCATCGAACCGGCACCGTTGCTCGGCACCACCCAGCGGCCCACTGCCCCCGCTGAACCGCACGAGGACACGAGCTTCATCAACCTCATCTCGCTTGTTCCGACGGCGGACAAGCTGGCCCGGAAGCGCTTCATCGCGCGCACCATCCTGATTCTGGCGATTGCGGCCGTCCCCGCGGTGATCCTGGGCTTAATGCTCACCTGATCCACGCCTCGCTGAATCGAGGCGCAACTGACGAGGCCCGCGAATCCAAGACAGGATTCGCGGGCCTCGTCGCTTGTGACCTGAGCGTCAGTCGCCGGTACCGATCACGAGCTCCTCGAGCTGGTCGAGCACGTGAGCAGCGGCGAACCGCCGACAGTACTCGCGGGCCTCCGCCGTCGCCTGCTGGTAGGACTCCTCATCGCCTGCCACGGCCGCGATGGCTGACGCCATCCCGTCCGTGGTGAGGTGCAGCCAGGCCTCGGGATAGATCTCCTCCGCACCCGGCCATGCCAGTGACACCGGCAGCGCACCGGAAGCGCCGCCGTCGGCCAGGGTCAGGTGGAAGGACTCGAAGTCACTCACGGAGAGCACGACGCCGATCTTGCGGTACCAGTGGCGCATATCGTCGCCGTGACCGTCGAAGTGCACAGCGCCGCGCAGGTTGGGGTCGTTCGCGATCCGCGCGCGCTGGGCGTCGTAGTAGGCCATCTCGCGTTCGCGCTTGAGCATCCACGGGTAGTCTTCGGGCGTGCGGCCCTTGACGAAGAGCTGGAACCGGTCGTCCCGGCTCCTGAGCTCGGCGAGGACGTCGAGCGCGCGGTCGAGGTGTTTCTGCTGCGGCACGATCCCGACGAGTCCCAGGTTGAATCGCGCGTCGTCGGACTTGTCAGCGTCGAAGTAGGCCTCATCTACCGCGTTCGGGACAACACGCGTGCTCGCCTCGGCGTAGTTGTAACGGGTCGTGGCCATCTGCTGCACGAGCCGACCGACGAAAACCGTCTGATCGATCCGACCCAGCTGCGTGCGCTCCGGGTACGGCGTGAACAGCTCTTGCGAGTGGAAGCGCGCGACCAGACGCTGCCGCTTCTTGACGTTCTTCGCATACCACTCCGCGTTGCCGAGCGACCATTCGCAGAAGACGACGTCGGCCTGCTCGAGCAGCCCATAGCTGACTTCGGGGTCGTGCTTGCCGTGGTCCTGCCACTCGTCGATGAGAATCGTGTGGCCGCGGCCGCGCAGACGATCGATCAGCTGCCCCGCGAATTTCAGGTCGTGCCCGGCGATAAGTACGGTGCGCGGATCGTCCACCCCATCGTCTTCGCTCGCTGGGCGCTCGGCTTCTTCGAGTTGCGGGGAGGTCAACGCGCGTCGCAGGACGGCCACGGCCTCCCCCTCGACGGGCGCGGCACCGAGCCAGGGACGGTCAGCTCGGGCGGATCCCCCGTTCAAGAGTGCAAGCCCCGGCGTGTCCAAGTTCGAATCGCTGACCTGGATCGTGCCGAGATCGTCCTGTTGTGTGACCGCGTTCAACCACGCGCCGCGGCTGAGGTCCTCGCCAAGTAGCTCATCGTTCAGGTACGCCCCGAAGTCTGCCGCCGGCACGCCGTCGGGCACGTCGGCGACAACCTGGATCCCCGCGCCCTCTAGCATCGCCGCCCCCGTCCGGTCCGCCTCTTCGGGCACCACGACGGCAGTCGGCCGGTGCGTCTGGCGAAGCACTGCAGTGGCGGTGGAGGACGAGGCGTCATCGACGATGAGCGCGTAGTCGTTCAGCACGGGTGCAGAGACGGGGATGCCTGCCGTGCGCAGCATGAGGGCCAGTCGGTGGCCGGCGAGGTGCGCCCGGTAGACGAGTCGGTGCAGAGTCCAGGCGTCGTGATTACGTCCGGCTTCGTTCTTGAGCCAGTAGTTCGCGAGGAGCCCGGCAGCCTCTGGGCTGGTGGCCAGCGGGAGATGCGGCGCGAAGAACGTCGGCACCCCCATGCCGGAGCCGGTGATGACGGGCGTCCCGCAGGCCGCCAATTCCATGACACGGCGCGAAAACATGGTCGGCGACTTGGCGACCGAGTTGACGTTCACGTGCACTGGGTGAGCTTTGTAGGCCTCGACCATCTCCGAGTAGGAGAGTCCGCCTCGCACGTACTTGGAAAGCGAGCCGGGGAATTGATAGGGGCTCCCGGGGTGATTGACCTGACGGTCGTAGATCGTCAGGCCGTGTTCGGCGACTTCGCTCAGGATGCGAGCGAGTTCCTTGGAACGGTCCGGGTAGCGGTCCCCGTAGTAGGAGCCGCCGTAGGCGACAGAATGCTCATACTCCCGTTGGCTTGGGGACGGGTTGTGCAGGAGCGGCTGGGCGAAGAACGGCAGGGCCGCAATGGACTTGGCTCGCTGACCGGGCTCCGCGGCGTAACGCGGAATACAGTCGGCGTCCGTCGTGAAGACGTGATCGAAGTGGGCCGCCGTCCGCACGAATCGGGCGATGTGGACCGGGTCCTCCTTGTTCCAGAAGATGGTGGGAATCCCACGCTCGCGGCATGCGGAGAGGAGCGAGGCCAAAGACTCGAATTCCTCATCGGAGTAGAAACCCACACCCCGGCGCCACTGTCCGCCATTGCCCTCCCAGGCGGACTCAACGAGCAGTGCGTCGATCGGTTCAGCGTCGAGTTGCTGCTGCCAACGTTCGCGATCGATCCGGATCAGCGTGCACTCGGCGTCGAGACTGGTGGTGGTGAACTCGTCGGCGATGATACCGACGCGCATCTGCGACAACGGTCGGTCTCCGTCGGAGTCACGGCCGTGCTCGGTGGACCCGGTTTCGACGGCGGCGAGCAGCGGCTCGTGCGCGGCTGCCACTCGCTCGGCTACGGCCGTCCACGACCGCTCATGTGCAGCCCACCAACGCGCAGCTCGGCCGATGTCCGCGCGCAACGACGCATCGTCGAACAACGCTGTCAATTTCTCTGCCAGGTCCGTAGCGTTTCCGGCCTCGAAGAGCAGCCCTCGCCGGCCGTTCTCGCCAAGAAGATGCTTAAGCGGGGCGACGTCGGATCCGACGACGGCATTCCCCGCGGCCATGGCCTCGAGAGGCTTGAGCGGAGAGACCATCTCGGTCACCAGGTTACTGACGCGCGGGCACGGGGCGACGTCGAAGAGGCTCAGGTACCTGGGAATTTCATCTGATTCGACCCGTCCGGTGAAGAGTACTTTCTCGGACAGCCCCAGATCGCGCACTTGACTCTTGAGTGACTCGAACGATGCTCCGTCGCCGACGAGGAGGAGTCGCGCTTCGTCGTGGTCGGCGGCGAATTTCGCGAAGGCCTCCACAAGGACGTCAAGGCCCTCGTAGGCGACCATGCTGCCGGCATAACCGATAACGAAGTGCTCGGGCTGAATGTCGAGTTTCGACGCAAGCCATCGATCCCGGGAAACGGGTACGAATTTGGTGGGATCAGCCGCGTTGGGGACTAGCTGAATTCGATCCGTCGCGACTCCTCGACGGATCAGTTCGTCCCGGACTTCTTCGGTGATGGCCAGCACTTGGTCCGCTTCCCGGGCCACGAGGGCCTCGAGGTCGCGGGCGATGCCGAACTTTTCTGTCTCGGTCCAGCCTGATCCCTTCGACGCCGCTTCGGTGATCTCCCAGAGTCCGCGGACTTCGTAAACGAAAGGCACGCCCAGGCGGCGCGCTGCCAACAGGGCGGGCAGGGCTGTGAAGTAATTAGACGCGCTGTGAATCAGGGCCGGGCGGTTGAGCATCGCCTCGCGGACGTAGATGTCCGCCGCCTGATGAAGATAGACGTCCAACGGCGTTCGGGCGAGGTTGGGCCCCGGGTTGTAGACGTGCTGGACTCCGTTGTGGCGGCGGCTCGATCGCTTCGGCTTCAGTGACGGCCCGCTGGTCTTGCTGTCCCAGGGGTAGCCGGGCCGTGCGGCAACGAATACGTCTTCACCGTTCGCCGCTAGACCGTTGACCAGACCCGACGTCCGCGTCGAGTACCCGTTGGAGTTGAATTCGCCGGTGCTGTGGGCGCAGTACATGAGCCGCTGATGGATGGGCTGATACCCCGGGGTAGCGCTGCGTGGTGGGATGAACGGCAACTGCCCGACGAACCGAGCAAATCCGTCGACCTGTCCGATAAAGGACCGGTCGCGATCCGTCAAGGTGAATCCGGCGCCGTCTGGAAGGCCCTCTTCCTGCATTCTGCTCAGAAGTTCACGGGCTTCGATCACCGCGCCTCGGACAAAGAACGCCTGGCGCGCAGCGGCCAACAACGACTTGC
This sequence comes from Kocuria rosea subsp. polaris, assembly GCA_023896275.1. GTDB lineage: Bacteria > Actinomycetota > Actinomycetes > Actinomycetales > Micrococcaceae > Zhihengliuella > Zhihengliuella polaris_A. Next base: position 85,646 of record MLDA01000012.1, on the reverse strand, counting down.
GCGTGGTCTCGTCAGGATGTACAGCTACGGCCGATTTGGCCATCACCGTGCTTCTGGCCTGCTGCGCAGGTCCCGTACTCGACGGCGAGACCGTTGCGGCGATCTGCGTCGACGAGACCGGCGCTGCGATGGACGACGGGCTCTCCGCTCCGGACGAGGTGGTCTTTCGGGCAACATCGCGCATTTTCGCCAATGCTGCTTGCGGGCGTCCAAGCACCTTTGACATCTTCACGGCCGGATCATTGCGCAGCCGTTCATATGCCGCCTTGAACTTTTCTACGCGGACTGTCTGATTGTCATACAACTCCTGCAGACGTTCATTCCGACGGGAGACTTTACTCAGATCCTGCTTCAAGCGTGCACGTTCGGAAGTTGCCTGCCGCAACTCGCCTTCGAGGAGTTGCACTCGCTTCTTGAGGCTGGACTCCGCACTCCTAAGCCGCGTGAACTCTTCGACTGACGACTGAACGTTCTCGGTCAAGCGGAACGCCCGCGCGCGTTCAAGTGGTGAACCGGAAAAGGGATTGTCGATGGCCATCGTCCTATTCTAACGTGGTCGGTGCAGGTGAAATTGGATCGAAATTCTTGCCGAAGTCCACGCAGACAGCCTGCCTCAAAGACGCAAGTACTTTGTCTGGTTGCATAAGACTACGTGGCTCTCCGTCGAGCACTACCACGGAGAGCAATTTGCGGCGGTTGATACTGACGTTGAAACCGGCGAATTAGTTGTCCCGCACGCTTCTTGTCACCGTCACTCTCAGCCTTAGAAAGCTGCATTCTCCATCGTTTGACACTTGCAGCATCGCCATCCATGATAATTCGACCATCGTGGAGCCAGCAGATGCGGTCAGATAATGGTGTAAGTCGCCGAATATCTTGGGCGATGGTTATGATCGTTCCGCCTCGCCTGCGAAAAGAATCAAGCTTCGACTGCTCATCAGGGTGTTGCAGTACCTCAGCAACGAGTTCAGAGTCATCAATGACAAGAATCTTCGTCCCGGAAACCAAGGCTAGAAAGAATCGAGCTCTCTCGGCGATGTTCTGATCGATGTTCTGAACCAGCTCATCTAGGTCCGCTTCCCCCGCCCCCGCCTCGTGGGCCACCGTGACAACCGCGTTTCGAACGAGGGGCCCGCTCATACCGTGGGCTGTGGCAAACCGAACCATATTAAAGCGCAAAGTCTCTTCTGCGGCAAACGAGCCGGACGCATCGAGTACGACAGGCTCCCCGTCGACATATACTTTGCCCCCACTAGGATCATGGGTCCCACCGATAATGGCAGCAATCAGGCCAGCACCATCGCGCCTACTGCCTAATATCCCGAGAGAATCGCCAGGCTCTACCATGAGCGTCACGCCGTGTAAATCGGCGGTGAAGGCCTTCCGCCCCTTTCCAAGACTTTTAGTCGCCGAGATTTCATGCACCAAGAGTGACGGAATGACACTACCTTGCATCGACATGTCAGCGGGCCGTCCCATAGTTGTCGCCGCGCAACCAGACGAGGCAGCAGCCGAGCAGCAATGGCAGCAATGCCCAAAGACCCATGATAAACCATCCTTCGCCGACAGGGGCGGTGTCATAAATTAGAACAAGGCGAGAATATTCCAGAACCCAATACAAGGGATTCCAATGGATGAGAAAATCAACAGCAGGCCCGAGCTTAGAGAAGCGGTCAGCTGTAAACATGACACAGGAGCCAAACATCCATGCACGTGTTGCGGCACGGAGAAGGTTCTGCAGATCAGGGATAATGCCAACAAAGTGGGCACCGAGAATTGCAACACCGGCCGTAATCATTACCTGAAGCACAATAACAGGAAACACCAATAGGGCAACGGAGCTAATGCGATCAGGCGGCGAGATCAAGAGAATCATGACCATCATGACGACATAACTCGGCAATCCGGTAAGCCAAGTTCGGACTACGGCACTGAGGGGTATTGTCAGGACCGGCAGCGGTGCTCCCGAGCTCGCCTTCTTCCGATTAAGCAATGTTCCTGCCGCAGAGTTTACGGACTTCGCGGTAAGTTGAAAGAAGAACACTCCAATGAGAAGAAACGCGATGAAATTATCAACGTCCTTCTCAACCTGAAGAACGATACCGAAAATCAAATAGTAGAGAAAGCCGTCAATGATCGGATTGAAAATCAACCACAGCTTCCCAAGATATTGCCGCTTACCAACGTCGTCGACCTTGGATCGCGCTTCGTGAAACATGTAGCTACGAGCATCCCAAACTCGAATCATGTAGTCGACAAATCCTGCGCGCCCACCTCGGACGTTTAATCCAGTGACGTCAACGCGCACTGGAGTGTTGTATGACTCGCCTTCTTGGATAGAATTTTGAGTCATATCTCCTCCCGCGTCAGTTGCAAATGAGCGTACGCATCAAGGCAAAGTCTGGCATTCCGCTTCCACGTACGCGTTGTGAGGACTAGTTCCCTGCCAGCAAATCCCATCTTCTCGCGCAGGTCTGAGTCGTCGACCAGACTCTCAATCGCAGCGGCCAAGGCGTGAGGGTCCTCCGGCGTAACGCAAATACCAGTGGCGCCGTCCTTGACCATCTCTCGAAGTGCCGGAAGATCTGAGGCTACTACCGGGCGGCAGGATGCCATCGCTTCCACAGGTTTTAACGGGGTCACCGATCGAGTGACCGCGAAGTCCTTGCGAGGGACGACGAAAACGTCCAGCGCCCGATGATAGTTAACGGCTTCAGCGGCAGGAACACGTCCCACAAAGATGTTCTCAGGGTCCAACCCCAACTCCGCCGCATGCACCCGAAGCGACTGCATGGCGGTTCCGCTACCGGCGACAACTAACTCAACGTCGACGCGTCGATCACGCAAGATGGCAAACGCTGTCAACAGGTCGTCGATTCCTTCGTAGCCCACGAGGGACGAGACCGTACCGATGAGGACTTTGTTTGGATCGAGGCCCAGCTTTGGCTTGACCGTCCGAGAAGACGGAGGAGTTTCGAGGAAGGCATTGCCCACGGCATTTGGGGTGAGCCGAATCTTGTCCCGGGGCACACCTTGAGCCTCAATTCGCTGTTGCATCGACGTGCCCAGCGTCAGTACCAGGTCTGCATCCCGCATGACCTCAAGCTCGCGGATATTGAAGCGTTCGTAGCGCTCGGTCGATGCTGCTTCCGGTCCTCGCTTTGACGCCCAAGTATCCGAGAGCTGGCCTCGGACTTCATAGATCCAGGGGATGCCGACGGCTTCCGCGACCGCCCGAACGACGAGTCCGTTTACAAAATGCGTCGTTGTATGCAGAACACCCGGCCGTACCTTGAGCACAAGCTCGAGCATGCGTTCTGCCTCTTGCTGGAGGCGGTCGCGAAGATTAGGGATGCCACCCTTGACTAGCAGGCGGTGGTAGACGACATCATCGATCCGCTGCTTTTTCGGTGAATGCGCGAAACCGAGGGACTCAGGGTACCCAAGTCGCGTGACCGCATGGACCTCCCACCCCTCATCTGCCTGTGCGCGGAGCAGAAAATGGGACCTCTGCGTGTATCCGGTGGCGGTATACGGAAGGGAGTTCGTGAGAAGGTGCAGAACCACGTCCGGGCGCGGCTCGTAGTCTGCGACAGAACTCACTGAGGGAGTCCACTGCCCGAAAACGTCGCGCTCCGCTACATATCGGTCCCGCAACCGGCTATGCCGCGCACTCTGCGGGTCCAAGCGATCGATCGCCGATGTGGTGTGCCCGTTGTAAAAGTCGAGCTTCGCCCGCGTGAGTTCCATCCCCTCCGCGTCATCCATTCTCGACGCGAAGACGGCAGCCATCTGCGGAAAGTCAGCCGCCAGTGCAATGTTGGCGAGACTGCGTGCACGGTTTCCCCGCGGACCGCGGGCCAAGGCCGAGCGAAGCCGGAACGCAATCTCATCCGAGTCCCCGATAAGCAGCGCCGCCAGCGATGATGCCGTCAATGACGGGACCGCGCCAAGACCGGCATCCAGAATTCGCAATCCGCGTTCAGTGACGGGCGAAGAACGACGTCGCCACGTGCGCTCGACGAAGGCGACAGGGTCCTCCCTCCAGTGACGGCGGAGTGTGTGTCGCTTGGCCAGAAGCCCCTTCATGGACAAGCGTCTCCCTTGCCCGTGGCCCCCCGACCTTGATCGCCTGAAATCACGAGTGAAGTTCTGCCTTCCGGTGAGAGTATCGCGCGCGCCAACTCCAGCGCACCCCGTCGAGAATATCCTGCAGCGGCGACCTAGACCACCTGCCTAGAGTCGACGACCCTAATTCTCGAGCCCGTGGTTCTCCACGTACGAGGCCAAGTCGTCTTTCTTCATGGCATCCGAGATCGCCTGCGTCGTCGCCGGGTCGTGGATGACGATCGACTGCCCGTCAGCAGACCGGCCAGTCCCCTGGTTTGGCAAAGTGAACGTGTGAACATCGGAGGTTCGGACGTCGCGCAGGCTGAACCCGAGTTTTCCGAGGCCGAAGGCATCGAGTTCATCGTCAACTGCGACATAGGGTGAGAAGTTGTCCACAATCTCCGAGATCTTGCCTGGGTCGGTGAGCGTCTCCTTCGTCAGGAACCGTGCCATGACGGCCTTCATGAAGAGCTGCTGGTTGGCGACGCGAGTGTAATCGCCGTCGGCGAACTGCTTGCGTTCACGGACAAAGCGCAGCGCGCGATCCCCTTCAAGGGTGATCGGCCCGGACTCGTACGTGTAGGACTGCCCGCCACCGTGAACGGTAAACTCACGCGGGTTGTTCACTTCAACGCCGCCGAGGGACTCTGTCAGCGACTTGAATCCTTCGAAATCGATGATCGCGACGTGGTCGACGGGAACGTCCATGACCGACTCGATGGTCTGCACCAGCAGCGGGACACCACCGAACGCAAGTGCTGCATTGATCTTGTGCTCACCGTGGCCTGGAATCTCGACCCACGTGTCGCGCATGATCGACATGACGTTGACGCTTTGCCGATCTCCGGGGATATTGACGAGCATCATGGTGTCGGCACGGCCGCCGTTCGGCACGCGGGGAAGGTCCTCTGTCTCGCCGCTTCCCCCACGGCTGTCGGAACCGATGACGAGGTAGTTGAGTGCGTCGTCCGAGCGCTCGGGACGGTCCGACGTCGGAAAGGCGGATTCGATCGATTGCGACTTCTGGTCGAAACTATTCTTGAGACTGAAAAGGTAACCGAGCGAGACACCCGCTGCGATCAGGACCACAACCAAAACAGCAATGAGCGCCACGGCGCCGGTCCGCCGCTTACGCGGCCTCGGCTCGTCAGTGTACCCATCCCCCATGCCGTCAACTCCGGCCATGTTCCACTCCTTCATATGCAGTTCGCGCCGCGTGATCTGCGTCGCCGTTCAAGGCGACAACCATTCACGCGAGCCGGATAGAATCCTAAGGTGCTTTCCTTCAGCTTTCCTGACAGGGCCGCCAATACGTCAGCGCGGCAACAATACACCCGTTTGATACAGATGATCGCATTGGCGGGTGCGCTCGCGTCGATGTCGGCCTGTGCTCCAATCGTAGACGTCGAACCGGCCCCCAACGCCAATGATCCCTCCTGCGCGCGGACAATGGTCATTCTGCCGGACGAAGTCTCCGGGCTCGAGCGTCGTGACACGAATAGCCAGGCGACCGCAGTTTGGGGAGATCCAGCGGGCGTGGTCCTCAGGTGCGGGGTCGAAAGTCCAAGCTCCGTCACCACTGATCCGTGCGTGACGGCGAACGGTGTCGACTGGATTGCCCGCGAGGGCGAGGATGCCTGGACCTTGACGACGTACGGGCGGGAGCCGGCCACTGAGGTTCTCTTCGATCCCACCCAGATTCCATCCAGCAACGTCCTGCCGGAACTAGCTGCTGCTGTCCAGGCCGTCGAATCGCAGACCGAATGTCTCTCTACCCAGCAGGAGACGGACCTTCCCTGATCCCTCGCGCTGGAGCGTCGGCTGGGGCTAGCGCAATCCCAACGGGCGCTCTAGCGCGAGCGCAATCAGCTCGTCGATCAGGTCCGGGTAGGCGATACCGGTCTTCGCCCACATCTGCGGATACATGCTGTTGGGCGTGAACCCAGGCATCGTGTTGATCTCATTGATGATCCACTCGCCGCCCGGCGTGTAGAAGAAGTCGACGCGCGCAAGCCCTTCGGCACCGACGGCGTCGAAGGCCGCCACGGCCAGACGACGGATGGCCTCTTGGTCCTCTTCCGGCAGTTCCGCGGGACAGCTCAGCGCCGCACTGTCGTCTACGTACTTCGCCTCAAAGTCGTAGAATGAATGCTCGTCCGCGGACACCGCGATCTCACCCGGGTAGGATGCCCGCGGCAGCTGCTCTCCACGACCTTCGAGGACGCCGCATTCGATCTCTCGGCCCGTGATCCCTTGCTCGATGACGACCTTCGGGTCGTGCACGCGGGCCTCTTCGACGGCTGCCCGGAGCTGGCTACGGTCATCCACCCGCGTGATGCCCATCGAGGACCCGGCGCGAGCCGGCTTGACGAAGAGCGGCAGTTCGAGTTCGTCGACTGCCTTCAGTGCTGCCGCAGGATCGCGACGCCACTGCTTGTCAGTAATCACCACGTACGGTCCCACCCGGAAGCCGGCAGCTTCGAAGACCACCTTCATGTAGTGCTTGTCCATGCCGATGGCGCTTGAGGCCACACCGGCACCGACATAGGGCAAGTCAGCGAGTTCGAGCATGCCCTGCAGGGTCCCGTCCTCGCCGAACGGGCCGTGAAGCAGCGGGAAGACGACGTCGACGCGACCGAGATCCTTGATCTCACCGTTGGCACCGGAAATCAGGCGCGATTCTTTCGCGACGCTGATCTCGTCGTTTCCCTCAGCATCGCTCAGGTGCAGCTGGCTTGTTCCGGCAGCTACTTCGGGACGGTGCCCGGATGCGAGGGTCCACTCCGCCGAGTCGGAATCCACAAGCGTCCATTGACCGGTCTTGGTGATTCCTACGGGGATGACATCGTACTTCTGGCGATCGATCGCTTTCATGACGCTCGCAGCGGTCACACACGAAACAGAGTGCTCGGAAGAGCGGCCGCCGAAAAGGAGGAGGACACGCGGGCGGTTGCTGGCTGGCATACTAGTCGCTTTCTCGGCTGTTGTTCGTTTCTGATTTCAGATCGCGGCCCAGCAGCTGGCGCGCCATCCCTTCGATCGTCAGACGCCCGTCGAGCACGCCCACCACGGCTTCGGCGATCGGCATCTCGACGTTGTTCCGGCGGGCCAAGTCCAGCACCGCGTGGGCCGACTTCATGCCCTCCGCAGTCTGGGTCATCGCCGCGCCGACCTCAGATGCGCTGAGGTTCTCCCCGAGCAAGCGGCCCGCGGTGCGGTTCCTGGACAACGGAGAGGAGCAGGTGGCGACAAGATCTCCCAACCCCGCCAGTCCGGCCATGGTCTCCAGCTGACCGCCAAGGGCGATCGCCAGACGCGTCGTCTCCGCCAGGCCGCGGGTGATGACGGATGCTTTGGTGTTGTCCCCCATGCCGAGTCCGTCGCAGATGCCGACGGCGAGGGCGATGACGTTCTTGACGATGCCGCCGATCTCGACGCCCGTAACATCAGAATTCGTGTACGGGCGGAAGTACGGCGCGCTGATCAACGTCGCGATTCGGGTCGCAACGTCTTCGTCTGAGCAGGCGACCACCGAGGCGGTGGGCTCCTCGCGGGCGATCTCCATCGCGAGGTTCGGTCCCGAGACGACGACGATCTGCGCCGCCTCTAGCCCGAGCTCGTCTGCGATGACCTCACTCATCCGAGCGTCGCTTCCGCGTTCGAGCCCCTTCATCAGCGAGATGACCACGGCACCGGGAGCGATGTCACCGCGCATATCGCGTAGCTGTGCACGTAGGGTCTGCGCGGGAACGGCAAGCACGACGACGTCGGCGCCGGACAGCGCCTCGCGAAGTTCGCTCGTTGCGCTGATCCTCTGTGGCAGCCGAATGTCGGCCAGGTACTGGCTGTTCGTGTGCGCGGCGTTGATCTCCGCGGCTACGGCTTCGCGTCGCGCCCAGAGGCAAACGGTCCCCCCGCCGCCGGTTCGATCCGCGGAGTCGGCCGCTACTTTGGCGAAGGTCGTGCCCCAGCTGCCCGCCCCGACGACCGCCATTTTCGTTTGGGCTGTCATCACTGCTCCCCCGCTCGGTCCGACGGATTCACCCGTCCTTGTTCGCTTGCCTGCTCGTGGCCGCCCGTCTCGGGCTGTTCGTAGTCTCGCCCGGAGAGGGCCTGACCATGGGCGGCCGGATCCCACAAGGTCTCCGGCGGGGTCTCTCCCCGGAGCTCCCCCACGAGTTCGGCGATGGCTTTCATGATCCGGTCGGTGGCCTCGACGAGGACCGCCTTCGTCATGGGTTTGCCCCGCAGATCGGACAGATCGACTGGGTCGCCGACAACGACGCGCACCCGCTTGCGCGGGAACACGTGCAGCTTCTTGCCGTATCGCGGGAGCAGTTCCTGCGCACCCCAATGCCCGATGGGCACCACGGGGGCACCCGTCTGAAGGGCTAGGCGCGCAGCCCCGGTACGACCCTTCATGGGCCATAGATCCGGATCCCTCGTGAGAGTGCCTTCCGGGTAGACGATGGCCACGGAACCTTCGTCCAAGATTCGGCCCGCAAGTTCCAGCGATTCCTTCGCGCCCCTGCTGCTGCGGGCGACGGGAATCTGCCGCGTCTTGGTCAAGAACCATCCAGCCACTGGCAACCTGAACAAGGATTCCTTGGCCATGTACCTGGGCAACCGTCCGGCCCCATACAACGCGTGCCCCACGATCAAGGGGTCGATCTCCGTCGAATGGTTCGGGCAAGCGATGAACCCTGACTCCGGCAGGCGATCGAATCGCTCCCAGCTCTTGCTGATCAAGAGGTTCAGTATCGGGCGAGCCAGCCCGGCCATAAACCCGAACGTGCAACGGGCACCTAGAGTCTCAGGCAAGGGTCGTTAGCCTCGCTCGCTAATCTCGACGCTGGCGCCGAGCCCCTTGAGCTTGTCCATGAACCGCTCGTAACCACGATCGATGAGCTCGATGCCAGTCACGTTACTCGTGCCCTTAGCGGCCAGGGCCGCGATGAGGTGTGAAAAACCGCCGCGCAGATCGGGAATGTCGATATCGCGCCCGACCAACGTCGACGGACCCGTAATCACTGCCGAGTGCAGGAAGTTCCGCTGCCCGAATCGGCAAGGCACAGACCCGAGGCACTCGCGGTGCAGCTGAATGGTGGCCCCCATGCGAATCAGGGCCTCGGTGAATCCAAATCGGTTCTCGTAGACGGTTTCGTGAACGATCGATACACCCGAGGCCTGAGTCAGCGCGACCACGAGCGGCTGCTGCCAGTCCGTCATGAACCCCGGGTGCACGTCGGTCTCGAGGACGAGCGGCTTCAGCTCACCGCCCGGGTGGTAGAAGCGGATGCCGTCGTCGTGGACATCGAACGCTCCACCGATCTTCCGGTAGGTGTTCAGGAAAGCTGTCAGGTCGGACTGCTTGGCACCGGCGACGAAGATGTCCCCCTGGGTCACCAGGGCTGCCGACGCCCAGGAGGCGGCCTCGTTGCGGTCCGGAACTGCCTTGTGGTTGTAGCTGGTGAGGGTCGGTACACCCTCGATCCGGATGACGCGGTCCGTCTGCACCTGGATGATGGCACCCATCTTCTGCAGAATCGCGATCAGGTCCATGATTTCGGGTTCGACGGCGGCGTTCTTGAGTTCGGTGATCCCCTCAGCTCGCACCGCGGACAGGAGGACCTGCTCCGTCGCGCCGACGGAGGGGAACGGCAGTTCGAGCTTGGCACCCTTCAATCCATGCGGCGCGCTGATGGCGATCCCGTCAACGCGCTTGTCGACGACCGCGCCGAAGGCTCGCAAAACGTTCAGGTGGAAATCGATCGGACGGTCGCCGATGCGGCAGCCGCCCAGGTCGGGGATGAAGGCTTCGCCGATGCTGTGAATCAGGGGGCCGCAGAAAAGGATCGGAATACGCGAATCGCCCGCGTGGGTGTCGATCTCCTTCGACGGTGCACGAGTTGCACCGCGAGGGTCGAGAGTCAGGTCGCCCGTCTCCGGGTCTTTCGCCACCGTCACTCCGTGGATCTGGAGCAGACTCGTGACGATCTCAACGTCGCGAATCTCAGGCACGTTGCGCAGCAACGACGGGCTGTTGCCCAGAAGCGCCGCGACCATGGCTTTCGGCACCAGATTCTTGGCGCCCCTGACGTTGACGGTGCCCTTGAGTGGTACGCCGCCGTGAATAGTCAGGACTTTGCCCATGAATGAAAACCTCGTGTTCGTTGGGTGCCCGGACATCACCGGGAGCTCTCCGCAAGCATACAACTGACAGCCCTACTTCCCGGGCACCACGCGAACGGCCCCCGCCCCCTCAAGAGGTGCTCAAGCTCCGTTGAACACCGCTCTAGGGGGCGGGGGCCGTTCGTTGCTTGCTCAGTGGCACCTAGGACTTCGCTGGGAGCGTAGTCGGCTTGAAGGCCGGCCGCGATGCCTCGTACTCAGTGATGGATGACTCGGACTGGAGCGTCAGCGCAATGTCGTCCAAGCCCTCCATCAGGCGCCACCGCGTGTAGTCGTCGATTTCGAAATCTGCAGTGATGGCCCCGCAGGTCACCTGCCGCGTCGCGAGGTCTACGCTCACCTCAGTGCCGGGGTTGTTCTCCAGCTCCTTCCACAGCAGCTCGATGTCATCCGGCTGCATCTGGCCGGCGACCAGACCCTGCTTGCCCGAGTTGCCGCGGAAGATGTCCGCGAACCGGGACGAAAGCACAACCCTGAACCCGAAGTCCTTCAGCGCCCACACAGCATGCTCTCGAGACGATCCCGTGCCGAAGTCGGGCCCGGCCACCAGCACGGACCCCCGATTGAACGGTTCCTTGTTCAGAATAAAATCGTCGTTCCGCCGCCAGGCTGCGAAGAGCGCATCCTCGAAGCCGGTACGCGTAATCCGTTTAAGATAGACCGCAGGGATGATCTGATCCGTGTCGATGTTGCTCTGACGCATCGGGACGCCGATGCCAGTGTGGCGAATGATCTGTTCCATGCTGTCTCCTTAGGCCGCTGCGGCGGCAGCGGACTCTTCCTCAAGATCGGACGGCGAACTCAGGGTGCCTCGCACCGCGGTGGCCGCGGCCACGAGTGGCGAAACCAGGTGGGTCCGCCCGCCCTTGCCCTGGCGTCCTTCGAAGTTGCGGTTCGAGGTCGATGCACAGCGCTCACCGGGCTCGAGCTGGTCCGGGTTCATACCCAGGCACATGGAGCATCCGGCAAAGCGCCATTCGGCCCCGAAGTCCTCGAAGACCTTGTCCAGGCCTTCGGCTTCCGCTTCGAGACGAACCCGGGCAGAGCCTGGGACGACGATCATCCGCACATCTGGGTCCTTCGTCCGCCCTCGGATGATCTCAGCCGCTGCACGCAGGTCCTCCATGCGCGAATTGGTGCAGGAGCCGAGGAAGACGGTGTCGACCCTGACTTCCTTCATCGGTGTACCGGCCTTCAGGTCCATGTACTCGAGAGCACGTTGAGCGGAGAGCTTCTCGTTCTCGTCGCCGAAATCTTCGGGGTTAGGCACGGAAGCTGAAAGCGACACGCCCTGACCCGGGTTGGTGCCCCAGGTCACGAACGGCTCCAGGTCGTCGGCATCGATCGAGACCTCTGCGTCGAACGTCGCGTCGTCATCCGTACGCAGCGTCTTCCAGTACTCGACGGCGGCGTCCCAGTCTTCGCCTGTAGGGGCGTGCGGGCGGCCCTGGACGTAGTCGAAGGTGATCTGGTCGGGCGCGATCATGCCGGCACGCGCACCAGCCTCGATGGACATATTGCAAATCGTCATCCGGGCGTCCATGGACAACTGCTCGATGGCGGATCCGCGGTACTCGAGCACGTAACCCTGCCCACCGCCGGTCCCGATCTTGGCGATCACGGCCAAGATGATGTCCTTGGAGGTCACTCCCGACTTAAGGCTTCCCTCAACGTTGACGGCCATCGTCTTGAATGGCTTCAGGGAGAGCGTTTGCGTCGCCATCACGTGTTCGACTTCCGAGGTGCCGATGCCCATGGCGAGGGCGCCGAACGCACCGTGGGTGGACGTGTGCGAGTCACCGCAGACCACAGTCATGCCGGGCTGTGTGAGACCGAGCTGAGGCCCCACGACGTGCACGATGCCCTGTTCGGCGTCGCCCAGGGGGTGCAACCGGACCCCGAATTCCTTGCAATTCGCCCGAAGGGTCTCGATCTGCTTGCGGCTCGTAGGATCGGCGATCGGCTTGTCGATGTCCAGAGTCGGAGTGTTGTGGTCCTCCGTCGCGATCGTCAGATCCGGACGTCGGAGCGGCCGGCCGGCCAACCGGAGCCCTTCGAACGCCTGCGGCGACGTGACCTCATGGACGAGATGTAGATCGATGTAAACGAGGTCCGGCTTGCGACCTGCGCCGTCGCCTTCACCCTTCTTGACTACGTGTGCGTTCCAAACCTTCTCCGCCAGCGTCAGGCCAGTCTGCTGATCGCCCATGCTTTCCTCCGTCAGGTAGTGCTGATAGAACAACTCAAGCATCAGCCCCGCAACCGCGCTAGTTTTTCGACGTGCATCTCAAATGCTGAGACGCTAGTATCAAAGCATGGACGGATCAAGTGGAGTCGGTGTGCTGGACAAAGCAGCCATGGTGTTGGACGCACTGGAAGCGGGGCCGACGAGCCTGGCTCAGTTGGTCGCGGCGACAGGGTTGTCGCGACCCACGGTGCACCGCTTGGCACAGGCGCTGGTTCATCACCGTCTCTTGGGCAAGGATATTCACGGCCGCTTCGTCTTGGGGAGCCGTCTGGTGGAACTGGCATCGGCGGCAGGCGAAGACCGCCTGATTGCGGCGGCAGGTCCGCTCCTCGTCCAATTGCGCGATCAGACGGGCGAAAGCTCTCAAGTGTTCCGCCGCCAGGGTGACAACCGGGTGTGCGTGGCTAGTGCCGAGCGCCCCGTTGGGCTCCGCGACACCATCCCCATCGGAACCCAGCTGTCCATGAGGGCCGGCTCAGCCGCGCAAGTACTTCTGGCTTGGGAGGACCACCAGCGACTCCTCGATGGACTTCAGGGCGCGCGATTCACACCAACCATTCTTGCCGGCGTCCGACGCCGCGGGTGGGCACAATCGCTCGGCGAGCGTGAGCCCGGTGTCGCCTCCGTCTCGGCACCTGTACGTGGACCCAACAATCGGGTCATCGCGGCGGTATCGATCTCGGGGCCGATCGAACGTCTGACGCGGCAGCCAGGCAAGATCCATGCCGAAGCGGTCGTAAATGCCGCCCTCAGCCTGAGTCAGAGCCTTCGTTCGGCAAATAGCAACTAGTCGGAAAAGAGCGCCCACTGGGGCCCGAGGGATGATCAGTCAGGGGCCAACAACGCCGGGCTCAGGCATGACCGCGGGCTTTGACCGTTCGCGGTGCGGTGGCCACTGGCGCTGGTGGGCCCCCAAACCCACCAGCGACCGGATCCGACAGTGTTGCCCTCTGGCCCCTGTTTAGCTGTGCACCGCGGCAACGACGTCGCCGCGACTGGCCAGGAGCACTTCTTCCTTGACCGGTGGCACCGGTTTTGTGCCGACGATCTCCAACGCGACAGTCGTCGCCTGCGTCCATGAGCGGGCCCTGAACGCGTCAGATTCGACAACGATCCGAAGTTTCACAGGCAAAGCAGTTTTTCCGGGAGTGACGAGGTTAAGTTCGACCGGTTCCCGGGAAACCGCAAGGTCCTGTCGGAACTTCTGTCCGTTGAGCTCCAGTTCAACGAATAGCTTCCCGAGCGCTCGGTCATTTTGATAGTTGGAGTGAAGTAGCATCTGCACCGTCGTCGCACGCTTCTCCAACAGATCGATAACACCGGAATGCGAAACAGACATGCCAGCGAGCGGCTGTTCGGTCTCCATTGCTAGATCCAAACGGTGAAGCCCCGCCTTGACCAGAGGATTGCCAACGACGCGCATTGCATCCAAACCGCTTTGCGTGGACGTCATGCCCTGGAAATGGGCCGCTAGATCGTGCCGCGGCGCGGCCTTACGACGAGCGGGGGCCTCGTTCGCCCCAGGCACTTCATAGACGCCGACGACAGCATCGGCTGCGGCGACAGCACGGGCCGAGATGTCTAGCGCCCTTCGCGCATCGCGCTCGAGCTCGCCAATTAGCTCGAAGCTCTTTTCCGACATGGACCCTGAGACGGCGGAAAGCAGCCGGCGGGACATCTCCGACGAAGAAGTCAAGAGATCAAGACCGTCCTCGACGCGATCGACCTCTGCAAAGTGACGGAAGACCTTAGGGTCGTAACAAAGGCCCACCACCGGGACGCCCGCACGGTGCGCAATAAGCGCGGCATGCAATCGCATCGCGAGAACTGACGAGCACTCTTTGAGCGCACCGAGATATTCTCCGAGGCTGAGTTCTCCGCGCGTGTCAATGAAGACCGACGGAATATGCTTCGGGAGCCGTCGGGTGACTTGACCGATGGCGTTGCGGTCCATCCTGTCGCCGGCCTGCATGGGAAGAGCCACGACAGCGAGCCGCTCGCCTCGCTCTTCGAGGCTACGCGACAGCTCGACCAAAGCATCGCGAACTTCGAGACTGACGGCGGCCATATCGGCTTTGGCCCACGGTCGGAGATTCAAGCCGACAATCGTGTACCCCTGATCCTTCAGGCTCTGAATTTCCTCGGGAACAACTGCTACCGGCGAGTCGAGGTCGACAGCATAGACCGAGTCCGGTCCGACATGGAGCTTCTCCTCGTCGACAGGAAGGCCCCGCAGCAGGTCGCCGGACTCGGGATCACGCACGTAAATCGAATCAGCTTGGGAGGCCAAGAATTTCACGGTTTGCTTGGCATGACGATCAGTCAGAGGGCCGACTCCAAGGCCCACTACGTGGAAAGGTACATCCAAAACCTTGCCCATCATGGGTAGGATCCCGAAGCCCGCCATAGAAATCGTTCCGCCGGTAAACATCGCCGCAAGACCACCGCCACGCTCAAACGTATAGTCGTGCCAGAGGCCGCCGCCTCCCAACAGAACAGCAGATGCGGTCTTCACCTGATAGCCGGAGATCGTGTGAATCTTTCGATCAAACGCTTGGAGCCCGTGAGCTGCTTCAACCTGCGTTGGGCTCTCGGCGGCGACGTAGACCTGCACCGCGTCATCGGCTGCCATGAGACGTGAACTGATCGAGTGCAGAATCATCTCATCGCCAAGGTTCCTCGCACCGTAGAAACCCGAGAGAATCACCTTTTTCGCGCGCGGATAGGATCGCGACAAGGTCGCACGAATCTGCTCGAGTCGCTCTGCCTCGACGTGGACACTTTCGTCGTGACCCAAGTTCCGCAAGATGTCCAGCAGGTACATCCATCGGTGCTCATACAGGTGATCGTTGACAATCCGTCGGAAACCGTTTTCGACAACGGTGTCGTACTCCTCCGGGTTGTTCAGGTAATACTCGATCTTCCTGGCAAGATCTTCTTCATCCTCGTATCCGATGATCTCTTCGCCGTATTTGAAGAACTGCCCCATCTCCTCAAAGTTGCCAGTTGCAACCATCCGCCCCTGGCCAGCAGATTCGAAGACGCCACACTTGATATTGATGAAACCCGCACGCGTCAGCGGGAAGTTGACGTGAATCTTCCCACCCTTCAGCGCCTGGACCATTTCCTGCCCAGAGACGGTGATGGAGTCAGGAATATCCCAACCGCGACCGTAGGTTTTGACGTCGAATTTCTCATTGAGAGCAGACATCATCGAATTACGGTCCGGCCGATTGGTCGCGTGCCCCAAGCAAATAACGTCGGCATCGAAAGCCGCGTTCTCCGGGATCTCCTGAGTGACGAATCCGCGATCGATACCAAAGGGGAAGTACACGGTGTTATAGACGCCCGCGTCGCGGTACATCTCCATGGCTGCTGTCGCGTTTGTCGTATGAACGTCGAAGACGTGCTGATGGTCGCGAATCGAAGGGAAGACGTCAGGATCGCTGAGCGTGATGCCAACGAGTACAATCCCACGTGACTTCAGCTTTTCCGCGTCTTCCTCGGTGAAAGTCAGGCCACCTGCGCAGCAGACGATCACCTGGGGCTGGAACTTGTCCAAGGTCTTTTCGATCTTGTCGTACCGTACGTAAACGGGACCCATCCCACCCTGTCGGCGCTTCGGGTTGTCGAGGATCCGATGGCGCGACGTGTCGAGATCGAGCACGTGATGACCAAGGTTCCGCAGCGACCGAGAGAGAGATGAAACAATGTCCGTCGTTCCATTCACAGACGTACCGATGAAAAGGATCTTCCAATGGAATCCTTGATCGAAGATCTTTCCTCGAAGTTCATTTCTGAGCTGCTCAATTGTTTCATTCATGTGAATCCTGACCTCAAGTGCTTTTGCGATAGTCTCAACTAAGTATGTTTACATTTACGCGCTACTGTCTGGCACCTCCACGGAAGCGACATAGACTCCGACTGACGCCTTTATCCAGGTGACATTCTCACCTGCCTCGAGGACGCATTCAAGAGCCGTTGCAACTGCTCCTCAGCTGAGAATTTCTCCATCCCGAAACGAATGGCGTTTCGCCTCATTTCAGCGACCTGGTCTGGTGCCTCGTGGAGCCGCTGAATTTTCTGACGAAGTTCGCGGCCGTCGGCGACCGAAATGAAGGCCTGCTGCTCGGGAGAATTCTCTCGGCTAGCGGCACCCCGGGGGATGATCACCAGCGCACCCGAAAGCAAACAGTGCCCAAACAGCCTGTTCAGTGGCGCGCCAGGTCGGCTGGGGTCAGGGAGTACTACGAGCAGGGTGCTGAAGGCCATGCGTGCGAATTTAGCCAGCCCATGCGGCTTACCCTGTTCCTCGGTGGCGAAGTACGGCTCGACAGGCAGCGGTTCCAACGCGCTGAGGATTTCGGCATAACGTCGCAGTTGTCCCTCACGCTCGGCAACGACCACAACTCGCTCATATCGGTCGGACAGCTTGCGAAACATCCCGAGGTACTCCCGGTCCACCAGATCCGGAATGTGAAGCATGGATCCCAGCCCACGCGTCACAAATGAATCCCGAGTCGAACCATGGAGGAAGGAGGCCGCGTCGGACTGCACGACAAGCCGCGCCAATGAATCGGAATACTCTGACTCGCGCAACCCGTGCAAGACAACGTTGACGTCAGCCCGCCGCTTCAATTTTCTCAATGCGACCGGAGACGGTACGTAATCGGAGCCGATGAACAGATAGGTGTCGATGTGAGCTGCGAGGAGATCGTGTAGGGCATCCAGATCGACGATTCCACGGTATTCCTGCTGCGGATCGTCGCTTAGGCAGTCCGCAAGAACGTTTGGTAGGACATCCACGACATCGTGCCCCAAAGCGGACAGCGCCCTCGTCGCGGTCCTCAGGGCGGAAAGGTGGTCCCCCCTGCCTTTCCCGATGACCGCGACCCGGATCGGTGATGCGGAGACCGAAACGTCCTGCAGATGGTGATCGAGGGCCAGGACGATACGATCAGTCCGGTCAGTCTCAAATCCTCCTGAACCTGCGCAATCACTAGAGCCTGGCACGGTAGTCTCGCGAGTCGATCTCAATGGGGAGTCCCGTTGGGCTTCAAAGCGTGCGAACCACGTAGCGCGTTCGCGCGCGTTGAGCTGACGCCAGGACTCGTCCTCCATGAGATTTTCAAGGGCCATGGCCCGCGAATCAGCCGTGAAAATCCTCTCAAACCGCGCTCTTGTTCGACGGCTTCTCTCGGACAGGTCGTCAGTTGTCAGCATCTGCCTGGATACGCGCTCTAATTCATGCATATCATGCGCAACACGAATCTCCGGAAACATGTTCAAAGTCATGCCGGGTTCCAAGAGGGTGACCATGGGTAGACCCATTGCCGCGCATTGGATGACCCGACTTGGAAACTCGAAACTCCCGAGTCTGTCGAGTCCCTCGAACCAGGTCGGTGCTTCTCGGTGATCAGAAAAGAATTGTGGGATATTGATGGCAAGTCTGGCTCGCGCCCCCGCGTCCACGATCTCCTCCGTGGTGTCGAGGTACCCGCCAGACAGGTTGAGATAATCATCGCCGACCTGTCCGTGAATGCGAAGGTTGAGATTCAGAAGACCCAATTGGTAGTACCTACGGCGTCGAATGCTGTCGCCGACGTTCCCCAAGAACAGCGCGTCCGATTCACTGGGCTTCGTTCCGTAGACGTAGGGAAACGCGTCGCCATCGGACCAGAAGGGGAAATTCACTCCGGTCGGGCGCCCATGTTTCTGCTCGTAGAACTCCAGAACCTGTGACCCGCCGCAGTGCAGAATGACGTCGTAAAAATCCACCACCCGGCCATAGGTGAGGTTCCAGAGGACGGGATCATCGGAGAACCATGCAAAGAGACGCCCACCGGCGCGCCGGAGACGACGCAAGAGTGGAAAGGGCAAGCTGCTCGGCCTGAACACAACGACAACTTCAGGCCGAAAGTCGTGAACCTGGCTGATTGCTTCATCCACGCGCCGGATATCGTCCGCGGCAGTGATGAATGTGTGTCCATGCGCAAGCTTGCGCGTGTTCAACACATCGTGACCGCGCCCCACCAGGGACCTTTCGAGCGAAGAAACGACGTGCGTCTCCATAATGCCGTCGAAAAGCGCAATCCTCATGCGTCACCCGCCGCACTGGACGACATCGCTGTTGCCCTTCGCGCGATCGCAGTCGAGAAATACGTGTAGCCCAACCGTTCGATGAGGCTGTCGTGCCCGGCGTCTAGCGTTCTCCCGCGGCTGACAATGTCAACAATGTCGCTTGGCGACAAGATTTCCACGCCAGGAAGGCGCTGCTTACGCAATGCGGCACACGTATCGGTTCTGGCGACGAGAACGATCTTTGCCGTGCGCAAGCTCGGTAGGTAGACGCCGAGCTGGTCCGGGTTCACTGTGCATAGGGCGATACTCGGCACGTCCAGCTTGCGAGCGGATTCCGTCAGCCGCACGAGGTGCGCGTTGGGAACATCAGGCGATGCGAGCCGCCCGGACCACGCTGGATGCAGCGTGGCCGTGGTCGTCTGGAAGAGGACAGCCGCCGGCTCCAGGAACTCCAAGGCATGTGCTGCGTCACGCACTCCAATGGAGAAGACGTTGAATTGCTTCTTCAGCGCCCGTGTTTGATAGACGTCAAGCACCGCGAGTGCTCCCGGCGCACCGGGCGTGAGACTCGGACCGTAGCTGGTCTCCGTGGGAAGATCCTCACAGAGTGAAGAAAGAGTTACGAAATACCCTGCCAATGTTTCATAGTCACTGTTCTCCCCCAACATCGGCGACATGCATCAGATGCAAATCAACTTTTGTTCCCTGGACCCCCATAATAGCCTCGAATAACCGCAAGGTACTCGTCGTCCAGCGGAGGAAGGTCTGTCAACCGGGGAACCTCTCGGATCAGAGCTCGGCTCAGGACCGAATGTGACGAGAGGTCCAGCGGCTCTTGATGTTCAAGGCCAACAGAATCAAAGTAGTCCCGGAAGTCAGCCCCGTCGGCAAGCATCGCGCCCGCCCTGTGTCCGAAGACGCACCACCGTGCCGGAACACCGTAGGCATGTGCCACGATCATACCCGTCAGACTAGTTGTAAGGATTGCGTGACAGTTCAGGATCTCATCGACGACACGCTCGATGACATCTGGCACGGTACCTAGAGGGTCGATCTCGTGCACGTCGTCAAGATTCAAGGCTTCTGACAGATCACTCGCGCCCCGAAACAGTCCGAGATAGTAGCGGCGCCGCGGCGGGCGTGACGTTGGAAGCAGCTTCGGTAGCAGCCGAGCGGGGTCCCCATAGACGGCTTCGCATTCGCCGCCATTGGAAATGATGGCCGCTCTAGTCCTCGGGCCTCGAACCGCCAGATATGTCGCCGTCGGGTTCGGACGATCGTCGTCAGACCGAACGCCGCTGCCCCAGACGACGTTGTTCTCCGTGTTGTTTACCAACGGAGTCTCGCCGACCTGGAGTGATCGATTGCTGGCTCCGAAACGGGGCGTCGCCTCTACGACCTGGTCGACGATCCAAGGTTTGAGCACCTCCGAAAAGTGTCCCGGATACGGTCTCCGCGACCACCACACCTGCGGCCGATCGCGGAGTTTCTCTCCGTTGGCTGCGGCAGCCTCGTCCAAACGTAACTCGTAGTCGAGGGCTTCACCGCGCTGATGCATGACCTTGCTTCCTCCGATCAGCATCTCCTCTACGGTCTCCCTGGCCTCGACGAACTCTGCACGTCGTGCCAACCGTCGCACGAGTGCCTCACGCACGCTGATGCTGCTTGGATGCCGCTTGGCGAATTCTCGGAGGACCTCGTCAGCGTGCTCTACGTCTCCGTTGACGCTCAGATAGTTCGAAAGCCTGACCACAACATCACTGTCATCAGGCAAGCATCGATACGCGTAGTGAGCCAAGACAGACGCTTCGGATCGATTGCCTGCGCGCATTGCCTCGACACTGGCGGCG
Source organism: Kocuria rosea subsp. polaris (assembly GCA_023896275.1). Classification (GTDB taxonomy): domain Bacteria; phylum Actinomycetota; class Actinomycetes; order Actinomycetales; family Micrococcaceae; genus Zhihengliuella; species Zhihengliuella polaris_A. The sequence continues at coordinate 65,165 of MLDA01000012.1, read as the reverse complement.
GCGAGAGCCTGACCGCGTAGCCCTAAATCATCAAGCCTCGGCTGATGCTGGACCACACGTGGCCGGTATTCGGCCACATGACCGCTATCGCCAAGAAGAAAGCAGCAATCTTCGAGCTCAGAATCATTCTCCCGGCCAATGAGACTTGGCGCCAACAACAAGACGTTCAGTTCCTCGGGGAAGTGCGTCCATGTCTCGTGCAGGACCCAATCATCCGTGACTGCAGCGTCCGTTGATTCTTCGGTCGTTACCATGGCGTCGAGGAACCGAGTAGTTCGCTTACTGTCGCCAAAATATAGGATAGACGGTATCCAGAATCTTGTAACCCTATAAGGATCGTAATCGCGGATGTACTCGCGTCGGCCGACAAAACCGGCAATATCGGCACGACAAGAACGTAAGGCGTCAGGAATATCGCGGATTCTATTGTCCACGTCAATCCAAAGAACGCGACCAAATTTCCGTTGCATGTCGCGGAAGAAACGAATCTTCAGGCGGCAGATGTCTGGCCATTCGAGACCATTCGTCTCGAGCTCCTCGATGTGATGGTTCAGTCGAAGCCGTTCACAATCCGCTGCCAACTTTTTAGCCGCGTTGTAATAGTACGATTCTCCGCCGTAGAAACTGACGACGGTTGGATAGCCCCGCCGACTGCGGGACGTACTCACGCTCATCTACATTCCCTCGTTGCAGCTTCGAAGATCATGACACCCCAATCAAGCTACACCATGCACCGCTCTACCCCCGGCGAAACGGATCCCATCCGCCGGATGCGTCACCTGCTCGTAGACTGAGCCATTTAGCGGCCTCTTCGTCGCCGATCCGCACGACTGGTGCTCCAGCGTCAATGCGGCCGACTTTCCGCCATCCGGCAGGCATCGATGCAGCCGCGTCGAACGCTCCGAGCAAAGCGAAGTCTTCTCCCCCGGCATAGACCCAGCGTTGGGGGTCGCATCCGACAAGCCTTGCCGCGTCTTCCAAGGCGATCTGTTCACGCTCTCCGAGATCGGGGTCGAGTTGGACGCTCACCGCTGAGGCCTTCGCGATCCGTTCAGCATCCCGGACCAGCCCGTCCGACAGATCGAGCATGGCGTGCGCGCCGGCGTGCCTCGCCTCCACACCAGCTCCGATCGGCGGCGTGGGGCGAAGTTGGCGGTCAGCCGCCGTCCTGGTACCAGGGGACCAGTCTTTCGGTAGGTGGCCCGCCGGGAGCGAAGCATGACTGTCCTCGGATCCGGCGTGGTCCAGGACGTCGACCCCGGCGGCGGCCAGACCGAGCGTCCCGCAGACCGCCAGGACGTCTCCGTGTTTCGCTCCGGAGCGCAGTACAGGCTCTCCCCCGTCAAGACTCCCGAACGCCGTCGTCGTCACGGAAATCTCTCTCCCGCGTCCTACGTCGCCGCCCACGATCGCACAGTCGTGCGCGCCGAGCTGCTCGATCGCATCGGTGACCCCCTGCGCGAACCATCCCACCCATTCGAGACCGATGTCCGCAGGCAGGCTCAGGCTCGTGACGAGGCCCGTGGGCCGCGCCCCCATCGCGTTGATGTCCGAAAGATTCTGCGCAACGGATTTCCAGCCGACGTCGTAGCCGGTCGTCCGATAGCCGCACGGCCAGACCCGGCGAAAATCCTGATCCTCGGTAATGGTGTCGATCGAGGTCACGAGCCGACCATCGGGCACGGCCAAGAGCCCGGCGTCGTCCCCGGGCCCGAGCAGCGGCGCCGCCGAGCGGTAGCCGGCGAGCAGCGTCTCGATCAGCTCGTTCTCCGTGAATCCCCCGCTCACTTCGAACCTCCCCGACGCGCGCGGGTGACGGCCGTGCGGAAGGCGTTGCACCGCTCGACTTCTGCGCACACCGGCTCGACCACGCGTGCCTCGGCGACGCGGGCCACTGAGGCCCGCAGGCGTCGTCGTACGGTGCGCCCACGCATGGAAGCACCGGCCCGCGCTATCGCTGCCGAGGCGAGCGCGAGCACGATGCCCCCAACGAGCCCCGCGACCACCAACAGCGTGGGCACCGGGAAGCCCTCCGCACGCGGTGCGGGCGGGAGTTCGAACTGGAGGTACGATGCCGCGGCGAGGCCCAGCAACCAGAGGGTGCCGACAAGGGCCGTCGCGAGCGCGATCCACTGCACGACCGCCACGGCGTACCACCACCAGGACTTCGCGGAAGCTTTGAGGTCGGTGCCGCCTACTGCGCGATCGAGGTGCTGAGGCAGATCGTCGCGTTCTGCGATGCCGGCGTCACGGATCGCGTCGCGCCACACGTCAGGGGCACCGCGGCCCGCATCCTCCGTGAAGCGACGCACTGCCCCGTCGGCCATGGCGCGCTGCGCGGCTCCGAGTGCGGGAAGGGACGTCCGGTTGACGTCCGGGTTGACCTCCGCCGACTTGAGATTGAGGCGGCGCAGCGGATCCGGGCGCAACTTGGCGATCCACTTGGTCAGGGGCCAGCCCGTGAAGGCGGTGGCGTCGAGGCGATACGAGCGCTTGACCGCGCGGACCACGGTCTCGACGCCGACCGCGTCCCCCAGGCTCTCGGCGAGCAGGTCGCGTTCGCGTCGGCCGGGTTGCGCCAGTTCGTCAGCGGCCGCCTGCGCTGCGAGTTCTTCCGCCGACTGTCGCACGTCCGCGAGGAGACGTTGCTGCGCCGCACTGCGGCGATCCACAATCGCGCGGATTTCAGACCGGAGTTCGTCGATGCCCTGACCCGTCACAGCGGAAACGGCCCGAGCGCGCTGGTGTTGGATCCCGTCGTTCTCGAGTAGCGACGAGAGTGAGGACAGCACCGGCTGGATTTCGCTTTCCGCTAGGCGGTCCACCTGATTCAGAACCACCAGCATCACGGCGTCATGCGTGGCGAGAGCGCTCAGGAATTCTTGGTGGACGACGGCGTCCGCATACTTCTGCGGGTCCAGCACGAAAACGAGCACGTCAACCTGACCAGCCATCCGCTGCACCACTTCGCGGTGTTCGCGTGCCGTCGAGTCGAAATCCGGCAGATCCAGGAGGATCAGTCCTCCGGCAGGCGGAGCTGCCTCGCCGCGCCACCAGCGCCCGAGGCCCCCTCGGCGTGGTGCCTCCGTCTCGTGGGCGTCCTCGACCGTGTGTCGGTCCCGCACCTCGAGCCAATCCAAGAGTTCATCCGCGTCGGCGGCCTGAGCGCCGGGGTGCTCGTAGACGGCCGCGAGGGCCTGGCTTGTCGTCGGGCGGGTCGCCGCCGTCCGGGCCAGTTCGACTCCCACCATCGCGTTGAACAGGGAGCTCTTGCCCGACCCCGTTGCGCCGAAGAATCCGACCACCGTGTGGTCCGCCGACAGCTTTCGTCGCAGCGAGGCGCGCTCGAGCACGGCTCGGCCGCGCTGCACGGCCGCAGCGTCGACCCTGCCTTGTCCGGCCTCGACCGCCTGCCCGAGACTTTCCAGGCGGAAGTCCAACTCGCCCGCCGATGCTTCTATCGTCTTTCGGCCTCTAGGCATCGTTGCGGCGTTCCTTTCGCTGATTTCCTGCGCGGCCGGTCGAGACCAAGACCCTGGCTTGCGCGATGGCCGTTCGCAGTTCCTCCACCTCGGAACCCGCTCGTACATCGTCGAGCAACTCGACGAATCGTGCGCTCTCGCCGGCCAGAAGCTGTTCGACCCGGTCCCCTAGGAGGGTGCGTGCCTTCGTCGCGAGCCGGCGGACGGCCTCTTCCCCGAAGATCGCCTCGAGGAGCTTCTGTCCGACCACCGCGGAACCGCCGGCGATACCGATCTCGAGGCCCGACAGTCCGGCGGTGGAGGCGAAGACGACGATCATCAGCGCGACGGCGACACCGTTGACACCGAAAGAGACCATGCGCGCGGTGAATCGCTTGCCCTCCCCCTCAGTGCGGATGAGCTCCATAAGGTCGCCCTGCCACGCGCGCACCTCGGCCGCGGTCCGTTCGGAGAAGTCCGACGGGAGCCTGCCGACATCTGCCCCATCGAGCAGCTCCCGGCCGGACGGCGTCGACCGCCAGCTGCGATGGACCGATTCGACCGCCTTCGCGGCCGCATCGACGATGACGGCGTGGAGCCCTGTCTCGATGGCCTCCTCTACGGTCTTCACGGGAACGGGTTTGCCCGTGAAGAACGCGCCGATGCGGTCTCGGACGCGCCCGACGGTCGTCTCGAGGGAACGGAAGAACTCGCCCGTGCCCACGAAATCCTGCCAACGGGCCAGGACTTCCCCGCGCAGCAGCGTCCCGTCCTGGGAGGCCTCGCCGACCTCGACCCCGGCTCGTTCGAAGGCACGCTCGACGATTTCTGTCAGGTGCCGCGCCTCGTCGAGTTGCTCCTCCTCGGCGGCCAGAACCTTTTCGGAGAGGCCGACGACTTGTTCGACGGCGCCGGCGAGTGTTCTCCGCGCCACCTCTGACCGCGCAGCCGCGTCGGAGCCAAGCGCTGTCAGCCACGTCCTGACCTCCGCCACCGCCGCTTCTGGCAGCATCCCCTTGGCATCGAGGCGGGTCTCTTCGACGAGGAAGAGGCAGGCATCGTCCAGGCCCCGCGCAGCGAGCATCGACCGTAGGTGGGCGGAGACCTCGTCGGCCGCCTCTCCCGGGACCCGGTCCAGCACGACGCCGACGGTGATGTCGCGTGCGGCGGCATCGTCCAACAGCTCCCAGGGCACAGCGTCGGCGTAACGGTTGGCCGTCGTGACGAAGAGCCACAGATCGGCCGCTGCCAGAAGTTGGCCCGCGAGCCGTCGGTTCTCCTCGGCGATCGAATCGACGTCCGGTGCGTCCAACAGCGCCAGACCACGCGGAACGGCCTCGTCCCCCAGCAGCACCAGCGAGCCGGCCAGCGCGGCCCGTTGCTCGGCCGAGGGCGAATCTTCGCGTTGGCCCTCCCAGCCGCCGTCCTCGGAATTCCGGCGCCCGGTGATCCGCGCGAGTTCGGGAAGGACTCGGTTCGGTTCGAACCAGCCGGCCTCGTCCGGGTGATGCAGCAGGATCGGTTGGCGCGTCGTGGGCCGGATAGCCCCTGCCCTCGTCACGGGATGGCCGACCAAAGCATTGACGAGCGTCGACTTCCCTGCCCCGGTGGAACCGCCGACGACGATCAGGAGCGGCGCGTCAAGGCTCCGGTAGCGGGGAAGCACATGGTCCCGCAGCTGTCCCACGGCGCGCTGCCTAACGGAGTCGCCAGACCGGCTGCTGCCGGTTTCCAACGGCAGGCGGACTTCCATGAGTTGGTGCTCGACCGCCGTCAGTGTCTCCACTGCGACGGTGACATGCGCGGCATCTAAGTTCACGCTGTCCATCCTGCCGTAGATTCGCTCCGCCCGGTTAAATGAAAAGTCCCGGAAGCCGACAGGCTTCCGGGACTACAAGGGTGACCCCAGCGGGATTCGAACCCGCGTTGCCGCCGTGAGAGGGCGGAGTACTAGGCCGCTATACGATGGGGCCCTTGGCGACACAAGCACAAGATCCTGAACCCTATGAAGACATAGATATGCTCCTCAGGTACAGCTATCAACTGCTTGCGTTCGTGACCCCAGCGGGATTCGAACCCGCGTTGCCGCCGTGAGAGGGCGGAGTACTAGGCCGCTATACGATGGGGCCGAACGCTACGGAAAACGATTGCTCGTCTTCCGCGAGAAAGAAGGGGGAGAAACTCCCGACTTCTTCGCTGGGGTACCAGGACTCGAACCTAGAACGACGGTACCAGAAACCGCTGTGTTGCCAATTACACCATACCCCATGGTTACCTCAACGACTGGTCAGCTGCCCTTTCGAGCGGCCAAACCAGTGCCTCAGCACGAGTAAATACTCTACACGCACTGTCCGGGAAAACCAAAATCGGAGCCCAGTCGCTGAGGCGTGTTCCTCGTCACGCGAGGAATCAGCCCACGGGCACGTGCGCGGCGAAGGAGGCCATGCGCTTCAAGGAGGACTCGCGGCCGAGGATGACCATCGACTCGAACAGCGGCGGCGAAACCCGACGCCCCGAGATTGCTGCCCTGACGGGGCCGAAGGCCTTACGCGGCTTCAGGCCGAGTTCGTCGATCAGGGCCACGCGCAGCGCAGCCTCGATCGAGTCCTTGTCCCACTCCGGCAGCGCCTCGAGCGCAGTTGCAGCCTTCGCGACAACCTCAGCGAGGTTCTCCGGCATGCCCTTGAGCGCGTCGTCCGCGACGACGATGTCTTCGTCGGCGGTGAAGAGGAATCCGGCCATGTCCGGGGCCTCCCCCAGCAGCGTGATCCGCTCCTGGACCAACGGTGCCACCTCGGTGAGGATCTCGGCTTCGCGCTCGCTCGGCGTCTCCCCGATCAGTCCCGCTGCCTGGAAGTAGGGAGTCAGGCGGTCACGGAAATCGTCCGCCTCGAGGAGGCGCACGTGCGTGCCGTTGATGGCTTCGGCCTTCTTGAGGTCGAAACGCGCCGGGTTCGCGAGCACATCGGCCACGTCGAAGGCCTCGATGAGCTGCTCGCGACTGAAGATGTCCTCATCGGCTGACAGGCTCCAGCCGAGTAGGGCCAAGTAGTTGAGCAGCCCTTCGGGGATGAAGCCCCGATCGCGGTGAAGGAAGAGGCTCGACTCTGGATCGCGCTTGGACAGCTTCTTGTTGCCCTGCCCCATGACGTACGGCAGGTGCCCGAAGAGCGGCATGTACTGCGCCACTCCGATTTCGATCAAGGCACGGTAGAGAGCGATCTGCCGCGGCGTCGAGGAGAGCAGGTCCTCACCGCGCAGCACGTGCGTGATCCCCATAAGGGCGTCGTCGACCGGGTTGACCAGCGTGTACAGCGGCTTGCCGTTGCCGCGGACGACGACGAAGTCGGGCGTCGCGCCCGCTTTGAACGTGATCTCCCCGCGGACGAGGTCAGTGAACGTGATGTCGTCCTCGGGCATGCGCAGTCGCAGTACCGGCTCGCGGCCCTCGGCGCGGAAGGCCTCGACCTGTTCGGCGGTCAGGGTGCGGTCGAAGTTGTCGTAGCCGAGCTTCGGATCCCGGCCGGCCGCCTTGTGGCGTTCCTCGACCTCTTCCGGGGTAGAGAACGACTCGTAGACGTGGCCGCTCTCCTTGAGCTTGCCGATGACGTCCTGGTAGAGATCGGAGCGCTGCGACTGGCGGTACGGCTCGTGCGGGCCGCCGACGTTCACACCCTCGTCCCAAGTGATGCCCAACCAGTCGAGGGCGTCGAGGAGCTGCTGGTAGCTCTCCTCGGAATCGCGCTGCGCATCGGTGTCCTCGATGCGGAAAATCATCTTGCCACCCATGTGGCGCGCGTAGGCCCAGTTAAACAGGGCCGTGCGGATCAGGCCCACGTGCGGGGTACCTGTCGGCGACGGGCAGAATCGCACGCGAACGGGGGTCTCTTCGGTCACTGTCGGCAATGTCGTGGCACTAGTCATGATGCCTCGATTCTAGCCCCACGCACCGCTGCCGGCGTAGGCGCGGCCGGCGACCTACCGGCGTCGTACCAGCGAGGAAAGCAGGATCGCCAACGCGCAGATCGCGGAGCCCACCGCCAGGACGATGAAGGACCCCGCGACGAGGGCCGGAAGATCTACCGCGTTGCTGATGCGCGCCGCAATGCCGAGACAGACCGCCAGGACGATCCAGGCCCGCCGCGAGCGTACGATCCGACGCCATGACGGCCCTATCCGACCGGTCCGATGGTGCCCGCGCCCCGAGGACGCCGAACGTCCGTGATCTCCCGGATCCGTCACGGGAGTACCCGACCTTGCAACAGACGACAGTGACTTCGCGCGGTCAAAACCCCAAAGCAGAGGTAGTCATGAAGGTACCGGTTGCGCGCCCGGTCGCCCACAGATCGGCACTTGCGGTCGTCGTCGCAGTCAATGTCGCCGAAGCGCGGGGCGTCGAACCTGGACGTCGACAGCACGAAGTCGACCGCGTTCTCACTGTCCCCGCCCCGGCACTGCGGGATCTCCCGAATGCTGTAGGCGGCGAGGTCCGGTTCCGGCGCGGCGGCGCGGTCGACAGTCATGTGTCTAGCGGCGGAAGTGGTTGAGCAGGGTGCCGATGCCCTCGATCTCGACCTCGAACCGCTGTCCCTCGCGCAGCAGCCCGACGCCGGCCGGCGTGCCGGTGAGGATCACGTCGCCGGGCAGGAGGGTGAATGCCTGCGAGGCGAAGGAGACGAGGTCCGCCACGGACCAGACCATGTCCGTTGTGTTCCCGTCCTGGACGGTCTCGCCGTCGAGCCGTCCGACGACCGAGACTCCCTCCGGGTCGAACTCCGTCTCGATCCATGGCCCGATCGGGCACGAGCCGTCCCAGCCTTTGGCCCGACCCCACTGCAGATCGGTCTTCTGGACGTCGCGGGCCGTCAAGTCGTTGGCGCACGTGTAGCCGAAGATGACCTCGGCGACCTTCTCCGCCGGGACGTCCTTGCAGATGCGTCCGATGACAACGGCCAGCTCGGCTTCGTACGAGATCTCGTCGGAGAAGCTCGGCAGCGTCACCGGGTCCCCCGGGCCGGCGATGGCCGTGTTCGGCTTCAGGAACATCAACGGCGAGGCCGGAACCTCGTTGCCGAGCTCCGCGGCGTGATCCGCATAGGTGCGGCCAAAACAGACGACCTTCGATCGCGGGATGATCGGGGCGACCATCCGGACGTCGTCGAGCGCGTGCTTGGCGCCGGTCGGCTGCACCCCCTGGTAGAAGGGGTCGCCGGCGATACCGACGATCTCGTCGCCCTTCACGACGCCGTACTGGGGGTCTCCGTCAACAACAAAACGTGCAATTCGCATGCTTCCTACCTTACTTGTCGCGTCCAAAAGAGAACTGCGGCCGACGCTGTCGCATCGGCCGCAGTCAGGGGTGTTGCGGGTGGCTTAGGCCAGTCGCGTCAGCCAACCGTGCTTGTCGGCGACGGCGCCCGTCTGGATGCCCAGCAGTTCCTCGCGGATCCCCAGGGTCACGGAATCGCCGGCCAGCGCGGGCGAGGCGATGTCGCCGTCGGCGGTCTTCAGCTGGCCGATCGGGGTGATCACAGCCGCCGTGCCGCACGCGAAAACTTCGCGCAGGGTGCCGTTGGAGGCCGTGCGGCGCCACTCGTCGAGGGTGAACTTGCGCTCCTCGACGGTGAGCCCGCGGTCCTTGAGCAGCTGGATGACCGACTTGCGCGTCACACCGTGCAGGATGGTCCCGTTGAGCGCCGGGGTCACGACGCGTCCGTCGTCGAACACGAAGAACACGTTCATGCCGCCGAGCTCCTCGACGGCGTCGTCGTTGAACGGATCCAGGAAGAGCACCTGCTGGCACCCGTTCTCCTCGGCCTCGAGCTGGGCGGCCAGCGACGCGGCGTAGTTGCCGCCGCACTTGGCCTCCCCAGTGCCGCCGCGGCCGGCACGGGCGTACTTGGTCGAGAGCCAGATGGAGACCGGCTTCAGCTCGCCGCCGAAGTAGTTGCCGGCCGGCGATGCGATGACCCGGTAGGAGACCTCGCGGGCGGGACGGACGCCGAGGAACGCCTCGGTGGCGATCATGAACGGCCGCAGGTAGAGTGCCTCCCCGTCGCCAGTGGGGACCCAGGAGCGGTCCGCCTTGACGATCTCCTTGAGCGATTCGACAAACGCCTCGACGGGCAGCTCCGGCAGCGCCAGGCGCTGGGCCGACTTGTTGAAGCGCTCCGCGTTGGCCTCGGGACGGAAGGACCAGACGGTGCCGTCCGCATGCCGGTAGGCCTTGAGCCCCTCGAAGATCTCCTGCCCGTAGTGCAGGACGGATGCGGCGGGGTCGAGGGCGATCGGGCCGTAGGGCTCGATGCGCGCGTTCGACCAGCGGCCGCCATCGTGGGTCCAATTCCAGTCGATCACCGCGGTGTGGTCGGTGAAGTGGTCGCCGAATCCCGGGTTGGCGAGGACGGCGGCGCGCTCCTCATCGCTCTTGGGGGTGGTTGAGAGCTGCTGGGAGAATTCCATGGTGCTGGCGGCGCTTTCTCTTGAATGACTTAGGCAGTCGGGTCTGCGCCGCAACAGTGCAGCGCTAGCCCTGAGGCCAGCTTAGGCCACGAGCGACACAATCGCATCGCCGATTTCCGCTGTCGAGCGGTCGTCCGTGAGCTCGGCGCGACTGGTGATGTCCTCCTCGACGGCGCGCTCGACGGCGCGGGCGGCCTCGGGCAATCCCACGTGCTCGAGCATCAGGGCCACGGATAGGATGGCGGCCGTCGGATCGGCCTTCTGCTGCCCGGCGATATCCGGCGCGGAACCGTGCACGGGTTCGAACATGCTCGGCTCGGTGCGGTCCATGTTGATGTTGCCGCTCGCGGCGAGGCCGATGCCTCCCGTGACGGCTCCGGCAAGGTCCGTGAGGATGTCGCCGAAGAGGTTGTCGGTAACGATCACGTCGAACCGGGCGGGGTCCGTGGTCATGAAGATCGTCGCGGCGTCGACGTGCATGTAGTCGTGGCTGACGTCCGGGAACTCGGCGGCGACGGCCTCGACCGTGCGGCGCCACAGGTGCCCCGCGTGCACGAGCACGTTGTGCTTGTGCACGAGGGTGACCTTCTTGCGCTCGCGCTGGGAGGCCCGGGAGAACGCGTCGCGCACGACGCGCTCGACGCCGTGGGCAGTGTTGACGGAGACCTCGGTCGCGATTTCGTGCGGGGTGCCCACGCGCAGGGCTCCGCCGTTGCCGACGTAGGGGCCCTCGGTCCCCTCGCGGACGACGACGAAATCGATCTCGCCGGGATTGGCGAGGGGGCTGGGAACGCCCGCGTACAGCTTGGACGGACGCAGGTTCACGAAGTGGTCCAGGGTGAAGCGCAGCTTGAGCAGCAGTTCGCGCTCGATCAGGCCCGAGGGGATGCGGGTATCCCCCGGCGCTGCGCCGACCGCGCCGAAGAGGATGGCCTCGTGCTGGCGGATCGCGGCCAGCGTGTCATCGTTGAGGACTTCGCCGGTCTCCCGCCAGTGGGTGGCTCCGAGATCGTACTCGGTCAGCTGGAGGTCGACTCCGGCGCCGTCGGCGACGCGGCGGAGGACCTTGACGGCCTCGGTGACGACTTCCGGGCCGATACCGTCGCCCGGGATGACTGCTAGATCGATGCTGCGGTTGCTCATGAACCCAAGCCTAGGCAAACGGTCCGCATCCTGAGCAGTTTGTCTCGCATAATGAACACTTCATCTTGGTTCTAAGATAGATGCCATGGCTTGGCATCGCAGCGCGGATCAATGGCTCCGCGACCACCCGGGCAAAGTCGACGCCGTCGCCGCCGTCGCGCTCTGGCTCTTCTGCTGCATCTCCGGGCTCGTGTTCGCCTACGGCCTGAGCACCTCAGAGCTCTTTCTCGCGTTCGTTATCACCTCTCTCGAGACCTTGCCGCTCGCCTGGCGCCGGACCAAGGTCACGCTGTCTGCTGGCGTCGTCATCCTTGCCTGCCTGTTGCATCTGGCTCTCGTGCCCACGTACATGCCCTCCATCATCGCCGTGCCAATCACGGTGTTCACGCTTGCCAAGTTCGGTCGGCGGTGGGAGTCGACGACGGGGCTCGCGCTCGCGTTGCTCGGCGCGATCCTCTCCACGGTCGCCTTCGGCGCGATCGGCGGGTTCTTCAACGTCGGCTACATGATCTTCAACGCACTGGTCATCATGCTGGGCATTCTCGTGGTCTGGACCTCGGGCGACCTCGCGCGGACCCGCCGGCTCACCGTGCAGACGCTCGAGGAACGCACCCGGCGCCTGGAGAAAGAGCAAGCCGCCGAACGTGCGGCCGCCGCTGCGGACGAGCGGGCGCGCATCGCACGCGACATGCACGACGTCGTCGCGCATTCCCTGTCCGTCATGGTCGCCCAGGCCGACGGCGGCCGCTATGCAGCCGCGCAGTCCCCCGAGACCGCGCGCCAAGCTCTCGAGACGATCGCCGCCACCGGACGCGAGTCGCTGCGGGAGATGCGTCGCCTGCTCGGCGTCCTGCGCAACGACGACGACGCCGAATACCGGCCGCAGCCCGGCATCTCAGACCTGCCCGAACTTGTCGAGACCGTCGCCGCCACCGGCCAGCCCGTCGAGCTGTTCGTGCACGGTGTCCGGACGAACGCGCTGCCGCAGGGTGCCGAGCTCGTTGTCTACCGCGCCGTGCAGGAAGCCCTCACCAACGTGCTCAAGCATGCGGGGCCGGCGGCCGCGGCGCGCGTGGACGTCCGCTGGGCGGCCGACGGCATCCACGTCTCCGTCACGGACAACGGCCGCGGCGGGCAGGCCGACAATTCCGGCGAAGGGTCGCGTCTCGGCCTGCCGGGCATGCGCGAACGGGTTAGTCTCTACGGCGGCACGATGACCGCGGCGCCACTGCCGCGGGGAGGCTTCGCCGTCTCACTCTTCATTCCAGTTTCGGAGGATGCATGAACGCACCAACCGCCCCCATTCGGGTCGCGCTCGTCGATGACCAGACCCTGGTCCGCAGCGGGTTCCGGATGCTCATCAACTCGCAGCCCGATCTCGAGGTCATCGCCGAGGCGGGGACCGGCCGCGAGGCGTTGGCCTCCCCCGTGGTGTCGCGGGCAGACGTGATCCTCATGGACATCCGCATGCCGGACATCGACGGCATCGAGGCCACCCAGCGGATTCTCGACGCTGCCGCGACCGCCACCAACGCGGAGAACTCCGAAACGGGCGAGCAGGGCCCGCGCATCGTCGTACTGACCACGTTCGACTTGGACGAGTACGCGCTCGCGGCCATCCACGCCGGGGCCAGCGGGTTCCTGCTCAAAGACGCGCCGCCGGAGGAACTGCTCGAGGCGATCCGCACGGTCCACCGCGGCGACGCCGTCATCGCGCCCTCGACGACGCGCCGCCTCCTGAACCACGTGGCCCCGATGCTGCGCGCAGAGACGCAGGCCGAGTCGTCGGACCACCGGGCCGTCGCATCACTGACGGCACGCGAGCGCGAGGTCTTCGAGCTCATGGCCCAGGGAGCCTCAAACCCGGAGATCGCAGCGCAGCTGTTCCTGTCCGAGGCGACCGTCAAGTCGCACGTGCGTCGCGTCCTGTCCAAGCTCGACGCCCGCGACCGCGTGCAGGCCGTCGTCATCGCCTATAGCACCGGCGTCGTCCAACCGTAACGGCCACGAGGAGTGACCATAAGGAACACACAGCGATCCACAAGTGACGTGCCCATCGGGTGCGGAAGGGACACGACACCATGACCCGCCCATTGAAGGACTATGCCCAGTGGGACCAGCCCGTTCACGAATGGGATGACGTCGAGTCCTTCGTTGCCAGCGAGAACTTAGCCGACGGCGTGCACGCGATCGCGCTGGGCGACGGGACTGTGGTCGATCTCCTACTCATAGGCGATCCGCTGGCGGCGAGCGAGCACGCCTACCTACTGACGTTTTTCAGTGGGGCCGTCGGCGACCGCACGGAGACTCGCGGCCCCTACTTCAGCGGTGTCGGCATGGCCCGACGGCTGAAGATGCCGCTTGTGGCGGTCGCTGATCCCGGCCTTGCCGTGGACGGGGACCTCCGACTGGCGTGGTATGCCGGAAGTCTCACGAATAACCTGCAGGATGTGACGGCCCACATCCTGCGTTCCCTCTCTGATCGGGCCGGTCGGCCCCTGCTGATGCTCGGCGGCTCCGGCGGCGGTTTCGCGGCCTTGGCCCAGGCCGAGCGACTGGGCCAACGCAGCGCCGCCGTCGTGTGGAACCCGCAAACCTCGATCCTGCACTACAACCGGACCAGTGTCCGGGAGTACCTGCGCACCTTGGGCTTCTCCACCACGCTCGTCAACGGCACGACTTGGATCGAAGATGTCGCAACCAAGACGGGTTCACGCATCCAGCTCTCTCTCCTGGGCAGCGGCCGCGTCGAAGACACGGAATCCGTCCTATACCTCCAGAACCGCTCGGACTGGCACCGGAAGCACCACCTTGATCCGTGGTTGAACCACAACAGGTGGTTGGAACGCGCAGCCCCCGGCACCGCCGAGGTTTACGCGAGAGACAACCGCCACGCTGTCATCGTGGCCGACCTGGCAGAGGGACACGCACCACCCAGCGGCCGTGTCATCGGCGACGTCATCACCCGCATGCAAACGGGGAGCGCTACGCCGAGAGGGATAGCCGATAGTATCGCTGAGAATCTTTCCAAAAAATAGTCGACAATTCGGAGAAACATGCAAGCCCCAGTCGTCGTTATCGGCCCTCGCCGAGACGAACACCACGCCTCGGCCCTCACCGTCTCCGAGACCATCCAAATGATTCCTGCGACCGCATGTCCCGCCCTCACAGCGGGCGTGGCGACAGCCGGAGGGCGTCACTCTTGCCTCGACGGTGTACCGATCGTTGGCGACCGCGTGCTTGGGCCCTCCGGCGCCCTCGATGAACTCACCGCGCTGAAATCCCTGGAATCGGCCGCCGAGCACTGGGGAGAGCGGGTCAAGAACCCTTCAGCCCTCTACCTCGCCGAGGACGGACGCGGTGTCGCTGTGTTGCCCGACCCTTTGGGTGGGGCGATTGTCTTTATCTGGCGCTCCCCCACGGCGACCTATGTCTCCTCCAGTATCCCCGCACTCGTCGCCGCTGCCGAGCACCGAGGCGACCGCCCGCGCAAGAGCCTCGAGTACCAAGTCGAACGCTCGCTCGTCGGCAATGGCGGCCTCCTACCTGCCAGCTACGAGGGCTTCGAGGCTTTGGAAATGGCAACCTGGGCAATGGTGACTGAGGCAGGCGTCGAGGCGCGCAGCTACGCTTCCTTCGAGGACGACCTCGACTACAGTGGTTCCTACTTCGAGCTGCTCGCTCAGGCTCGCGCGGACATCATGGAATCCGTCACAGCCATCGCTGGCCTTGAGGTAGACAAGCACATCTCCCACCTCACCGGCGGGTTCGACTCCCGGCTGACACTTGCCGCGATCCGGGCCGCTGGCCTGACGGACCGTTTCCAGTTCTTCACCTCCGGCCCAGTCGGCACTCCGGACCGTGATGTCTCCGATCTGCTCTCTGGTCACTACGGGCTCACTCGAACCAACGACGCAGGTCTCTCCACCTATCCGGTGGCCGGCGTACGGGAGACATTCCTCGGCCCTATGAGAAACTCCGGGGGCATCACCTCTTCCGGGCCTACAGGGCGCGAAACACCTTTTGAAGTCGCAGCCGTAGGCGGTGGCTACGGTGGTCTGCTGCGCTCCACGCACTCGCGCCTTCTGCCCGAAGTTTTCACCGGCCCGCTGCAGTCTCCTGGCAACGGCAAAGGGCTGTGCGAATCCCTCTGGGGCCCGAACGTGCTCGCGGAAGACGGTCTTGCCAGCCCGGACGCGATCGCACGCCTCCGCGAGCGGACCACAGAGAACTTCACTCAACTGCGCGGCCTTGGCGCCGCTGACGATCAACTCGGCGACTTGCACTATACGTCGGGGCGCAACCGATATCATTTTGGACAAAACTCCGTACTGTGGAGCCGTTACGGCTACCGGTTCGATCCGCTGTACTCACGCGCCGGCGCCCGTATTTCGCGCATGCTGCCCTTGGGCCCGCGATCGGCCAACGTCGTCGGCTTCGACCTGCTGACCGCATTCAGCGAGGAACTCGCCGGTCTGCCCTTCGACAAGCCGCGCTTCACGGGAGAGTTCGCGCGGTACCGGCGCGTACCTCCAGCCCGCAGCTACCGTGCTGGTGACTTCACAACTCATCGCCACGAGGCGAGATACCCAGCGCCAGTGTCCGAACCAGTCTCTGAATCAGACCGTGAGAAATTCGTCGCGCAGTCCAAGCGGTTCGGTGTCAACTACTGGCAGGTCTCGCAGATGGCCGAGACCCAACAGGGACTGCAGGAGGCGCTCGCCAACATCGACGCTACCGATCTGGCCGGATCCCTGAACCTGGACTACGTGCGCCGGCTCTCCAAGTACCGACCGCGAAACCGCGCAGAGATCAGGCACCTGTATTCCGTGTATTCGATGCTCCTGTGGTATTTCGAGGGCTAATCGTCGAGGCACCCGTCGGCGGAATCGTCGAACACGGCCTGCACGCCGTCGTCGTTGACGAGGATGGACTGGCCGTCGCTGCTGGTGCCGAACGGTGCCGCCCGCACCGCATGCCCGACCTTCGACAAGTCCGCGCGCTAGAGCCACGCGGCAAACTCGAGCATCTCCTCGGCGGAGTTCGTGCGCACGTGCGGGTCGACGACGGCCAGTGACCGCGCTAGCGCGCCCGGCCCGTCGACCATCGCCCGGGCGCCGAAGCCCAGCAGCGCCACGCCCTAGACCGGGACGGGCGCGTCCGACGAAAGGCCTCGAGGTTCCGGGGTAGTGCCCCGGAACTCCCGGAAACCGATCAGGACGTAGCCGCCGCAGACGGGTCCGCAGATTCCCTGGGGCTGCGGCCGCGGTGCCGAGCAGCCGACGAGCACCAACGATAGGGACGCGAGGCCACTGGCGGGAGGCATCAGCCGGCGCCGGAGCAGGTGCGGGGATGAGTTCCTGCAGCCACGATCTCATCCCACGGGATGAGCCGCCGGTGACTATTTCGCGCCCACGGGTCGATGTGGCCGGGCACAGCAAATTCATAGCGTAAAGGGTATGAATGAGAACTCTGCTGCAAATACCCCCGTCGCGGTCTCGGCGCGCGGACTCCGCAAGGTCTACGGGCACGGCGAGACCCAGGTCGAGGCCCTTCACGACATCGACATCGACTTCCCCACCGGACGGTTCACAGCCATCATGGGCCCCTCCGGATCCGGCAAGTCCACGCTCATGCACTGCCTCGCCGGACTCGATTCGTCTTCGGGTGGGCAGATCTTCGTCGGCGGTCAGGAGATCTCGGGCCTCGACGACGCCGGCCTGACGGCGCTGCGCCGCGACAAGGTCGGATTCGTCTTCCAGTCCTTCAACCTCGTCCCGACGCTGACCGCGGAACAGAACATGCTCCTGCCGCTGCAACTGGCAGGCCGCAACGTCGACCGCGAATGGTTCGACCGCGTCGTAGCCTCCCTCGGCCTGGCCCCGCGGCTGGCCCACAAGCCGCACCAGCTTTCGGGCGGGCAGCAGCAGCGCGTAGCCGTCGCCCGGGCGCTGCTCACGCGGCCCGACGTCGTCTTCGGCGACGAGCCGACTGGCAACCTCGACTCGCAGACCGGCGCGGAGGTCCTGCGGCTCCTGCAGGACTCGTCCCGCGACCTCGGACAGACCATCATCATGGTCACGCACGATCCGGTGGCCGCCAGCTACGCCGACCAGGTGATCCTCATGCGCGACGGCGACATCGTCGGCGCGCTCGACAACCCCACCGCCGCCTCGGTGACCCGTGCCCTCGCCGAGATCTCGGGCGCTGCGCCCCTCTCCACGGGGGCCGGTGCCTGACATGCTCACCCTCGCATTAGCGAACATCCGCACCTACGCCAGGCGACTCATCGCCGTCGTGCTCGCCGTCCTCATCGGCACCGCCTTCCTCGCCGCGACGCTGATGGTCAACGCCAGTACGACCGCCTCGCTCGAACGCAGCATCGGCGAGTCCTACCGCAACGCCGACCTCGTCGCCTCCATCAACTGGGA
The DNA here is from genome assembly GCA_023896275.1 of Kocuria rosea subsp. polaris. Lineage (GTDB taxonomy): Bacteria > Actinomycetota > Actinomycetes > Actinomycetales > Micrococcaceae > Zhihengliuella > Zhihengliuella polaris_A. Next base: position 47,668 of record MLDA01000012.1, on the reverse strand, counting down.
CGAGTACGTCAGCGACGATTCGACCGGCATTCTCAGCCAGCGAGACGCCCGCGATGCGGCCAAGGTGCCCGGCGTCGAATCCGTCAGGGCCTACGACATCGACTCCATCAGGGCTACCGCTGGCGACAAGACTGTCTCCGCAGGTTTGACCGAACTCCCCGCCGATCCGTGGACCCCGCCAGAGCTCACCGAAGGCACGCTCCCGACCGGCAACACGCAGGTGCTCGTCGACGCCAAGTCGGCGTCCTCCGCGGGCATCTCCGTGGGCGACAGCATCGGCCTGGTCACCGAAGGCAGCGAGAGGCCCGTCTCGGTGACTGTCACCGGTCTCGCCGAGACGAGCATGAACCCGATCACGGCCGCCGAGATGCAGATCTACGGCCTCCCCCGCCTCCTCGAGGCGACGCTGCCTGCGGAACAGCAACAGCAGATCAGCGCCGTGCATCTCATGCTCGCCCCGGGCGCCGATGCCGAGGCCGTGGCCGCCGATGTCTCCACCGCCCTCGCCGATTCCGCCGCGGGCCCCATCTCCGTCAAGACCGCTGACGCCCAGGTGATGGCCGAGGTCGACATGATGACCGGCGGCAATCAGGCCATCACGCTCGTGCTCATGGTCTTCGTGCTCGTCGCCCTGGTCGTGACCGGTCTCGTCGTCGTCAACACGTTCTCCGTGCTGCTGGCCCAGCGCATCCGCGAGCTGGCGCTGCTCCGCACGATCGGCGCCTCGCGCGGCCAGCTTAACCGCTCCGTTCTTGTCGAGGCCACGATCGTCGGCTTCGTCTCCTCCCTGCTGGGCGTCGGCCTCGCGACCCTGATCATGACGGGCCTCGTCGCTTACGCGCAGACCTTCCCCGCGGCCGGTTTCGTGACCCTGTCCGTCCCGCTGGAAGCCATCGTCGTCACCACGATCGTCGGCACGCTGCTCACGCTGGCCGCCGCCTGGTGGCCGGCACGCAAGGCCACCCGTGTCGCCCCGCTCGAAGCCATGCGGCCCTCCGATGCCACGAATGAGACCCAGCGCCTCGGGCGCGGGCGCATCGTCTTCGGCGCCGTACTCACGCTCGTCGGCGCCGCCGTGCTCGGTCTCGGCGCGGCGCAGTCGCAGTTGCTGATCGGATTCGCGGGGGGCCTGGTCTCCTTCATCGGCCTCCTCCTGCTCGCTCCCCTGTTCGTGCTGCCGGCCATCGCGGGCATCGGCCGCCTGACGGGCCGCACGGTACCGGCCCGGCTGGCCTCTCTGAACGCGGTGCGCAATCCATCGCGGACCGCCGCAACAGCGACCGCCCTCCTCATCGGCGTGACCCTCGTGACCATGATGATGACCGGCGCGCAGACCGCGAAGGCGACGTTCGATTCGCGCCTGGCCGGGGAGTTCCTCATCGACGCGACCGTCGACGGCAGCATGGCCGGCGTCGAACTGAACGCGGACTCGGTCGCCACCGTTGCGGCCCTCGATGGCGTCGATTCCGTCGTCCTCGCGACACCTGTCGCCAGCGAGGAGTCCGGCATGGCGGTCTTCTCCGCCGACGCGGATGAGCTGGCATCCATCCTTAACGACCCGTCTCTCGTGCCGGGCACCGGCGAGGTGACGGTGCCCCAGTACGTCAAGGACGACCTCGTCGTACCAGCTAAGGACGGCACGACCACGCTGACCGCAATCGTCAGCCAGAGCATCGCGGTGCCGCCGTTCGTCACCTCGGAGACGGCCGCGACGCTCGGCGGCGAGGCCCCCGACTATCCTGCCGCGCTCTGGATCAAGGCCGACCCAGGAGTCGATCCGGCCGGAGCGCTCGAGCTGCGGACCGAAATCGCCGAGGCGCTCGGCGTCGAGGAGTACTCAGTCAGTGGCGGGCTCATGGAGAAGGGCCTCTTCACGCAGATCATCGACGGCCTGCTCCTGGTCGTGATCGGACTGCTCGCAGTCGCCGTCCTCATCGCGGTGATCGGCGTGGCCAACACGCTGAGCCTGTCCGTACTCGAACGCACCCGCGAGAACTCGCTGCTGCGAGCGCTCGGCCTGCGTGCCCGCCAGCTGCGGACGATGCTCTCGCTCGAGTCCGTCCTCGTCGGCGTCACCGCCGCGGTGCTGGGCATCGCGCTCGGCTCCGTCTACGGAGTCTTGGGTGTTCAGTCGGCCCTTGGGACGATGGCTCCCACGGTTGTCTCGGTGCCATGGCTGCAGCTCGTCGCGGTGCTGGCGATCGCGGTCCTCGCCGCGTGGCTCGCTTCGGTGGTCCCGGGCCGCCGGGCGGCGCGCCTCTCGCCCGTGGAGGGCCTCGCCAGCGAGTAGCGCGTGGCGCAGACGACGACGGCGGCCCGCCCCGGTTGCCCCACGATCCTTGCGGATTCTGGAGCAGCCCGGGGCGGGCCGCCGTCGCGACGGACGCGAGCTGCGCCGTCGTCGTGCTGAGCGTCAGACTTCCGCCGACACCTCGTAGCGGGGAAAGATCGGCTCCGGTGCGGGAAGCTCGGCGTTGGCCTCGAGCGCCTCGTCGAACGCGGCGAAAACGCGGGCGGCGCCGTCCGCCTGACCGAGGGCGTCGAGCAGGCGGCTCGCGGCGTCCGGCATGACCGGCTGCACGAGGAGCGCCACTCGGCGCACAACCTCGAGTGTCACGTAGAGCACCGTGCGCATGCGCGGCTCGTCCGTCTTGCGCAGCACCCACGGCGCCTGATCAGCGAAGTAGGCGTTGGCGTCGCCAAGCACGGCCCAAATCGCCTCGAGCGCACGGCTGAACTCCTGCCGCTCGTAGTGGTCGCGCACGGTCGGCAGCAGGGCCGCGGCGGCGTCAAGGATCGCCCGGTCCTTGGCCGTAAACTCGCCCGGCGCGGGCACGCACGACTCGCAGTTCTTCTTGACCATCGACAGCGATCGCTGGGCCAGGTTGCCCAGGTTGTTGGACAGGTCAGCATTCATGCGTCCGACGATCGCGTCGTGGCTGTAGGAGCCATCCGCGCCGAACGGCACCTCGCGCAGGAAGAAGTAGCGGATCGAATCGAGACCGTACTGGTCGACAAACTCTGCCGGCGCGATCACGTTGCCCAGCGACTTGGACATCTTCACGCCATTGTTGTGCAGGAACCCGTGGATCATGACGCGCCCCGGCAGCTCCAGCCCGGCAGACATCAGGAACGCGGGCCAGTAGATCGCGTGGAAGCGCGAGATGTCCTTGCCGATCACGTGCACATCCGCCGGCCAGTACTTCTTAAAGCTCGCGGACTGCACCTCCGGGAAGCCGACGCCCGTCAGGTAGTTGGCCAGAGCATCGACCCACACGTACATCACGTGCCTGTCGTTGCCCGGGACCGGGACACCCCAGTCGAAGGTGGTACGTGAGATCGACAAGTCCTCGAGACCGCGCTCGACGAAGCGGATGACTTCGTTGAAGCGCGAGCGCGGCGCACCGAAGTCCGGAGCATTGCGGTAGTGCTCGAGCAGCTTGTCCTGGTAGGCGGACAACCGGAAGAAGTAGGACTCCTCCTCCGTCCACGTCACCGGCGTATCCGTCTCCTTGGAGTAGCGGACGCCATCCTCGCGCAGCTCAGTGTCGTCTTCCTGGTAGTACGCCTCGTCGCGCACGGAGTACCAGCCGGCGTACTTGTCCAGGTAGATGTCGCCGTTCGCCTCCATCCGGCGCCAGATCTCCTGAGCGGCATCGGTGTGATCCGGGTCCGTGGTGCGGATGAAGCGGTCGTAGCTGATACCCAGCTCGTCGTTCATCTGCTGGAAGGAGTCCGAGTTGCGCTGCGCGAGCTCCCGCGGCGAAACGCCCTGCTTCTCGGCGGTCTGCAACATCTTCTGGCCATGCTCGTCCGTGCCGGTCATGAAGAAGACGTCGTAACCGTCGAGGCGCTTGAAACGCGCCATCGCGTCCGTGGCGATGACCTCGTAGGCGTGCCCGATGTGCGGGACACCGTTCGGGTACGAGATCGCGGTGGTGATGTAGAAGGGGGTCTGCTCGGTAGAAGTCACCTACAGAAATCTACCGTATTCGGGGCCGCGAACCGGTGTCGGCGGCGCCCGTGACTCCCCACAGGATCAGCAGGTGGTCAGCGACTCCACGCCCGGGCCCAGCACCTTCGGACCACCCAATAGGGTGATCCGCTCGAGGTACTCGGCCTCGTCGATATTCTCTGCGATACCGCGCGGGATACAGGTCGGCTTGGAGAGGAACACGGGAGCGCCCTGCGCCGCAGCCACGGCAGCACCTGCCAGCGCGTCCGGGAAATCTCGACCGGTCGCGATGAACGCGGTCTCCGCCTCCAGGGCGATCTCGTAAGTCGCGAACTCGTTGGTCTCGTAGCGGTCGGATCCTTCGTACTGCCAGATGTCATAGTCGTCTTCGATGAGACCCCAGACGAAGCCGTCCGAGACCGCCGCGGGACCGCCCATGACCACAACCTCTTCGGTGCCCAGCTGGTCGAGCAAAGCACGGGTGCGGCTGTCCGGCTTCTGCTTGTCGCCCGGGACGAGGACCACGGGGGCGCCTTCGTATCCCGCGGCGCCCGCGGCGGATAGGGCGTCCGGGAAGTTGCGGCCCGTGGCCAGGTACGCCACCGGCGCGTCTCCGAAGACGGAGAGCACCAACTGGCGGGCCGTCTCATAGCGGTTATCGCCGCCGATGCGCTTCACTTTTCCGTTGGTGGCGGCGCCAACCTGCTGCTCGACGGCCTTGCTGAGGGCGCCCTCTCGTCCCACCAGAACCACCTTGGCCGGATCGAGCCGGGTGATCTCGGCCGCGACCCGGGCGTCGAGCTCTCCGGCACGCGTGAGGAGGACCGGGCCGCCTTCGACGGCCGCGGCCGGTCCGGCGACGAGCGCGTCGGCGAATTCTTTGGAGGTCGCCAGATAGACGACGTCGGCCCCGTCGGGGAAATAGGTCTTGGAGATCTCCACTGCGGTGGCCATTCGGTCAGCACCGGCGACGCGGTCGACCATGAGATCGTGCCCGGAGGCCTTCGCGCTCCCGCCCAGCGGAGTACTTGCAGCGGCGGGCAGCGCAGGAGCGGCAACAACGAGCGAAGCGGCCGCAACGGCCGCAGACAGACGACGGGACAGACCCATATTTTCCCCCAGGAGAAGGTCCGCGGTTCACTCGGAACGACGCGGCGCAATCGGATGATAGGGAAAAGATAGCACCCCCGGGACAACCCGCAGTACAAAATTCGTCCGCCCCGCCGAAGCGCCGGCGCGCACGGCCTGCGAAACGACCGAGCGCCCGGCCGTTTGTGCCGGCTGGGCGCTCGATGGACTGCTCTATCGCAGGGCGGATCAGGTCAGGTTGACCTCGCGCGCGAAGGTCGCGCCGACGGCCTCGCGGATGGCGTCGAGGACGCCCTCGGAGAGCGCGTTGTCAACCGTGAGCACGGCCAGTGCCTCGGCGTCGCTGTCGCTCGGGGCGACCTGCATGCCGACGATGTTCACGTCCCGTTCGCCCAGGATGGCCCCTAGGGCACCAACGACTCCGGGGCGGTCCTGGTAGCGCAGCACGACGAGGTGCTCGGCGATCGGAATCTCGATCTCGTAGCCGTCGATAGCAACAAGCTTCTCGACCTGCTTCGGACCCGTCAGCGTGCCGGAGACCGAGAGCTGCGTCCCGTCACTCGTGGAGCCGCGCAGGTTGAGCTGGTTGCGGTACTCCGGGGAATCGGACGTGGTGATCAGGCGGGAGGCGACGCCGCGCTGCTCGGCGAGGACCGGCGCGTTGACGTACGAGACCTGCTCGGAGACGACGTCGGTGAAGATGCCCTTGAGCGCGGCCAGTTCGAGGGCCTTGACGTCGAGGGAGGCGATCTCTCCGGCGACCTCGATATCCAGGCTTACAAGCGAATCGGTGGTGAGCGCGGTGAAGATGCGGCCCAGGTTCTCCATGAGCGGAATACCGGGGCGAACGTTCTCGTCGATCACGCCGCCGGCGACGTTGACCGCGTCCGGCACGAGCTCCCCGCCGAGGGCGAGGCGCACCGACTTGGCCACGGACACGCCCGCCTTCTCCTGCGCCTCTTCGGTCGAGGCGCCCAGGTGCGGAGTGACGACGACGTTCTCGAACTCGAAGAACGGGAGATCCGTGCTCGGCTCGGTCGAGAAAACGTCGATGCCGGCGCCGGCGATCTGGCCGTCCTTCAGCGCCGTGTACAGATCCGCCTCGTCGACGAGGCCGCCGCGGGCGACGTTGACGACGTAGGCGGTCTCTTTCATCTTGGCGAAGGCCTCGGCTCCGAGCATGCCGACGGTCTCCGGCGTCTTCGGCATGTGGATCGTGATGAAGTCGCTGGTGGCCAGCAGCTCATTGAGTTCGACCAGCTGCACACCCAGCTGCTGGGCGCGGGCCGCCGTCACGTAGGGGTCGAAGGCGACGACGTTCATGCCGAAGCCCTGCAAACGGGCCGCGACGAGGGCGCCGATGCGCCCGAGACCGATGATGCCGGCCGTCTTCTCGAAGAGTTCGACGCCCGCATACTTCGAGCGCTTCCACTCGCCGGCCTTGAGCGAGGCGCTGGCCGCAGGGATGCGGCGCGCCAGGGAGACGACGTGGCCGACGGTCAGCTCTGCGGCGGAGATGACGTTGGAGGTCGGCGCGTTCACGACCATCACACCGGCCTGCGTTGCGGCCTTAATGTCGACGTTGTCGAGTCCGACGCCAGCGCGGGCAATGACCTTGAGATTCTTGGCGGCGGCAATGGCTTCCGCGTCGACCTTCGTAGCGGAGCGAACCAGGATCGCGTCGACGTCAGCGATCGCGGGAAGGAGCTCAGCGCGGTCTGCGCCATTGGCCGTGCGGATCTCGAAATCCGGGCCAAGGGCATCGACGGTCGCGGGCGAGAGCTCTTCGGCGAGCAAGACGACGGGCTTGGTTTCTGACACTTCGGTGGCACCTTCGCTTTGGTTGGATGCAGACAGGACGGCAGAGCGCGTCCGCACCAAGGTTATCCGGGCAGTAACAACTGAGCCGAACCTGCCCCGCACTATTACACCCCGAGACCTCGTTCGGCCTGAGAAGACCGTCACGGTGACGTCATCGAGTACCCGTGGCACCCTCGCGCACGTGGCTTCAATCACAGAGACTCTAGCCGGCTATAAATAGTTGCCCTAGGCTGGGCCCTGGTGCCGCCGTCGGACCCGGCAGTTGCGCCGTATGCGCCCGCCGCCCACCGCACAACGGGAAGCCCCGAAGCCATGTCACCGATCACTCGCACACTCCTCGCCGGGGCGTCCGCTCTAGCGCTCATCGCTTCCTCTGGCGCTGGCGCCGTCGCGCAGTCGGACCGAGAACCGGAGCCGTCCACCGAGAGCCCGTCCACTCAGGAACCTCGGATCCCGGACGGGCCCGACAATCCCGAAACGGCGCTGACACGGCTATCGGCCAAGACGAACCAGGTCGTCGTGTCAATTGAAGCGGAACCGGAAGAGCCGACCGTCGTCTCCGTCTCGTGGTCCGGCGACGACCCACTCGCCGAGTACCGAGCCCTTTCCGGCGGCAAGTGGTCCGCGTGGTCGTCCCTGCCTGACGATCCTTACGAGTCCGCCGATGGTGAGACCTTCACCGCCGAGCCGGTGGCCGTCGTCGACGCCGAACGCATCGAGGTCCGGCCGACGTCCGACGGCGTCGGCGCCGACGCACTCGACGTCGAGGCGCTCTCCTCCCCCGTCACCGACATCGACCGGCAGATCACGCAGGACCGGCCGGCCACGATGTTTTCCGACACGAGCAAGAGCGTGCTGAATCGGGTCATCCCCCGGAAGTCGTGGGGCGCGGCAGAACCGGTGTGCGACCTCGGTAACACGCCGCGCAAGCACGCCACGATCATCCACCACACGGCCGGAGCCAACGAATATTCAGCCGCGCAGGTGCCGTCCCTTTTGCGCAGCATTCAGCAGTTCCACATGGGGCTGGACCCCACGTGGTGCGACATCGGGTACCACATGCTCGTCGACCGGTTCGGCAACAGCTACGAAGGTCGCGGCGGCGGCGTCGCACCCGCGCGTATCGCCACCCACGCGGCCGGCTGGAACGGCGACACCTTCGGCATCTCCCTCATCGGCAACTACTCGCAGACCGCTCCTCAGGCCAACGCGCTGACCTCGATCGCCCAGCTCGTCGGCTGGCAAGCCGCCTACTGGGGCTACGACCCCAGTGGCGAAGTCACCCTGACCGCCGGCGGGGGCGGCCGCTTCGCGAAGGGCCAGGTGGTTACCCTGCCACGCGTCATGGGCCATCGCGACGTCGGCTACACCGAGTGCCCCGGCCAAAACCTCTACGCCCAGCTCGGAAGTATCCGTGCGGGCGCCCGCGATCACGCGAAACACGAGGTGAGCGGCCGCACGCTCAATTCTTCGCGCGTCGCCGGCGATACGCGTTATACAACGGCGATCGCCGCCTCCCAGCGCTCACACCCCAACGGCGCCAACACCGTGTACATCGCCACGGGTGGCGACTTCGCCGATGCGCTCGTCGCCGCTCCGGCCGCTGCTCAAGCGAACGCCGCACTGCTGCTGGCAAAACCGGGGTATGTCCCCGGGAACGTGATGAACGAGATCAGGCGACTGAAACCGCAACGTGCGGTGATCGTCGGTGGCACGGTCGCGATCTCCGCGTCCGCCGCAGAGCAGATCAAGCAGGTCGTTCCATCCGTGGTCCGCCGCGGCGGCGAGACTCGCTACGGTACGGCTCGCAGCGTGGCCCGGGGCGCATTCTCCTCGGCTTCCCGGGCCTACGTCGCCACGGGAGAGAACTACCCGGACGCACTCTCTGCCTCGGCGGTGGCCGCGTACCACAACGCCCCTGTACTTCTGGTGCGGGGCAGCCAATCGAAGGTCAGTCCGGCCGTCGATGCCACGCTGGCTGACCTTGGCGTCACCAAGGCGGTGCTCGCCGGCGAAACCGCCGTGATCTCCCGCGGCATCGAGGATTCGCTGTCAGCCTACGCGCCGTGGCGGGTCGGCGGCGCGGACCGCTATGCGACCAGCCGCCTGCTGAACAAATACCTGCTCCCGAAGTCCAACCAGGTGTTCTTCGCGACAGGCTCCAGCTTCCCAGACGCCCTCTCGGGCGCCGCCCTCGCCGGGGCCGAGGGCGCGCCGCTGTACCTCACCCGCACCGACTGCGTTCCGCTGCGGATGCGTTCGGACATCTTTGAGTCGCCGACGACCCGGACTACGCTCGTCGGCGGGTCCGCCGTGATCTCAGCCCGCGTCGCCCAACTTGAACCGTGTCTGTGATCCTCAGCAGGCCTTGAGCGCTGCGACGTCCTTCGTAAGCGCCGCGGTGCCGCCGAGGAGGAAAACGCGGTTGGCGCTCTGGGAGTCCATCTTGTCGAGCGTCGCCTGCGGGATGCATCCAGTCTTGCTCAGGTACAGTGCCGATCCGCGCGTCCCCGCGACGGCTGCGCCGGCGAGGGCGTCGGGAAAGGCACCACCGGTCGCGAGGTAGATCCACCGGCCGGTGTCGTAACCCGGGGTTCCGGCGCGGTTGAGGCTGCGGTTCGTCGCGTAGCGGTCGGCGCCGTACCGGCGTGTCGGGTCGTATGGCGCGAGCGAGGACATGATCCCCGAGGAGACGACCGCGGGCCCGCCGGCCACGATGAGGTGGTCGACCCCCATGCGGTCGAGCGCCTGCAGTGTCGACGCGCGCACCTTCGACGCCGTCCCGTCGACGAGGAACACCGGCCGCCCCTGGGCGGCCGCGACCGAGGAGGCGGAGAGCGCGTCCGGGAAGTCGCGGCCCGTTGCGACGTACGCGCGCTTCGCGGAACCGAAAGCCGCCTCGGAGATCGCGACGGCGGTGTCGTAGCGGTCGGCACCGCCGCGCCGGGTGGTCGGGGCCAAGGCGCGGAGGTCCTGCTCGACCTTGGTCGAGACGGCGTCCACACCGCCGACCACGATGATCCGCCGCGGGCCCAGCCGCTCGATCTCGCTGCGGACCACGCCGGGCATGTAGGTCTTCTTCGTCAACAGCAGCGGGCCGCCGTCGTGCGTCGCCGCCGGTGCCGCGACGAGCGCATCCGCGTAGGCGGACCCCGTCGCGACGTACACCGTGTCCGCGCCAGACGGGAAGGAATGTTTCGAGGCTTCGACGGCGGTCCGGTACCGGTCGTCTCCGGAGATCCGGTCGACCCCGTACCACTTCGCCACGGCCGTCGCCTCGAAGACCCACGCGCTCTTGATGCCGAGCGCGCTGCGCAGCTGTGTTCCACTCATCGAGCGCTTGACGCCGTCGACCGAGGTCGCCGTAGCCGTCGAGACCGCCTTGTCCGCTCCCCAGGACAGGTCGATCTTCTTCACGTTCTTCAACCCAAACGCCTTCGCGGCCTTCGCCTGCGAGACCCTGTCCGTCCACGAGCTGTTCGGGTTTCCGACGTAGGAGCGCTGCGACCACGGGTCCGAGCGCGACTTCAGGTACGGCACCGAATTAGCCCAGACGGACGAAGCGTCTCTGGTCATCCCGCCGGAGGAGGAGAAGTAGAGGGCGTCGATGAGCCCGCCGCCGTAGTGGATGACGCGGGCCGAGACCGGCACTCCGCCCGAGCGTGTGTAGGTCGCGTCGACGGCGGCCTTCCACTTCGCCCCGTACTCCCCTCCGGGGCCCTCGCTCTCCTTCTTCCATCCGGAGAACTTCTGCGACTTCACCTCGTCGTAGACGTGGCAGGCGCACTCCGACTTGATCGAGGCCATGTTGCGCATGGCGTACGTTCGCCCGGCGATGACCTGCGCCTGAAGCGTCGCCGCCGGCCACAGCGACGGCATCTCCGCGAGCCCGTACAGGTACTCGTCGTTCACGCGCAGGACGTTGACGACGTTCGCCTTGCTGTCCAGTGGCGTCACGCGCAGCCGTCCGTGCCGGTAGATTCCGGTGCCGCCGGCGTCGGCACCGGCGACGGACACGGTCGTGTTGGCCGTGCCGCCGGTCCAATACGTGGTGTTCTGCCACTGGATGTTGACGTCTTTGCCTCGCAGGCTCACGCCGCCGCTCACGACGACGTCACCTCCGGAGAATTCGACGCGGATGGGGTTGCTGGTCTCGCGCTTGGGGCCGCCGTCGACCGAGACGCGCAGCCGGCCGTTGTTGGGGGTGACCGTCGTCGACTGGGCGTGGTGCAGTTGCACTCGGACGCTGTTCGACGCGTAGCGGGTGGTGTTCACGACCGTGGCGGGCGCGTAGTAGTGCTCAAGGATCTGTTTGGACGTGCGCCCGTCCAGCCCCTGGCCCTTGGCGCCGTACTGGCTCATGCCGACGCCGTGTCCCCAGCCCGCCCCCTTCAGGACGAACTCGGAGGGGGTCGAGTAGGCGGCTTCCGCCTCTCCGGCCGGGGCGATCACCGCGGCCACCGCCAGAGCGAGGGCCGAGACGCCGGCGATCAGCGGTCCGACTGTCCGGGCGGGCCGCCTCGAACGTCGATTCCCCAACTCCGCACGGCGGTTCATACGTCAATTCTAGAACTTACCGGGGACACAAAACAGCCCGGTTTCATAACGAAACCGGGCTGTTCAGACGAAGATTTAGCGAGCGGCGCTGCCCTCGGTGTAGTCGTCGTCCTGCTGGCTCCACGAGAAGTGCGAGCGCAGAGCCTTGCCGGTGGCCTCGATCGGGTGACCGGCCTCCTTTTCGCGCAGTTCCTTGAACTCCTTCGCGCCGTTGTCCTGGTCGTCGATGAAGCGCTTGGCGAAGGCTCCGGACTGGATGTCGGCGAGGATCGCCTGCATCGACGCCTTGACCTCCGGCGTCACGACGCGCGGGCCGGAGACGTAGTCGCCGTACTCGGCCGTGTCGGAGACGGACCAGCGCTGCTTGGCGATGCCGCCCTCCCACATCAGGTCCACGATGAGCTTGAGCTCGTGCAGGACCTCGAAGTAGGCGATCTCCGGCTGGTAGCCGGCCTCGGTCAGGGTCTCGAAACCGGCCTGCACCAAGTGGGAGACGCCGCCGCAGAGCACGGCCTGCTCACCGAACAGGTCGGTCTCGGTCTCCTCGGTGAAGGTGGTCTTGATGACGCCGGCGCGGGTGCCGCCGATGCCCTTGGCATAGGACTTAGCGAGGTCCCAAGCGGTGCCGGAGGCGTCCTGCTCCACGGCGATGATGTCCGGAATGCCGCGGCCGGCGACGAACTCGCGGCGCACGGTGTGGCCCGGGGCCTTCGGGGCAACGAGGATGACGTCAACGCCGGCCGGCGCCTCGATGTAGCCGAAGCGGACGTTGAAGCCGTGGCCGAAGACCAGGGTGTTGCCCTCGACGAGGTTCGCCTCGACGTCGTTCTTGTAGAGGTCGCGCTGGCTCTGGTCCGGAGCCAGGATCACGACGACGTCGGCCCAGGCGGAGACCTCAGCGGCGGTACCGACGGTCAGGCCCTCTTCCTCGGCCTTGGCGCGGGACTTCGAGCCCTCCTTGAGGCCGACGCGGACGTCGACGCCGGAGTCGCGCAGGTTCAGCGAGTGGGCGTGGCCCTGCGAGCCGTAGCCGATGACGGCCACCTTCTTGCCCTGGATGATCGACAGGTCGGCATCGTCGTCGTAATACACTTCGGTCACTTTTACTCCTTGGGTAGGACTGATCTGGAAAGTTTTATGCGGAGACGGAGCGCAGCGCGCGGTCCGACATGGATTTGGCGCCGCGGCCGATGGCGAGCGTGCCCGATTGCACGATCTCCTTGACCCCGAAGGGCTCGAGGACGCCGAGGAGCGCGTGCAGCTTCTCGACGGTGCCGGTGGCCTCGATGACGAGGGAGTCGGTGGACACGTCCACCACCGAGGCGCGGAAGAGGTCGGCCGCCTGGGTCACTTGCAGCCGGGTCACGGCGTCCGCGCGGACCTTGACCAGGATGTGGTCTCGTTGCACGGAGGATTCAGCGGTCAGTTCGACGATCTTGAGAACGTTGATCAGCTTGTTCAGCTGCTTGGTGACCTGCTCGAGCAGGTCGCCCTCGGCATCGACGACGACGGTCACGCGGGAGATGCCCTTGTGCTCGGTGGGTCCCACCGCAAGCGAGTCGATGTTGAAGGAGCGGCGGGCGAAGAGCCCGGCCACGCGGGTCAGGACGCCCGGGACGTCCTCGACCAGCACGGAAAGCGTGTGGCGTGCCATGTCTAGTCCTCCTGCTCCCAGTCGGGAGTCATGTTGCGGGCGATCTGGATCGCGTCGTTGCTGACGCCGGCCGGCACCATCGGCCAGACCATGGAGTCCCGGCTGACGACGAAGTCGACGACGACGGGGCGGTCGTTGATCTCGAGCGCCTGCTGGATCGTTGCGTCGATGTCCTCGGCGCTCTCGCAGCGCAGCCCGACGGCGCCGTACGCCTCGGCGAGTTTGACGAAGTCCGGCACCCGCACGGTGCCATGGCCCGTGTTCAGGTCGGTGTTGGAGTAGCGGCCTTCGTAGAACAGGGTCTGCCACTGCCGGACCATGCCGAGAGACGAGTTGTTGATGATGGCCACCTTGATCGGGATCTTGTTGATCACGCAGGTGGCCAGCTCCTGATTGGTCATCTGGAAGCAGCCGTCGCCGTCGATGGCCCAGACCACCCGGTCGGGGTTGCCGACCTTGGCGCCCATGGCCGCCGGAACGGAATAGCCCATCGTGCCGAGCCCGCCGGAGTTCAGCCACTGGTGCGGCCGCTCGTACTTGACGAACTGCGCCGCCCACATCTGGTGCTGGCCGACGCCGGCGACGTACACGCCCTCCGGGCCGGTCATTTCGCCGATGCGCTGGATCACCTGCTGGGGTGCCGCGAGGCCGTCATGGGGCTCGGTGAAGCCCATCGGGTAGGTATCGCGCAGCCGGTTCAGGGTCGCCCACCAGGAGGTCATGTCCGGCTTCCCGGACTCACCGAGCTGTGCCCGGTACGTCTCGAGCAGCTCGGGAATGATCTCCTTGAGATCGCCCACGATCGGCACGTCGGCCGCGCGGTTCTTGGAGATCTCCGCCGGGTCGATGTCAGCGTGGATGACCTTGGCGTTCGGGGCGAACGTCGAGAGCACGCCGGTGACGCGGTCATCGAAGCGCGCGCCGAGCGTGATCAGCAGGTCGGACTGCTGCAGGGCGGTCACCGCCGAGACGGAACCGTGCATGCCCGGCATGCCGACGTGCTGTTCGTGCGAGTCCGGGAAGGCGCCGCGCGCCATGAGCGTCGTCGCGACGGGCGCGCCGACGTATTCGGCCAGTTCGATGAGTTCGTGCGAGGCGTGCGCCTTGATGACGCCGCCGCCCACGTAGAACACCGGGCGCTTGGCTGCCGCGATGAGCTTCGCGGCCTCGCGCAACTGCTTGGCGTGGCCTCGGGTCACGGTCCGGTAGCCGGGCAGGTCGATGCGCGGCGGCCACGAGAACGTCGTCGACCCCTGCTGCGCGTCCTTGGTGATGTCCACGAGCACCGGGCCGGGACGGCCCGAACCGGCCAGGTAGAACGCCTCGGCCAGCACGCGCGGGATGTCGTCCGGGTTGGAGACCAGGAACGAGTGCTTGGTGATCGGCATCGTGATGCCGACGATGTCCGCCTCCTGGAACGCGTCCGAACCGATCACGGCGCTGTTGACCTGACCGGTGATCGCGACCATCGGCACCGAGTCCATGTGGGCGTCGGCGATGGCGGTGACGAGGTTGGTGGCGCCGGGGCCGGACGTCGCGATGCAGACGCCCACCTCCCCGGTCACCATGGCGTAGCCCTGGGCGGCGTGGCCGGCGCCCTGCTCGTGACGGACGAGCACGTGGTTGAGCACGCTCGAATCCATCAGTGGGTCGTAGGTGGGGAGGATGGCCCCGCCCGGCAACCCGAAGACGTCTTTGACGCCCAGTTCTTCCAGTGAGCGGACGATGGCTTGTGAGCCAGTCATCTCTGTGGGGGCTACTTTGTTGTTCGGACCCTGCACGGGTCCGTTGCCCTCCACTGCGGAAGAGACAGGAGCAGCATCCTTGGCGCGACTTGCAGCCTTGGCCACCAGCGCTGGGCTGATGTCGGTTCCGTTAGTCATGGATTCTTCCTTCTCTTCTCTTTCTTTCGCGCATAAAAAAACCCCTCTGGCCGAGTGCGGCTTCAGTGGGGATTAGCGCGTTACCTGTCCAACCAAGGGGCTGTCCGTGTTTCGGATCAGGCCACGCGCTTGGTAACTCGTAGGACGGTGATGATGTTCTGCATGCCACTCAGTTTTCCCGTCCCCACGACGGGTGTCAACGAGCCCAGCCTACCGTCTCACTATTTGGACAATGCTTTCACTCTTTGGACACTACACGACGACGACGGAAGGTGCCACGGCCCGCACGGCCACCCTCCGTCGTCGTACACGGTCTTGAATCAGCCGCAGTAGGCGCCGACGCTGGCCGACTTGACCAGCTTGGTGTACTTCGCGAGTACACCCTTGGTAAAGCGGGCCGGGAGCGGCTCCCAGCCCTCCTTGCGCGCCTCGAGCTCGGCCGGCTCCACCAGGAGGTCGAAGGAGCGCGCGGCGATGTCGACGCGGATCGTGTCGCCATCGCGGACGAACGCGATCGGGCCGCCGTCGACGGCTTCCGGGGCCACGTGCCCGATACACAGGCCCGTGGTGCCGCCGGAGAAGCGACCGTCGGTCAGCAGGAGCACGTCCTTGCCCAGGCCGGCACCCTTGATGGCACCGGTGATGGCGAGCATCTCGCGCATGCCCGGCCCACCCTTGGGGCCCTCGTAGCGGATGACGACGACGTCGCCGGCCTGGATCTCGCCCTTGTCGAGCGCGTCGAGCGCACCCTGCTCGCGCTCGAACACGCGGGCGGTGCCCTCGAAAACGTCGGCGTCGAAGCCGGCCGACTTCACGACGGCGCCCTCCGGGGCCAGCGAACCGTGCAGGACGGTCACGCCGCCGGTCTTGTGCAGCGGGTTGTCCATGTGGCGCAGGATCTTGCCGTCGACATCCGGCGGCGCGATGTCCGCGAGGTTCTCGGCGACGGTCTTGCCCGTGACGGTGAGGCAGTCCCCGTGCAGCAGGCCGGCGTCGAGCAGTGCCTTCATGATGACGGGCACGCCGCCGATCCTGTCCAGGTCGAACATGACGTGCTTGCCAAACGGCTTCATGTCGGCCAGGTGCGGGACCTTGTCGCCGATGCGGTTGAAGTCGTCGAGGGTCAGCTCGACCTCGGCCTCGCGCGCGATCGCGAGCAGGTGCAGCACGGCGTTGGTGGAACCGCCGAAGGCCATGGTGACGGCGATCGCGTTCTCGAACGCCTCCTTGGTCAGAATGTCGCGAGCGCGGATGCCCTTGCGCAGCATCTCGACGACGGCCTCGCCGGACTTGTGCGCGAACATGTCGCGGCGGCGGTCGGCCGAAGGCGGCGCCGCCGAGCCCGGCAAGGACATGCCGAGCGCCTCGCCGATCGAGGCCATCGTGTTGGCGGTGTACATGCCGCCGCAGGCGCCCTCGCCCGGGCAGATCGCGCGCTCGATCGCGTCGAGATCGGCCTCGCTCATGGTGCCGGCCGCGCAGGCGCCCACGGCCTCGAAAGCGTCGATGAGGGTGACCTCGCGCTCCGAGCCGTCCGACATGCGGGCGAACCCGGGCATGATCGTTCCCGCATAGAGGAAGACGGACGAGAGGTTCAGCCGCGCGGCAGCCATGAGCATGCCCGGCAGCGACTTGTCGCAGCCGGCCAGGAGAACGGAACCGTCGAGGCGTTCGGCCATCATGACGGTCTCGACGGAGTCCGCGATGACCTCACGGGAGACGAGCGAGAAGTGCATCCCCTCATGCCCCATGGAGATGCCGTCGGAGACGGAAATCGTCCCGAACTGCATCGGGTAGCCACCGCCGGCGTGCACGCCTTCCTTGGCGCCCTGAGCCAGGCGGTTGAGCGAGAGGTTGCAGGGGGTGATTTCGTTCCACGAACTGGCGATGCCAATCTGCGGCTTGGCGAAGTCGTCGTCGCCCATGCCGACGGCGCGGAGCATTCCGCGGGCCGGTGCGGCGTGGATGCCGTCAGTGACGGCGCGACTGCGTGGCTTGATGTCTGGTGTGGAGTCCTGCGTCATAGCCGCGATTCTAGGCCCGTCACAAACTGAAACGTGAACCCGTGACTACGTCGCGTAACGATGTCCAGCGATCTGTCAGTCCCCGCCCATAGACTGGCCGCATGGCTTACGAAACTGATGGCAATCTGAACGATACGGCACTGAAGGCGCACCTTCATCGTGCGTTCGACGATCAGATTCCCAACTTCGGCAGCTACAACCTGGTCTACGCGACGGGTAACGCGGGCGGGAGCGGATGCTTCATCGTCGGATTTCGACGGCAGCCGCTCGAACTCGTCATCGCGCCGGTCAATCCGGCGACACTCACCCCGCGCGACGCCGCGGTGTCGATCAACCTGACTAACCTGTCCCACCTCGCCGAGGTCCGCGATGGCGGATTCGAGGTCGGCACCAGCACCGGTCGGGTCTTCCGTTTCGAAGTCGCGCCCCACCCGAGCATCGAAGTTCCCCCCTCGGTCTCCCCCGACGGCGGGACGCGCACGCTCCTCGAGCAGGAAATCGACGCCGAGGACTTCGTGGGGTTCATGGACGAGTTCATGACGCGCGTCGACGAGCTGGCCTCCGCCTCCTCGGCCTGATTGGTGCGGGTTCCCGGTCACCGCACCTTTGCCTGCTTGTTCTCGCGTCACGCGCGCGCACGCGTGCAGCCGCGCGAGCGCAACGACAACCGCACCCGCCCGCGACCACAAGTGTGAAGTGCGCCTCAAAGAGTGGTTTCGATTTGCACGGCCTGATCAGGGCATGTATTGTTTTATCTCGTTGCGAACGCGGCAGGCACCAAAAAGGCCCGCCGCAGAGCATGATGCACCTCTAGCTCAATTGGCAGAGCAACTGACTCTTAATCAGTAGGTTCCGGGTTCAAGTCCCGGGGGGTGCACCAGGAAAAGGAGGTCAGCCGCGCGGCTGACCTCCTTTTATTTTAACCGAATCGAGGAGGATCTCTCATGGCAGAACGTTTGACCCCCGGCACCATCGCCCCCGACTTCGAGCTGACCTCGGCCAGCGGCGAGCAGGTCTCGCTCTCCGACCTGCGCGGTCGCAAGGTCATCGTCTACTTCTACCCGGCGGCCTCTACCCCGGGCTGCACGACTCAGGCCTGCGACTTCCGCGACAATATCGCCTCTCTGGCCGGCGCCGGATACGAGGTTCTCGGCGTCTCCCCCGACAAGGTCGCCAAGCTGGAGAGCTTCGTCGCCAACGAATCGCTGACCTTCCCCCTGCTCTCCGATGAGGACCACGCGGTCGCCGAGGCCTACGGCGCCTGGGGCGAGAAGAAGAACTACGGTCGCGTCTACGAGGGCCTGATCCGCTCCACGATCGTCGTCGACGAGGACGGCAAGGTCGAACTCGCCCAGTACAACGTGCGCGCCACGGGTCATGTTGCGAAACTGCGTCGCGATCTGGGACTCGACTAACCACGGCTGACCCCGCCGCCGAGGCGGGTCGGCTACACTGGTTTGGTCCGCTTCCGGCCCCGTGCCGTAAGCGGTCCGCTCCGCGAGCGTGGCGAAATTGGCAGACGCGCTGGATTTAGGTTCCAGTGTCTTCGGACGTGGGGGTTCAAGTCCCCCCGCTCGCACCACGACGACCGACCGGCTTCGCGCCGGTCGGTTTTTGGTATCGGAACCCGCCGGTTCCGGCGGCGCCCACAACACGCACTCATCACGAGGCAGCAAGGAGACCGAGCGGTGAATCCCGGCAACGAGCACTCACCCGGACCGGCTGGCGGCCACGGCGGGAACCTCTCTCGGCGTTCGCTGCTCGGTCTCGGCGCGGGCCTCGGCTCCGCGGCCCTGCTCGGGCTCTCCGGGTGCAGCACGACGACGCCGCCCGCGCCTTCGGGCACACCGTCGCCGGCGCCGGCGGGTCCGGTCACGTTCCGCCTCGGCACCCCCGCGGCGCCACGCTCCCTCGATCCGTCGCTCGTGATCGACTCAGATTCGCACCGCGTCACGCGGCAGATCTTCGAGGGTCTGATGCACACCGACCCGGACAACGGGGCGCCGCAGCCGGCCCTCGCCACCGAGTGGGAAGCCTCCGACGACGGCCTCACCTACACCTTCACGCTTCGCCCCGGGGTCACCTTCCACGACGGCACGGACTTGACTGCCGACGTCGTCGTGAGGAACTTCGAGCGCTGGGCGCGCCGGACCGACAACCCCTCCACCCCGGACGCTCTCGCGTTCAAGGCGGTCTTCCACCATCGGGAGTCGGTAGCGACGACGCCGTCGAAGGATGCAGACGAGGCGGAGCTCGACGAGCAACTGCAGGACGCCCTCGACGGGTTGCCCGACGTGCCCGAGGCCGTTCTAGAGGGTGAGAGCTACTTCGCTTCTTGCACGGCAGCGGACAAGGCTACGTTCGTGCTCGAGCTCAACGCCCCGCTGACGGGGCTCGTGCAGGCGCTGACGCTGCCCGGACTGGCCATCGCCGCACCTGATTCGACCCCTGAGGCACCGATCGGGACCGGGCCGTACCGCTACGTCGGCACCGAAGACGGGACCCAGACGCTCGAGCGCTACGCCGATCACTGGCGGGAGCGCCCCGATGCGGTCGACCGCATCGAGTTCAGGGTCCTGCGGGACGGGGCGTCGCGGCTGCGCTCGATGCTCGCCGGTTCCGTCGACGGTTTCGATGCCGTGACGACCGCCGAGATGCGCGAGCTCGTCCGCAGCGGCCAGCAGATCCTGCAGCGTGACCCCTTCTCAGTGCTCTACCTCGGCATGAACCAGTCGGAGGGTCCGCTGTCCTCGCTACCGGTCCGCCAGGCGGTCTCCCACGCGATCCAGCGTTCCCAGGTCATCGACGACCGGTTCATTGCCGGCACCGCCGAGGCGAGGGCGTTTCTGCCACCGAGCCTCGGCATCGAGGCGCCCGCTACCTATTACGGCTACGACGTCGACGAGGCGGAGCGCCTGCTCGAGGAGGCCGAGTACGACGGCGAGCCGATCCCCTTCCTGTATCCGCTCAACGTCACCCGTGGCTACCTGCCGCTGCCCGAACGCACCTACGCAGAGATCGCCGCCCAGCTGGTCAAGGCCGGCTTCAAGATCAAACCGGTGCCGCTGGACTGGGGTGACGAGTACCTCGACGCGGTCTTCGGTGGCGAATATGCCGGCTTCCACCTGCTCGGTTGGACCGGTTCCTACCGCGATCCGGATCACTTCCTGAGTTCGATCTTCGCGGAAGCGGAGACGCAATTCGGATACGACTCGGCGCACCTGCGCACCCATGTGGCAGCCGCGCGTTCGATGCCGGACACCCCGGAGCGCGCTGCCGCCTATCAGGCCATCGGCGAGGTCATCGCCCGCGACCTACCCGCCCTGCCGCTCGCGTTCCCGATCTCCGCCCTGACCGTCGCTACGGACGTCACCTCCTACCCGGTCAGCCCCGTCCTGGACGAGCCGCTGGACCGCGTGAGGATGCTCACAAGCTGACCCGGCGCCCAGCCTCCGATTTCGGTGCGCTGACGTCCACGCGCTAATCTTTCGTTAAAACCACGCCTTTCGACGGAGACTGCCTGTGCCTGCCACAACCGCCACCCAGAACATCGATGTTGCCCTCATCGGCGGCGGCATCATGTCGGCCACACTCGGCACCCTCATCAAGCAGATCGAGCCCGACTGGGAGATCAGCCTGTTCGAGAATCTGGACGAGGCCGGCCTGGAGTCCTCCGGCCCGTGGAACAACGCCGGCACCGGCCACTCCGCACTGTGCGAGCTCAACTACACACCCGCCGGCAAGGACGGATCGGTCGACCCGGCCAAGGCCGTGGGCATCAACGAACAGTTCCAGGTCTCCCGCCAGTTCTACGCTTACATGGTCGCCCAGGGCCTGATCGGCCCGGCCAAGTCCTTCATCAACCCGCTTCCGCACATGAGCTTCGTCATCGGCGATGCGCACTCCGATTACCTGCGCACCCGCTACGAGGCCCTGCGCGCGCAGCCGCTCTTCGAGAACATCGAGCACACCGAAAACCTCGAGACCATTCACGAGTGGGCACCGCTCGTCGCCGAGGGCCGCAGCGAGTCCCAGCGCGTGGCCGCCTCGCGGTTCACCTCGGGCACCGACGTCGATTTCGGAGCCCTGACGCGACAGCTGACGACCTACCTCGGCGGCTCCGGCGTCGAACTGAACTTCGGCCACAAGGTGCTGCGGCTGGCCCGCAACACCGACGGCTGGCAGATCACGGTCAAGAACAACGCGACCGGCGAGAAGCGCAAGGTCAACGCTAAGTTCGTGTTCGTCGGCGCCGGCGGCGGCGCCCTGGGCCTGCTGCAGTCGGCCGGCATCGACGAAATCAAGGGGTTCGGCGGCTTCCCCGTCTCCGGTCAGTTCCTGCGCAGCACCAACGAGGCGACCATCGACCGCCACCACGCCAAGGTCTACGGTCAGGCTTCCGTGGGCGCGCCGCCCATGTCGGTGCCGCACCTCGACACGCGCTTCGTCGATGGCAAGCGCTCCCTGATGTTCGGGCCCTACGCGGGCTTCACGTCCAACTTCCTCAAGACGGGGTCCTACCTGGACCTGCCGCTGTCGATCCGCCCCTCCAACATCATCCCGATGCTGGCCGTCGGCAAAGACAACATGGGCCTGACCAAGTACCTCATCACGGAGGTGCTCAAGTCGCGGGCCAAGAAGGACGAAGCTCTGCGCGAGTACTACCCCGGGGCCGACGGCGGCGAGTGGGAGCTGATCACGGCCGGCCAGCGCGTCCAGGTCATCAAGAAGGACGCCAAGAAGGGCGGTGTGCTCCAGTTCGGCACCGAGGTCATCACGAGCGCCGACGGCACGATCTCCGGCCTGCTCGGAGCGTCCCCCGGCGCCTCCACGGCCGCGCCGATCATGGTCGAGGTCCTGCGCCGCTGCTTCCCGACCCGATTCGACGGCTGGGAGTCCAAGCTCACGGAGATCATCCCGAGCTTCGGCCGCCGGCTCAACGAGAATCCGAAGCTCCTCGCGGAGGTCACCGCGTCGACCAACAAGGCACTCGAGCTCGGTTCCTGACCAGCCCGGCCCGCAGCGCGCCCGCAACGGCCCGGCAGTTTTCTGCCGGGCCGTTGCCCGTTTCGGGCCCGCTCCCCGTCGGCCAATGCCGAGGGATGTGATCAATGTATGCAAATGCATGTAAATCTGGCATACTGGAGGCAGAACCTCGAGTCTAAGGAGCACACCATGCAGATCGGCGTCTTCAGCGTCAGCGACATCACCACCGACCCGACAGACGGCACGACGCCGTCCGAGCACGAACGCATCAAAGCCTCGGTGGCGATCGCAAAGAAGGTCGAAGAGATCGGCATGGACGTCTTCGCACTCGGCGAGCACCACAATCCGCCCTTCTTCTCCTCGTCGCCGACCACGACCCTCGCGCACATCGCGGCGCAGACCGAGCGCATCATCCTCTCCACGGCCACCACGCTGATCACGACCAACGACCCGGTGAAGATCGCCGAGGACTTCGCGATGCTCCAGCACCTCGCCGACGGCCGCGTCGACCTCGTCCTCGGTCGCGGCAACACCGCGCCGGTCTACCCGTGGTTCGGCAAGAACATGCAGGACTCCGTGGACCTCACCGTCGAGAACGTGCACCTGCTGCACCGGCTCTGGGACGAAGACGTCGTCTCCTGGCAAGGCAAGCACCGCACCGCGCTGCAGAACTTCACGTCGACCCCGCGCCCGCTCGACGGCGTCGCGCCCTTCGTCTGGCACGGCTCCATCCGCACGCCGCAGGTCGCCGAGATCGCCGCCTACTACGGCGACGGGTTCTTCGCCAACAACATCTTCTGGCCCAAGGAGCACTACCAGCAGCTCATCGGCCTCTACCGCGAGCGGTTCGAACACTACGGACACGGCCGCGCGGACCAGGCGTTCGTCGGGCTCGGCGGGCAGTTCTACCTGGCGAAGAACTCCCAGGACGCCGTCCGCGAGTTCCGCCCGTACTTCAACAACGCCCCCGTCTACGGACACGGCCCCTCCCTCGAGGACTTTACCGCGCAGACGCCGCTGACGGTCGGCAGTCCGCAGGAGGTCATCGAGAAGACCCTGACCTTCCAGGAGTACTTCGGCGACTACCACCGCCAGCTCTTCCTCGTCGACCACGCCGGGTTGCCGCTGAAGACGGTGTTGAACCAGCTGGACATGTTCGGCGAGTACGTGTTGCCGGAGTTGCGGGCCGAGTACGCTCGGCGCAAGCCCGCCGACCATCCCGACTCCCCGACCCACGCGTCGCTGCTGGCGGCTCGCCAGGCCGGCGCCAAGCCGGCCCAGATCAAATCCAACGCAGTGGAGGCGGAGAACCATGGCTGAGAACAACGACGTCCCGTCGGTCAGCGAGACCGCGCAGGCCTGGGAATCCCTGTTTCGCTGCCAGGTGACCATCATGCGCCGGCTGCAGGCACTGGCGGAGTTCCGCGAGCTGAGCATGCGCGAGTACGACGTGCTCTTCAACCTCAAACGGGCGCCAGACTGCGGGCTGCGCCTGGGCGACCTCAACGAGCACCTGCTACTGAGCCAGCCGAGCCTCTCGCGCATGATCGACCGGCTCGTCGAGCGGGGGCTCGTCGCCCGGATCGCGGACCCCTCCGACGCTCGCGCCGTGCTGATCACACTGACGGAGGAAGGGGCTGAGCTGCAGCGCCGCATCGGCCGCGCGCATGTGAGGCACATTCACGAGGTCATGGCCGGCGGGCTGGCCCCGGACGAACTCGCCGAGCTCAAGCGCCTCACGCAGACCCTGAGCGACGCCGTCCAGTCCTGCTGACCGCCTACTGGCCGGGGGTCGCCGCCTGCACGGCCGCGACGATCGCGCGTGCCGTCTGCGTAATCTCGGCTTCCTTGACCTCACGCGTGAAGCTCAGGCGCACCGACGTCAGCGCCACGTCCGGCGCGTAGCCCATCGCCAGGAGCACGGGTGAGGGCTCGTCGCTGCCGGCGTGGCACGCGGATCCCGAGGAACACTGCACCCCGCGCCGCTCGAGCTCGAGCAGCACCGCCTCGCCCGACGTGCCGGGGAAGCAGAACGAGACGATCCCGGGCACTCGGTCCTCCGGGTGGCCCGTGGGCACGGCTCGCTCCCCCAGGCCACGCACGACGGCGTCTCGCAGGTAGGCGCCGTAGCCCGCGCGCCCGTCGTCGTCCGCTCGAACAGCCCCTACCGCGTGCTTCAGGGCGAGCGCCGTGGCCACCGCCCCGGCGACGTTCTCGGTGCCGCTGCGGCGCCCGCGCTCCTGCCCGCCACCGCTGAGCTGCTCGGCCAGCGGCCGCCGCGCCCGCACCATGAGCAGGCCGGCGCCCTTCATGCCGCCGATCTTGTGGCCGGACACGGTGAGGGCGTCCACGCCGTCGGCGAGGGCAGCAACGTCGATCCAGCCGGCGGCCTGCACGGCGTCGGTGTGCACGAGCGCGCCGACGGCCTTGACGGCGGCGGCGATCTGAGCGACGGGCTGGACGGTGCCGACCTCGTTGTTCACGGCCATGACCGAGACGAGCGTGGTGTCGGGCCGCAACGCGGCCCGGACGTCGGCGGGGTCGACGCGTCCGTGGGCGTCCACGCCGACGACGCTCAGCTCGAACCCGTGGTGCTCGCGCAGGTAGTCGGCGGCCGCGCGCACCGAGGAGTGCTCGACGGCGCTGATCACCAGGTGCCGCCCGCGCGGCGCGGCGAGGGCCAGCCCCTTGAGGGCGAGGTTGTTGGACTCGGTGCCCCCGGAGGTGAACACGACGTCGTTCTCCCGCACGCCCAGCGCGCCCGCCGCCGTGGTGCGCGCGAAGGCGAGGGCGCGCGCCGCGGAGGTGCCCAGCTCGTGCCGGCTCGACGGGTTCCCGAAGTCGTTGGTGAGCAGCGGCCAGACCGTCTGCAGGATGTCCTGCCGGGTCGGCGCGGTGGCTGCTGCGTCCATGTAGATCACGCCGCGCCGCCGTCGTTCGCGGTCTCGAAATCGAGGCCGAGGTCGAGGGCGCGCACGCTGTGCGTGAGCGCGCCCGAGGAGATGACGTCGACGCCCGTGGCGGCGATGCCGGCGACCGTGGTGAGCCCGACGTTGCCCGAGGCCTCCACGAGGCAGCGCCCCCCGACCCGGCGCACGCCCTCGGCCAGGTCCTCGAGGGTGAAGTTGTCCAGCATGACGGTGTCCACGCCGGCGGCGACGACGGCCTCGAGCTGGTCGAGCCGGTCGATCTCGACCTCGAAGTGCACGGTGTGCCCGAGCCGTTCGCGGGCCGCTCGCAGCTGCCGCGTCAGGTCCGCGCCCGTGCCGAGCAGGGCGAGGTGGTTGTCCTTGGCCATGACGGCTTCGCTGAGGTTGTCGCGGTGGTTGTGCCCGCCCCCGCAGCGCACGGCGTAGCGCTCGAGCACCCGTAGCCCGGGCGTCGTCTTGCGGGTGTCGGCGATGCGCACCGGGTGTCCGTTGGCCGACGTCGCGCCGCCGGCCGCGGCGACCATGGCCGCCGTCGCCGTGGCGATGCCGCTGAGCCGCTGCAGGAGGTTCAGCCCGACGCGTTCGCCGGTGAGCACGGCCCGCGCCGGGCCGCTCACGGTGACGAGGGCATCCCCGGCGGCAAACCGGTCGCCGTCCTCGGCGTGTTCGGCGATCGTCACGCCGTCCCCGGCCAGGCGCATGCTCGCGGCGAAGGCGGCCAGCCCCGCGCACACGCCGGCCTCGCGGGCGACGACCCGCCCGAGAGCCGCCGTGCCGGGCGCGATGAGCGTGTCCGCGGTGATGTCGCCGCTGGGCGCGTCCTCGGCGAGGGCCGCGGCGACGATCCGGTCGACCACGACGGACGGGACCGGGCGTGGCGCCGGGCGGGCCGCGGCGCGGCTAGGGGCGGGCGGCTGCGAAGTGCTCTGGTGCATGGGCGTCTTCCGTCTCGTCTCTCGTGTCGGTGGTGCGGGCGGCGCCAGTGCGGGCGTCGCTGCGGAAGTGGGCGCCGAGGGAACGCTCCCGGTCCAACGCCGCGCACGCGATGCGGTGCGCGATCAGGGCGCCGTTGGCGAGTTCGTGCACCTCGCGCGACGCGGGCTGGGAACCGAGGCGGCGTTCGGCCTCGGCGGCGATGTTCGCGGTCGCGACGGCGGCGGCGCGCAGACCGCGCCCTTCACGCACGACGGCGAGGTCGCGGGCCGCGATCCGGCGCAGGCGCGCGCCGAGCTCAGCGGTGCTGACGTTCGCCAGGGCCGAGGCCCGGCGGGAGGCCGGGACGCGGACGGACGTGCGCCGAGACGCAGCGGTTGGGCCGGAGCGCCGCGCGGGGTCCGCGAGGATCGCGTCGACGGCGCGCCAGGCGAAGACGAGCCCCTCGAGCAGGGAATTCGAGGCGAGGCGGTTCGCCCCGTGCACGCCCGTGCGGGCAACCTCGCCGACGGCGTAGAGCCCGGGCAGACTCGTGCGTCCGTTCGTGTCGGTCGCGATCCCGCCCATCCAGTAGTGCTGGGCCTCGGCCACGGGGATCGTCTCGCGGCCCGGGTCCATCCCGACGGCGGCCAGGCCGGCGTGGATGCCCGGGAAGCGGCGGGCCAGGAACCCGGCGCCCCGCTCGCGCTCGAGGTGGCGCGCGTCCAGGTGCACGGACCCGGTCGCCCGGCGCGCCGCGTGGATGGCGCGGGCCACGACGTCGCGCGGCGCGAGCTCGGCCCGCGGGTCGATGCCGGGCATAAACCGTCGCCCGTTCCCATCGAGCAGCACCGCGCCCTCGCCGCGTACGGCCTCGGAGATCATGAGCGTTGGTTCCGAGCCCTCGCCGACGGCCGCGTCGACGGCAGCCGCGTCGAGCAGGGTCGGGTGGAACTGGACGAACTCGACGTCCGCGAGCCGGGCGCCGGCCCGATCCGCGAGGGCCGCCCCGTCTCCGGTCGCCCCGGCCGGGTTCGTTGTGAACTCGAAGATCCGACCGATCCCACCGGTGGCCAGCACAACAGCGTCCGCGGCCAGCTCGGCGGCGGGCTCCCCCGCGCCGGACAGCAGCACGCGCACACCGGCGACCGTGCCATCGTCGTGCTGGAGCAGGTCCGTGACGAAGGCACCCTCGCGGATGCGCAGCCGCCCGCGCGACTCGGCGGCGCGGCACGCGCGGATCAGCGCGGAGGCGATGCCGGCACCGGTCGCGTCGCCGCCGTGATGCAGGATCCGGGCGTGGGTGTGCGCCCCCTCGAGCCCGAGGGCGAAGCCGTCCGGGCCGCGGTCGAAGTCCGTCCCGGCGGCGACGAGCCGCTCGACGTGCGCCCACGCGTCGTGGCAGAGCAGTTCGACAACGGCCGGGTCGCCGGCGTGCGCGCCCGCAGCGAGCGTGTCGGCCACATGCGAGGCGACGCTGTCGCCGGTGGCCGCCGAGTCAGGCGTGACCGCGGCGATCCCGCCCTGGGCGTACCACGTGTTCGAATCCCGCAGCCGGTCCTTGGTCAGCAGCGTGACCGCAGGCGTGCCCGCGGTTCCGGAGCGCTCCGCGGCCGCGAGCGCGGTGTAGAGCCCGGCGATGCCGGAGCCGACGACGATCACCCGGCGCGCGTCGGCGATCATGGCTTCGCGTCGAGCATGCGCTGGAGTGCGGTCTTCGCGTGCTCGGTCGTCGCCGCGTCGACGGTGATCCGGTTGACGATGCGACCGGCGACGAGTTCCTCGAGCACCCAGGCGAGGTAGCCCGGGTGGATGCGGTACATCGTGGAGCACGGGCAGATCACGGGGTCCAGGCAGAAGATCGTGTGCTGCGGGTACTCGTCGGCGAGGCGGTTGACCATGTTGATCTCCGTGCCGATCGCGAAGACGCTCGGCTCGGTCGCGGCCGCGACGGCCTTGCGGATGAAGTCGGTTGACCCGGAGGAGTCGGCCGCGTCGACGACGGCCATCGGGCTCTCCGGGTGCACGATCACGTTCGCCTCGGGGTAGCGGGCGCGCGCCTCCTCGATCTGCTCGACCGTGAAACGCTTGTGCACCGAACAGAAGCCGTGCCAGAGGATGACCTGCGCCGCGTGCAGGGCCTGCTCATCGTTGCCGCCGAGCGGCAGGCGCGGGTTCCACATCGGCATGGCCTCCAGCGGCACGCCCATCGCCTTGGCGGTGTTACGCCCGAGGTGCTGGTCAGGGAAGAACAGCACGCGGCGGCCGCGCTGGAACGCCCACTCCAACACGGTCGCCGCGTTCGAGGACGTGCACACGATCCCGCCGTTGCGGCCGACGAAGGACTTGAGCGCGGCGGAGGAGTTCATGTAGGTCACGGGCACGACGGCGGCGCGGCCGTCGTCGTCCTCGTCGGCGTAGAGCTCCATGAGCTGCTCCCAGCACTCCTCGACGCTCGAGGAGTCCGCCATGTCAGCCATCGAGCAGCCCGCGGCCAGGTTCGGCAGGACGACCGCCTGGTCGTCGCGGGAGAGGATGTCGGCGGTCTCTGCCATGAAGTGCACGCCGCAGAAGACGATGTACTTGGCGTCCTGCCGGGTCAGGGCCGCGTTGGCGAGTTGGAAGGAGTCGCCGACGAAATCCGCATGCTCGATCACCTCGTCGCGCTGGTAGAAGTGCCCGAGCACCACGAGATCGTCGCCGAGGCTCGCCTTGGCGCGGCGGATGCGCTCGTGCAGTTCGGCGTCGTCGGCCAACCGGTACTCCTCGGGAATCACGCCCTGGCGCGGGGTCTGCGCCGGGGCGACGTCCTCCATCGACGAGCCGGGCCCGTAGGCGGGCGCGCCGGCGTCGAAGTTCCACGGCGACACTGCGAGCTCGGGCGTGCAGGAGGAGGCGACGGGTGAGGTCGCCGAGCCCGGGGCAGGGCGGGCCGTGTCGAAGCTCTGGATCTTGACCTGGACGCTTGTCATGAGAGGGAACCTTCCTGGAGGAACGCGCTGGCCGCGCCGTTCGCGGCAGGGCTCGGGGGTGAGTCGACGGGGTCTTCGAAGCGGTACAGCTTCGGGGGCCGGTGTTTGACGCCGTGCAGGTGCTCGCCCGTTTCGGCGAGGCCCGGCGAGCTCAAGAGTTGCCGGCGGAAGTTCGCCGGGTCGAGCCGCGTGCCCAGGACGACCTCGTAGACCTCGCGGACCTGGGCGAGCGTGAAGCGGTCACCGAGCAGCCGGTGGGCGACCTTGCCGTAGGTGACCTTGTTGCGCAACCGCCAGAGCGCGTACTCGACGATCTCAACGTGGTCGAACGCCAGCTGGCCACGCACCTCGTCCGAGTCGACCGGGAACCACGCGACGTTCGGATCCTCGATGAGTTCCGAGTGCGGCGCACCCGCGTCGGGCCCGGCGTCGCTCGAATCGGCCCCGCGTACGAGGGCCCAGTAGACGATGGAGACGACGCGTCGGGCCGGTGAGCGGTCGACACCGCCGAACGCGTAGAGCTGCTCGAGGTAGCGGGGCACCAGGCCCGTCGTCGTGCGGAGATTCTCCGCGGCAGCCGAGGCCAGTGACTGCTGCGCGCCGAGCGGACCGCCCGGCAGGGCCCACTGGCCGCGGTAGGGCTGGCGGGTGCGGCGCACGAGCGGGATCCAGAGCCGCGGCGGCTCGTCGGCGGCGGCGCCCGGGGTGCGGCGAAGCGAGAAGATCACGGTGGACACCGCGATTTCTGGGCTTGTCGCCGCCCGCTCGGATACGTTCAGGAATTCCATGGCTCCCCGCCGCCGGATTAGTTAATGTCAGAACGACTATAACTCATTCCTGGCCGCCGCTGCTTCTATGAGCGGAAGCATGCGCGAGACGATGGGGGTATTCAGGACCACGGACGACGACGATCGGACCACGGTTCCCGTGGCCAGGACGGCATCGAGCACGCGCTGCAGGTCCGCGTTCGAGCGCGCCGCAACGCAGGCCAGGAGGTCGAACTCGCCGGAGACGGTATGCAGCTCGAGCACCTCCGGGATGCCGGCGAGCGCCGCGGCGACGCCGTCGTGCCCCACGTCTTGGTGGATGGCGAGCGAGCAGTAGGCCCGCACGGGGTAGCCAACACCCGCGGGGTCAAGCTGCGGCCCCCACCCGGTGATGGCACCCGTGGATTGGAGCTTGTCGAGGCGCGCCTGCACGGTGGCGCGGGCGACGGACAGCAGCCGCGAGGCCTCGAGGACCGACATTTTCTGGTCGCCCGTAAAGAGGCCGACGATGCGCGCGTCGAGGGTGTCCATGAATCTCCTAGCAGTTTGTCTACGTTCTTGGCGGTTTTACTCGACAATGAGTGCAGTTTGCCTAGGCTATATGATGCACCTTGCCTAGCCGCTGCCGGGTGTCTACCGTCACAGTTATGACTTCTTTGGCCTTCGAGCGCACTCCCTTGGCGGATGCCGAGCTGGTGCGTCTCTATTCCCAGATGATGCAGGTGAGGCACCTGGACACGTCGGCGATCGCGTGGCAGCGCCAGGGCATCGTCCCCGGCTACGCGCCGATGCGCGGCCAGGAGGCGGCGCAGGTCGGCGCCGTCGCCGCGCTGGACATGTCCCGGGACTTCCTCTTCCCCACGTACCGCGAGATGGGCGCCGCGCTGGCCGCCGGCGTGGACATGGGTGAGTACATGGCCACACACAAGGCGACGTGGAACGGCGGCATGTACGACGCCCGCGCCACGCGGGTGACGCCGATCCAGACGGTGATCGGCGGCTCGGCGCTGCACGCGGTGGGCTGGGGGCACGGCCAGCGGCTGGACGCGCGGGCTGCCGACGCCGCTGCACCACTGGACCTGCCGGTCGCGCTGGTTTTCCTGGGCGACGGGGCGACCTCGCAGGGCGACGTGCACGAGGCGATGAACTTCGCGGGCGTCTTCGCGACCCCCACGGTGTTCTTCGTGCAGAACAACGGGTGGGCGATCTCCGTGCCCACCGAGCGCCAGGTCTCCGGTGGTTCGGTGGCCGCACGCGGGGCCGGCTATGGCATCGCCGCCGTTCGCGTGGACGGCAACGACGTCGAGGAGGTCGTGCAGGCGACGCGGGCGGCCGTGGCCCACGCCCGCTCGGGTGCCGGCCCCGTCGTCGTCGAAGCGATGACCTACCGGCGCGGCCCGCACTCCACGTCGGACGACCCGGGGCGCTACCGCAGCCTCGACGAGGAGCGTCGCGACGGCGGTCCCGACCCGCTCGATGTGGTGCGTGAGTGTCTGCTGGACCGCGGCGCTCTCTCGGCCGCGGACGTGGCCGGCGTGCAGGCCGCGGCGGAGGCGTTCGAGGAGCGCGTCCGGGCGGACGTGCAGGCCCAGGGCCCACGCCCGGGGGCGGAAATGTTCGAGTACGTGTATCAAGAGATGCCGGTGTCCCTGCGGGAGCAGGCCGCCGCATGGCGAGAGGAATCCGACCATGTCTAATGCCGTTGCCGCACCCCCTGCCCACGCTCCGGCGACCGCTGCCGCGCGCACGGGCCGCGCGAGCCTGTCGATGAACCAGGCCATCAACGCCGCGCTGCACGACGCACTCGCCGCCGACCCGCGCACCGTGGTGCTCGGCGAGGACGTGGGCCGGCTCGGCGGCGTCTTCCGCGTCACGGACGGGCTGCAAGCGGAGTTCGGCGCCGACCGCGTCTTCGACACCCCGCTCGCCGAGTCTGGCATCCTGGGCATGTCGGCCGGCCTCGCAATGGCGGGCTATCACCCGATCCCCGAGGTCCAGTTCGACGGCTTCGTCTACCCCGCCATCAACCAGCTCGTCACGCAGATCGCCCGGATGAACTTCCGCACCCGCGGGGCCCTGCCGATGCCGATCACGCTGCGCATGCCCAGCTTCGGCGGCATCCAGTCCCCCGAGCTGCACTCGGAATCGCTCGAGTGGCTGTTCGCGCACGTGGCCGGCCTGAAGGTGGCCTCCCCTTCCAATCCGCACCAGGCGTACCACCTGCTCCGCCACGCCGCGTCCCGACCAGACCCGGTGGTCTACATGGAGCCGAAGTCGCGGTACTGGCAGAAGGACGAGGTCGACTTCGACAACCCGGGCAACCTGGAAGGCGCCCATGTCGCGCGCGAAGGACGGCACCTGACCCTCGTCGCGTGGGGTGCGATGGTCGCCCGCTGCCTGCAGGCCGCGGAGGCCGCGGCCGAGGACGGCCTCGACGTCGAGGTCCTGGACCTGCGCTGGCTCTCCCCCATCGACGCCGACGGTTTGGCGGCGTCGATCTCCAAGACGAAGCGCGCCGTCGTCGTGCACGAGGCGCCGAAGACGGCAGGCCTGGGCGCCGAGGTTGCGCAGCTGATCACCGAGCGCTGCTTCGGCACGCTGAAGGCGCCCGTGGAGCGGGTGACGGGCTTCGACGTGCCGTTCCCCTCCGGGAGCCTGGAGAACGAATACATCCCGAACATCGACCGCATCCTCTATGGGATCCAGCGCGTATTGGAGTACCGCCGTGGCTGAACTGTCCTTCCCCCTGCCCGATCTCGGTGAGGGCCTCATCGAGGCCACGATTCTCGAGTGGCTCGTCGAGGTCGGCGAGCACGTCGAGCGTAATCAGCCGCTCGTGGAGGTCGAGACCACGAAGAGCTCGCTCGAGCTGCCGAGCCCGCAGACCGGCGTCGTGGTGCGCACGCACGGCGGTCCGGGTGAGACGATCGAGGTGGGCGAGACGCTCGTCGTGTTCGAGGTCCCCGACGACACCGCCGGCATCATCGGCACGATCCCGACCGAGGAGAAGCCCAAGCGGCGCGTGCGCCTGAACGTCGACCTCGATGACTAAGACTGAGGGAGGAACCATGAGTCGAACGGACCTGATCCGCGTCGAGACGTTCGGTGACGGCGCCGGTGTGCCCGTGCTCCTGATCCACGGGTTCGCCTCGTCGATCCGCGCCAACTGGGAATCGACCGGGTGGCTCCGGCACCTGAGCGAGGCCGGCCGGCGCGTCGTCGCCGTCGAGCTGCCCGGGCACGGCGACACCACGGCCGCCGGCGACTGGGCCCCAGCGGACCTGGTGGAGGCGATCGCCGGCGTCGTCGAGGCCCAGGGCGGCACCGCCGACGTGATCGGCTACTCACTCGGCGCGCGCCTGGGCTGGGAACTGGCCGGACGACACCCCGCGCTGGTGCGGCGCCTCGTGCTCGGCGGCGCGGCGGCCGTTGACCCGCTTGCGGACTTCGACACGGACGAGGCCCGGCGAGTGCTCGACCCCGCAGATCCGGCCGAGGCGATGGCTGACGCCCTCTCCGACCAGCTCCTGGGGGCCGCGCGGGCCGGCGAGCAGGTGCTCGGCCGCGCCGACGGGCTGGAGACGGTCCTGGGTTTCATCGCCCGCATCCAACGCCAGCGCTACGAGCCGGCGAGCGCCGTGCCTTCGGCGCCCACGCTCGCCGTCGCCGGCGACAAGGACGAGCTGGCCGCGACGAGCACCGAACTGCTGGGGCTGGTGCGCGAGGCGGGCGGGCAGGCGCCCGACGTCGTCGTGCTGCCGGGGCGCACGCACGCCAACGCGGTGACGGCGCGCGGCTTCAAGCAGGCGGCCACGGAGTTCCTCGCCTAGATCCCGAGCACGGCGCGGGCGATGAGGAAGTACACAACGAGCCCGCTCGCGTCGACAAACGTGGTGATGAACGGGTTGGAGAACACGGCGGGGTCGACGCCGACGCTCTTGCCGATCAGCGGCATCGCCCCTCCCACGGTCGCTGCCATGGTGCAGATGCTCAGCAGCGTCAGGCCGATGACCGCGCCGACGGGCATCCCGTACCCCCACGAGGCGACCGCGAAGCCGACGCCGCCGAGCAGCAGGCCCAGGCTGAGCCCGACACGCACCTCACGCGCCAGGACCTTGAGGATGTCGCGCGGCCTGACGTCGTCGAGCGCCAGGGCGCGCGTGACGGTCGTGGCCGCCTGGTTGCCGGTGTTGCCGCCCGTGCCGATGAGCAGCGGGACGAAGAGGGAGAGAACCACCATCTGTTCGAGGGTCGCCTCGAAGACCTGGAGGACCTGAACGGTCAGCGTGGCCCCGACGGCCAGCACCAGGAGCCAGACGACCCGCGAGCGGACGATCGAACGCACGGGCGTGGCCAGGTAGGGCCGGCGCAGCGGTTCCGCGCCACCGATGCGGGCTTGGTCCTCGGACTCGGCCTCCTCCAGGATGGTGAGCGCATCATCAACGGTGAGGATCCCGACGAGCCGGCCCTCGGCATCCACAACGGGCACGGCGAGGAGCCGCAGGTCGGCGCAGCGGCGCGCCGCGACCTCGGCCTCGTCGGTGGCCTCGACGGAATACGGCTCGCTCATGATCTCCGCTACGGCCGTCTCCGCCGATGCGCTCATCAGGTCCCGCAGGCTCACGACGCCGACGAGCCGGCGCTGATCGTCGAGGACGGGCAGCGTGTAGATCGTTTCGGCGTCGGACATCCGCCGGCGCAGCGATTCGAGCGTCTCGCCGACGCTCAGGTGCGGGCGCGTGGCCACGTATTCGGGGCTCATGTGCCGCCCGATCGAGCCCTCGCCGTAGCCGAGGACGGCCGCGGTGAGATCGCGTTCGGTGGGCGGTAGGCCCTGCAGGAGCCGGGTGGCGACGGTGGCCGGCAGTTCGTCGAGCAGACGCACCCGGTCGTCGGGGTCCATCTCCGCGAAAACGGAGGCGACCTCCTCGTCCTGCAGCGCCTCGACGAGGTCGCTCTGGAGTGTCGCGTCGAGGCCCTCGAAGACGTGCAGGGCGGTCGTCTTGGGCAGGAGCCGGTAGACGAGCGCGCGCCGCCTGGAGCTCATGCGCTCCAGTTCCTCGACGACCTCGCCGGCCGACAATGGCGCCAGGGCGGCCGTGACGGCTGGCAAATCGTCGGCGGCGAGGGCACGCTCGATTCTTGCGGAGACGTTCTCGAATTCTGCCGATTCTACGGGGTTCATTTTTCGAGTCCTTTGCACAGTGCCCGCGGTACGGGCGGCGGTCGCTCGTGGCCGTGATGGTGGCGGCCTACCAGCGATGGGGATGCTGCTGTGCGGATCTCGGTTCGTCTCGACGCTTCCCAGGCAGAGCCCTGGGGAGGCGCTGCGCCGCTACGGGTCGAGGCTCAGCGCCGGCGAGCGGGGCGGGCGTACCGCACCGGCGCCGTCAAGGACGGACGCGGGCGCGAACCGAGAACCGCACCAGGTCGTACTTCGACTGTCGTCCATCGGATCTTCACCTCGTTCCACTCGGCGGGCAGGCAATCCGCGCGGTGATGTGGCGGAGCGTTCCCTGCTCGGAGAAAGTAGCACCTCCAGGTAAGAGCTTCGGCACGGCGCGACGTAGCCTCCACGAGGGAGGAGCCACTTCGGGTCACCCCTTAATCCGGGGAGACCTGTCCTAACCTTGGGCGTCTCTCGACGTCGTGAGATCAGTGGCCTGTGTTCGCGCAGACGCCTCGCCTAACAAGATGCTGCCCTCCCATGCTACGAGCCAGGCGGCGACTGCACCAATTGGCACGCCGTGCGGTGCCGGAGCGGGCACATCCTTGACATTCCCGGTGACACGGACCACACTGATCGTATACGATTTCGTACACGACACCGGGAGGGTCTGTGACCACCACACCTGAAGGCAACGGGGCCGTCGTCGACGCGGCGTTCTGCGAGCGCGTCGGCAAGGTCGTCGCCGTCCACCTGGCCTACCGCTCGCGCGCAGAACAGCGCGGCCGGACCCCCGCGTTCCCGTCTTACTTCCTGAAGGCGACCTCGTCGCTGGCGCCGACCGGCGGGACCATCGAGCGCCCCGCCGGCACGGAGCTGCTCGCGTTCGAGGGCGAGATCGCCCTCGTCGTCGGCACGACCGCCCGCCGGGTCTCCCCCGAGCAGGGCTGGGCGCACGTCGGGCACATCACCGCGAGCAACGACCTCGGCCTCTACGACATCAAGCACGCCGACAAGGGCTCGAACGTGCGCTCGAAGTCGGGCGACGGGTTCACCCCGCTCGGCCCGAGTCTGCTGCCCGCCGCCGCCGTCGACCCGCGCAACCTCCGCCTGCGCACGTGGGTCAACGGCGAGATCGCCCAGGACGCGACGACCGCGGAGCTGATCTTCGACTTCGGCCTGATCGTCGCCGACCTCTCCCAGCAGATGACCCTGCACCCGGGCGACGTGATCCTCACCGGCACGCCGGCCGGGTCTTCCGTCGTCGTCCCCGGCGACGTGGTGGAGGTACAGGTCGACGACGTCGCCTCCTCCCTCTCGACGGGGCGCCTGTCCACGACGGTCACCGCCGGCGCGGAGGGTTTCGCCGCGTTCGGCAGCCCGACCCGCGTCACGGACGCGGACCGCGTCGACGCCTTCGGGACGGCGGAGGCCGCCGGCGTCGACGTCCCGCTCACGGGTGCCGCGGCGCTGACGACGGAGGTCCGCGAGAAGCTGCTCTCCGTCGCCACGGCCACGATCTCGGGCGCCCTGCGCAAGCGCGGCCTGAACAACGTCGCCATCGAAGGCCTCAACGCCACCAAGGGCACCCGCAAGGTCATCGGCGTCGCGCGCACTCTGCGCTACGTGCCCAACCGCGAGGACCTCTTCGCGGCCCGCGGCGGCGGCTACAACGCGCAGAAACGGGTCATGGATTCACTCGCCCCGGGCGAAATCCTGGTCATGGAGGCTCGCGGCGAGACCGGGTCGGCCACGCTCGGCGACATCCTCGCGTTACGCAGCCAGGTCGCCGGCGCCGAGGCGATCATCACTGATGGCGGCGTCCGCGATCTCTCGGCCGTTGCCGAGCTCGACATCCCCCTGTTCCACAACGGCGCCCACCCGGCCGTACTCGGCCGCAAACACGTGCCCTGGAGCATCGACGAGACGATCGGCTGCGGCGGCACCACCGTGCAGCCCGGCGACATTATCGTCGCCGACGCCGACGGTGTCCTCGTGATCCCGCCGGCGCTGGCCGCCGAGATCGCCGACGAGGCCGTCGAGCAGGAGCGCCGCGATGCGTTCGTGTTCGCCCACGTGCAGAAGGGCAACAAGATCGACGGCCTCTTCCCGATGAACAAGCAGTGGCTCGAGAAGTACCATGCGTGGGTCAAGGCGGGAGCGGACCTTGGCACCCTCTAAGTCCGAGCGGGCCTACGAGCTGCTGCAGGAGAAGATCACCTCGGGCGCCTACTCCCCCGGATACCGGCTCGTGCTCTCCTCACTGGCCGCCGAGCTCGACTGCAGCGTCGTGCCCGTCCGCGAGGCGATCCGCCGGCTCGAAGCCGAGGGGCTCGTGATCTTCGAACGCAACATCGGCGCGACCGTCGCCCATGTGGACGCGACCCTGTACCTGCACACCATGCAGACCCTCGCAGTCCTTGAAGGCGCCGCCACAGCTCTGGCGGCCCCGCTGATCGGCGCCGATGCGCTTGCGCGAGCCCGGGCGCTGAACCGTCAGATGCAGGCGTGCCTGGACGACTTCGACCCGCAGCGGTTCACTCGCCTGAACAACGACTTCCACGAACTGCTCTACGGCGCGTGCCCGAATCCCCACATCCTCGACCTCGTGCACCGCGGCTGGCGGCGGATGCGGGCCATGCGCCCGGCGACGTTCACCACCGTCCCGCACCGCGCCCGGGACTCCGTCGCCGAACACGACGCGCTACTGGACCTGCTCGACTCGGGCGCCGCCGCAGGCGCCGTGGAGTCCGCGGCACGCGAGCACCGCACCAACACCCTGAACGCCTACCTCGCCGCGGCGGGCCTGCCGCCGTCGACCCTGACGGCACCCGTCCCCGCCCGACACTGACACCACGCCCTTCTTCAACGACGAGAGGACTCTCATGAGCCAGCACAACCTCCCCGAGAACCTGCCGGATCGCATTCGGCACTACATCGGCGGCCAGCACGTCGACTCCCTCGACGGCGACACCTTCGACGTCCTGGACCCCGTGACCAACCAGCCCTACATCCAGGCCGCCTCCGGCAAAGTCGCCGACGTCGCCGCCGCCGTCGCCGCCGCCAAGGACGCCTTTGAGAACGGCCCGTGGCCGACCCTGCTCCCGCGCGAACGCTCCCGGGTGCTGCACCGCATCGCCGACATCGTCGAGTCCCGTGGCCACGACCTCGCCGAGCTGGAGTGCTTCGACACCGGCCTGCCGATCAAGCAGGCCCTCGGACAGGCCCACCGCGCGGCGGAGAACTTCCGCTTCTTCGCGGACTTGATCGTCGCCCAACACGATGACGCCTTCAAGGTCCCCGGCCGCCAGGCGAACTACGTCAACCGCAAGCCCATCGGTGTTGCCGGACTCATCACCCCCTGGAACACCCCCTTCATGCTCGAGTCCTGGAAACTCGGGCCCGCGCTCGCCACCGGCAACACCGTGGTGCTCAAGCCCGCCGAGTTCACGCCGCTTTCCGCCTCCCTGTGGCCGGAGATCTTCGAGGAGGCCGGCCTGCCGGCGGGCGTCTTCAACATCGTGCACGGCTACGGAGAGGAGGGCTACGCCGGCGACTCCCTCGTCAAACACCCTGACGTACCGCTGATCTCCTTCACGGGTGAGTCCCGCACCGGGCAGATCATCTTCGCCAACTCCGCCCCGTACCTCAAGGGCCTGTCGATGGAGCTCGGCGGCAAGTCGCCCGCCGTCGTCTTCGCTGACGCCGACCTCGACGCGGCGATCGACGCCACGATTTTCGGCGTGTTCTCCCTCAACGGCGAGCGCTGCACCGCCGGCTCGCGCATCCTCGTCGAACGCAGCATCTACGACGACTTCGTCGAGCGCTACTCCGCCCAGGCCGCCCGCGTGCGCGTCGGCCTGCCGAGCGACGAGACGACCGAGGTTGGCGCCCTCGTGCACCCCGAGCATTTCGAGAAGGTCATGTCCTACATCGAGATCGGCAAGAGAGAGGCCCGCCTGACCGCCGGCGGCGGCCGGCCGGAGGCCTTCCCGGAGGGCAACTTCGTCGAGCCCACGGTCTTCGCTGATGTCTCCCCCGATGCCCGTATCTTCCAGGAGGAGATCTTCGGCCCCGTCGTCTCGATCACCCCGTTCGACACCGACGAGGAGGCGCTCGAGCTCGCCAACAACACCCGCTACGGGCTGGCCGCCTACATCTGGACCAACGATCTCAAGCGCTCACACAACTTCGCCCAGAACGTCGAGGCCGGCATGGTGTGGCTGAACTCCAACAACGTCCGCGACCTGCGCACGCCCTTCGGCGGCGTCAAGGCCTCGGGCCTCGGCCACGAGGGCGGCTACCGCTCGATCGACTTCTACACCGACCAGCAGGCCGTGCACATCAATCTCGGCGAGGTGCACAACCCTGTCTTCGGCAAGGCCTGACCCGCCCCGCCACCACCCACCGAAAACGACGGCGGCACCCGCCGACGCGTGCCGCCGTCGTACTGAGAACCTCCCAGGAGAAGACCATGAGTGAAAACACCACCAACGAGATTCCCAAGCCGGAAGCGCCCGCCCCGGACATCCTGCGCTGCGCCTACATGGAGCTAGTCGTCACCGACCTGGCGAAGTCCCGCGACTTTTACGTCGACCTGCTGGGCCTGCACGTGACGTACGAGGACGAGACGCAGATCTACCTGCGCTCCTTCGAGGAGTTCATCCACCACAACCTGGTCCTGACCAAGGGGCCGGTCGCCGCGGCGAAGGCGTTCGCCTACCGGGTGCGCACGCCCGAGGACGTGGACCGCGCCGAGGCCTACTACCAGGAGCTGGGCTGCCGCACAGAACGCCGCACGGACGGTTTCGTGCGCGGCATCGGCGACTCCGTGCGCGTCGAGGACCCGCTGGGCTTCCCGTACGAGTTCTTCCACGACGTCGAGCACGTCGAGCGCCTGCACATGCGCTACGACCTCTACTCAGCCGGCGAGCTAGTGCGCCTGGACCACTTCAATCAGGTCACCCCTGATGTTCCGCGCGGCCGCAAATACCTCGAGGACCTGGGTTTCCGCGTCACCGAGGACATCAAGGACGAAGCCGGGACGACCTACGCGGCGTGGATGCACCGCAAGGGCACCGTGCACGACACCGCGCTCACGGGCGGCAACGGCCCGCGCATGCACCACGTGGCCTTCTCCACCCACGAGAAGCACAACATCATCCAGATCTGCGACAAGATGGGTGCGCTGCGCCTCTCCGACCGGATCGAGCGCGGCCCCGGACGGCACGGCGTCTCCAATGCGTTCTACCTGTACATCCTCGACCCGGACGACCACCGCATCGAGATCTACACGCAGGACTACTACACGGGCGACCCCGACAACCCCGTCATCACCTGGGACGTGCACGACAACCAGCGCCGCGACTGGTGGGGCAACCCGGTGGTCCCGTCCTGGTACACGGAGGCCTCCCTGGTCCTGGACCTGGACGGCAATCCGCAGCAGGTCATCGAGCGCACCGATGACTCCGAGATGGCCGTGACCGTCGGCGCCGACGGCTTCTCCTACACGCGCGAGCAGGACGAAGACGGCACCTACCGGGGCCAGGCCGCCAAGGGCTTCAAGCTCGGCAACCAGGTCTGAGCCGGTACGTCTCGAAGGGGCTGCGTCGCCGCCGACTCATCGGGTCGGCGGCGCCGCACTTTTGCGCCGGTCGTGTCCCGGCATCTAGGGCTCACCCCGGGAGTTGTTCGCCTACGACGGCGAGTGCACGTCCTCGACGTGCAGGTTGCGCCCCTTGGTCTCCTTGACGAAGGAGACGGCGATCAGCGAGATCAGCGTGATGCCCAGAACGTAGACGCCGATCATCCACGAGTTCCCGGTCGCGCCCAACACCGCCTCGGCGATCAGCGGAGCGAACGCCCCGCCGAGGATTGCACCGAATGCGTAGCCGATCGAGACGCCCGAATACCGGACCTCCACCGGGAACATCTCGGCGTACAACGCCGACTGCGGACCGTAGGACAGGCCGAGCCCGACGGTCAGGAGGAACAGCGCGAGGAAGTACAGGTAGATGTTGGCCGTGTCGATGAGGAACCACATCGGGATCGCCCAGAGACCCAGGAGCCCGTACCCGATCTGGAAGGTCCGGATGCGGCCCAGCCGGTCCGAGAGGATGCCCCCGTACATCGTGAAGGTGAGCCACCCGAACGAAGCCAACGTCGTCGCCAGCAGTACCGGGGGCCGACTCATCCCCAACTCACGAGTGGCATACGTGGCGAAGTAAGCAATGAGCAGATAGCCGGCCGCGTTGTTGGCGATGAAGATCAAAGCGCATTGAGCGACCTCTTTGAAGTTGTTCCTGAACAGGGTGCCCAGCGGCGCCGAAGACTCCTTCTTGCGCTGCTGCATCTCCAGGAAAATCGGGGACTCCTCCACGGCACGGCGAATCAGGTATCCGACGACGATCAGGACGATCGAGAACAGAAACGGCAGCCGCCAACCCCACTCGACGAAGGCCTCCTCGCCGATCGCCGTGGTGAGCACCCACATCGTGCCGGTGGCCAGGATCATGCCGCAGGGCACGCCGATCTGCGGGTAGGCACCGAAGAAGCCGCGCTTCTCGACCGGCGCGTGCTCGACCGACATGAGGGCGGCCCCGCCCCATTCGCCACCGGCAGAGAAACCCTGCAGGACGCGCAGGAGGATCAACATCACCGTCGCGCCGATACCGATCTGCGCGTGCGTCGGAAGCACCCCGATCAGCGTCGTGGCCAAGCCCATGAGGATCAGGGTCATGACCAGAATCTTCTTGCGCCCAAGTTTGTCTCCGAGGTGGCCGGCGACGACGGCGCCGAGCGGACGGAAGAGGAAGGAGATGCCGAGCGATGCCCACGCCGCGAGCTGCGCCCCCGTGGGCCCCAACGGGGCGAAGAACAGCGGGGCCAGAACGAGCCCTGCCGCCTGCGCATAGATGAAGAAGTCGTACCACTCGATGGTGGTGCCGACGAGGGTGCCCGCCAGTACCCGCTTCTCCTCCCTCGGATTCGATTCGTGATGCACTGCGCTTCCAGTAGACATGGGAACTCCGTTGTTCGATCTACCGCCCGGACGGAGCATTTCGCTTTACCGAACGATCGTACGGTTATTTGGTGTGAGCGATATTACACGAGCGTTCGCCGCCCGTCACCAGACCATGACCGCGCCGGCTGCAGCGCCGTCAAGTTCCCGCGTGACCTAGCCGGAACGGCGAGGGCCGGGCACACTGGTCGCATGAACGCGGGCACCGGACGGCCACCCTACGCGGACCGCGACGCGGCCGCGGAGGTGCTCGCCGCCGCGCTTCACGACCTCGCCGACGACCCGGGGACGATCGTGCTCGGGCTGGCCCGCGGCGGCGTGCCCGTCGCTGCCGGCATCGCCCAGCGGCTCAGCCTGGACTGGGACGCGCTTGTGGTGCGCAAGCTCGGGGTCCCCGGTCAGCCGGAGGTCGCCTTCGGTGCGCTCGCCGCGCACGGTAGGCAGCGAGCCGCCTACCGGTTCAAGGCCATCCGATCGGGCGCCGCGCAGCGCGCACCCCGGCGCGCGCTGCTGCGCGTGGAACAGGAGGAGCGTGTCGAACTCGAACGCCGCCACCGCGACTACCTCGCCGGTCGCGTGCCCGACGTCGCCGGCCGCACGGTCATCGTCGCCGACGACGGCCTCGCCACGGGCGCTACTTTGCGTGCCGCGCTCGACGTGCTCGCCCGCTCCACACCGGCGCGACTCATCGCGGCGCTGCCCGTCGGTCCGCCGTCGACGTGCGCGGAACTCGAAACCGCAGTGGACCGCCTCGTCTGCCCGCACCGGCCCGCGAACTTCGGTGCCGTCGGCGCAGCCTACGAGCGCTTCGACCAAGTCTCCGACACGCAGGTGCACGACCTGCTCGACGGACCCGGCGGGCCCGGGTTCAGGAACGGCTGAGGGTGCCGAGGCGCTCGCCGTGAACATCGAAGACGATCAGCTCGTCCCCGTCCACCTCCAGCGAGGCCAAGTCTCCCATCCATTCGGTGTAGTCCTCGCACCACATCTTCGTGCTGAACACGCCCGGCGTCTGCACGCGCCCGTCCTCGACTGTCCACGACCCGCCCATCCGGTTGCACCCGTCCGAGCCGGTGAGGGTGCCGTCCGCCTCGAAGCGCAGCCAGGGCGAGGACCCGTCGTCGTCACCCCATTGGCCGAGGATCCGCTCCTCGAGGGGCGCGTCCGCGCCGCCGGGGGCGCACGCGGCCAGCGCCGCGGAGGCTGCAAACGCGAGGACGAGGGAGAGGACGCGGTACGGATGAGAGCTCATACGGTCAGCATGCCGCATCCAGGGGCGCTTGTCCCCACCGTTCACCATCAGAACACGGCGTTCGGTTAGCGAGCACGGATGCTAGGCTCGCGACCGTGACCTGCAACACGAGGAGCGAGCGTGCCATCTGAATCCGCCGAGCGGCCCACGCCGAAGGAGTCGGGTGCCAAACCGGCGTCGCAGACCCTCTCGCGCGGCATCCGGATGCTCGAGGTGCTGGCTGAGTCGCCGGGGCCGCTGACGATCGCCGAGCTGTCGGCGCAACTCGGCGTGCACCGCTCGATCGCCTACCGCATCCTGCGCACGCTCGAAGCCCACCTGCTCGTCATGCGCGACGCCAGCGGACGAGTGCAGCTGGCCCCCGGGCTCGTCGCCCTTGCCCGGGGTGTGCAGCAGGACCTCCAATCGGCCGCCCTGCCCGAGCTGGCCGAGGTTGCGAATGAGCACGGCGCGAGCGCCTTCATCGCCGTCTGGGACCAGCGCGACTGCTTCACTCTGGTCAACGTGGAACCTCGACACGGCACGGCCGCGGTCATCCAGCGCCCCGGTTCCCGCCACGCCTTC
This sequence comes from Kocuria rosea subsp. polaris, assembly GCA_023896275.1. Taxonomy (GTDB): domain Bacteria; phylum Actinomycetota; class Actinomycetes; order Actinomycetales; family Micrococcaceae; genus Zhihengliuella; species Zhihengliuella polaris_A. The sequence continues at coordinate 4,114 of MLDA01000012.1, read as the reverse complement.
AACCGCGGCGCGCCCGGCATCGCCATCCAGTCCGCGCTGACCCCTGAGGCCTGGGCGGAGCGCATGCCGGAGGAGCCCTACCGGGCGGCGGCGGCGGAGGCGCGCGGCCTCGGCTACGCGGTCAGCCGCGACGAGGTGATCCCGGGCGTCTCGGCCGTGGCCGCGCCCATCCGGGTCCCGAACCAGCTGCCCGCCGCCGTCGCAATGGTGTACCCGACCGCGACGCCTCCGGCCGCGACGGCCGATCTCGGCGAGCGGATGGTGCGCGCCTCGCGCGCTATCGAGCGCGCCCTCGGCGCCGCACCAGGGCGCTGACGACCGACGCGGCGAACAGCACGACGGCGGCGACCGCCACCGTGCCGAACGCCGCGGAGCTGCCCCCGGTGTCGGCGACGGTGCCGGCGGCGGCGTTGCCGGCGGACACGCCGACGACCACGCCGCTGGCCAGCAGCGTCATGACGGTCCCGAGCCGCCCGCGTGGGGACGCCTCGCTGCCGATCGTGTACACCGTCACCAGCACGGGACCGATCGGCAGGCCGATGATGAAGACCACGGCGATCATCCACGGCACTGAGTCGACGGCGTGCAGCAGCAACACCGCGGGGATCACGAGCAGGGCGCACACGAACCAGCGCTTGGACTGCCCCCAGACGCTCGGCCATGCGGAGACCGACAGCGCGGTCGCGCCCGACGCGAGGCCCATGGCCGCGTAGAAGAGGCCTCCGGCGCTGGCCTGACCGGCCTCCCCCGCAAAGGCCACGGAGCTCGCCGAGATCGTGCCGAAGAGCCCGCCCATGCCGATCATTCCGGCGACGGCGGCGCTGACGCCCGCGATGCGCAGCGGCGTCCACGCGCCCTGACGCGGCTGGCCGCTCGTGCGCGCCCGGACCATGAGGTGCGCGCGTTCGGCGGCCCGTTCCGTCCAGTGGAGCGCGAAAAGCGGGACCATCACGGCGGTCAGGACCGCAGCGATGATCAACGGCAGCCAAGGCGCGAAGAGCGAAGCGAAGAGGCCGACGAGCGCCGGCCCGAGGACGAACGTGAGCTCGTCCACCATCGACTCGAGACTCAGCGCCGATTCCAATTCGCGCCGCCCCCGGGGTCGCACGGAGGTCAGGTTCTGCCAGCGCACACGGGACATCGAACCGACCTGTGGGCACGTCAGCCCGGCGAGAAAAGTCGTCACGAGCAGGACGCCGGTCGCCGGATCGGCCCCGAGAACAAGCCAGACGACGGCGACGATGAGGATCGCGTGGGCGATGGCCACGGGTACGAGCACGGCCCGCTGGGACGTGCGGTCAATCAAATACCCGGACAGCGGGCCACCGATGGCCTGCCCGATTCCGGTCGCGGCGGCGGCCAGGCCGCCGGCGGCGTACGAGCCCGTCGCCGAGGCGACGAGCGTTAGGGCGCCGATGGAAAGGAACGCGAGCGGCAGGCGGGCGACGAAGGCAAGTGGGAGGTACGCCCGGCCGGTCAGGCCAGCCAGCGAGGAGAACGGGACGCGCCCCTGAGGCTTCGGTGCGGCGGGTTCTTGGATGGGTGGTTCTACGGGCGCAGATGCGCCGGTGACAGGGTGCGACAAAGTGACTCATGTCCTTCGCGACATGCGCACCGTCCCAGCCATCCCGGTACGCCCAACCCTGTACTAGAGAGAGTTTACCCGGTTTTTCCGGCGTGTCGAGGATGGCTGTGCTACACGCCGCAGGTGTCGAGTTCGAGCGTGGTCGTCGATCCCTGACGAGTCTTGTGCACGACGAGCTGGGCGGCGATCTGCTCCTTGAGATCGTTGACGTGGCTGACGATGCCGACGATGCGCCCGCTCGCGCGGAGGCCGTCGAGCGCGTTCATGACACGTTCGAGCGTCGCTGGGTCGAGGCTGCCAAAGCCCTCGTCCACGAAGAGCGTCTCCAAGTCGATCCCGCCGGATTCGGCCTGGATGACGTCGGCGAGGCCAAGCGCCAGGGCGAGTGAGGCCATGAACGATTCGCCGCCGGAGAGCGATCCTGTCTCCCGCTCGTGTCCCGTCCACCCGTCCACGACTCTGAGGCCGAGCCCGCCCTTGCCGCGCCCGGCGGAGGCATCATCGTGCACGAGCGTGAAGCGGCCGTCAGTCATGGTGAGCAGGCGCTCGTTGGCCGCGGCCGCAACGGCCTCGAGCCGGGCGGCGAGCACATACGTGCTCAGCGTCATCCGGTACCGGTTCTCACCGCTTCCAGTGACAGTGTCGGCGAGGGACTTGACCACCTCGTACTCTTCGACGAGCGGGCCGGTGCGTGCCTCGAGGTCCTGGAGCCGCTCGCGCTGGCTCGTGAAACGCCGAGCGTGGCTCTCCAGTCCGCCCTGGAAGGAGACCTCGTCCATATGCGCCTGCTCGGCCTGCTCGTCGGCGACCCGCGCGGCGTCCTCATCCTCGGCGCCCGGCACGGGCTGCTCGGCGGCACGGTCCGCCACCGCGCGGCACACGGGTTCGCTCTCGGCCAGGGTGGCGAGCCTGGTGGCCTCGCGCTCGTGGTCCCGCAAAACCTGCTCGGCGCTGGGGCGGGCGGTGTCGTCGAGGCGCGCCGCTCGGGCGTTGTCGAGGGTGTCGAATCCTTCACGGTCGCGGCTGGCGGCAAGTTCGGCGCCGCAGTCCCGTTCGTGCTGCTCGAGCCCCGGCACGGCTTCGGTCGTCCGGCGCAGCCTTTCCAGCAGCTCGACCGCCTCGCGCAGCTGGTCGACCCGCGCGCTCAGCGAGTCCGCTCCGGCCGCCGCCTCGCGCAGGCGGCGCGCGGCGTCGTCGAGCTGGGTCTGCAGCTGCTCGACTCCCGCGGTGAGGCGGGCGTGGCCCTCGCGCGCCGCCGCCAGCTGCTGGCGCCCGTCCTTCTCGACCTCGGCGGCGTCGTCGAGCTCGCGTCGGGCGGCGGTCACGGCCGCGGCCGCCGTGGCAGCCGCCTGTTGGTGCGCGGCCGCCGCTTCGCGGTCGGCGAGGGCGGTCGCGGTTTCCGTGCCGCCGGCGCGCTGCTCGAGCTGGTCCTGATGCGCGTCGGCGGTGGCGCGCGCTTCGGCGGCGGCGGCCGCACGGCGTCCAAGGTCCTCGGCGTGCTGCTGCGCCTCGTCGATCTGCTGGTCCGTGACGACGGCGTCTCCCTCCGCCGGCCGGGCCGGTGCAGGGTGCTCGGTGCCGCCGCAGACGGCGCACGGCTGGCCCGGCTCGAGCTCGGCAGCAAGCGCGATGGCGGACTGGCCGAGCCGAGCCGAGACCAGGTCGGCATGGCGGGTGACGGCCGCGGCGTGCCCCCGTGCTCGCGTGCTCCAGTCGCGGGTGATCCGGGCGTGCTCCTCAGCGTAGGCGTCGCGCGCGCGGGCGGCTTCAAGGCGTTCATCGGCCTCGCGCAGCGCGGTCTCTGCCGCAGGGAGGGCTTCGGCGGCCTCAGTGTGCTCGGTGATCAGCGCGCGGGATTCGGCGATCTGCCGGGCGGCCGTGTCGATGCGGCCCTGCACGGCCGCGATCAGGGCGTCGAGGGCGGCGATCTCCTGCCGGGCCTCGTCTAGCCGCCCGTGGCGCGCGGCCTGTTCCCGTTCGAGCGGGACAAGGGATTCGGCCAGGGTCCGCGCCTGCTCGGCGGCGCTGAGCGCCCCGGCCGGCGACGCGGCGTCGGCGCCCTCTTCCACCTCTGCGAGGAAGCCAGCGGCGATCGCGTGGTTCTCCGCCTCGGCGCGTGCCTGTCCGACGCGAGCGTGGCCCTCCGCGACGGCGTCAGCGGCGCGCTGGTGGCGTGCGGCGACCTCGAGGACGCGTCCGGCGCGGGCGTCGGCGTCGAGATCGCGGCGCTGCCGGGCCGCGGCCTCCTCGCCGCTCGCATGCCGCGCCGCGGCTTCCTCCCACCGGGTCAGCTCGACGGCGTCGCTGCGCCGCTGGCGGATCTGCTCCAGGGCGGTGCGTGCCTGCCGGCGCCGCATCGCCGCGGCCTGCACGGCGCGTCCGGCGTCGAGCGTGCGCCGCTCGAGTTCGGCCTCGATGCCCGCCAGGAGGGCGGTCACGTCCCGCGGCCCTTCGGGGACGGCTGCGTCCTCGTCACCGGCCTCGTCGGCGGACGCTGCCGCGTTGGTCGCGGATGCGCCGGTTCCGCCG
>MLDA01000011.1 GCA_023896275.1 Kocuria rosea subsp. polaris | reverse complement strand
CCTGTCACTGAGCAGTCGATCAATGCTCCGTTCGAGGTTCTCGAGCCGGGCACGGCCGAGCCGACGGTGACTGTTGATCCGACGGCTGTTGAGCCGGGCGAGTCGACCGAGGTGTCGGGTGAGAACTTCGCTCCGAACGATGAGGTCGAGATCCAGCTGGTTGATCCTGAGGGCAACCCGGTGGGTGACCCGGTCACGGTTCCGACGGATGAGAATGGCAACTTCGTTGGTGAGCTGCCGGTTCCGGAAGGTACGGAGCCGGGCGACTACACGGTCGTGGCTACGGATTCCGAGGGCAACGAGGGCTCCGCGCCGCTCGAGATCCTGGCTCCGGGCTCGGGCGGCGGCGAGATCACCTTGGTGATCGACACCTCCTGCCTCGCCCCGAACGAGCAGCCGACGGCCGAGGGCTCGAACTACACCGCCAACGGCGATGTGCTGATCGAGGTCAAGAACCCGGCCGACGAGGTCGTCAAGACGGTCGAAACCACGGCTGACGCCGAAGGCAACATCTCGGTCGATGTGGAAATGCCTGACGACGCCCTGATCAACGCCGGTTACACGGTGACTGCTACGGACGTCGAGACAGGTGCGACCGTCACGGTCGACGTCACCGCGATGGAGTGCGAGCTGTCCATCATGGCTGAACCGGCTGCTGTTCCGGCCGGCGAGACCACGACCGTCACCGGCGAGGGCTTCACGCCTGAGGGTGACGCGACGATCGAGCTGGTGGATCCCGAGGGCAACACCATCGCCACGGTTGACACCGTCGCCGACGAGAACGGCGACATCGAGACCGAGCTGACGGTTCCCGAGGACGCCGTTGTGAGTGCGGATTACACGATCGTCGGTACCGACGTCGAGACCGAAGAGACGGCGGAGACGCCGTTCGAGGTCCTGGACGCCACGGCTACCGAGTTGACGATCGCTGCCGATCCGGCTGCTGCGCTGCCGGGTGATTCGACAAGCGTTTCCGGTGAGGGTTACACCTCGGACGGCGACGTGACGGTCGAGCTGGTCAACGCCGAGGGCGACACGATCGCCACGGTCGAGACGGTCGCTGACGAGAACGGCGAGATCCTCACGGATCTGGTTGTTCCCGCCGACGCAGTCGAGGGCGCGGATTACACGATCCGCGGCACCGATGTTGAGACCGAGGGTACGGCGGAGACGCCTTTCGAGGTCCTGGCCCTGGCGGCCGGCGAGCTCGCCCTGTCGGTCGACCCGACCGAGGGTCTTCCGGGCGACACCACCACGGCGACGGGCGCGGGTTACACCCCGAACGGCGACGTGACGGTCGAGCTGGTCGACGCTGACGGCAACACGGTCGCGACCGTGGACGCTGTGGCGGACGAGGACGGTGGCCTGACGGCCGACGTCGTCGTTCCTGAGGACGCGGAGGCAGGCGACTACACGGTCGTCGGTACCGACGTCGCGACGGGTGAATCGGCTTCGGCCGAGTACACCGTCCTCGACGACGGCGCCATCGACACCTGCTCGGCCGATCCCGAAGTCACGGTCGATCCGTCGACCGTCGGAGTCGGCGGCACGGTGACCGTCTCGGGCGTCGGCTTCGCACCGGGCTCCGTCACGGTCGAGGTCGCCACCGCGGATGGCACTCAGGTGCACACCGTTTCGGCAGAGGTCGGAGAGGACTGCACCTTCTCGGTGACGTTCGATCTCCCGGCCAACGCCGGTCCCGGCGAGTACGTCGTGACCGCCTCTGACGACGACGGCAACTCCGATGACACCCCGCTCACCATCACCGGCGACGATGATGGCGGCAATGGTGGAAACGGCGGCGACGGCGGTAACGGCGGCGACGGCGGTAGTGGCGGTAACGGAGGCAACGGTAACGGTGGCGGCGGCGACGCCGGCAACGGTGGGGGCAAGCTCCCCAGCACCGGTGCTACCACGGCCATGTTCGCCCTGCTGGCCCTGCTGTTGATCGCGGGCGGTGCCGTCCTGGTCCGCTTCGCATCCTCCAAGTCGGGTCGTCGCGAGGTGTAGTACCTTCGGGTAATACCACTCGCCGCTGACCGCGGCATGACGAAGGGCCGCTCCTCCCAACACGGGAGGGGCGGCCTTTTCATTCCGTTGGCTACGGCCGGAAATATGGTTCTCACTAGGTAAATCGCCGCAGCTTGGTGATCGCAACGAAGCAGGACGCCGATAGCATGAAACCTATGAACAAGACGCGCTGGGGAACTCTCGCCGTGGCAGGTCTCCTGCTGCTCTCCGCCTGCGGAGCCGAACCAGGTGGCCAGGCTCCGGACGACGGTACGAAGTCCGCAGCACCAGCGCCCGATTGTCCAGAAGGCGAGCCGCTGACCCATGAGTTCGAGTCCGGGGCGCGGTGGAGCCTCTGTTGGGATGTGGAGCCGGATCGAGGCATGGTGCTTTCCGACATCTACTTCGAGGCGCCTGAGGGGAAGCCGCAGCGCGTCATCGATTCGATGGCGATCGCCCAGCTCGAGGTCCCTTACGACAACGGGGAGCGACTGACGAGCGACATCACGGACGCCGGCTTCGGCGGAACGTGGATGAAGACGCTCACGGAGCAGGAGTGCACGGGCGAACTCCATTCCACAGTGATCCCCAATATTGGCGACGGGACTCACGGCCTCTCACCTGATCGCGAGGTGCTCTGCTCCACGACCGTCGACGCCGGCCTCGGCTATCGCTCGCAGGAGAACGGGACGCTGACCACGACCCAGGCGAGCGAATGGAACGTCTACACCGTCTCCAAGGTCGGATGGTACGAATACATCAGCCAGTACGTCTTCACCTCCGACGGCACCATCCGGCCGCAACTCGGTGCCACCGGCGACCTCTCGCCCGTCGATTTCTCCGACGAAGATCACGGGTGGCCCATCGGCGAGGGCGAGGCGGACTACGCGGCCAGTCACTCGCACAACGCCGTCTGGCGCGTCGACTGGGGCCTTGGCGACGGTCAGGCGCAGGCGGTTGAGCAGTACGACGCCGTCGATACGGGGAAGGAGGGCCGCAAGTCGAGGATCGTGGAGGGGACGCTGACGCGGATCGAGAATCCCGCAGTCGCCGACAAGGCCGACCGACGCTGGTGGCGCGTCCTCGCTCCGGAGACCCTCAACGCTGATGGCCACCCGATTTCCTACGAGATCGGTTTGGAGAAGACGGACTCATTCACAATGCTTCGCGACGAGCACCACCACGGTGACGACGCCGGTTACGACGTCGCCTTCACGAACGCCAACGACTGCGAACTCTTCGCCACCTACAACCCCGCCGCCTGCGGACGCGGAGTCCTGGACTTCGTGAAGTCCGGTGAACGCGAAGAGCTAACCGACGTCGTCTCGTGGGTCGCCGTCGGATTCCACCACGTACCCCGCGACGAGGACCAGTCGCCTATGGAGATGCACTGGCAAGGATTCACCCTGCTGCCGCGGGACCTCAACGCCCAGCGCCCCGGTATCCCGTCGGGCCGCGAGCACCTCAACGGGCAGCCCGACGAGTGGCAGGGGGAGGACGTCGACGACCTGATCGAGCGGGACTCGGGAGGGCTGATCGAGTAGGAGGCCGGTCAGGCCCGGCCCGGAGCCCAATCAACCAGCCCCGTCTCGAGATTGTAGACCGCAGGGACGACGCGCGTTCGGCCCGCGGCGACGGCGGCCCGAATGATCTCCGATCGCTCGACGAGCGCCTCCGCAACGGCGACGGTATTCGCGCTGACGACGGAATCAACAAACTCCGACGGATCTGCCACCGGGGTCGTGTCGCGGACCCCGGGTGCGATCTCGTCGACGATGTCGGCGACTTCGCCGGGGGCCTGGGGGTTCTCGGGGTCGGCGGCCACCGCGTCAACCGTGGCCGTGACGGCGCCGCAGCCGGTGTGGCCCAGGATGATGAGCGCGGGGACCTCGTAGGGGCTGCCGACGGCGAACTCCATACTCCCGACGAGGGTGTCGTCGAGGACGGCGCCCGCGGTCCGCGTGGTGAACATGTCGCCAATGCCCTGGTCGAAGACAAGCTCGGGGGCGACGCGCGAATCGACGCAGCCGTGGACGAGTGCCCAGGGCGTTTGGTGCCCTGCCACATCGGTGCGCGCGTCGATGCCCTGGTTTGGATGGTTTGCCTCGCCGGCGGCGAAGCGCTCGTTGCCGGCCTTGAGCAGGCTCAGCGCCTCCTCGGGGGTGGTCGGTGCCGGAGTTCCCTCGTGCTCCGCCGCGGGGGCGGGTGCGCAGGCGGCCAGGCCGGAGAGCGCCGCTAGGGCGCCCACTCCGGCCAGCAGGCTCCGACGGCTTGGGCTGCCGGCCGGGGTAGGTGCGCTGCCGGCCGTCGGGACGTTGAATGTCTCGGTCATCAGGATTCCTCCCGGACGTGGGCACCGACGCTGGCGCCCGGACAGTGGGTCTAAATGTCGAAGCTAGTAGACGCCGCTGCCCGGGTCCACTTCGCGTCGCAGATGACGCTCCGTGGGGTGTCCCGCCTAGTCAAGCGGCAGAGGGCCGATCTCGTCGATTACCTCGCCGGGCCCGGGGTTCTCCGGGTGGCTCGCCCCGCCGAGGTGGTTCACGACGCCCCACACCGCGTTAAGTCCGGTGGTCACGGCTCCCTCGGCCCATCCGGCTGTGAAGGAGACGTCGTCGCCGGCAAGGAAGATACCGCGCTGGTGCGCCGGCAGTTCGTCCTGCTTGAAGTGGGTGAAGAGTCGCTGCTGATAGCGGTAGTGCCCGGGGAGGTTCGCCTTGAAGGCGCCCATGAAGTTCGGGTCGGCTTCCCACGAGACGGTGATCGGCTCGCCCACGATGTGCGAGGCGATGTCGACGTCCGGGTAGATCTGGGCCAGAGAGTGCAGCATGAGGCGCACGCGCTCGTCGGCGTCGAGCGATAGCCACTTGAGGGCGTCGTCGTTCCAGGTGTAGGACAACAGGATGACGGCCGGCGCGTCCGGGCCGTTGTCGAGCAGGTAGGTCGCGCGTGGCAGCCGGTCCGTGAGCGTCATCGACAGCGTGTCGCGGCCGGTCTGGGGGTCGCGTTCCTTCCAGAACGGGCGGTCCACCATGACGAAGGTCTTCGACGACTGCATGTAGTGGTTGCGCTCGATCGCGGTCCACAATCCGGGAGCGAACAGCGTTTCCTCGGTGTGGATGCGCGTGGAGAGCAGCCAGGTCTGGCACGTGACGACGGCAGTCGCGTAGGCGGCCGTGTGACCCCACTTGTCGGTGATCAGCAGGTCGCCCTCGGGCCGGTCGTCGGTCGCCGGGCCGCGGGAGATGCTGGCGACGGCGCCGCGGGTGCTGCCGTGGTGCAGGCTGGCCAAAGAGGTGCCGGCGGGCCAGAACTCGAGATCGTCCGGGGCGTGGTTCCACAGCGCCTCGGGCAGCCGCTGGGCGCCGCCGACGATGCCGCGGTGCTCGTCGTCCGCGTTGGTGTAGACGACGCGCAGGATCTCGAGGATCGAGTTCGGGAAGTCGGTGTCCCAGCCGCCCGAGCCGAAGCCGACCTGGCCAAACGCCTCGCGGTGCTCGAAGCCGGCCTCCTTGAAGGAACGGCTCGCCGCGATGAAGCCGTAGAACGTCTGCTCGTCGAACGCCGGGATCATGGCGTTCCAGATCTCCTTGATGCGCGGCACGTCGCGAGTGCGCAGCGCCTCCTGCATTTCGGAGAACATGGCGTGCTCCTTCAACGCCGCGCTCCACGCGTCGGAGACCTCGTGGAAGAAGTCCGGAAGGTCGGCCTCGGTCTCGGCGTAGTGCTTGACACCCGCGAGCTCGATCACGGTGCTCGGGGCCGCCGGCGAGAGCGGGTTCGGGAACTCCTCGGTCTCGAGGCCCAACATCTCGACGTAGTGGTAGAACGACTTGCCCGAGACCGGGAAGCGCATGCCGCCCAGGTCGACCGTGACGCCCGGGGCGCCGTCGAACGCGGCGGTCTTGAGGCGGCCGCCGATGTGGCCGGCCTCGTAGATGACGGGCTTGAGGCCGAGCTTCATGAGCTCGTAGGCGGCCACCAGGCCGGAGAGGCCGGCGCCGACGACGGCGACCTCGGTGCCGTGCTGCTCGGCGGGGACCGAGCCGAGCCCGGCCGGGTTCTGCAGGTAGTGGTCGTAGCTGAACGGGAAGTCCGGGTTCAGCATGGTCACGGGCGGCAGCTCCGTCGCGGCGGCACCCGCGGTGGCGGTGGTGGAGGAGGTGTTTTCAGTCATGGTGCTCGGTTCCTTCGAGGCAGGGGGATCAGGGCGTGGGGCGGGCGGCGTCGGCGTGCTCCGCGGCGGCCAAGCGGGCCGCGAGGCTCGCCGTCGAGTGGCGGCGTCCGTAGCCCAGGTAGACGAGGGCGCCGACGACCATCCAGGCGAGGAAGACCCACCACGTGGACAGGCCCAGATTGACCATGAGGTAGACGCACATGCCCGCGCCGAGCAGCGGGACAAACGGGAACAGCGGCACCCGGAAGGTGCGCTCCATGTCGGGACGGGCCCGGCGCAGGTAGATCACCGAGAGGTTGACCAGCATGAAGGCGAACAGGGTGCCGATGCTCGTGGCGTCGGCCAGCTGGCCCAGCGGGATGAGGCCGGCGATGACCGCGATGACGCTGCCGCAGATGAGCGTGCCGGCGGCAGGGGTGCCGGTCCGCTTGGAAACGCGGCCGAGGATGCGCGGGACCATACCGTCGCGGGCCATGGTCATCAGGATGCGGGTCTGGCCGTAGAGCACCGTGAGGACCACGGAGGCGATGGCGACGACGGCGCCGACCGCGAAGATCAGCGAGATCCACTTGGCACCCGTCAGCTCCTGCAGGATGACGAGGAGGGCCGCCTCCGTGCCGTCGAACCAGTCCCACTGGCGGGCGCCGACCGCCGCAATGGCGACGAGGATGTAGAGGCCGGTCACGATCGCCATCGAGGCGATGATGGCCCGAGGCAGATCGCGCTGCGGGTTCTTCGCCTCTTCGCCGGCCGTGGAGGCGGCGTCGAAGCCGATGTAGGAGAAGAAGAGGCGGGAGGCGGCAGCGGACATGCCGGCGGCGCCCATGGGCAGCAGGGTCTCGTAGTGCGAGGCCTGGAAGGCCGAGAAGGCGATGCCGATGAAGAGCAGCAGCACGCCGATCTTAATCACGACCATGATCGTGTTGACCCACGCGGCCTCTGAGATGCCGCGGATCAACAGGAGCATCGCGAGCAGTACGAGCACGATCGCCGGCAAGTTGATGACGGAGCCGTCAGCGCCGCCGGGCGGGGCGGAGAGTGCGGCCGGCAGGCCCAGCCCGAAGATGCTGAGCGTCTCGTTGACGTATTCGGCGGAGCCGACGGCGACGGCGGCGACGGAGACGCCGTACTCGAGGACGAGGCACCACCCGCAGACCCACGCCAGGCCCTCACCCATCGTCGCGTACGTGTATGAGTAGCTCGAGCCGGAGACCGGGACGGCGCCGGCCATCTCGGCGTAGGACACGGCGGAGAGCAGGGCCGCGACGCCGGCGATCAGGAAGGAGATCCAGACGGCGGGGCCGGCCATCGGCACGGAGGAGCCGAGGACGACGAAGATGCCGGTGCCGAGCGTGGCGCCGACGCTGATCATGGTCAGCTGCCAGACGCCGAGCGAGCGCTTGAGCCGCCCGCTGTTCGCGCTGCCGTCGGTTCCGGCGGCGGCGACCATCTGTTCGATGGGCTTGCGCCGTGCCAGCTGGCGAGCCAACGGTTCGCGCGGCGGCACTGTCGCGTGAGTGTCGATCATGGGTGAATCCTTTTCCAGCGGGGTGGGGGCCTCGTCCGTTCACACCCAGCGTCGCATGTGAGCTGCCTTACAGAATGGGCAATTTTATCCTAGAATCGACTCTCATGAGTCGATCTGCACCACGCGAAGGCGTCGCCGAGGCCGGCGCGGGCCTCGCGAGCGTCCCGCTCGAACGCTTCCTGTCGGGCCTGCCCGCGGGTGTCCGCAGGGTGTACGACGCCGGCACCGACTCAGGTGCCCCCCTTCCCGTGCGCTGGGTCGAACCGAGCGAGCTGGAGGATCCAACGCCGTACCTGCTCGAGCGCGAGGTCGTGCTGACGGCGGGTCTGCCGTTCGTCGGTGACGGGGGCGCGCCGGACGCCGTCGACCGGTACGTGCAACGGCTGACGCGAGTCAACGTTTCGGCCCTGGTCTTCGGGCTGCACCCCTATTTCGACGAGGTGCCGGGCGCGCTCGTCGACGCCTGCCGGCGGCACCGGCTGACGCTTGTCGAGGCGCCCGCGGACGTGCCGTTCGCGGCGCTCGGACTCGAGTTTGCGCGGCTGCTCGAGGCGGAGAACGTGCGCGTCATGCGCCGGATGGCCGAGGGCAATCGCCACCTGATGCGGGCGGTGCTGGCTCCGAGGCCGGAGGCAGACCTGCTCGAGGCGCTCATGCGCACCGTGCCCGGATGGGCGATGGTCGCCGGTGCGAACCGGCGCACCCGAGCCCGGGCCGTCGCCGCGAAGTCGCGGGTCGGCGTGCCCGAACAGGCCGTGCTCGACGACGTCCTGCAGGGGCTCTTCGCTGGCCGGGGGCCGCGCGTGGAAACGCGGCGGCCGGAGGCAGCGGGATCCGGCTGGATCGCCGCTCACCCGTTGCGCGGCGCCCGCGACGAAACCCTCGGCGCCCTCGTCCTCGGAGCGGAGCGGCCCCTCGACACGGCCGAGCAGTCCGTCGTCGGGACGGCGATCTCGCTGTTGGAGGCGCTCCTGCGCCAGCGCACGGAGGGCGCGCTCGCGCCGAGCCAGCTGGCGACCGGGCTGCTGCTGCGGTCCGCGGAGGAGGGCGCGATCGAGCGGCGCGAAGTCGTCGAGCTGGCGGCGCAGAGCGCGTCGGCACCGAGCGGGTCCCGCCTGCGGGTGGTGCAGGGCTTCCGGGCCGACGGCCGTGCCGAACCGGCCCCGGTCGAACGCGGCCGCAGCTCGCGCCCGACCGCCCGGCACGACCGGGCCGGCGCGATCCTGCAGTGGCGGCGGATCTTCGACACCAAGCTCGTCGAGCTCACCGACTTCGGTTTCACCGCGATCACGCGCCTGGGTGTCGAGGCGCCGGTCGTGAACGAGGTCGAGGCGCTCGGCTGGCGGCTCGCGGTCTCGGACCCCGTCGAAGTGTCCGAGTTGCCCGAGACGCACCGGCGGCTGGCGGTGCTGCGCGCCCGGGCGATGGAGGCCGGCCGCACGCTGCGGGCCTCCGGGGACCCGGTCTCCGTGCCGTCGCTGCTCGGGAGACAGGCCGGCGGGCTGCTGTTCGAGCACGCGTTCGGCCCGCTGCGCGAGCTCGAGCCCGACCGCGCCGCCGCGCTGCTCGACGTGCTCGAGGCTTGGCTCGAGGCGCACGGGGGATGGGACGCGACGGCGAAGGCGACCGGGCTGCACCGCAACAGCGTGCGCCGCCAGATCGCCCAGATCGCCGATCTGACCGGCCGGGACCTGAACGACGCCGGCACCCGGGCGGAACTGCTCATCGCCCTGCGGTACCGGCCGTCGTCGTTGGTGATCCAGACGACAGGCTGAGCGCTTCGGGACTTGAAGGCGACCCGCGTCTCAGTGAGGTGGTGAGCCGTACTCAGGAGCCCAGCGTTGCAGCTGCTCTCAGCGGCCCCTTTTCGATGTTGTCGATGACCCATTCTTCACCGGCGCGTACCAGCGTGATCTCACGTGGTTGTGCGTAGCGCTCGTCGAGCTCGAGCTCGCGTTCATTCAGGTAGGTCTCATCGCCCGCGGTGAACTCGAAGATCGACTCGAAGCCGACAACGGCCCGGTTGCGATCCGCTGAGAGGCTCGACGTTGTCCAGGCGACGCCGAGCTGCCGCGTCTGAAGGTCATGATCCTGATACAGGTCTTCGGTTGACGCGCGGTGATTCTGGTCCTCGAGCATTCGGCTGAACCCGTCGGAGTAGTGCTGGTATTCAGCATCCAGCGTGTCCTCAACATTGCCGGCGCTGCGGTTGTCCACTGCGGCCGAATGGAGAGCCACGGCCCGTTGCAGGGCGATGACATCAGGGTCGTCTTCAGGCAACGACGTCGCCGCCCCTTCCACGTGCCACAACGAGGACTCCCCGTCGCGTTGCGGTTGGTGCTCGGAGGCGGTGGCGGGTGCGGGATCGGTGCCGCTATCCAGAGCGTTGGCGCAACCGGAGAGAAGCACCACAGCGATTGCGCACCCGGTCAGAGTGTATTTTCGGGGCATTGCGGCCTCCTGTCGGGGCCGTGGGTCGGGCGAACCCGACCCACGGCGGCGGGTTACGCGGCTGGGGCCGGTTTCAGAGTCCAGTGCGAGGACCACCAGTTGGATGGAACCAAGCCGAACTCCGGGTAGCCGGTGTTGTTCTCGACATGGATGGCTCCGTCAGCAGCGCGGTTGTTCAAGCGGAACCACGTCGAAGTGATTTCGGTTCTCTGCCAATCAGCTGATGTCTGAGTGGAGCTTACGGTGCCGTGCTTTGCGGTGTCGTTGTCGAGGTACAAGAACTCGTTGGTCCACCGATTGCGGAGGCGAGTATCCCCTGAAGCGCCGGTTTCGGGCACCCAGTGGGCGCTCCAGTAGCTCATCGGCACGTCGCCGAAGCGCACGACGCCGTCATTCGGCTCGATGTTCAGGTATCCGGGAAGGTGGCGATTCGCCAGCACCTTCCAGGTGGAAGAGAGTTCTTCGGAGTAGCCGCTCTGGTCTTTGAACACGCGCAGGTAGTCGACTTCCCACTGTTTCGGCCAGACGTCGTTGGGAGCGCCGGAACCGGCACCGGTGTAGATGTTCACCACGAATCCCATGGGCTGGTTGGGGGCATCGTTGATGGTCTTCACCAGCTCCCCGTCGTAGTAGAACTTGAGCCCCCAGGGCGTCCAGTCCATGCCGTAGACGTGAAACTCCTCGGTGGGCGTCCCACTGACGGGCACTTCCTCCATTGCCCACGATGACAAGAAATCGGGATCCCCCCAGCCGTAGGCCGCGATGCGCCACTTGTCCGGGGTGCTGAAGAACGTCTCGATGAAGTCGATTTCCGGCTGGGCCGTCGTTGAGGTGTCCGTTCCGACTAACCACACGGCCTGATGCCCACCGCCGCCAGCGTTGGAGAGCTTTGCGCGCGTCTCGACGTAGCCGTACTTGGTGGTATATCCGTTGAAGTTCGTTTGGTCGTTTCGATTCACCGCCGAGCCGTTGAACTTGTGCCAGTTGGGGGCGTTGAACGTCTGAATGGCGGATGAGACGACCGTGCCGTCCTGGTCAGGATTCCACGGCGGCTGGTCCTCCTCGACGCGCAGCTTGATCGTGCCGTCCGACACCGTGTAGCGAGCGGCGGTGTCGGACATGTTCTCCGGCTCGACCCAGTGCGGCAGGTAGTACGGGTACCACCGATCGGTGTTGAGGGATGTGCCGTTGAACTCCTCGGCGAAGTCGAGGGTGTAACCCGGTTTGCTGGGTACATCGGGCGGGGTCTCCGTTGCCTGAGCCGAGCCTGCCGTACTGCCGAGAAGGGCAGCGGCCGTGGCCAAGGCAACCCACGTGACCTGAGTGCGTTTCATAGTGAACTTCCTGAGCGTGATCGTCGTCGGTCTTCGCCAACCAGGGGGAGACGCCGGGTGCGTCGGGCGTGTACACAGGATAAGTCGACTTATGAAAGAGTGCAATGAAATGTTCGCCATCAGTTCGCCGGGCGGCGATTCAGCGGCTGAGCAAGCTCTCCCGGATGTGCTGGGCGGCGCGCGTCAGTGCGCCGCGCTGCGGGGCGTGCGCGCCCAGAGACGAGAGCACGAGTTCGGGCGGGAAGATGGCCCGGGCTGCGATGCGGGTGCGCAACGCCTCGGCTAGAGGCTCTCCGACGTTGGAGATCCCGCCGCCGATGATGGTGCGATGCGGGTCGATCGACAGAGACAGGGCGCTCAGGCCTTCGGCGATGTTGTCGGCGAACTGGTCGACGATGTCGAGCGCGCGAGGGTCTCCCTCGCTGGCGGCGAAGAGGAGGCTGGTGGCTGGGGCCCCGTTAGACCTCAGGCGTTCGTAGGCAGTAGACCAGCCGAGGCTGGAGAGGGCGCCGATTTCGCCGGCCGCGCCGTGGGCGCCGCGGGCCACCCGCCCCTCCACGACAATGGCGGCCGAGATGCGGTGACCTGCCTGAAGGACGATCGCCGTTTCGCCGAGTGCGATCGAACCCTGGTCCAGCTCGGCGAGGGCCGCCAGCTTGGCATCGTTGTCGATGCTGACGTGCGCGCTCGGGTAGGCTGCGCCGACTCGCTCCAGCAGTCCGCCAGTCACCCAATCCGGAACGACGGTGCTCACGGCCAGGTTGCCCGTGGGGTCGACGATGCCCGGCAGTGCGATAGTGAGGGCGCGCACCTCGTGACGGGCGTGAGGAGTGCTTGCTAGCAAGTAGTCGATTTCGTGCTGAATTGCCAATAGGGCGTCCTCGCAGCCGCTCAGATCGGAGGCAGGGCTGCTGTGGCTCGCCAGCGGATCGCCGCGGAGGTCGCCGATGGTTCCGCTGACTCCATGGGGGCCGGCGTCGATCCCGATCACGACACCCACGCTGGCCTTGAGGCTGTAGGCGCGGGATGGGCGTCCGCTGCCGCGACTTTTCGGTGACTCGGTGCTGATGAGGCCCTGAGTGGAAAGGTCAGATAGGGCCGCTTCTACGGTCGGGCGGGACAACTTGGTGACGCTCGCCAGCTGCCGCACCGTCTGGGCGTCATCTTGACTCCAGAGCGCAGCGAGGACCGCTCGGCCGTTCTGGCGTCGCAGCGACGAGAGGTCTTGGCCTTGCAGTGCGGTCAACGGGTTCTCCTTGATCGGGACGATCTCTCACGAAGTGCTTCCATGGTATTGACAGTGAGGTGAGCCACTTGTAGATTCCTACTTACGCAAGACTCTTATCTAATGGCATTCCCTTTCTTGAGAGATGAGTTAATCATGCATCACCGCACCTTGCTCCACTCCGTTGCCGCACTGTCAGCCGCCGGCCTCTTCCTGACCGCGTGCGCCCCCGGCGGCACCACCTCTGCTACCACCGGTGATCAGGTCGCCGTGAGTGACGAACTGAGTACTGAAGAGGTGACGCTCACACTGATGTCCACGCCGGAGTCGGGTGCGGCCACGGAGGCGACCATCGCCGCCTTCGAGGAGAAACACCCGAACATCAACATCGCCTACTCGCAGACGAACTACGAGGACTACAACCAGAGCGTCAACCTCAATCTCTCGTCCGATCAGGCGCCGGACATCGTCCTGCTGAATGCCGTGGGCAACACCGTCAAGAACGATCTGGTGATTCCGCTGGACGACTATGCAGATCTGTACGGCTGGAACGACTTCTTCCCCAGCAACCAGCTCAACCAGTGGCGCGTGGACGAGAACGGCTCAACCCTCGGTGATGGAGGGACGCTCTTCGCCGCCCCTGCCGGGTTCTCATTGGTCGGGCTCTACTACAACAAGAGGCATGCTGAAGAACTCGGGATCGACGCTCCTCAGACAGTTGAGGATTTCGAATCCGCTTTGGCCGAGGCCAAGGATGGTGGTGTCCTGCCCGTTCAGCTCGGCAATGGTGAGGGGCACGCCGCCTTCGTCGTGCAGCTGGCCGGGCAGGGCGCCAGCGGTGCGGACGCAGCGAGCGCGTGGGCTTTCGGGCACGAGGGCCAGAGTTTTGACACCCCCGAGAATGCGGCCGCTGCGCAGTTGCTCGTTGATTGGGCCGACGCCGGCTACATCCCCGACGCCACGACGGTCAACGGAACAGACCTGCAGGGAGCCGTGGAGAACTTCGTGTCCGGGGAAGGACTCTTCCTCGTGGACGGAATCTGGGACGCGGGAAAGGTCGGCGAGGGTCTTGGTGAGGATGCCGGATTCATCGCCTTCCCGGGGAAGAACACAACGGGTATCGGCACGTCGGTCGCTTACGCGATTTCCTCCCGTAGCGAGCACCCCAACGAGGCTGCCGCATTCCTGGATTTCCTCCGCTCTCCGGAGGCCAGCGTGCAGCAGTTTGAGCAGGGTTTCATGCCCAACGACCCGTCTGTTGCGGTCGCGGATGCCGGAACGCTCCAGAGAGACATTGTCGATGCATGGGCGCAGATTGCGGCGGAGGACGGGCTGGTCGCATTCAACAACAACGCGACGGCGACCATGAATGACACGCTGAAGTCCGGTACCCAGCAGCTCATCGCCGGGCAGAGCACCGTGGACGACTTCCTGGACTCGGTTCAGTCGGACTGGGCTAAGACGCACGGTCAGTGACCATGACCATCGAAACCAGGGACGGTAGCTCGGGGAGGCCGCTCTCAGCGCGGGCACATAGAGACCGGCCGCAGGTGCTTCAGGAGAGCAGGATCCGGAAACAGCGCGACTTTGTTCCCTACTTGTACGTCCTCCCGGCGCTCGTCGCGTACTCCCTCTTCATCCTGGTTCCTTGGGCGCAGAGCATTTGGACGTCGTTCTGGCACTGGGATGGCATCGGTGCCGCCACGTGGGCCGGGCTGGAGAACTATGTGGCGGTCTTCGCGAACGAGGACTTGTCGATCGCGCTGCGGAACGGTCTGGGGTTCATCATTTTCTATGCGGTGATTCCCGTGGTGCTTGGCGCGTTGCTCGCAGCGATGATCGCCGCCCGGCCCCGGCGTGGAACCGGGTTGGTCCGGACCGTGCTCTTTCTGCCGCAGATCCTGCCCCTTGTCGCTGTTGGCGTCATCTGGCGCTACCTCTACAGCGCGGACGGGCCGATCAACCAGGCCCTCTCGGCGGTCGGACTGGGGGGAGCGGCACGCGCGTGGCTCGGAGACTTCGTCTGGGCCTACCCGGCTGTCGGAGCCGTGGGCACCTGGGTCTCAACCGGTTTGTGCGTGCTGCTGCTGCTATCCGGGATCCAGAAGATCGACCCCTCGCTGTACGAAGCAGCGAAGCTCGACCGCTGCGGCGCCGTCGGCTTGTTCCTGCATGTCACGCTGCCCGGCATTCGCAAGGAAGTCGTCGTCGCCCTGACGGTCACGCTCATCGCAGCCCTGGCCAGCTTCGACATCGTCTACGTCACCACCGGCGGTGGCCCCGGACTGCAGACCATCGTGCCTGGAGTCCTGATCTATCGCCTGGTGTTCACATCGAACGAAGTCGGCCTTGCCTGCGCCCTCGCCACGGTCTTGAGCGCGATCATCCTCATCTTCGTGGCCCTTATCGGCCGGCTCGGAAGGGAGCAGACATGAATCAGAAGATGTCTCAGCTGATGTCAGCTGCGTT
The DNA here is from genome assembly GCA_023896275.1 of Kocuria rosea subsp. polaris. Lineage (GTDB taxonomy): Bacteria > Actinomycetota > Actinomycetes > Actinomycetales > Micrococcaceae > Zhihengliuella > Zhihengliuella polaris_A. The sequence continues at coordinate 112,513 of MLDA01000011.1, read as the reverse complement.
CCTTCTGCTGGCCGCCGCAAGCGTGATTGTTCCCTTCTTGGCGCTCGTTTCCGCGGCGCTGCAGCCGGCCACGACGCTCTCACCGCGGCTCGAGTGGCCCAGCGACCCGCAGTGGGGCAACTTTGCTGAAGCGTGGACGTCGGCCGGATTCGGGACGCTGATCGCGTCGAGCGCGTTCATCGCGGTCGTGGTCGTGCCGATCTCGATCGTTCTGGCGACGCTCGCCGGCTACGCGATGGGCACCATGCGCATGAAGGGGAAGACGGGCTTGTTCGTCCTCTTCATTGCTGGACTGACGCTGCCATTCGAGGCGATCGTCATACCGCTGTACTTCTCGATGCGGGATATCGGATTGATCGACACCCAGTGGGCTGTCATTCTCCCGCTGATGGGGGCGTTTATGCCGTTCGGAATCTTCTGGATGCGGACGCACTTCGAGTCCGTTCCGCAGGAGATCATCGAAGCCTCACAACTCGACGGGGCCGGCAGGTTCCGGACGCTGATCCAAATCCTCCTCCCCGGGGCAACGCCCGCCGTGACAACGTACGGGCTCTTGACCTTCATGTGGGCGTGGAACCAGTTCCTGCTGGCGCTGATCCTCATTCGCGATCCGAGCAAGCGGACGGCGCCATCCGGGCTGGGTACCTTTGTGCAGCAGTACGGGGAGAACATCCCGCTGCTGGCGGCGGGAACGATCATCGTGATCGCACCGGTGGTCACGCTGTATCTGGTCTTTCAACGCAAATTCGTCGCCGGACTGGTTCAGGGGGCGCTGAAGTGAACGATCGAAAGGAGGGCGCGGTGCGCCTTGCCATTGTCGGAGCCGGATCCCGCGGTCTCGGGTACGCGCGCCGCGCGGTCAAGAACGGTGCGGTCGTCACCGCCGTCGTCGAACCGGACCGCGAGCGGCTCGATGCGCTGCTCGCCGCTCTGCCGGGGCACCCGATCCGCGAGTTCGCTACGTGGGACGATCTGGCCGCCGAGAAGGCAGCCGACGCTGCCATCATCGCGACGCCCGACCGTCTCCACGTCGATCCAGCCGTCGCTTTGGCGGCTGCCGGGTACCACCTCCTGGTCGAGAAGCCCCTTGCGCCGACTGAGGCGGAGGCGCTGCGCATCGTCGACGCGGTCGAAGCCGCTGGCGTGATGCTGGCGGTCTGCCATGTGATGCGCTACAGCGACTACACGGCGCGGCTGAAAGAGGTGATCGATAGTGGTGCGATCGGCCAGATCGCGTCGGTTGAGCACCTGGAGCCGATCGGCTGGTGGCATTTCGCGCACTCCTACGTGCGCGGCAATTGGCGCCGCGAGTCCGAATCCTCCTCGATGCTCATGGCCAAGTCCTGCCACGATATCGATTGGCTCAGCTATATCGTCGACCGCCCGGTAGAGAAGGTGTCTTCATTTGGCGGGCTGATGCACTTCCGTCCCGAGAACAAGCCGGCGAATGCCGGTGATCGGTGCGTGGACTGCCCGCTGCAGCAGACGTGCGCCTACTCGGCAACGAAGATCTATCGCGGATTCTTGGAGAGCGGCGGGTGGGAACAGTGGCCGCTGGCGGTGCTCGACTCGGATGTTTCCGCGGAGTCCATCAACCGAGCGCTGGAGGTCGGGCCGTACGGCGAATGCGTCTACAACGGCCAGAACGACGTCGCCGATCATCAGGTCGTCAATCTCCAGTACGCAGGTGGCGTCACGGCCTCGTTCACCGTCACGGCCTTCACCGATCTTGCGTTTCGCAAGACCCGCGTATTCGGCACCGGCGGCTGGATCGAGGGTGACGGACGGATGTTGCACGTCCAAGAGTTTGCAACCGGCCGCAAGTACTCGATCGATTCGGCTGCGGTAGGTGGCGCCAGTGCGGCGGACGGTCATGGAGGCGCGGATGACGGCTTGGTGGATGCCTTTCTTCGCGCCGTTGCCACGGGCGACGAATCCCACCTGCTCTCCGGGCCGCAGCAGAGCCTGGAGACACACCGCGTGGTGTGGCTGGCTGAGGAATCGAGGCGCACGGAGGGCACGGTTGTCCGTGACATCCCGGGCGGCCCACTGAAACCCGCAGTGTTGTAACGGGTACCCGAGCAGCGCTTCGTGTCTGATCCAGGGGGACAGGCACGAAGCGCTTTCGGTTGTCGCGGGGCGCATGGTCGTAGGTGCACGCCTGTCGAGCGCGTTGGTCACCGGAGGGCGCGCAGGTAGCGCCGGCGCACGACGAGCTGGACGACGCGCAGGAGCGGGTACAGCGCCCGCCACGGCTGCTCGCTCGCGGGCCGCGTGAGCGAGCGGACGACGAGGCGCGTCGCGTCGCCGTCGCGCTGAACGATGAACGCCTCCTCGCCGGAGACGGGATGGCCCGGCAGGGTCCGGTAGGCGAAGCCGACGCGATCGGGTTCCTTGACGACCGAGACGACCTCCACCGGCTCGACGATCCGCGCGCCGAACAGGCGCGCCGTGACGAGCACGCGGTCGCCCGGCGACACCGGGCCGGGGGAGTCCACGGTGAATCCGCTGGCGGTCTTGACGCGCCACGCGAGCACGCCCTGGGCGCTGCGCTCCCACGCCGCCTCGCCGTGCCCGACGACGGCGGAGACCTCCGACCGCGCGTACCCACGGCCTCCCGGTGGCCAGTCGCCCAGTTCCGGACTCGTCACGCCGGATCCTCGCGGAGGCGGGCGAGGCGGGCGAGGCGGTCGGTGAGGCCGTCGAGCAGGGCCGTCAGCCCCAGCTCGAACGCGGCGGCCGCGCTCGACGTCGTCGCGTGCTCGGGTGCGAGCGCTCGCCGGATCGCGGGCAGGTCGGCCGCCGGCGCGTCCGGCGTCAGGAGGTCGGCCGGGGCGAGCATGTCGAGGGCGGCGCCCAGCACGAAGGCCTCGACCGTCCGCATGACGGCGACCGCCTCCCCGGCCGGCCAACCGCCGCGGGCGAGGCCGTCGACGACCCGCTCGTACATGACATAGGTGGACGCGTCGCGGATGGGCGTCGTGGCGAGCAGCCGGATGCTGGCCGGGTGCGCGCCGAAGGCGGCGCCGTAGGAGCGTGCCCAGCGTTCGAGGGCGACGTTCCACGGATCGCTTGCGAACGGTTCGGTGTCGATGCTCGCGACGATCTCGGCACGAATCAGCTCCACGAGCTCCGGGCGGCCGCTGACGTGGTTGTAGAGCGAGGCGACCTTGCGGTCGACGCGGCTCGCGAGGTTCCGCATCGTCAGGGCCTCCGCGCCCTTCTCATCGAGCAGGTCCATCGCAGCGGCGACGAGTGCGCGCCGGTTCAGGGGCATGGGGCTCCGATCTCGTGAATGTGGGCCACTTCACTAAAAACTCTTGTGGGTGGGCCCGTCGCGGCGTACTCTACCAACCAAGCCGATACGAACACTGTTCGTACTCGGGCGACGATGAGTACGACGAGCAAGGAGAACGCATGGGTGAGGGCATCTATTTCGACGGCGGCACGGTCTGGACGGGGGCGGAGCCGGTGGACGCGGACGCGCTGCTGGTCCTCGACGGCCGCATTGCCGCCGTCGGCCCCGAGGCCAGGTCCCGGGCCGGTGAGGCTGCGGAGCACGTGGACCTGGGTGGCGGCTTTCTGATGCCCTCCTTCGGTGACGGGCACGCCCACCCGCAGTTCGGCGGGCTCGAATCCGCCGGGCCGGCTGTGCGGGGATGCGCCTCGATCGAGGAGATCGTCGCTGAGGTGAGGCGCTACGCCGCGGAGCACCCGGAGCGGGAATGGATCACAGGCGCGTCTTACGACGGCAGCCTCGCGCCCGACGGCCTCTTCGACGCCCGGTGGCTGGACGAGGCGGTCCCGGACCGGCCCGTCGTGCTGCGTGCTTGGGACTATCACACCGTGTGGTGCAACTCACGGGCCCTTGAACTCGCCGACATCACGGCGGCGACGCCCGAACCCGAGCTGGGGGAGATCCCCCGCCGGGACGACGGCAGCCCGCTCGGGACCCTCCGGGAGTGGGGTGCCGTCGACCTCGTCACGGCGGTCATGCCTCCGCGCGAGATCGAGGAGCGCGTCGAGGCGATCGACCGCGCGGCCGACTATTACCTGGCCCGCGGCGTCACGTGGGTGCAGGACGCGTGGGTGGAGCCCGACGACGTCGAGGCGTACCTCGAGATCGCCCGCCGCGGCGGCCTGCGCCTGCGCATGAACCTGGCGCTCTACGCCGACCCGCGGCGGTTCGAGCAGCAGCTGCCCGCGATGCTGCGGGCCCGGCAGGCGGTCGACGACCTCAGCCATCCGCGCCTGACCGCCCGCACCGTCAAGTTCTTCGCCGACGGCGTCGTCGAGAACCAGACCGGCGCGCTGCTCGAGCCGTACTGCTCCGGGCTGCACGACCACGGGCTGCGGGTCTGGGAGCCCGAGGCCCTCAACAACGCCGTCCGCGCCGTCGACGCGGCGGGTTTCCAGGTCCACATCCACGCGATCGGGGATGCGGCCGTCCGGCAAGGGCTCGACGCGATCGAGTTCGCGGCCGCGGCCAACGGCCCCCGGGACCGGCGCCCGGTCATCGCCCACGCCCAGCTGGTCGACGCCGCGGACATGGACCGCTTCGCGGAACTGGGCGTGATCGCCTGCATGCAGCCGCTCTGGGCGCAGCTCGACGCGCTCATGACCGTGCTGACGGAACCGCGGCTCGGCCCGGAGCGCTCCGAGCGCCAGTACCCGCTGCGGACGCTCGCGTCCACGGGGGCGACGCTGTCCTTCGGTTCCGACTGGCCGGTCTCCTCCGGCGCCCCGCTCGAGGGGATCGCCGTCGCGGTGTCGCGGCAGACGGAGGGCGGCGACCCCGCCGGCGGGTGGACCCCGCACGAGATCCTCGGGGTCGACGCCTCCCTCGAGGCGTACACCCGGGCGGTGGCCTACCAGGCGTTCGCCGACGCCGGCCCCGCCGCGTGGGGGCGCCTCGTCCCCGGAGCGAGCGCCGACCTGGTCTGGCTCGAAGCCGACCCGCGCACCGTGCCGGCATCCGACCTCGCCCAACTCGGCGTCCGCGACACGTTCCTCGCTGGGAGCCGCCGCGCCGTCGTCGTCTGAGCTCCCTCAGCGCTCCTCACGCCGGTCCGGCCCAGCCCGGGCGGGCACCACCTCGCACCCCCTCACGAGAGGCGAAAGCCATGTCACGAGAAACCATCCTCACCCGCAGCGCGTCCGGACCGGGTACGGGCCACCTCAAACGGGTCCTCGGCGTGCCCTCGCTGGTGCTCTTCGGGCTTGTCTACATGGTCCCGCTCACGGTCTTCACGACGTACGGGATCGTCACCGAGATGAGCGGCGGGCGCGTGCCCGCGGCCTACCTCATCACGCTCGCCGCCATGGTCTTCACGGCCAACTCCTACGCCCGCATGGTGCGGGCGTACCCGGTGGCCGGCTCCGCGTACACCTACACGCAGCAGAGCTTCGGGGCGGGGACGGGGTTCCTCGCCGGCTGGTCGCTGCTGCTCGACTACCTCTTCCTGCCGATGATCAACTACCTGGTGATCGGCCTCTACCTGAACGCCGCGCTGCCCGGAGTGCCCGCGTGGGTCTTCGTCGTCGCCGCGATTGCGCTCGTCACGGTGCTCAACGTCGTCGGCGTCGTCTCGATCGCCCGCGCGAACTCCGTGATCATCGCGGTGCAGGCCCTCTTCATCGCCACGTTCGTGGTCCTCGGCTGGGCGGCGATCGCCGGCTCGGGCGCGGTTGACCCGCTGGCCCCGTTCACCGGGGACGGCTCGCTCTCCGGCGTCGGCCCGCTCTTCGCCGGCGCCGCGGTGCTGTGCCTGTCCTTCCTCGGTTTCGACTCCATCTCCACGATGGCGGAGGAGGCCAAGGACGCCCGCCGCTCGGTGCCGCGGGCCATCCTGATCGCGACGGCGACCGCGGGCCTCGTCTTCATCGGCCTCTCCTACCTGGCCCAGCTGGTCTACCCGTCGAACGACTTCGCGGACGCCGATTCGGCCGCGCTCGACGTCATGGCGGCCGCGGGCGGGCAGTTCCTGGCCGTGTTCTTCACGGCGGCCTACGTCTCCGGCGCGCTCGGCTCGGCGCTGACGTCGCAGGCCTCCGTGGCGCGCATCCTCTACGCGATGGGGCGCGACGGCGTCCTGCCCACCTCCTTCTTCGGGCGGCTCTCCGCCCGGTTCAGTACGCCCGTTCCGGCGATCCTCTGCGTCTCGGTCGTCTCGTGCGCCGCGGTGGTCGTGAGCCTCGGCCTCCTGGCGGAGATGATCAGCTTCGGGGCGCTCGTCGCGTTCTCCGCGGTCAACCTCTCGGTCATCAAGCACTACGTGATCGACGAGGGCCGGCGCTCCGGTCGGGACCTGATCGCCTTCCTGGTCCTGCCCGGCATCGGATTCGCGATGACCCTCTGGCTGTGGACGAGCCTCTCGCCGCGCACGCTCGTAGTCGGCCTGATCTGGATGGCGCTCGGCGCGCTCTACCTCGCGTGGGTGACCCGCGGGTTCCGCCGGCCGACGCCGACGCTGGACCTCAAGGAGTAGCCGCCCGCCGCCGTCGTACCGGATCTCCGGGGCGGGCGCCGGCGCTCAGGCGCGGTCGGCCCAGCCCCGGTACAGGTCAGGTCGGCGCTCGCGCAGATAGGGCACGCGCGTCCGCGCCGCGGCGACGTCGGCCGCGGTCACATCGGCCGTAATCAGGGCCGGCTCGGCCGTGCCGGTTGGGGTGCGCGGCGCACTCGCGAGGAGCCTCCCCGTGGGCCCGAGGATCAGGCTGCCTCCGCCGAGCTGGATCTCGCCGTCAGGGCTCGGGGCGGGGCCGGCGTGGTTGGCGTACGCGATCCCGACTTGCGACTCGAGGGCGCGCGCCGGCAGCAGCACGTCCTGGACCTCCGCAAACTCGGCGGTCAGGGCGGTGGGGACGGCGACGACGTCGGCGCCCGCGTCCGCGGCCGCACGCACCATCTCGGGGAACTCGACGTCGTAGCAGACCATGAGCCCCACGCCCACTCCGGCCACGTCGACCACGGGTGGCGCCGATCTGCCGGCGGCGAAGGTGTCCTGCTCCTCGCCGCCGAACAGGTGCACCTTGGTGTGCGTCGCGAGGCGCTTGCCGGCCGGCGAGAGGATCGTCGCCGTGATCGTCCAGTTGTCCCCCGCGTGTCCCGGCGCGCTGTAGACGAGGTGGAGGCCGTGGGTGCGGGCGACCGCCGCGGCGGCGTCGTCGATCCGCCGCACGACGGCGTCGCTCAGGTGGGGTGCCACCGTCGCGGGGGCGTAGCCGCACGTGAAGAGCTCGGGGGTGACGAGCAGGTCCGCGCCGGCGGCGGAGGCGCGTTCGGCGGCGTCGGCGATGAGGGCCAGGTTCGCGGCGATCGCATCCTCGCTGGCTCCTTCGGCGCGCAGGATCGAGGGTGAGGCCTGCATAACGGCGATCCGCATGGGTGCTCCTCCGGTCGGATGCATGTGGGCGGGGTGCGCCCTTCCTCGCCAGCTTATCCGCGCCCGAGCCGGTGTGCGTAGGGTCGATTCGTCTCGCGTCGGGATGCTTGCGGGTCGATCTGCACCACCCGTCGACGCTAGCGAACCACCCGTTGCCGCCAGTGTGTCGGTGGGCGATCCGAGCGCTGCACCGCCCCGGTCGAAATTATTGTTCAACAACCCCTTGCGTGGATTGTTGAACAACCAGTAGAGTCCTTCTCGTATTGCGGTGTGGCCGCGCTCACTTTTTGCCGCCCGCACCCGAACCACCACGGAAGGCCAACCATGTCGACTGCACCCGCGTCGAAGCCAAAGATGAGTCCCGCCGCCCGGCGCACCGCGCTCATGGGTGCCATGTTCCTCATGGCCACCAGTGCGATCGGCCCGGGCTTCATCACCCAGACCACCGTCTTCACCGTCCAGCTCGGCGCGGCGTTTGCCTTTGCGATCATGATCTCGATCGTCATCGACATCGCCGTGCAGCTGAACGTGTGGCGCGTCATCGGCGTCTCCGGACTGCGCGCCCAGGAGCTCGGCAACAAGGTCCTGCCGGGCATCGGCTGGTTCCTCGCCGGGCTCGTCTTCCTCGGCGGCATGGTCTTCAACATCGGCAACATCGCCGGCGCGGGCCTGGGCATGAACGCCATGCTCGGCCTAGATCCCAAGATCGGCGGCGCGATCTCGGCCGTCATCGCGATCCTGATCTTCGTCTCCAAGCGCGCGGGAATGGCGCTCGACCGGATCGTCGTCCTCCTCGGTGCCATCATGATCCTGCTGATGCTCTACGTCGCGATCGTCGCCGCGCCTCCCGTCGGCGAGGCGCTGAAGAACACGGTCATGCCCGCCGAGGTCGACTTCCTGGTCATCACCACGCTCATCGGCGGCACCGTTGGCGGCTACATCACCTACGCCGGCGCCCACCGCATGATCGACTCGGGTACGTCCGGACCGGAGCACGTCAAGGAGGTCAGCCGCAGCTCGGTCCTGAGCATCATCGTCACGGGCATCATGCGCATCCTGCTGTTCCTGGCGATCCTCGGCGTCGTTGCCGGCGGGGTCGCGCTGACCAGCGACAACATGGCGGCCGAGGCGTTCGGCGCCGCCGCCGGCGAGATCGGCATGCGCCTCTTCGGCGTGATCCTCTGGTCCGCGGCGCTGACCTCCGTGATCGGCGCGGCCTACACGTCGGTCTCGTTCGTCACCCGCACGACGACGTCCGTCCGCGTCCGGAACCGCATCACCATCGCGTTCATCCTGGTCTGCCTGACGGCGTTCCTCCTGCTGGGGCAGGCGCCGCAGACGCTGCTGATCTTCGCCGGCGCCTTCAACGGCCTGATCCTGCCGGTCGGCTTCGGCGTCCTGCTGTGGGTCGCGTGGCGCCGCCGGGACCTGCTGCAGGGCTACGTCTACCCCAAATGGCTGATCGTCGTCGGGGCCGCGGCCTGGCTGCTCACCCTGTTCCTGGGCTGGAACTCGCTCGCCAGCCTGGCCGCCCTCTGGGCGTAGCCGGCCCTCGCGCCAGCTGCCCACCAAGCTGCAAGGAAGCACCATGACGATGCCATCCACACCCGAGGCCTTCGACGTCGCCCTCTTGAGCCCTGCTGCGGCGCGCGCCCGTTTCCGCTCCGGGCTGACGACCCCCACCGCCGGGTGGTCTCGAGGGTTCGCTCAGGCCAACCTGCTGATCGTCCCGCAGTCGCAGGCCTTCGACGTGCTGCTCTTCGCCCAGCGGAACCCGAAATCCTGCCCGCTGCTCGGAGTGCTCGAGGCCGGCCAGACGACGAGCGATCTGCTGGCGGGTGGTGACATCCGCACCGACGTGCCGAAATACGTGGTCTACGAGGGCGGTGTTCTGGCCGCTGAGACGGACGACATCACGGGCTGGTGGCGGGATGACCTCGTCACGTTCATCATCGGGTGCTCCTTCACCTTCGAGTCAGCGCTGATGGACGCCGGGATCCGGATCGCGCACATCGACCAGGGCGTCAACGTGCCCATGTACAAGACGACCATCCGCAGCACGAGCGCGGGACAGCTGTCGGGACCCACGGTGGTCTCGATGCGCCCGATCCCTGCCTCCCGGGTTTCCGACGCCGTACGCATCACCTCCCGCTATCCGGCGGTCCATGGCGCGCCCGTGCACGTGGGCAACCCGGCGGACATCGGCATCGAGGACCTCTCGCGGCCGGACTTCGGCGACGCCGTCGAGATCCCGGCGGGCCACCTTCCGGTGTTCTGGGCTTGCGGCGTGACCCCGCAGGCGGCCGTCATGGAGTCGCGGCCCGCGCTCGCCATCGGCCACGCCCCCGGCTACATGCTCATCACCGACGCTCGGGACAGCGACTACCTGATCCCGTAGGCCTGCCGGCTCCTTGGGGGGCGCAGGTAGCCCGGTTCGATCTCAGAGCAGCTCCTTCAGGTGCAGGCTGAGCCAGAGGATCAGAGTGTCTTCCGGGTTGTCGATGTTCACGGAGAACAGGTCCTCGAGGCGGCGGAGTCGGTACCGCAGCGTGTTCTGGTGCAGCATCAGGGTCTCGGCGGTTCGCGCTGAATCGCGTGAGCAATCAAGGTAGGCGCGCAACGTCCGAGCGTAGTGCGTGCCGTGCTCGGCGTCATGTTCGAGCAACTGCGCCGCGGCCGGGGAGAACAGTCGCAGGTCGTGACGAAAGTGCGTGGCCAGATCGAGCAGGGTCAGGCGGCTGGCCAGCCCGCGCGCGCTCGCATAGTCGCCGAGCCCGGCATCGCCCGCGAGCAAGAGGAGTACCAGGTCGGCGTCGTGGCGGGAGCGGCTGATATCGGGGGCCGAGTCGACGGCGGAGCCCGCCGCCGCTCGCATCGGGACGCCAAGCGCGGCCCGGCAGCTGGCGACCAGTCGCCGGGCCTGGGACTCGAGCGGGTCACCCGCGGAGGCGAAGAGCGCATAGACGGTCGTGCCCATCAGGACGCAGTGCGCGCCGCCCAGGAAGGCGCCGCCCTGGGCGGTGATGAGATCGACGACGCGCAGCAGCGTCACCTCGTCCGGGGCCGGGCCGTCGGGCTGAAAGGCCACGACGGTGTACGGGCCAGCCCCGGAAAGCCCGAGTTGCCGCGCTAGCAGTGCCCCGTCGTCGCCGCCGTCGAGCAGCCTTCGCAACAACTCCGCGCGTTGGGCCCGGGCCAAGTCACCTGCGCTGCGCGCGCGCAACAGGTGCAGCGCGGCCATGTCCGCGGCGCGCTCGAGCCCCTGCCGGGCGTTCGCGTCGAGCGTCCCGTCGGCGTCCACGACCCAGATGGACCCCAGGGGTTGCTGGCCGGCGCGCACGGCGATGGCCAACCGGTCCAACGCGGGTGGAACCGCCTTGATGTGCACCGCGCCAGAGGACCGGAAGATGGCGGCGTACTGTTCGGCGTTCACGGGCAGGTAGGGCACTTGCCGCCCCAGAATGCCCAATCGCCGGTCCTCGTCGATGGGCTGATCGGGCAGCGTCGAGTAGGCGAGGACCTGCTCTTGAAGGTTCTCGATGGCCGTGGCGCCGCCGACCATCGCCGCGATGGCGTTGGCCAAAGCAAACAGGTCTCCGACGCCTACCGGGGAGGTCTGCTTGCCGCCCGTGGCGACGGTGCCGAGCGCGGAATCGAGCAGGGCGTCGAGCTGACGCCAATCGACGGCGGTGCTCACGCTCAGCAGCGCGATGCCTGCCGCGTCGGCGGCCTGCGCGGCCGCCGCGACCGGCAGGCCGTGATCCTTGAGGACGACGGCGGCGAATCCCGCCCGGGCCGCCTCCTCGATGACCGCCGCGGTCGTGGGTTGTTCCGGGTGCAACCCGAGCCCCAAGAGGATGCCGCCGCCCGGGCCCTTGAGCGGGGTGAACGGGTCGTACAGCGACGGGCTGGTCAGTGACAGGGCCGGGGCGGGGCCTTGCGACCGCAGCACCAGATCCGATCCCTGCAGGACGCGCAGCAGCTCGCGCAGGTCGATCGTCTCGCCGGTCTCTCGCGTCGTAGCCACGCCGCCAAACTACCGTCACTTATGCTGGAGCACAATGGATCTCCTCCAGCTTGGTTGTACAGGCCGAAGTATTGCCTGCGCTGGACGCCTACATTTGGTGCCATGTCACTCACAGCCGAGGCCACCACCATCGCCCAGCAGGCCCACGCGGCGGCCGCCGCGTCCGCGTCCCGTTCCGGCGTCCGACTCGCCGACGAACACGACCGCGATCGATTGCGCGACGTCGAGGCCCTGCTCGTCAGCATCTGGGGAATGTCCCCGCAGGGGGCGCCGATCCCCTTCGACCTGTTGCGCAGCATCTCCCACGCGCAGTGCAACGTGTCCGTCGCCTACGATGCGTCCGAGACCCTGCGCGGCGCCGCCGTCGGCATCGTTACCGGCGACGGCCGGGCGCTGTATTCGCTCATCGCCGGCGTCCGCCCCGGGGCCGCCGACCGCGGCGTCGGATTCGCCGTCAAGCAGCACCAGCGGGCCTGGGCGCTCGAACGCGGCATCGACACCATGACCTGGACCTTTGACCCGCTCGTCAGCCGCAACGCCCGCTTCAACCTGACCAAGCTCGGCGCCGAGGCGACCGAGTACGCCCGCGACTTCTACGGGGCCATGCAGGACGGCATCAACGCCCACGACGAGAGCGACCGGCTCGTGGCCACCTGGAAACTCGGCACCGGCCGCAGCCGCGACTGCGCCGAAGGCCGTTACCTCGAGGTGAACCTGCCGGATGCCACGGTCCACCGCGTCACCAGCACGGGGCCGGACGGGCTACCCCTGTCGTTCGAGGCCGAGGGGGCGCTCTGGTGCCGGACCCCGCACGACGTCGTGGCCTTGCGCTCCGCCGACCTCGGCGCCGCTCGCGCGTGGCGCCAGCAGGTCCGCGAGGTCCTCGAAGCGGCCTTCGCCGCCGGCTACCGCGCGACCGGGGTGACCCGGACCGGCTGGTACCGGCTGGCCCAAGACAACCCGGCATGAACCGCACATTACCTGAGGAGAACCACATGCGCATCACTCGCAGTGCATCGAAAACGCCCCTGCTGGGCGCCGTCGCCCTGGGCCTCGCCGTCGCGCTGAGCGCGTGCTCCGCCGGCGCGGCCCCGCCGACCCCGCCCGCGCTCTCCGCCGCCGACGTCGACCCCGCCGCCGCGGAGGCGCTGCCCGAGAAGTACCGGGAAGCGGGCGTCATCAAGGTCGCCTCCGACATCCCTTACCCGCCCTTCGAGATGTTCGACGAGAACCAGCAACTGACCGGCCTGGACTACGATCTGGCCCAGGCCCTCGGCGCCAAACTCGGAGTGCCCCTGGAACTGCGCATCCAGGCCTTCGACACGATCATCCCGTCGCTGCAGTCCGGCAGACACGACATCATCATGTCCGGCATGAACGACACCGCCGAACGCCAGCAGACGCTCGACTTCGTCAACTACCTGTACGCGGGCTTCTCCATCCTGGTCCCGCACGGAAACCCGGAGGGCATCACGAACGTGCTCGACCTTTGCGGGAAGAAGGTCGCCGTGCAGAAGTCCACCGTCCAGGCGCAGATCCTGCGCGGCTACGAACAGCGGTGCCTCGACGCCGGGTCCACCGCCATCGACATCGCGGAGCTGCCCTCGGAGACTGACGTGCAGACCGCCGTGCGTTCCGGCAAGGCCGCGGCCGACGTCGTCGACTCCCCGGTCGCCGCCTACGGGGCCAAGACGGCCGGGGACGGCGCGATCTTCGAGATCATCCGCGACCCGGAGAACCCTGCCGGCTACAACCCCGTCTACACCGGCATCGGCGTGTTGAAAACGGACTCCGGGCTCAGCGATGCGCTGTTGAAGGCGCTGGAAGCGATCATCGCCGACGGCACGTACGACCAGATCCTGGATAAGTACGACCTCGCGGACTACGCGGTCGAACGCGCCGGCCTCAACCAGGGGGCGGACCTGTCGTGACCCGGGAGATGACCCTCAACCGCCGCGGCGGCGCCCCGGACCCCGGGACGACGCGCGAGGCCGAGCACGACGTCGTCGCCGTCCCGCTGCGACACCCGTGGCGCTGGGTAGTGGCCGCGCTGCTCGCCGGCAGCGGCGTCGCGCTCGCCGTCTCCCTGTGGTCCAACCCGAACATCGACCACTCGGCGATCGCCGCCTACCTGTTCCACCCGCGCATCCTCGACGGCATCGGCCTGACCTTGCTGCTCACCGTGGTCTCGATGCTCGTCTCCACGGTGCTCGGCATCCTGCTCGCTGTCATGCGCCTGGCACGCAACCCCGTCATGAACGCGTTCGCCTGGTTCTACGTGTGGGTCTTTCGGGGCACGCCGCTGCTCATCCAGATCGTGTTCTGGGGCTACCTGGGCCTGCTCTACTCCCAGATTTCCCTCGGCGTCCCCTTCACCGGGATCACGTGGTTCGCGATCGACACGAACACCCTGGTGCCCGCCTTCGTCGCCGGCCTGCTGGCGCTGACCCTGAACCAGGCGGCGTACTCGGCGGAGATCATCCGCGGCGGCATGCTCTCGGTGGACGAAGGCCAGCGCGAGGCCTCCTACTCGCTGGGCATGTCCCCGGCGTACACGCTGATGCGGGTGCTGCTGCCGCAGGCCATGCGGGTCATCATCCCGCCCATGGGCAATGAGACGATCTCGATGCTGAAGAACACCTCCCTGCTGTCCGTGATCGCGGTGCTGGAGCTGTACACGGTCGCGACGCAGATCTCCGCGCAGAACCTGAAGCAGGTGGAGCTGCTCATCGTGGTCAGCTGCTGGTACCTGTTCCTGACGTCCGTGTTGTCCGTGCCCCAGTACTACCTCGAACGGCACTACGGGCGCGGCGCCGGCCGGCCCCGCGGCCCGAGCCCGATCGGCCGGCTGTTGGCCAAGCTCCACGGGCCCGCGGCCCCCGCCTCTCCGAAAGGAACCCGCTCATGAGCGGCACGCTCGCAACACCCAAGTCGCTGCTGGACGACGCCGTCCGCGAGCCGCTCGTCGTGGCCCGGAACGTGCGCAAGCACTACGGCAGCCTCGAGGTCCTCAAGGGCATCTCGCTTTCCGTCAACGCCGGCGAGGTGATGTGCCTGCTCGGGCCCTCCGGGTCAGGCAAGTCCACGTTCCTGCGCTGCATCAACCACCTCGAACGCATCGACGGCGGCCGGATCTCCGTGGACGGCGAACTCATCGGCTACACGCGCCGCCGCAACCGGCTCTACGAGATGAACCCGCGTGAGGTCGCCCGGCAGCGCCGCGGCATTGGCATGGTGTTTCAGCGCTTCAACCTCTTTCCCCACCTGACCGCGCTGGAGAACATCTGGGCCGCTCCCGTCGGGGTCCGAAAGCTTCCCAAACAGCAGGCCCGGCAGCGGGGCATGGAACTGCTCGACCGCGTCGGCCTGGCGCATCTGGCGGGCGCATACCCGGCGCAGCTTTCGGGCGGCCAGCAGCAGCGGGTGGCCATCGCCCGCGCCCTGGCCATGGAGCCGCAGCTGCTGCTCTTTGACGAACCCACCAGCGCGCTGGACCCCGAACTGGTCGGGGAGGTCCTGGACGTGATGCGGCAACTGGCGGCCGACGGCATGACCATGATCGTGGTGACGCACGAGATTGGCTTCGCCCGCGGTGCCGCCGATCAGGTCGTCTTCATGGACGACGGTGTGGTCGTGGAGGCCGGGCCGCCCACCGAGGTGCTCGATGCGCCGCGGCACCCGCGCACCATCTCCTTCCTCGACAGCGTCATGTAGGCACCGCCCCGACCGGCCGCCTCCC
This sequence comes from Kocuria rosea subsp. polaris, assembly GCA_023896275.1. Classification (GTDB taxonomy): domain Bacteria; phylum Actinomycetota; class Actinomycetes; order Actinomycetales; family Micrococcaceae; genus Zhihengliuella; species Zhihengliuella polaris_A. The sequence continues at coordinate 97,362 of MLDA01000011.1, read as the reverse complement.
ACAAGAACCCCGAAACGAGTCACAACGCATGAAAATCACCGGCGCAAAGATTGCGCTCATCGAGCTCCCGCTGCACGAACCCTTCGTGGTCGCCTACGACACCTACGACACGATGCCGAGTGTCATTCTGCGGCTGGAGACCGACACTGGACTCATCGGCTACGGCGAAAGCGTCCCGGACGGACACATCACCGGGGAAACCCAGCGCGGCGTGCTGGAGACGCTGGCCGCCGAGCTGGTCCCAGCAGTCATCGGGATGGATCCGCGCGACATCACCGCTATCCACCAAAAACTCGACCGGATCCTTAAAGGGTGCGGGGCGGCTAAGGCGGCTGTCGACATTGCCTGCTGGGACTTGGCCGGGAAAGCGGCGGGGCGACCGGTCTACGCGTTGCTCGGGGGCCGAAAGGCTGAACAGCCGACGGTGGCTCGGGTCATGAGCATCCTCGATCCCGACGTCCTCGCTCGTCAGGCCGTCGAGGCTCGGGCCGAAGGCTACCGGCACCTGAAGATGAAACTGGGTGGGCGGGACGGCCTGGACATCCACAGAGTCCGTGCCGTCCGTGAGGCCATCGGCAACGACCTGGGGATCCGGATCGACGCCAATCAGGGCTGGGACGACATCGCCACCGCGCGCCGGATGATTCGCGACCTGGAGCCCTTCGGGATCGACTGGGTCGAACAGCCGATCCCCGCCGATGACAAGGACGGCTTCCGGCTTCTGCGTCAGCACACCGACGTCGAACTCATGGCAGACGAGGCCGTGGTGGATTCCACCGACCTGCTGCCGTTCGTGCGTGACCGGTCAGTGGACATGGTGAACCTGAAGCTCATGAAGAGCGGGGGGATCACTCCCTGTCACCGGCTGGCGACGCAGGCGTCGCTCGGCGGGCTTCGGGTTCAGGTCGGTTCGATGTTGGAGACGAGCATCGGATCCGCGGCTGGTTTCCACCTGGCCCTGAGCCACCCGAGCATCGTTTCCACCGAACTCTCCGGGCCATTGAAGTTCCTCCAGGAGCCCGGCGATCTTCTGTACGCGGTGCCGGAGGTTCTGGTCACCGACCGTCCGGGGCTGGGCGTCTCCGTGGATGAAGACGTCCTGTCCAAGCTGACGGTGGAGGAGCGCGACGTAGCGTGAAGCGTCCGGCTGTCAGGGGGCCGATGCTCCGAGGTGCTCGATCAGCTCGGCCTCGGCTCGATCCAGGTAGACGCGCAGCTCGTCGGCCGCCTCGGTGCGCCGGCCGTCCCGCAGCAGCTGGACCAGCGCGATGTTCGCGTCCACGTAGTGGGAATGGAAGTCCGGGGCGCGGTGCATAGCGTGGAACACCAGGCGCATCTGCGCTAGCACCTGCGTCATGAGCCGCTCGACCTGGCTGCTCTCCGTGGCCCGGATCAGCTGTTCGTGGAACCGCTGGTTCGCCGAGGCCATCGCGGCGATGTCGCCGTCGGTGCGGGCTCGCTGCGCGGTCTCGACCACACCCTCCAGGGCCGGTACGTCGAGGCGCGTTCCCCAGAGGATGGCGGCGGGCTCGAGGAGGCGCCGGACCCGGTAGATCTCCCGGATCTGCTCAGCGTCCGGGGCCGTCACGAACACGCCCCGGTTCGGAAGCCGGGTCACGATCAGCTCGCCCGCCAGCACCGTGAAGGCCTCGCGCAGGGTGTTGCGGGAGACCTTCAACTCCTCGGCGAGCCGCTGCTCCGAGAGCTTCGTGCCCGGCGCGAGCTGCCCGTCAGCGATCGACGTGCGGAGCACGGACGCGACCCACGCCCCGGTGTGGGCGTGCGGGGCGGTTTCGTCGGGGAACGCGTAGCTGATCGGGCGGGGAACTGGCATGAGACCAATCTATCCGTCGATCCTCCCGAGTGCCTCGCCGCGCTTCACACCCTGCCCCGGCTCCTGGTCGCCGCGGCAGAACACCCCGGCGCGGTGCGCGGGCACGGGCGACTCCATCTTCATCGCCTCTACGATGGCCACCGGGTCCCCGGCCTCGATGCGGGTGCCGTCCTCAGCCACCCACTTGACCAGGTTGCTCTCCACCGGCGACACGACGGCGTCGGCCGCGCCGTCGTCGTGCTTCTCCTGCCCGGATCCGGACGGGGCCCCGCCGCCGGCGCGCAACGCGGCCAGCAGGTCCGCGGGGACGCCGACCTGGACACCCTTCCCGTCGATGTCGACCGTGATCCGCTCGCGGCGGCCGTCCCGAGCGGGCAGCGCGGTGTCCTCGGAGCCCTCGACGGCGGAGGCGCCGGGCTGGAAGGCGTCATCGATCCATGTGGTGAAGACGCCGAACTCCTCGTTGCCCGCGAACGCCGGGTCCACGACGACGGCGCGGTGGAAGGGCAGCACGCTCGGCACGCCGTCGATGACGAACTCGTCGAGCGCTACCCGGGCGCGCGCCAGGGCCTGTTCGCGGGTGGCGCCGACGACGATGAGCTTGGCCATGAGCGAGTCGTAGGCGGCCGGGACGGACGAGCCGGTGCGCACGCCGGTGTCGACGCGGATGCCCGCGCCGGTGGGCACGTCGAACCGGGCCACGTCGCCGGGGGCGGGCAGGAAACCGCGCGCCGGGTCTTCGGCGTTGATGCGGAATTCGAACGCGTGCCCGCGCGGTGCCGGGTCCTGCGTCAGGGACAGCGGCTCGCCCGCCGCGATCCGGAACTGCTCTGCGACGAGATCGACGCCGGTGGTCTCCTCGGTGATGGGGTGCTCGACCTGCAGGCGCGTGTTCACCTCTAGGAAGGAGATCAGCCCGTCCGGGGCGACGAGGAATTCGACGGTCCCGGCACCCGTGTAGCCGGCGGTCCGGCAGATCTCGCGGGCGGACTCGTGGATGCGCGCGCGCTGGTCCTCGGTCAGGAACGGTGCCGGAGCCTCCTCCACGAGCTTCTGGTTCCGGCGCTGCAGCGAGCAGTCGCGCGTGCCCACCACGACGACGTTCCCGTGGCGGTCCGCGAGGACTTGTGCCTCCACGTGGCGCGGCTTGTCGAGGAAGCGCTCGACGAAGCACTCGCCGCGACCGAACGCGACCTCGGCCTCGCGCACCGCGGAGGCGAAGGCCTCCTCCACCTCGCCCAGCTCGCGGGCGATGCGCATGCCGCGGCCGCCGCCGCCGTGGGCGGCCTTGATGATGATCGGCAACCCGTGCTCCTCGGCGAACGCGCGGGCCGCGTCGGCGGACTCGACGGGGCCGTCGCTGCCGGGTACGAGCGGGGCGCCGGCGGCCACCGCGATGTCGCGCGCGGTCACCTTGTTGCCGAGGGCGCGGATCGTCTCCGGGTCCGGCCCGATCCACGCCAGGCCGGCGTCGATCACGGCCTGGGCGAAGTCCGCGTTCTCCGAGAGGAAGCCGTACCCGGGGTGTACGGCGTCGGCGCCGGAGCGGCGGGCCGCGTCCAGCACCTTCTCGATGTTCAGGTACGTCTCGGCGCCGGCGACGCCGGTGAGCGGGTACGCCTCGTCGGCGCGGCGCACGTGCAGCGCGTCGGCGTCGGGATCCGAGTAGACGGCCACCGACGTCAGGCCCGCGTCCGCGCAGGCACGGGCGATGCGGACGGCGATCTCGCCGCGGTTGGCGATCAGGACCTTCTTTAGCACGGTGTTCCTTCCGGTGGGTGTCTTCGGTGCGGGGGCGGAGGCAGACGACGGCGTCGCACCGTGCGCCGGGTCCGCGCGGGCCGCGGGGGTCGTGCCGGGTGCGACGGCGCGGAAACGGACCCGGGACCCGGGCGGCAGCTGGGCAGCGATGGAGAGGTCCTCGCCGATGACCGTGCCGATCACCGGGTAGCCGCCCGTGACCGGGTGGTCGGCCATGAACAGCACGGGCAGGCCGGACGGGGGGACCTGGAGCGCGCCGGCGACCATCGGTTCGCTCGCGAGCTCCCCGTCGCGCTGGCGGACCAGCGGGCCGCGCGCGGTGGCGGACCCCGGTTCAGCCGCTGCAGCGGCGTCGCCGGGCGAGGGCTCCTCGAGGCACAGGCGCAGGCCCACCCGATTGGAGTCGGCCGCGACGGTCCAGGTCTGCTCTGCGAACCGCGCCAGCTCCTCATCACCGAACCAGTCTGCGCGCGGGCCGGGCACGAAGCGCAGGGTCGCGGCGCCGTCGTCGTGCGGGCCGGGGATGCGCAGGGTGCTGGGCTCGGGCGCCCCGACCGGGCGCAGGCGGGGCGAGGTGAGCCGGGGCAGGCGCGCGCCGGCGGTCAGCGGGGCCGGGCCGAGCCCGGAGAGCGAGTCGGTCGCGCGGCTGCCGAGGGTGGACTCGGCCGCGATGCCGCCGCGGAGCCCGAGGTACGTGCGCAGGCCGGCCGACGCGGGGGAGAGATCCAGGGTTTCGCCGTCCAGCAGCGCGAACGGGGCGTCGAAGGGCGCCGGGCGCTGGACCCGGCGATCGTCGGAGGTGGCGGGGGTGACGACCGCGTCGGCGGTGGCCCCGGTCAGGGCGAGCACCTGGTCGCCGACCGCGCGGAAGCGCGCCCGCGAGAGCAGGATTTCGATCACGGCGTCCGCCGCCCGATTGCCCAGCAGGCGATTGGCCTGGGCGGCGGCCGGGCGGTCGGCGGCGCCCGAGACGGGCACGCCGAGGGCGGCCTGGCCGGCGCGGCCGAGGTCCTGGACGAGGCACTGCAGGCCCGGGTCGAGGACCTCGAGGCCGGGCTCCGAGGCGAACGGCGCGTCCGCGGGGGAGGCCTCGGGGGCAGCACCTGCGCGGTTGCTGGTGGCTTCGCTCAGGCTGAGGCGTTCGGTTGCGGCGCGGAAGCGCACGCGGTCCAGCGGGGCGATGAGCGCCGGCTGCTCGCGCCCAAGGTCCCAGAGGACGGCGTCGGTGCGGCCGATGAGCTGCCAGCCGCCCGGGCTCTCGCGCGGGTAGACGGCCGAGTATTCGCCGGCGAGGGCGACCGACCCGGCGGGCACGGCGGTGCGGGGGCTGTCCCGGCGCGGCACCTCCAGGCGCGGATCGCCGCCGCTGAGGTAGGTGAAGCCCGGCGCGAATCCGCCGAAGGCGCCGGTCCACTCCGTGCCGGTGTGCGCGGAGACGACGGCCTCGGTGCTGAGCCCGGTGAGGCGGGAGACCTCGGCGAGGTCGTCGCCGTCGTACACGACGTCGATCTCGACGAGGCGGCCCGTGCCGGTGGTTCCCGCGGCCGCGGGCAGGCCCGCGCGCAGGCGCTCACCCAGGCGTCGCGCCGCGGCGGGCGAGTCGGCGCGGAGCAGTACGGTCGTGGCGGCGGCGATGACCTCGCTCTGCCCGGGCAGCGGGCGCTCGGCGAGCTCGGCCTGCAGGGCCAGGACGTCGTCGAGGCCCTCCAGCTCGATGAGCAGCGCCCGGTCGCCGAACGGGCGGACCTCGAAGCGTTTCACGCGAAACTCCGGATGTGCACGCCGGCGTCCTCGAGGCCGCGGCGCACGGCGGCGGCCATGGCGACCGCGCCGGGGGTGTCGGAGTGCACGCAGATGCTCTCGGCGTCGACCGTGAGTACGGAACCGTCGACGGCGACGATTTCGCCCGCGGTCGCCAGGCGCACCATGTTCGCGGCGACGGTCTCGGGGTCGTGGATGACGGCGTTCGGTTCGCGGCGGGAGACCAGGGTCCCCTCCGGCGTGTAGTTGCGGTCGGCGAAGGCCTCCGTGGCGGTGCGCAGGCCCGCCGCCTCGGCCTTGGCGTGCACCGCCGAGCCGGGGAGGCCGAGGATCGGCAGGTCTCCGCCGAAGGCCAGGACGGCGTCGACGACGGCGGCCGCGTGCGTCTCGTGGGTGACGATCGCGTTGTAGAGCGCCCCGTGGGGCTTGACGTAGTGGATGCGTTTGCCAGTTGCGGCCGCCATGGCCTGCAGGGCGCCGAGCTGGTAGAGCACGTCGTCGGCGAGCTCGGTGCGGGAGCAGTCGAGGAAGCGGCGGCCGAATCCGGCCAGGTCCCGGTAGCCGACGTGCGCCCCGATCGTGATGTTCGCGGCGGCCGCGTCGCGGCAGGTCTGCGCGATCGTCGTCGGGTCCCCGGCATGGAAACCGCAGGCGACGTTGGCGCTCGAGACGGATTCGAAGATCGCGGCGTCGTCGCCCATCGACCAGTTGCCGAAGGACTCGCCGACGTCCGAATTCAGATCGATGTGTGCCATGGAAGTGACCTCCGTCTCGTTGCTCGTTCCTCCAGCATGCCGCATTCGGCAGGATTGTTCAACAATTTTCATGACGGGCGCGCGGCGGGCGTAGAGTGCGAAGGTGACGAGTGCGAGCGCTGGCGACCCCGGGTGGCGCGGCTACGCGCCCGGAACGGCCGAGTATCGGCGCATCATCGTCGCCCTCTTCGCCGCCGGGATCGCGGCCTTCTGCCAGCTGTATTCCGCACAGGGTATGCTTCCGTCGCTCTCCCGCGACCTGGTCGTCACCGAGCCCCAGGCCGCGCTGTCGGTGTCCGCGGCGACCGGCGGGCTGGCGCTCGCCGTGCTCCCGTGGAGCATCGTCGCCGACCGGCTGGGCCGGCAGCGGGCGCTGACGATCGCGATGATCGCCGCCGTCGTGCTCGGCATCGCCGTGAGCTTCGCCCCGGACTTCGCGTGGCTGCTCGCGCTGCGCGCGGCCCAGGGCGCCGCGATCGCGGGGATCCCGGCCACGGCCATGGCGTACCTCTCCGAGGAGCTGACGCCGGCCGGCGTCGCGACGGCCGCGGGCCTCTTCGTCTCGGGGAACACGGTGGGCGGGCTCTCCGGTCGCCTCGTGGCCGGACCGCTCGGCGAGCTCGCCTCGTGGCGGTTCGGCTTCGGCGCTGTGACCGTGATCGCCGCGATCGCCGCCGTCGTCTTCATCCTCGCCTCGCCGCCCGCGCGCGGATTTGTGCCCGAGCGCGCGGCGCGGGGAACGACGGCGGCCGGCGCCCCGCCGAGCTTCCGCGCCAAGCTGGGTGCCGTGCTGCGCAGCCGGCAGCTGCTGGCGCTGTACGGGCAGGCGCTACTGCTCATGGGCGGGTTCGTCGCGGTCTATAACTACCTGGGCTTCCGGCTCGAGGCTCCGCCGCTGCTCGTCGCGCCCGCGCTGACCGCGCTCGTGTTCATCGCGTATCTGGCCGGCACGTTCGCGGCACCCCGGGCCGGCCGGCTTGCCCTCCGATTCGGGCGGCTGCACACGCTCCTCGGCGGGATCGCGCTCATGCTCGCCGGGCTGGCCCTGACCCTGATCACGTGGCTGCCGACGATCATCACCGGCCTCGTGGTGCTGACGGCCGGCTTCTTCGTCGCGCACGCCGTCGCGAGCGGCTGGATCTCGACCTTCGCACCGACGGGCCGGGCGCAGGCCACGGGCCTTTACAACCTCGGATACTACGGCGGTTCGAGCCTCTTCGGCTGGGCCGTCGGATTGGCGTTCGCGCCGTTCGGCTGGGCCGGCGTCGTCGCCTGTGTCGCGGCGTTGGCCCTCGTCGCGGCCGGGTGGGCTTGGGTCTCGCTTCGTCGACACGGGTGATTCATCGCTACCGGGCACCCTGAGGCTAGACTCCCTATGGCTCAGTCGAGAGCAAGCTCTCTCAACATGCATGAATTAATGTGGGGGTACAAACGTGGTGGAGCGAAACACTGGGATCTCGACCGTTGACGGGAGTAGCTGGTCTCGCGACAAGGTCCATGCGTGCTACGTCGGGGTCAAGTACTGATCGTGGCCAGCAGTCTCAATGTGAATTGCCGTGGACTGACCTTTCGGTACGGGCGAGCTACTCGTCCGTCAATCGACAACCTCGACTGGGATGTGCATCCGGGTTCGACCGTGCTTCTTGGTCCGAACGGAGCAGGGAAGTCGACCCTCTTGATGCTCCTGGGCGGTGGGCTGCGCCCAACGACCGGCTCGGTTTCCATCGAAGGATCCAGCGGCCGGCAGTTGGTGGGCTACATGCCGCAAAATGTGGCGGCACTGCGCGGGCTGACGGCTCACCAGCAGGTTGCGTACGCCGGTTGGTTGCAGGGAATGCGGAATTCGGAAGCCGAACGCCGGGCCGCCGAGGCGCTGGCGCGGGTCAACCTCAGCAGTAGTGCAGATCAGCAGACCAAGGCGCTATCTGGTGGGCAGTTGCGGCGAGTGGGTCTGGCGGAAGTGCTCGTTACGGGTGCCAGACTGATTCTGTTAGACGAGCCGACAGTTGGTCTTGATCCGGCCGAACGTTCCCGGTTCCGGACCATCATGAGCGATCTGCGGAGCGATCACTCGATCGTCGTATCGACCCACCTTGTTGATGATCTCGACGGCCTCTTCGACGAGGTTCTCGTCTTGCAACGTGGAAGCGTGAGATTTCAAGGGCCGCTCGAGGATTTCATGCACCTTGCGCCGGAAAACGAAGACAGGCGCCGGGCCGAGGCGGCCTACTTGAGCCTGCTGCCGGAGCGGACGGCATGACGCCCGTCTCTTCAGGCGTACTGCGCTGGCGTCCTGCCTTCATCACCTTTGCTATTGCGGCGGCGCTTGGGGTCTTCGCGCTGAGCCAATACGGGGAGCCTGCTGCCTCGAGCGCTGACGCCGTCACGGGGCTCAGCATTCGCGGGCTGGTCCTTGTCGCGCCAGTGGTCTCCGTCGCCGCCGCATGGCAGGCAGCGGCACTATTCGATGCTGGCTGGACGCAGCGTGTCTGGCAGCGAGGGTGGTTCCGGATCGCCTGGGGCCAGCTGTGGCGCTTGCTTGTGGCCGCTGCTGCGGCTTGGACAGTCCAATACGTGGTTGTCGCGTCGAGCTTCAATCTATGGTTCCTTCCCTCGCCGCTGGTTCTGGTGACATACGCGGCGACGGTGGCGGCCGCGGCCACGACCGGGTTCGCGGTGGGCTGGCGCCTGCGCGCGGTCATCGCGCTCCCGGTTCTCGCGGCAGGGTGGTTCTTCGTCTTGGCCTTTGCGCCGGCAGTGGAACCACTCTGGCTCCGGCATTTGGCTTTGCTCGAGGATTGCTGCAGTGCGGATCAGGTCCCCAACCCCCGCGTTGTTGCGGCCATCGTGCTGATGGCCCTCTTCTGCGTGGTCGTCTCGTGGCTCTGTGCGGCCGGTCTGCACCGGGCGTGGGTGCGTCGGACTGCTGCCGGCGTCGCCTTGCTGTTGCCAGTCACCGCCGTGGGTCTGGTCCAACACCTTGATTGGCGTTCGACTGTTGCTCGGACGGGTGACTTGGTGTGCGTGGGGGAGGATCCGACGGTCTGCGTCTGGCCCGAAAACGCAGCCAGCGCAACGGCTGAGTGGCAGAAGGCCGCACCGGTCCTCGCCGATATCAACCGGCGCACCGGTGCCCACGTGCCGGCCGTGCTCACGCAGAGCTCCGAACCGGATCAGGTTGCAGGTGAACGGGCCTTCGGCACCCTGATCCGAGACACCGAAAACGCCAGCGTCGGTGAAGCCGCGAGCGCGAGACTCGACGACGACTGCCTCGAACGTCTGGACGAGGTCGATGAGGTCGAGTTCGACGCTGCGATGAGCGACGTGGAGGAGATGCTGGAGCGGAACGCCGCCCTCTTCGAGGCCCACGAACTCCTCGCAGCGTGGTGGGTGGATCAGGCTGGCAGCGCCGTCGAGAACACAGCCGATGAACCCCACGCGGCGCTTGCGTCGTTGAAGGAGCTCGACGCGACAGAGCAGGGTCTGTGGGCAGACCGGGCAGCCCAGGCGGTCTCCGCATGTTCCGCGGAAGACGCGGCGGATCTTCTGGTCCGACTCCCGCGGGCGTCGTCGTGACCTGGTACCTGCTGACCCGCCGCGCAAAGGTGACGGCGGCTCTCCTTGTCGTCGTGGGAGTCGCGACGTTCTGGCTGGCCCCGCTACCGACGCCGCTGCCGGATTTCACGGGAACCGGTGCCAAGATCGTGCCAGCGGCCTTCATGCTTCCGGCCGTCTCGGCGACCCTGATCATGATCAGCCTGGCGGAGCGTGGTGCCGGCAGCGAGGCGCAAGCGCGCCGGTGCCTCGCTCGCTGGGATTCGGCCTTGGTCTGCGCCTACCTCGTGTTGGCGGTGGCACTCCTGGGTCTGGCGTTCGCGGCTACGGGTGAGGCGTTGATGTGGGCCTCTGCACGAAATACCGCCGGCTACGTCGGAGTGGGTCTGCTGGTCGGCGCGTCGGTCGGCTGGCGGGCAGGGGCTCTGGTGCCTATCGCGTACGCGGTGATCGCCGCCGCGTTCGCGCCAGGCTACGGTGCGCATCCGATGTTCTGGCCGATGCGGGCAACCGAGGATCTCCTGGCCAGCGTCATCGCCGCTTCGCTTTGCATTCTGGGCGTCGCGCTGCTGGCGCTGCGGCCCGCGACCCGGCGATAGGCTGGGGCGGTGACCGCCTCAGAACCCCGCGCGCAGCATCGCGGCCTCGGCCGGTCGATCCTCGCGCTCGCCGTCCCGGCCCTCGGCGCGCTGATCGCCGAGCCCCTGTTCCTCGCCGCCGACACCGCCATCATCGGGCACCTCGGCGTCGCCGAACTCGCCGGCATCGGCCTCGGTGCGACGGTCGTGACGACCGCCGTCGGCCTGCTGATCTTCCTCGCCTACTCGACGACCCCGGCCGTCGCCCGCCACATCGGCGCCGGCCGACTGCCGCAGGCGCTCGCGGCCGGGCGCGACGGCGTCGCACTGGCCCTCGGGCTCGGCCTCGTCCTGGCCGTGGCCGGCTGGTTCGCCGCGCCAGCCGTCGTGGGCGCGATGGGCGGTGCGGGCGACGTCGCACGCTTCGCGATCGACTACGTGCGCTTCTCGATGCCCGGGCTGCCGGCGATGCTGCTGGTGCTCGCCGCGACCGGCGTGCTGCGCGGCATGCAGGACACCAAGACCCCGCTGTACGTCGCCGCGGCCGGGTTCGGGGTGAACATCCTGCTCAACTACGCGCTCGTCTACGGGGCCGGGCTGTCGGTCGCCGGCAGCGCCATCGGCACGTCGATCGTGCAGTGGGCCATGGCCCTCGTCTACTTGGCGCTCCTCGTCCCGCGCGCCCGCGCCGCGTCGGTGCCGCTGCGGCCGAGCCGACGCGGCGTCGTCGCCATGGCGCACGTCGGATCGTGGCTCATGCTGCGCACTCTGAGCCTGCGCATCGCGATCCTCGCGACCGTCTGGGTCGCCACCAGCCAGGGCCCTGTCACACTGGCCGGCCATCAGCTGGTCTTCACGCTCTTCACGTTCCTCGCGTTTGCGCTCGACGCCCTCGCGATCGCCGCCCAGGCGCTCATCGGCAAGGAGCTCGGCGCCGCCAACCCGGCCCGCGCGCACGCGCTCACGCGCACGATGACGCGCTGGGGCCTTCTCTTCGGGCTCTTCACGGGCGCGGTGCTCGCACTCGCCGCGCCCTGGCTGCCGTACCTGTTCACGGGCGACGACGACGTCCGCGCCGCCGCGACGATCGGCCTTTGGGTGCTGGCGGCATCGCAGCCGGTGTGCGGGCTCGTGTTCGTGCTCGACGGCGTCCTGATCGGAGCCGGCGACGCGAAATACCTCGCACTCGCCGGGCTCGTCGCGTTCGTGCTCTACGCCCCGCTGCTCGCGGTCGCGGCGTGGGCCGAGGTGCCCGGGGAGCCGATCCTGAAACTCTGGCTCGCGTTCGGCGTCGGATACCTGGTCGCCCGGGCGCTCACGCTGACGTGGCGGATTCGCAACGACGCGTGGATGCGGCTCGAGTAGTCGCTAGGACTCCGCCGGGAACCCGGGCAGGCCATCGATGCTGTGAGCGTTGCGTTCCGCACGGTACTCGGCCAGGCCGTCCGGCCCCTTCTTCTCTGCGTGGAGCCGGATCAGCTCCCGTTCCCCGGTCAGCTCCATCACGGGGACGCCCCAGCCGCACGAGTCGCTGATGCGCGTCACGTCGACGACGATGACGGCTCGCGTGCTTGGGTGGTGCGGATGATTCGCCACGACGTCGTCGAACTCCGGGGTTCCAGGCAGGAATACCGACCCGCGGCCGTGCAGCCGGACGATCCGGGGCCGGGGCCCGAAGGAGTTGAACATGAGGCACACCCGACCGTTTTCCCGCAGGTGCGCGATCGTCTCAACGCCGCTGCCGGTGTAGTCGACCCATGCCACCCGATGCGGTCCCAGAACCGAGAACGAGTCGTGACCGCGCGGTGAGACGTTGACGTGGCCGTCAGCGTCGAGCGGGGCGGTCGCGACGAACCACATGGGTTGTTCGTCGATCCAGGCCTGCAGGTTGTCGTCGATTGAATCGAAAATTTTGCCCATACCGTGAGCTTAGTCGTGCGATGGAGGCGCCCAAGAGGCAGCCGGTGCCCGCCCAGAGCACGTCGTCGATGCTGGCTACGCGGCCGAGCGCCAACGCGTACTGGCAGATCTCAACGAACACGGCCAGCCCCACGCCTATTGCGGCGATGACGCCGATCCTGTCCGTCGCGAAGCTCAAGAGGAGACCCCCGGCGAGGAACATCAGGAAATTCGCTGCCGCTTCTACCAGGACCGAGCCGCCGACGCCGGCGCCACCGGCGAACGAGGCGAACGGGACGAGCGAGAGCGTGCGGGTCGGCTCCAAGCCCCACGCCTGGGGATAGAGCGTCACGAGGAGCACCCCCGAGCCCCAACAGAGCGTCGCCCAGAGCCACAGCATCCGGCGGCCCACTGGCCGGCGCGCACGGAGCGCGGGGACGTAGGCGAGGAGTACTGCGACGGCCAGAACAGCCGCGAGGATCACGAAGATCGGAAGGAGGTGGCCGAAGGACCGGAACAGGTTCGTCATGTCGGAACGATTCTATCGACACCGACGGTAGTGGGCCCGACGTCGAACCTTTCGGATACGAGCCTCCGCTGGTGATCGACGTGCCTGATCAGGGCAGAACCTGTACCAACGCGGCGATGTCGCCCGGCGTGGTCCGGCAGCAACCGCCGATGAGCCTGGCGCCCAGCGCCCGCCACTCGTCGGCGCCGTCGGCCGGAGCGACCAGCCGCGGGCCGCCCGACGCGGTGGCCGGGGCCCACGTCTTGGTGACGGGGTCGTACTCTTCGCCCGAGTTCGGGTAGGCGATGAGCGGCAGGTCGGTCGCCGCCCGCAGAGCCGTGAGCGCCGGGGAGACGAGCTCCAGCGGCACGCAGTTCACGCCGATGGCGGCGACGAGCGGCTGCGCCGCACACGCCGCCGCGACGTCCGCCAGCGCGGTCCCGTCGCTGATGTGTCCGCCGTCGCGCAAGGTGAAGGAGAACCACGCCTCGACGTCGTACTCGGCCACGAGCGCCAGCAACGCCTCCGCCTCCGCGGCGGACGGCAGCGTCTCGCACGCCAGGGCGTCGACGCCGGCCGCGACGAGCGCCTCGATGCGCGGGCGGTGGAAGGCGACGAATTCCGCGTGCGTGAGCCGGTAGTCGCCGCGGTACTCGGAGCCATCGGCGAGGAACGCGCCGTAGGGGCCCACGGAACCGGCCACGATCAGGGTTGCCGCGCCGCCGTCGCGCTCCCGCAGGTAATCCTGGCGGGCTGCGTCGGCGAGGCGCACGCTTGAGCCCACGAGGGCGAGAGCCTGCTCGGCGTCGAGCCCGCGCGGCGCGAAGCCCTGGGGCGTGGCCTGGTAGCTCGCGGTGATCGCGACGTGCGCCCCGGCCTCGAAGTAGTCGCGGTGCACGCGCTGGATCAGCTCGGGCTGCTCGAGCAGGACCTTGGCCGACCACAGCGAATCTTCGAGGTCGCAGCCGTGCGCCTCGAGCTCCGTGGCGAGCGCGCCGTCGACGATGAGGTCCAGTCCGGCGGCGAGGAGGCCGGAGAGGCGGGTGGTGCGGGGCATGCGGTTCTCCGTGGGGTCGGGGGCGGGGGAGAGCACGACGGCGGTGCCGCCTCGGGTGCTCAGGCGGCGGACCGCGCGCTGCTGGCGGGTTTGATCTTGAAGTGGTGGTACGCGTAGCAGGCCGCGACGAACGGGATCCCGAAGTAGAGGGCGGCCGCCTGCGTGGGGTCGAACGCGATGCCGACGAGCGAGACGAGGCAGAGGGTGAACGCGAGGATCGGCACGATCGGGTACAGCGGGGCGCGGTAGGGCAAGGACGCGACGTCGCCGCCGTCGCGCACGAACGCCCGGCGATGGAAGAAGTGGGAGGCGGTGATGGACATCCAGACACCGACCACGGCGAAACCGGAGATCGAGACGAGCACCAGGAAGACCGTCTGCGGGGCGACGACGCTGCTGACGAGGGAGGCCAGGCCGCCGACCATGCTCACCGACAGCGCGACGAGCGGGATCCCGCGCTTGGTGAGTTTCTTCAGGGCGGCCGGGGCCTGGCCCTCGCCCGCGAGCGAGTGCAGCATTCGCGCGCAGGAGAAGAGGCCGCTGTTGCCGGCGGAGAGGAGCGCAGTGATGATCACGAAGTTCATGATGTCTGCCGCCCACGGGACGCCCACGGCGGAGAAGACCGTCACGAAGGGGCTCTCGTCCAGGCCGACCTGATCGAACGGGACCGTCGCAGCGATGACGGCGATGGCACCGACGAAGAAGATCAGCAGGCGGATGACGGTGCTGCGCATCGCCTTCGGGATGTTGACGGCCGGGTCCTTCGTCTCGCCCGCGGCGACGCCGATGAGCTCGGACCCCGAGAACGCGTAGAACACGGCGAGGGTGGTGATGAAGACGCCCGTGAAGCCGTGCGGGAAGAGGCCCGCGTCCGTGGTGAAGTTCTCGAAGAGGACGGGGTGGTCCCCCGTTGCGCCGAGGGGCTGGAAGCCGAGCAGCGCCGCGCCACCGAGGACGATGAGGCCGATGACGGCCGCGACCTTGACGAGGGAGAACCAGAACTCGGATTCGCCGAAGAACTTGGAGGAGACGGCGTTGAGGCCGAAGAGGAGCGCGGCGAAGACGAGGCACCAGACCCAGACGTCCACGTCGGGGAACCAGCGCTGCATGAGCAGGCCTGAGGCCGTGAACTCGGAACCGATGGCCACGGCCCAGGTCAGCCAGTAGAGCCAGGCGGTGGCGAAGCCCGTGCCGGGACCGATGGAGCGGGAGGCGTAGATATGGAAGGCGCCCGAGACCGGGTGGGCGATGGCCAGCTCGCTCAGGCACGACATCACGAGGTACACGACAAACGCGCCGATGAGGTACGCGATGACCGCGCCGAGGGGCCCAGCCTGCGAGATCGTGTAGCCGGAGCTGACGAAGAGTCCGGAACCGATGACCCCGCCCATGGCGATCATGATCAGGTGGCGCGGCCCCAAGGATCGGCGCAGGCCCGCCTCGGGTGTCGACGCGGTACTGTCGGCCGGCGCGAGGACGGCAGGCGAAGAGGATTCCAAGGGTGGGCCTTCCGGAGACGGTGTAGTCCGAGGTCAGGTGCCGGTCCCCAGGTGCCGGCCCTCCGACGCGGCGGATGCTGCACGGACTTTACCCCTCGCGCCCGTCCCGATGCGCGGACGTGTCCGACGATGACATGCGGCCGCCCCGTAGAATCGACGGGTGCCTTCCGTCCAGACCCCCGCCGTCGTTGCCCGCGCCTACTGGAAACCGTTGTTGCTGCGGGCGGCGTTGGCCGCGGTCCTCGGCCTGACGAGCGTCTTCTGGGCGGCCCCGCCGCTGCAGGCGTTGTCGCTGATCCTGGCCGGATTCTTCGTGCTCAACGCGACGCTGCTGCGCCGGCTGATCGTCGACCCCGCGACTCCGACGGCGGCCCGTTCGGCGCTCGCGGCGACGGCTATCGCTTGGCTCGCGGCCGGCGTCGCACTGGTGTTCTTGCCCACAGTCGCGGGCGTGACCATCGCCGCGGCAGCCGGGTGGATCGCCGGCGGCGTCGGCCAGCTCGTCGCGTGGGCGCGGACCCGCAAGCGGTTCGTCCCGGCGCGGGACTGGGCCCTGACGGGCGTGGTCGAGACGGGAATCGGCGTGGGACTGCTGCTGTTCTGGGGCGTCGACGCGCACGGGATCTTCGGCATCGCCGGCGGTGGACAGATCGTCGTGGCGGTCTTCGTCGCCATTGCGGCGCTGGGGTATCGGCACGATGCCGCCTCCGACGAGACCGGACGGTAGACTGACCGCGGTCCCGAAACATCGCAGGAGGCGAACCAAGTGGCGAATCAGCCCAAGAAGTCGTGGAAGCAGAGCATTAAGGCGCCTCTGATCTTTTCCCTAGTGCTGGGACTGATCGCGGGCACCGTCACGACGATCACCGCGACCGGCGGACGAGACAACGACGTCCGCTTTGATCTCGGCCTGGTCGCGTTCGGCATTGCCTTCATCGCCTCGCTGCTGCTGACGTCGCTGCTCATCATGGCCTCGAAGGAAAACCCCAAGAATTTGGGTGAGGGCTCTGGCGTGAACCGGTCCTCGAAGAACCCGGATCGCAAGGGCGGCCACGGGCACTAGCCGATGGTAGTCGCTCAGGCGGGCGCAGGGAGGGCAGATGCCCTCCCTTTTGTGCTTTAAGGGCACCCTACTTCGTCTCGGCGCCGGCCTTGCGCTGCCGGTAGGCGCGAACGTGCTCGCGATTGGCGCAGTTGCCGGTATCGCAGAAGCGCTTGGACCGGTTGCGTGAGAGGTCCAGCAGCACCGCCCGGCAGTCCTGGGCGGCGCACGTGCGGAGCCGGTCGAGCTCCCCGGAGCGGACGACGTCCATGACCGCGAGCGCGATCTCCGTGGAGATCCGGTCGGCCAGCGGGGCATCGTGGGTGGTCGCGTGCAGGTGGTAGTCCCAGCCATCGTGCTTGACCAGTTGGGGCAGGGCTCGGGCGTTGCGCAGGATGTTGTTGACGATTTCGACCGCCTCGTCGACGTCCGCGTTCCAGAGCGCGCGAAACACGGTGCGCAGGTGCCGGACCTCGCGCAGCTCGCCCTGCGTCCCAGCCCGGAACCCCGAGTACTGCTCCGCGGCGAGGAAATGGTCTAGATCGGCGACGGTCCTGAGCTGGTCCACCTCGGCCTCGGCCGTGTTCACGAGGTTGACCGCCGAGCGCAGCGCGATCAACGTGTCAGGGGCAAACTGCATATGGGTCGTGTCACTCCTTGTGAGCTACTGGCCGGTCGGGCTGTTCCCAGTGTACTTTAGGGCGTAGCATTCATGTAAGTAGTCAAATGCAAGACACTCATGACAACTCTAGTGGGCGCCGAATCGCGGCGAACATTGACAGGGAGATTCGGTGAAGGAGGCGGGCGTGGCAGAGCGTGTGGGGCGGGTGGAACCGAGGGCACTCTCGGCGTCCGAGGCGACGAGTTCCGCCGGGCCACCGCGGCGTCAGCTGGCCGGGTTCGGCATCGCCCTCTTCAGCGCGATCGTCTTCGCGACGAGTGGGTCGTTCGCCAAACCCCTGCTGGAGGCCGGATGGAGCAGCGGCGCTGCAGTGGGTGCTCGCATGTTCGGTGCAGCGCTGGTGCTGCTGCTGCCGACGCTGTGGGTCCTGCGCGGCCGCTGGCACACCGTCAGCGACAACTGGAAGCCGATCGTGCTTTTTGGCGTCTTCGGCGTCGCCGTCTGCCAGTTCTCCTACTTCCAGGCGGTGCAGTATCTCGACGTGTCCGTGGCTCTGCTGCTCGAGTACATGGCCCCGATTCTGATCGTGCTCGCCGC
Organism: Kocuria rosea subsp. polaris; assembly: GCA_023896275.1. Classification (GTDB taxonomy): domain Bacteria; phylum Actinomycetota; class Actinomycetes; order Actinomycetales; family Micrococcaceae; genus Zhihengliuella; species Zhihengliuella polaris_A. Next base: position 79,894 of record MLDA01000011.1, on the reverse strand, counting down.
GTGGGTCTTCACCCGCCGGAGCCCGCGGCTGCTGACGATCCTTGGGGCGGTGACGTCCGTCGTCGGACTGGTGCTGGTCCTTGACGTGACCGGCGCAAAGGGGGTGGATCCGCTTGGTGTGATGTGGGGACTGATCGCCGCCGTCGGGCTCGCAGTGTTCTTCGTGGTCGGCGCGCAGCAGAACGACTCGCTGAACCCGCTCGTGCTCACGACCGGCGGTCTGCTCGTCGGCGCCCTGCTGATGTTCGCGCTCGGGTCCGTCGGGCTGCTGCCGATGCGGGCGACGTTCGGGACGGTCAATTTCAGCGGCTTCGAGACTCCGTGGTGGGCGGCGCTGGCAGGCCTGATCATCGTGGCCGCCGTGCTGGCCTACCTCTCGGGCATCCTCGCCGCCCGTGCCCTCGGTGCGACGCTCGCCTCCTTCATCGGCCTGACGGAGGTCATCTTCGCGGTCTGCTGGGCGTGGCTGCTGCTCGGCGAGATGCCCGCGCCGATCCAGCTGCTCGGGGGATTGTGCATCGTCGCTGGTGTGATCCTCGTCCGCGCCGACGAGCTGCGCCAGGCCCGGCGATTGACGCGCCGGACTCGTCCTCACGGCGCCGCCGCGGAGATCCATCACCTTTAGGTAACGGAGTGGCATGGACGGTTCTCCTTCCGCCGGCGACTCGTTAGGGTGGGCAGGTCAGAGGGGAAAATTCAGTCATGGAAGTAGTCGACATGAGCACGGCGCACCAGGTCGAACAACGCGATCACCGGCGCCCGGTCGCCGCAGTACTGCTGACGCTCTTCACGGCGGGTTTCGGCGGCTGGATGCTGGCGCGCGCGGACGATCCAATCATGGTCGCCATCGCCGCGATGTGGATCCTGTTGGCCGCCGTTGTGACGCTGCTGAGTGCCCGGTATTGGCGGCCCGCGGCCGAGAACATGCGCTGGATCGGTGCCTCGGGCCTGGCGCTCTCCGTCGCCTCGATCGCCGCCGTCTTCGTCCTCGCCGAGGCCGAAGTCATGAATCTCGCCGCCGCGGAGACCGGGTTCTGGCAGCCGTTCGGCCCGCTGATGCTTGTCTTCCTGAGCATGCTCATCTCGCCCACCGTGTTTTCGCGCGGCTGGCCCCTCGGCACGTGAACCGCCCAGTATCCGACCCGGTGACGCCCGCGACGAGGCTGCCCGCGGCTGGACCACGTGCGGCCGATGCGGCGACGCGCGCCGGATCCGGCGTGAAAACCTCCCGGGCGCTCATGGCGGTGGTGCTTGCCGGATCGAGCCTGTCAGTGCTGACCGGGGCGCCGGCCTCGGAACTCGGGTGGTCCTATGCGGCTCAGCTGTGGGGCTGGGCCCTGTACACGATCGGGCTGGCCCTGCTCTACTTCGCGGGTTTCGGGCTCCTCCGGGCGGGCAGCGTTCCACGCTGGCGCATCGCGGCCTGCATTGTCGCGGCCGGCTGCGCGGCAGTTGTCGTCGCTGCGTTCCTCTCCTCGGTGGCCCTGGCGCCCGTGGCCGTATTCGGGCACGGCGTGGTGGCGGTCATGCTGTGCCTCTGGGTCCTGTTCCCGCAGTGGAGGGGCTGGCACCGTAGCGCTTGAGCGGTGGAGAAGTCGGGGGAGCCGCCGGAGGAGAATGCTCCGCCCTCGAGCAAGACGCTGGTGGCTGGGACTGTGAGGATTCTGCCCGGTGTTGACGGGAGTTCAACTGCCCGCGGCGCGGTGACAGACAGCGTTGGTGATCTCCAGGTAGGCCGTCCGCGGCCATCCGATAGAGCAGCGCTCGGAGCAGGTATTGGGTGAAGGCCGGATCGTGGCCGATCCGGTCGGTCAGCTGTGTCCCGGCTCCGGGAAAAGCGACCGCATCGACGGCGACCATCGCAGTTCCGAAGGCGCGAGGAACTCGAAGATCCGAGTGACCTTGGGTTCAGCTTTGAGCCCGGGCAGAGACCGCGCCCGCCCGGGCGACGTCCACCCAACAGCCGGGCTCGTGTTCGCCTTCGAGGTAATGCGTGGCGGCCCAGCCATCGACGACGAGAGTGCTCGAGGAGGTGCGGGCGGGAGTCGGTAGCCGGAACAGATCAGCGACCCGCCAAGAGGCGTCCTCCCCGCCGGGGAGGCGCACAGGCGCACCGCAGACCTCGAAGGCGTCGATGACAAACTGCGACGGTGGCTGCTCGGGCGCTGAAAGTTCATGCGTTGTGCAAGGCTTCGGCGAGATCGTCGCCGAGGCCGACCGGGAGAACACCATCAGTCAGTGAGACCGCCACTGACGCGTGTTTACCCGGCGCAACGAGGCTGATCACGGCTTCGTTGTTTGACCGGATAATAGACTCGTACCTGCCTCCCGGATGGAGATCGGCGAGGATGTCAGCGTTCTGCCCGAGATCGCGGAGAAGCTCCCACCACTTTTCCTCAGGTGTCAGTGGTTCGGAGGGAAAGGGGGTAGCCGCCCACCCCGGATCGACGCTAAAGTCTCCGGCGTCTTCGATGGCGGCGAAAGCCTCGTCGATCGACACCTCTCGGGGGAGTGAGAGATCCTGAGGTGGCGTGGTTTCGATGCGAACGACGCTGCCGTCAATGCGGACCGCGTTGACGCGCAGGCGTGTCGACTCACGGGCGAGGAGGCTGGCCGCGATGAGCGCGTTCTCCACAGAGGGGTTCATGTCTTCCGATCGCATTGAGTCCTAGATGTTTACTGACTTCTTGACGAAGTCAGGGCACAGTGTCATGCCCTCGCAGTACGTAGTGACAACGCCGTATGGGCGATTGTCGTTAAGGAGACGGTAATCGACCGTCGCTCGTACAGTCACGGTTCGCACGACTTTGCACTTGCGCCACTTAGACCATCCAGTGCAGGACATTTCATGGACGGGAGTGGTGAAGCTCCAAGCAGACCCAGATTTCAGCCAACTCCGCGCCGGGTATTTCGTAACGGCGCGGGCGACGCGGTAGTTCACGTTGTGCTTGGTCTGGATCTTTGTGTTGGCTGTCGTTCGCAGTACGACAGTCCTGTTTTTGTGATCCTTCCAGGAGAACTTCACGGCGGCTGCGAGGGGCGTGGCAACTGGGGAGTGTCCTTCTGAGTTGGCCTGCAGCGAATCGATGTACGCAGGGTCCACATTCCCGTTCGCGTCGACATCCAGTTCACCGAAAATCCCGTATGAGTCATTCGTGGCCGTGGGGGAATGTGTAGATGCGCTAGCAGGTCCAGTGCCGAGGAAGGTCAGTGCGAGGACTGCCGCTGAAAGCGTGGTGACGACTGCCCTGAAATTGGAAACCATGATGCTCCGAAGCTAGTGAGATACCTGCGATTGACACTATAGATACGTTGTCCCGGAAGGTCAACAGATTCAGTTTCCCCTGCGCATGGAATCCCGCAATCGCGGTTGATCAGTGCTCTCGGAAAAGGACCATTGTGCTATTAGAGGCTCTCTAGCGCGTATTCACCCTTACTTCCCGAAGCGCAGCAGCCGCAACGAGTTCGCGACCACCAGCACCGAGCTCGCCGCCATCGCGAGCCCCGCGAGCATCGGGTTGAGCAGCCCTAGCGCCGCGACCGGGATGCCGAGGGTGTTGTAGGCGAACGCCCAGAACAGGTTGGTCTTGATGACCGCCAGCGTCTTGCGCGAGAGCTCAATCGACGTGACGACCTGTCCCAGCTCGCTGCCCATGACCGTAATGTCCGCGGCCTCGATCGCGACGTCCGTGCCCGACCCCATCGCGATTCCGAGGTCGGCGGTCGCAAGTGCGGGGGCGTCGTTCACGCCGTCGCCGACCATCGCGACCTGCCCGCCGTCGGCCTGCAGCCGCTTCACCGCCTCGACCTTGCCCTCGGGCAGGACTCCGGCGAAGACGTCCGCAGGGTCGATGCCGACTTCGGCGGCCACCTGCGCCGCGACCTGTTCGTTGTCGCCCGTCAGTAGGACGGGGCGCAACCCGATCTCTTTGAGCCGGCTGATCGCCGCAGCGGAGCCCGGCTTCACCGTGTCCTGCAGCGAGACGATGCCGGCCACCCGCGCGCCGTCCGCGTCGACGATGCCGACGAGCACCGCCGTCGCACCCTGGGCCTGGGCTTCGGCGAGGCGCTCGCCCTCGGCAGCCGTGAGGTCGACGCCCACCTCGGCGAGCCAGCGGGCCTGGCCCACGTGTACCCGGGCCGGTTCCGCTGTGCCGTCGAGCACGACGTCGGCACTGACGCCGCCGCCCGCGGCTGAGGAGAAGTTGGCCGCAGTGAAGGTCTCCGCCGGGGAAGAGGCGACGATCGCGGTCGCGATGGGGTGTTCGGACCCGGCTTCGACGGCGGCGGCCAGGGCGTGCAGGCGATCGGCGGAGAGGTCGCCGAACGGCTCGGCGACCGTCACCTGGAGCTCGCCGGCCGTGACCGTGCCGGTCTTGTCGAGCACGACGGTATCGATGCGGCGAGTGTCCTCGAGGACCTGCGGGCCGCGGATCAGCAGGCCCAGCTGCGCGCCGCGCCCGGTCCCGGCGAGCAGGCCCACCGGCGTGGCGAGCCCGAGCGCGCACGGGCAGGCGATGACCAGGACGGTCACGGCCGCGGTGAACGCGGACTGCGTGTCGCCCGAGAACACCATCCACAGCACGAAGGTGAGGACAGCAATGACCAGGACGATTGGCACGAACACGGAGGAGATGCGGTCCGCGAGGCGCGCGATCGGCGCCTTCCCGGTCTGTGCCTGGGAGACGAGGCGGCCCATCTGCGCGAGCGTGGTGTCGCTGCCGACGCGGGTGGCCTCCACGAGCAGCCGACCGGACGTGTTGATCGTTGCGCCCGTGACGCTGTCGCCGGGGGAGACCTCGACGGGCACGGACTCACCGGTGATCACGGAGGTGTCGACGGCGGACGAGCCTTCAGTGACGCGGCCGTCCGTGGCGATCTTCTCGCCCGGTCGAACCACGATGACGTCGCCGGGGGAGAGGGAGTCGGCCGGAACGCGGTGCTCCGCGCCGTCGCGCAGGATGACGGCATCCTTGGCGCCCAGGCTGAGCAGGGACTTCAGGGCGTCGCCGGCCCGGGACTTGGCGCGTGCTTCCAGCCAGCGGCCGAGCAGCAGGAACGTCGTGACGACGCCGGCGACCTCGAAGTAGAGCTGGTGGTCCGCCATGGACGCCATGCTCGCGCCCGCGTGGGCGGTGAGCATCGGGTCAGCGATCAGCTGCCAGGTGGAGAACAGGAAGGCGGCGAGCACACCGATGGAGACGAGCGTGTCCATCGTCGATGCGCCGTGGCGGGCGTTGATCGCGGCGGCCCGATGGAAAGGCCAACCGGAATACAGGGTGACCGGCGCGGCGAGGGCGAGGGCGACCCAGCCCCAGTGCGGGAACTGCGCCGCGGGGATCATCGAGATCACGAAGAGCGGGATCGTCAGCGCGGCGGCGACGATGAGCCGGGGCCGGATGACGTCGGCGGGGACGTCGTCGTGCTGGTGCCCCGCATGCCCGCCGTGTTCGGGTTGCTTGATGCTGGCGCGGTATCCGGCCGATTCGACGGCAGCGATCAGCTCCTCGTCGCTGACATGGGACGGGACCTTCACGTTGGCCGACTCGAGGGGGAGGTTCACGCTCGCTTCGACGCCGTCGAGCTTGCCGAGCTTACGCTCGACCCGCCCGACGCACGACGCGCACGTCATGCCCTCGACGTTCAGGTCGACCGTGCGGGTCTCGGTCTCTGCCTGGGAATGGCTGTGATGCGTGGTCATGGCGGGCTCCTAGGGGAAGAATTGCCCACTTTCGACCGGCCCGAGGGCGCGGAAAGGTAGGGAATCAACCGATGGTGGTTGCTACCGAGCGGGAGGGGCGGTGAAAGCGGGCGGAATTCGCCGGGCGGTCAGGCGTTGTTGCTGATGAGGGTGTACCCGGCCTCGGCGACGGCCTCGCTGACCTCCGCCTCGTTCAGATCGCCCACGGAGGTGATGGTCACGGTGGACGTGCCGCCGGCGTTGAGATCGATGTCCACGGAGTCGACGCCCGCGATGGCCTCGATCTCCTCGGTGACGGAGGCGACGCAGTGGCCGCAGGTCATACCGGAGATGCTGACGGTGAGGGTCTTGCTCATGATGGTTCCTCCTGGGTTGGTTTGGTTCAGCGCAACAGGCGGCTGATGGCTGCTGAAGCTTCTTTGACCTTGGCTTCGACGATGGTCGGGTCGCCGGTGGCCTGTGATTCCTCGGCGGCGCCGACGACGCAGTGGCCGATGTGGTCTTCGACGAGGTTGAGGGAGACCTTGTGCATCGCCGCGTTGACCGCGGAGACCTGCGTGAGGACGTCGATGCAGTACGTGTCCTCCTCGACCATCCGGGCGATGCCTCGCACCTGCCCCTCAATTCGGCGCAGGCGCTTGAGCAGGGCGTCCTTATCGGCCGAGTAGCCGTGCCCGTGGGGCGTGTCGGTGTGCGTCTCCATAACCCCGACAATACCCCTGGAGGGTATCCGCGTCAAGTACCCCCTGGGGGTATATTTCGGTGAGCCTGGGGCGGGAACGACAAGAGCGGCCCGCGACTCGATGTCGCGGACCGCTCTCGCAGCTTGTTTCGGGCGTGGCGTCAGGCCACCGCGGCCTTTACCGCGGCGAGCAGGCCGTCGATGTCGTCCTCGGTGGTGTCCCACGAGCACATCCAGCGGACCTCGCCCGTGGCCGGATCCCAGTCGTAGAAACGGTAGGACTCGCGCACGCGGTCGGCCGCGCCCGCCGGCAGCACCGCGAACACGCCGTTGGACTGCGTCCGCTGCGTCACGGTCACCGCGTCGATTCCGTCCAGACCCGCGCGCAATCGCTGCGCCATCTCGTTCGCGTGGCCCGCAGAGCGCAGCCACAGGTCACCCTCGTACAGGGCAATGAGCTGGGCGGAGAGGAAGCGCATCTTCGAGCCCAGCTGCATGTTCATCTTGCGCAGGTAGGTCAGGCCCGAATCGTCGTCCCCGAGCCACACAACAGCCTCGCCGAGCAGCATGCCGTTCTTCGTCCCGCCGAGCGAGAGGACGTCGACACCCGCATCCGTCGTGAATTCGCGCAGCGGCACACCCAGGTGGGCGCCCGCGTTGGACAGCCGCGCACCGTCCATGTGCAGCCGCATGCCGAGCGCGTGCACGTGGTCGGCGATGGCCCGCACCTCGGCGGGCGCGTAGCACGTGCCGAGCTCCGTGGTCTGGGTGATGGAGACGGCAAGGGGCTGGGCCCGGTGTTCGTCGCCGAAGCCCCAGGCCTCGCGGTCAATGAGCTCGGGGGTGAGCTTGCCGTCCGGGGTCGGGACGCTGAGCAGCTTCATGCCGCCCACGCGCTCGGGGGCGCCGTTCTCGTCCACGTTGATGTGGGCGGTCTCGGCGCACACGACGGCGCCCCAGCGCGGCAGGAGCGCCTGCAGCGACAGGACGTTCGCTCCCGTGCCGTTGAAGACCGGGAATGCGGTCGCGCGCTCGCCGAAGTGACCGCGGACGACCTCCTGCAAGCGGGCCGTGTAGGGATCCTCGCCGTATGCGGTGACGTGCCCGGAATTGGCCGCGGTCACGGCCTCGAGGACCGCCGGGTGGGCGCCGGCGTAGTTGTCGGAGGCGAACCCGCGCGCGGCGGTGACCGGCTCGGTGGTGGTGGCGGTCATGCGAAGACTCCCGTCTCATCGTTATCGGTTGCCAGGGACGTGCCCAGGCGCAGGCGCCGGCCGTTGATCTGCCCCGCGTCGGCCGCGAAGAGCTGCACGGCCGCGGCGCCGAGGACCTCAACGTCGGTGAAGCCGGGGAACTTCCGGTCGGGCCTCTCGGCCCGCATCGCGGCGTCGACGAACGCCTTGATGACCAGCACGACGGCGGCCGCGCGGGTGTCGTTGTACCCCTGGGCCATCGCGAGGGTCCAGGTCTCGGCGGCGGCTTTGACGGCCGCGTAGTTGGCGCCACCGGCCGTCGGCGCCCCGACGGACTCGGCGGAGACGATGGCGACGCGGCCCGCGTCGGAGGCGGCGACGTCGTCGTTGAAGGCGCGCGTCGTGTTGCGCAGGGTGGTCATGACGCGCGAGTGCAGGAAGTCCCAGTCCTCGTCGGTCTGGTCCGCCAGCGTCTTGCCGCCGCGCCAGCCGCCGACGAGGTGGAGGAGGCCGTCGACGGGTCCGAGATCGCGGCGGACGTCGTCCGCGAGACCGGTGACCGCCGCCGGGTCCGTGAGGTCGCAGGCATAGCCTGTGATGGCCTCGTGGATCTCGGCCACGCGGGCGATCCGCGCGGGGTCGCTGCCGACGGCGGCGACCCGCATCCCCGCCCGCGCCAAAGCGGTGCAGGCCGCGACGCCGGAGGCGCTGGTGGCCCCGGCGACGACGACCGTGTAACTCACGCCGCCTCCTGCACGTCCGGCGTCGCGCCCGTGATGCCGGAGGTGGACTCGATGACGGGGCGGATCTTCTTCTCGAGGGCCTCGTAGAACATCGAGAGTGGGAACTCGTCGTCGAGGACCTGGTCGGTCAGCCCGCGCGGCGGCCCATCGAGCGGCAGTGCGTCCGGCCCCTTGGCCCACACGGAGGCGGGGTTCGGGGTGAGGGTTTCGGAGACGAGCTCGTAGGCGGCGAGCCAGTGCGCCGTCTTGGGGCGGTCGATCGAGCGCCAGTACAGTTCCTCGATGCGCGCGCCGAGTTCGACGACGACGCCGGTCACCTGGTCCCAGTCGATGCTCATCTTGCCGTCGGTCCAGTGCAGGACGTGGTGCTGGTGCATCCACGCGAAGAGCAGCTGGCCGCCGAGGCCGTCGTAGTTGCGCACGCGGTTGCCGGTCACGGCGAAGCGGAAGATGCGGTCGAAGATCACCGCGTACTGCACGAGCTTCGCGTGCCGGCGAGTTTCCTCGTCGCGCGTCTCGTCACGTTCGATCCGGACGCACTCGCGGAACGCGGTGAGGTCGCAGCGCAGCTCTTCGAGCGAGTACAGGAAGTACGGCATGCGCTGCTTGATCATGAACGGGTCGAAGGGCAGGTCCCCGCGCATGTGGGTGCGGTCGTGGATGAGGTCCCACATGACGAAGGTCTTCTCCGTCAGGTGCTGGTCCTCGGCGAGCTCAGCGGCGCCGGCCGGCAGATCGAGTGAGGTGATCTCAGCGGCGGCCTTGAGGACGCGGCGGAAGCGCGCGGCCTCGCGGTCGGCGAAGATGCCGCCCCAGGTGAAGGCCGGCGTGCTGCGCACGGCGACGCTCTCCGGGAAGAGCACAGCCGAGTTGGTGTCGTAGCCGGGCGTGAAGTCCAGGAAGCGGATCGGCACGAAGAGCTTGTTCGAGTAGTCGCCGGCCTCGAGCTCGCCGATGAATTCCGGCCAGATGACCTGTACGAGGACGGCCTCGACGTAGCGGTTGGTGCTGCCGTTCTGGGTGTACATCGGGAAGATCACCAGGTGCGGCAGCCCGTCCACGCGCTCCGCCTGGGGGCGGAAGGCGAGCAGCGAATCGAGGAAGTCCGGAACGGCGAATCCGCCGTCGGCCCACGCGCGCAGATCCTGCTGCACCAGCGCGAGGTACTCGGCGTCGTGCGGCAGGTGGCCGGCGAGCGTCTCGATGGAGGCCAGGAGGGTCTCGATGTGTGCCAGCGCGCCGGCGTGGTCGGCCGGCTCGGGGATGGAGCCGTCTTTGACCTGGACCTCCTGGAGCGCGGTGGCGGCGGCCTTGAGCGCCTTCCATGCGGGCAGGTTCGGCAGGTCAGCGGCCGGTGTGTGGCCTGCGGTGCGGGTGGTGTGCGTGGTGGTCAACGTCATCGTCCCCTCCAGTCGGTGCTCTCGGGCGGGTCGCCCTCGGTGGTTTGGGTCACCCCAATAGTGCAGCCTACTTCACTATGGTAGCAACTTGAGCGCACTACAGCTAGAGATCTTTTCCTGTGGGCTTGACGGTCCCGCCCCCGGGTCCTAGGTTCGTTCGGGAGTGCGAGTGACTTCTTTCACTATTTGTTTCCAAGCCGGCCGCCGGGCCGACCCAATCAGGAGGTTCCCGTGGCTGTGCTGAAATTCCTGGACCGGGAGCACACGGTTGCCCCCGCCGGATACAGCCGATGGCTGATCCCTCCCGCCGCGCTCGCGGTCCACCTGTGCATCGGGCAGGTGTACGCGACGAGCGTCTATAAGGAAGCGCTCCGCGAACACTTCGGGACAAGCCTGACGGCCATCGGTGTGATCTTCTCGATCGCGATCGTGATGCTGGGGCTCTCCGCTGCCGTCTTCGGCACCTGGGTAGAGCGGGTCGGCCCGCGCAAGACCATGTTTACCGCCGCGTGCTGCTGGGCGCTCGGCTTCTTCGTGGCCGCCGCCGGCATCTCGGCCGGTCAGCTCTGGCTCGTCTACCTCGGCTACGGGGTCATCGGCGGGATCGGCCTCGGGCTCGGCTACATCTCCCCGGTCTCCACGCTCATGAAGTGGTTTCCGGACCGGCCCGGACTGGCCACGGGCATGGCCATCATGGGTTTCGGCGGCGGTGCCATGGTCGCTGCTCCGCTTTCCCGGCAGTTGCTCTCCTGGTACGGATCCGACGGCGTCGTCGGGGGCGACGCCGTCGCCAAGCTCTTCGTCACGTTCGGCATCGCGTATTTCGTCGTCATGATGATGGGCGTCTTCACCGTCCGTGTGCCGGCGCCGGGCTGGAAGCCGCCGCATTTCGATCCGAGCACGATCAAGCCCAAGGCCATGGTGACCGATGCGGATGTCTCGGCGGCAAACGCGATCAAGACGCCGCAGTTCTGGCTGTTGTGGATCGTGCTCGCGTGCAACGTCACGGCTGGCATCGGCATCCTTGAGCAGGCAGCCGAGATGATCCAGGACTACTTCTCCTCGGGTTCCGCGGTGGCCGTGACCGCAGTGGCTGCCGCCGGTTTCGTCGGCCTGCTGTCAGTGGCGAACATGGTGGGACGCTTCGTCTGGTCCTCGGCGTCGGACGTGATGGGCCGCAAGCCCACCTACATGCTCTACCTCGGCGCGGGCATCGCGATCTACCTGCTGCTGGCCACGGTCGGCAGCACGTCCACGGCCCTGTTCGTCGTCCTGTGCGCCGTCATCATCTCCTTCTACGGCGGCGGCTTCGCCACGGTGCCCGCGTACCTGCGGGATCTCTTCGGGACGTACCAGGTGGGAGCGATCCACGGCCGGCTGCTCACCTCCTGGTCCACCGCGGGCATCGTCGGTCCCTTGATCGTCAACGGCATTCTCGACGCGCAGGGCACTCCGGGGGAGCTGACCGCCGCCGACTACCGGCCGGCCCTGTTCACGATGGTCGCCATCCTGGCCGTCGGCTTCGTGGCGAACCTGCTGATCCGCCCCGTGGCCGCGCGGTGGCACGAGCCGAAGCGCGGCGAGGCGGCCTCCGAGCCGGCGACGTCCGGCGCGAAAGACTAGGTGAGGACATGGGAGCGATGTCGGATGTAGAGGCCCCGCGGGGCGAGGAGACGAGCGCGAGCTACCGGCCGGCCTTGGTCCTGACGTGGACTGTGGTGTCGGTGCCGCTCGCCTATGGCCTGTTTCATGCGGTCAAGGCCGTGCTGCAGTTGTTCACCGGCTGAGTCGTCCGGGGCGCGGCTGGCTCCTCGCGTTATGCTGAATCGCGTGCCAGATACCCAGCTTTCGGTCCGCCGTATCACCGTCGACGAACACCGTGACCACCTCGCGTCCCGCCCGGGCGCGAGCTTCCTGCAGTTGCCCGCCTGGGCCCGCGTGAAGCGCGAGTGGCGACCCGAGTACGTCGGTTTCTTCGCCGGCGACGAGCTCGTCGGCTCGGCGCAGGTCCTGCACCGGCCGCTGCCCGTGCTGAAGCGGACGTTGGCCTACATCCCCGAGGGCCCGGTCGTGGATTTCGCCTCCTATTCGACGGCGGACGTGACGCGGCCGCTGTTGGCCCACCTGAAGAGTGGGGGCGCCTTCCTGGTCCGCATGGGCGTGCCTGGCGTGCGGGCCGAATGGCGCGCGGCCGACGTACGCAAGGCGCTCTCCGGCAAGAAGAAGGAGTCGGACGCGCCGACCCCCGAGCTGATGACCGGGCTGGACGCGGTCTTCGCTGATGAGCAGGCCGCATTCGTCGCCGCGGAGCTGAAGGCCGCGGGCTGGACGAAGCCCGAGGTCAGCGAGGACTTCGCCGCGGGTCAGCCGGAATTCCAGGCCCGCATCCCGTTGCGCACCCTCGAGGGCGAGGCACTCGACGTCGACGGCGTGCTCGCCGGCATGAACCAGAACGCCCGCCGCGAGACCCGCAAGGCGGCCTCCGGCCCGCTCGAGGTGCAGGTGGGTGAGGTGGGCGACGTCGAGCGTTTCCACGCGCTGTACCGGGAGACCGCTGAGCGCGACGGCTTCACGGGCCGGCCGGCGTCGTACTTCACGACCATGTTCACGGAGCTCAACGCGCACGCGCCGGGCACGTGCACGCTGTACTTCGCGGTGCACGAGGGACGCGACCTGGCCGCGGCGATCCGCGTGCAGTCGGGGGAGGGGTCCTGGTACGTCTACGGGGCGTCGTCGGCGGTCGAGCGCAAGCTGTTCGCCCCGAAGGCGCTCATCCACCGGATGATCGAGGATTCGCTCGCAGCCGGCTGCGCGTACCTGGACCACGGCGGCGTCTCGCCGACGCTCAGCCGCGACCACCACCTGGCCGGGCTCACGCTGTTCAAGACGACGCTCGGTTGCGACGTGGTGCAGACGCTCGGCGAGTGGGATTACCGCCTGAACAAGCCGCTCGCGAAGGCGTTCGAGATCTACATGAAGGCACGCGAAAAGAAGTAGTCCGCGGGACTACCTGGCGCGGACAGGGTCCTAGCAGGGCGCAGGACGGGAGAATCACGATGGCGATCGATTTCGACGACGAGCGGAACAAAGGGACCTACGCGACCCGATCCGCCGATCGCGAGTGGGCGGAGTTCGTCCGTGAGCACGTCGACCTGGGCGGTGCGCGCGTCGCCGACGTCGGCTGCGGCGGCGGGATCTACTCGCTGGCCATGCTCGACGCCGGGGCCGGGCACGTCGTCGGGATCGATGGTTCGGCGGCCATGGTCGACGGCGCGAAGGCCCACGCGGGCGAGCGGGGCGCCCTGGAGTTCCAGGTCGGTGACGCTGCGGCGACGGGCCGGGAGGATGGTGAGTTCGACGTCGTCCTGCAGCGGGCGCTGATTCATCACGTGCCGGACCTGGACGCGGTCTTCGCCGAAGCGCGGCGGATTCTGCGGCCCGGCGGCGTCCTGATGGTGCAGGATCGCACGATGGAGGACGTTCGCCGGCCGGGCGGCCCGGAACACCTGCGCGGGTACTTCTTCGAGCGATACCCGCGGCTGCTCGACGTCGAACGGGAGCGCCGGCCGAGCGCGGAGCGAGTCTCGGCGGCGTTGGAAGCAGCCGGCTTCGAGTCGGGGGAGCCGCTGACCTTCGACGAGCTGCGCAGGACGTACGCGTCGCCCGTAGAACTCGAAGCCGACATCGTCTCGCGGGCCGGCCGGTCCATCCTGCACGAGCTCGACGACGACGAGCTGGCGGACCTGGCCCGGTTCGTCGTCGAGCGCCTGCCCGGGCGCCGAGTCGTCCGCGAGGAAGACCGTTGGACGCTCTGGGTGGCGCGCGCCGTCTAGCCCTGCATGGCCTCCGGGTCCATCCAGGCGAGCTCCCAGACGTGGCCGTCCGGGTCGGCGAAGGCCCCTTGGTACATCCCCGGGAACGGTGTGGTCGTCTTGCGGTAGATGGAGCCCCCGTTCGCCTCGGCCCGGGACATCAGCTCGTCGACCTCGTCGGTCGACTCGCAGGACAGGGCGTTGAGGACCTCGCGGTCCCCGCCGGCTCCCGGCAGGTGGGGCGCATCGGTCCCGACGAGGAAGGTCGCGAAGAAGTTTCGCGCCAGCACCATGACGGTGATCGATTCGGAGATGACCCAGCTCGAGGCGTTCTCGTCGGAGAACTGCTCGTTTTTGGTGAATCCCAGGGCACCGTAGAAGGCGTCCGCAGCGGCGAGGTCGTTGGTGGGCAGGTTGACGAAGATCATTCGACTCATGGTGCCAACTATGGCACCGCGCGCCGGGCTTGCCTAGAGCTTCCGGGAGGACGGTTTCTGGCCCGCCGGAGCGTGGCAGGCATAGACTGGCCATACTTACATGTGGCACCCGTCACGCCGTGGTGCCCGCCGTCTGTGTGGACAGCGGTCACCGGTCGGGTTGCCACGGGGTACAGCAGGTCGAGAGGAACGCGATGGGGACGACGACGCCGGCGCAGCCCGACCTCCAGCGTTCTGCCCGCGCCGCCCACGGCAGTCTGGGCGCGGTCGCCGCGGGCGGTGCCTTCGATCTGCTCCGGCCGGTCGTCGGCGACTCGTGGCGTCGGTCCCTGGGATTCCTCACCCCCGGCCGGATCGAGCCGCCCGTTGCGCTGGACTCTGGTGACCTCGCCGCCTACCTGCGCGATCACCCGCTGTCCGTGGCCCTGCCTGTCATCAGGCGTCTGCTGGTTGAGCCGGCGCGCGACACAGGGCTGCTCGTGGCCGTGGGTGACGCCGACGGCCGCCTGCTGTGGGTGGAGGGCGACGCCGACGCCGTCCGCCGCGCCGAGGCCATGGCCTTCGTTCCCGGCGCCGACTGGTCCGAGCGCGCCGTAGGGACGTCGGCGCCGGGCACGGCGTTGGCGACCGGTCACGGTGTCCAGGTCAGCGGTGCGGAGCACTTCAGTGAGATCGCGCACCGGTTCAGCTGCACGGCGTCACCCATCCATGCCCCGGACGGCCGCTTGCTCGGCGTCGTCGACATCACCGGCGGACCGGAAGCCGTCGCCCTTCACTCGCTGAGCCTCGTGAGCGCTGCCGTGGCTGCCGCCGAGGCCGAGCTTCGACTGGCCAACGTCAATACCCGGGGCCCGCGTTCGGGACCCACTTCAGCACTCCGCCCAGCATCGATGAGCGCTCCCGCCCTGACCGTGCTCGGGCGCGACGACGTCGAACTTGCCGGCGGCGGGGCGGCGGCGACCCTGACCGGGCGGCACGCCGAAATCGTCACCCTGCTGGCATGGCACCAGTCGTCGAAGCACCACGGCAGGCATCCCGGCGGTGGCCTCAGCGCGGACTCGCTGGCGGTGGCGCTGCTGGGCGACGACGCGCGGACCGTGACCCTGCGTGCGGAGATCGCCCGGCTGCGTCACGTTCTCCGCGATTCCGGGCTCGGCATCGAGCTGTTGTCCCGGCCTTACCGGCTCGAACCGGCGCCCGTGTGTGATGCCCGGACCGTGCTCGATCTGGTCGGGCGGGGCCGATACCGGCAGGCACTCTCGCTGTACCACGGGTTGGTCCTGCCCCGTTCGGGGGCACCGGGGATTCGGGAGATCCGGGGCGAGGTCTCCGGGGCGTTGCGCGAGGCGATGCTCGCCGATGCCGGGCCGGAGGTGCTCACCGACTACCTGGAGTTGCCTGAGGCGGCCGAGGACGTCGACGCGCTGGCCACGGCGCTGCGGATTTTGCCGCCGAGGTCGCCGCGCCGCGCCGTCGTACTCTCTCGCCTCGACAGGATCGACGCGCGGTACCGGGACTGAGCGCCGCGTCTGGCGTGCCCTGGCACGATGCAACCTTGATGCAACGTGTTCGGGCGTAGCTTCGGCAGGGCAAGCACACGACGCCGGTCCTTCCAGGCCGGCAGGCACGCCGACGAAGGAGTCAGCTATGACCGTCTATGCCAACCCGGGATCCGAAGGGTCGCTCATCACCTTTAAGCCCCGCTATGACCACTACATCGGTGGCGAGTGGAAGGCCCCGGTGAAAGGGGAGTACTTCGAGAACGTCACCCCGGTCACCGGCCAGGGTTTCTGCGAGGTCGGCCGCGGCACGGCCGAGGACATCGAGGCCGCCCTCGACGCGGCGCACGCCGCGGCACCGGCGTGGGGGCGGACGAGCCCGGCCGAGCGCGCGGTGATCCTCAACAAGATCGCCGACCGGATCGAGGAGAACCTCGAGATGCTCGCCGTCGCCGAGACGTGGGACAACGGCAAAGCCGTCCGCGAGACGCTCAACGCCGACCTGCCGCTGGCGGTGGATCACTTCCGCTACTTCGCCGGAGCCATCCGGGCGCAGGAGGGCACCCTCTCGCAGCTCGACGACGACACGACCGCCTACCACTTCCACGAGCCCCTGGGCGTCGTCGGGCAGATTATCCCGTGGAACTTCCCGATTCTCATGGCCGTGTGGAAGCTCGCCCCCGCGCTCGCTGCGGGCAACGCCGTCGTCCTCAAACCCGCCGAGCAGACCCCCGTCTCGATCCTGGTCCTGATGGAACTCATCGGCGACCTGCTCCCGCCGGGAGTGCTGAACGTCGTCAACGGTTTCGGCGCCGAGGCCGGAAAGCCGCTGGCGTCGAACAAGCGCATCCGCAAGATCGCGTTCACCGGCGAGACCACGACCGGGCGGCTGATCATGCAGTATGCCTCGGAGAACCTCATCCCGGTGACGCTGGAGCTGGGCGGAAAGAGCCCGAACATCTTCTTCGAAGACATCGCGGCCGCGGACGACGCCTTCTACGACAAGGCGCAGGAGGGCTTCGCGCTGTTCGCGCTGAACCAGGGTGAGGTGTGCACGTGCCCATCGCGGGCCCTGGTGCAGGACTCCATCTACGACCGCTTCATGGGCGACGTCGTGGCCCGGACGCAGGCGATCAAGCAGGGCAACCCGCTGGACACCGACACGATGATGGGCGCGCAGGCCTCCAACGACCAGCTCGAGAAGATCCTCTCCTATCTGGACATCGGCAGGCAGGAGGGCGCGGAGGTGCTCACCGGCGGCGGCCGCGCGGATCTCGGCGGCGACCTGAGCGGCGGCTACTACGTCGAGCCCACCATTTTCGCCGGCGACAACTCGATGCGCATCTTCCAGGAGGAGATCTTCGGGCCCGTCGTGTCGGTGGCCCGGTTCAAGGACTACGACGAGGCGATCGCAATCGCCAACGACACCCTCTACGGCCTCGGCGCCGGCGTGTGGAGTCGCAACGGCAACACCGCCTATCGCGCCGGGCGGGCAATCCAGGCCGGACGCGTCTGGGTCAACCAGTACCACGCCTACCCGGCGCACTCGGCGTTCGGCGGGTACAAGTCCTCCGGCATCGGACGCGAGAACCACCTGATGATGCTCGATCACTACCAGCAGACCAAGAACCTCCTGGTCAGCTACAACGAGAACAAGCTCGGGTTCTTCTAAACCGTGCCACGTTCCCGCCCAGCCACCCTTGTCAGGAGAACAGTATGAGCACCATGAAAGCAGCCGTTGTCACGGCCTTCGGCCAGCCGCTCGACATCATGCAGCAAGAGGTCCCGCAGCCCGGGCCCGGTCAGGTGCTCGTCAAGCTGATTGCCTCGGGCGTCTGCCACACGGACCTGCATGCCGCCCAAGGCGACTGGCCGGTCAAGCCAGCACCGCCGTTCATCCCGGGGCACGAAGGAGTCGGCACCGTCGTCGCCCTCGGCCCCGGGGTGGAGGATCCGGCCGTGGGCGACATCGTCGGAAACGCCTGGCTGGCCAACGCGTGCGGCGCCTGCGAATTCTGCCGCACCGGCTGGGAGACGCTGTGCGAGGCTCAGCAGAACGGCGGATATTCCGTCGACGGATCCTTCGGCGAGTACATGCTGGTCGAGGCGGCGTTCGCCGCTCGCATCCCCGCGGGGGCGGACCTCTGTGAGATCGCGCCGGTGCTCTGCGCTGGCGTCACCGTCTACAAGGGGTTGAAGGTCACTGAGGCCAAGCCGGGGCAGTGGGTGGTGATCTCGGGCATCGGCGGACTGGGCCATCTTGCGGTCCAGTACGCCGTGGCCATGGGGTTGAGGGTCGCTGCCGTGGACGTCACCGACGACAAGCTCGCGCTCGCCCGCCAGCACGGTGCGGAGGTCACGGTCAACGCCAGGGCGCAGGATCCGGTGGCCGCCATCGAAGAGGCCACGGGTGGCGCGCACGGCGTGCTGGTCACCGCCGTGCACCCGGACGCGTTCGGCCAGGCCATCGGCATGGCACGGCGAGGCGGGACGATCGTCTTCAACGGATTGCCGCCCGGGAACTTTCCGGCGCCGATCTTCGACATCGTGCTCAAAGGACTGACCATCCGCGGTTCGATCGTCGGGACCCGGCAGGACATGGAGGAGGCCCTCGACTTCTACGCCCGTGGCCTCATCCACCCGACCTACAGCAAACGACCGCTGGAGGACGTCAACGCGATCTTTGACGAGATGCGACACGCCAAAATCGATGGCCGCATGGTCATCGAGTACGACGCCGGCTAACAGGTGGCGGTCAAGGGGCCGCACAGGAGGGATCGTCAGTTATGGAACGAGCACTCGAAGCGAGGCCGCGCATCGACGGCGAGGAGTTCTCTCGGGTGGCCTTGACCGCCGAGGCGGTCGGCCTGCTGCAGAAGTTGTGGGGCCGGCACGGGCCACTCATGTTCCACCAGTCCGGCGGGTGCTGCGACGGGTCGTCCCCCATGTGCTACCCGGCCGGGGATTTCAAGACCGGCGCCGCCGACGTCCTGCTGGGCACCTTCGCCCTGCCGGACGACGGCGGCGCGCCGCTCGGCCAGCTCGACTTCTGGATGTCCGTCGAGCAGTTCGCCTACTGGAAGCACACGCATCTGACAGTGGACGTCGTCGACGGCAGAGGGTCCGGCTTCTCGGTGGAGGCCCCGGAGGGCAAACGCTTCCTCATCCGCAGCGAGCTCATGGGCTGAAGTTCTGGGGGCTAGGACTACAACGGGAAGCCGTCCTCGCGGAAGGCGAGGATTGTCCGCTGCACCTCGCTGAACACTTCCTCTGGGTCTACGGGACGTTCCGCACCGTAGAAGGCGAAGGTGAATCCGCCGGGGCCGGACTCGGGTGCCGGCAGGAATCGCACGTCGAACGTGCTCTCCGCCGCACGCCGGCTGATGCGTACCGTGACGCCTTCGATCTTGGTCACAACCGGTTCGGTGAAGATTGATGCTCCTTCGTCTGGCGGGCCGGGAACGCTCTAGCGGGCGGGCGGCATGATGATCTGGAAGGCGTTGCCGTGCGGGTCAGCGACCGTGGCCAGCCGGCCGAACGGGGAGTCGTCCGCGCCGTCGAGCACGGATCCGCCCAACGCCGTGACCTGTTCCATGGCGGCGTCGACGTCGGCGACCTGGAAGTAGATTCGCCAATATGGCTCAGTGCCCGAGGGCAAGATCTCGGAGGCGTCGCACAAACCGGCGGTCGCGGCGTCCTGCGGCCAGTTCGTCGCGTAGGCCAGTCCGCCCTCCATCATCTGGTTCTCCCAGCCGAAGACGGAGGCGTAGAAGTCGCGGTCGGCCTCGAAGGACGTGGACATCTCCTCGAACCAGACGGGCGTACCGTCCGTGAGCGGCTGCTCGAAACCGTCGAACGATTCCGCCTGCCAGATCCCCAGCGACGCCCCGGAGGGCGTGGCCACGACGGCGACCTTGCCGAGCTCGCCAATCTGCATCGGGTCGAACAGAATCCGCCCGCCGGACGCGGTGGCCCGGTTCACGGCCTTGGCCAGGTCGTCAGTGCTCAGGTGCACGGTCCAGTCGGTGGGCACGTTCTCGTCGTCCGGGACTCCGGGGGAGGCGCCGCCGATGATCCTGCCGTCCGCCGAGCGGATCATCCGGTAGTTGCCCAGCTCGGGCCCCTGATCCTCGAAGGTCCAGCCGAACAGCGTCCCGTAGAACGTTTCGCAGGGCTTGGGATCGGGGAAGTAGATGTCGATCCAGACGGGGTTTCCGGTGCTGGCCATGATGCGGTCCTTTCGGGGAGGTCCGGGTGCTGGTCTTCTCATCTTCGCGCGGATCAGTCCCCGGGGCCAGAGGGGCGTCGCTGCCGCAGCACCGCCAGCGGGAGCGTGAGCAGGGAGAAGACCGCGCACGCAACCAAGGCGCCCGAGAACGACCAGCCCGCCGCGAGCGCCCCGACTAGCACCGAGCCGAGCCCCGTGCCGGTGTCGAACCCGACGTTCCAGGCGGCGCTCGCGATCCCGTAGTCGCGCCGGCGCACGGCCGTGAACGCCTCGACGAGCGTCAGGTTCTGCAGCCCGCCGTAGCTGATCCCCACGAGCGTCATCGAGACGAGCAACAGCACGACGACGGTGCTCGCCGGGGCGGCCACGGCCCACGCGCCGAGCCCGAGACCTAAGATCGTCATCACCACGAGCGGGGCGATGAAGGAATGCGCGCCGTACCGGTCGGCCAGGTGGCCGAAACGCCAGCGGGAGAGCGCGGCGGCGCCCGTGAGCAGGAGCAGGCCCGCCGTCGTCGCACCCGGGGACGAACTCATCTGCGGGGCGAACGTCACGAACGCACCCCCGGCGAGTGTGACCGCGAGCAGGATCGCCATGGGGCGGGCGAGCGGCAGCAGGCGTCGCCGGGTCAGCGGGACGTCCGCGAGGTGGGCGGGAGGCTCGGGCAGGGAATGCAGGTGGCGGGCCAGGCGGATCGCCGGCGGCACGCTCAGCAGGGGCAACGCCCCGAGGATGAAGACGGGCCAGAAGC
The DNA here is from genome assembly GCA_023896275.1 of Kocuria rosea subsp. polaris. Taxonomy (GTDB): domain Bacteria; phylum Actinomycetota; class Actinomycetes; order Actinomycetales; family Micrococcaceae; genus Zhihengliuella; species Zhihengliuella polaris_A. Next base: position 59,448 of record MLDA01000011.1, on the reverse strand, counting down.
TGAAGTTGTGGGCGATCCACGGGGCGAGCGGCAGCAGGGCCAGCTGCGGCACGGCGATCGCCAGGCCGTACGCCCCGATCGCCTTACCGCGGCGGCCCGGCTCGATGAGCTCGGCGACGGCCGTGCTGCCGGAGACCGTCAGGATGCCGAAGCCGATCCCGCGCACGGCGGACAGCGCGAGCACCGGCAGCAGGTCGGCGGAGAGCGCGAAGAGCAGCGGCGGCAGCCCGAGCAGGATCATGCCCGCCGAGAGCACGGGCGCCCAGCCGAAGCGGCGCAGCGCCCACGGGACAAACGGCTGCGCGGCCACCGTGAACAGCATCAGGACGCCGTTGACGAGACCCGAACCCCCGGACCCCGCGCCGCCCTCGAGCGCCCAGAGTGGGGCGGTCGGCATCAGGACCGAGAACCCGGAGAAGCCGAACGCGGTCATCAGCAGCAGGGCGCCCATGCCGGGCATGCGCCAGACGGGCGGCGGTGACACGTCGTTGCTCATGCCCCGATTGTGTCAGTTCAGGTGCGAGTTTTGAGCCCGGCACCTAGCGCCACTCCGCCGGCAACGCCCTCTACGGGTGGGGGCCACTGATGATCGCCCGCACGGCGCGGCCGGTCCGCCGTGATCGAATGGGGGTGTGCTGAGTCGGAATTCAGCCGGGTTCTCCGGCTCCAGAGAGAATCGTTCCGCCCCGCCGTCGACGTCAACCGGGCCGGGCCCGCTGGAAGGAACTGTGCGCAACCAGTTTGACCGCATCACGCGTTTGATTGAACTCCTCTGGCGAGAAGTGGCGAAGTTCGGCCTCGTCGGTGGTCTGGGCTGGGTGATCGACAATGGAATCTACGCGCTCCTGTGGCATGGGCCCATGGCGGATAGCACGGTCAAGGCCCGCGTGGTGTCGACGGGCCTGGCTGTCCTCTTCTCTTGGTTCGCGAACCGCTACTGGACGTTCCGCCACCGTCGCTCGGAGCGCGTGTGGAAGGAGTTCTTCTTGTTCCTGACGATGAACGGGATTGGATTGATGATCGTGCTCATCTGCCAGGTGATCTCCAGATACGTTCTCGGGTTCCAGTCGTTCACAGCCGACTTCGTCGCGGGTGGGGTGGTCGGCCTCATCCTCGGGACGATCTTCCGGTTCCTGGCCTATCGGTTCTTCGTCTTCAACGAAGAGCTGGACGCGGAACCCGGATTCGCGCACGATCATGAAGTGATTGACCCTCCACCACCGGACCCCACTAGGGGTGGAAGGGCAACGGCCGAGAGCAGCGGCGTATGAGCTCGCCGTGCGCCGCAGCCGCCTCGCGCCGTCAGGCGTGGGCTCCCGGGCGTCTTCGGTAGGCCTGGCGACGGGCCGCGGCCGGGGCGTGCTCGGGCTGTAGCCCCACGCCAGCCACGTAGGCCGGGATCATCGTCAGCGCGGGGAAGCGCTCAACGAGCCACACTAGCGCTGGAGGCGCGGCCAGCTCGGCGCCCTCGCGCATAACGCGCGAGAGCCCGCGGTGCAGGAACCGCTGCATCGTCTGGGTTGCGACCGTCGGTGGGGTACGACGACGCTGCACGGCCGCGACGTCGCGGTCACCGATCGTGCCCGCGAGCAGCGGCGCGGCGAGCAACCGGGCCGCGGCGACGCCGTCCTGGATCGCGAGGTTGATCCCGACGCCTGCGATGGGGGACATGGCGTGGGCGGCGTCCCCGATGCACAGCAGCCCCTTCGCATGCCAGCGCTTCAGCCGGGTGACGCGCACGTCCAGCAGCTTGATGTCGTCGAACTCCAGGGCCGCGACCGCGCGGGGCAGCTCGGGGTAAGCCGCGGCGACGTCCCGGCGCAGGGCGTCGATGCCCGCGGCGCGCAGGCGCGGGTCCGCACCTTTCGGAATGATGCGGGCGACCTGCAGGTAGCCGCGCCGCGGGATGCCCACGTAGAGCTGGCCGGCGATACTGCGCGGCAGCAGCGATCCGGCGATGAGCCGGCCTTCGCCCTCCGCGGTGGGCAGGCGGAACCACCAGACGTCCGCGTCGACCGGGAAGTCGCGGCTGGGCAGCGACGCCGCCTGGGCGGCGCTGGACCACCGGCCGTCAGCCGCGAGGGTGAGATGCGCGCGGATCTCACCGGCGCCGTCGTCGTCCCGGATGCTCGCCCCGATCACCTGGTCGCCTTCGAACAGCAGGGACGTGGCTTCGGTGCGCAGGCGCAGCGTGAAGCCCGGTTCGCGCTCGCCGGCCGCGGCGATCAGGTTCAGGAAATCCCATTGCGGGATCATCGCGATGTACGGGTGTTTCAGGGGCAGCCGGCGCAGGTCGCCGAGGCGGACCGTGCCACCGCCGGCGCGGGGGACGTTAACCTCCTGGATGCGGCTGTGCGGCAGGGCGTCGAACGCCTCGAAGAGGCCGAGCTCGTCGAGCAGCTCGAGCGTGGTGGGGTGTACGGTGTCGCCGCGGAAGTCGCGCAGGAAGTCGCCGTGCTTCTCGATGACCGTTACCGCCACACCCGAGCGCGCGAGCAGCAGGCCGGCGATCATGCCCGCGGGACCGCCGCCGATGATCAGGCACGTCGTGGAGATCCGGGTCGTCATGGGCTACCTCCTCCGCCGACGCTAGCGCTCCGACCGGGGTGGGGCAAGGGGTGGAGCGGCCGGCCTCGGGCCCGAACGGAGGCCGGGCGTTGCCTGAATGTGACACCACTTTGTGACGCGGTGCACGTGAGCTAGGTACCCTTGGGCGGAACGCTCCACCCGACAGCGAGGTCGCCCGGAGGACCCGCAACCCCCAGAGGAGGCCCGACATGCCTAAGTTTCTCGTCGTCGGCGAAGCACTGATCGACGTCGTCCACACGCCCGACGGGGTCGTCAACGAACACCCCGGCGGCAGCCCCGCGAACGTCGCGCTGGGCCTCGGCCGACTGGGGCAGGACGTCACCTTGGCGACCTGGATCTCCGACGACGACCGCGGTCAGCTCATCTCCGAGCACCTCGCGGACTCCCACGTCAGCGTCACCGACGCCTCGCGCGGCGCAGACGCCACGAGCACCGCGGTGGCCCGCCTCGACGACGACGGCGCGGCCGCCTACGAGTTCGACGTCAACTACCGCCTGCCTGACCTCGGGCCGGTCGACGGGTTCGCCTACGTGCACACCGGCTCCATTGCCGCCGTGGACGACGACGCCTACGAGGCGACCGTCGCCGCGCTCGCGGCGGCCAAGGCGAGCGGCGCCGTCGTCTCCTACGACCCGAACCTGCGGCCCTCGCTCATGGGCGACGTGGCCACGGTGCGCCCGCGCGTCGAGCGGCTCGTCGAGCTCGCGGACATCGCCAAGGTCAGCGATGAGGACCTGGCCTGGCTGCGGCCCGGCGAGGACATCGCCGCCGTCGCGGCCGAGTGGGCCAAGACGTGCCAGTTCGTTGTGGTGACCCGCGGCGGCGAGGGCGTCATCGCGCTACACCACGACGGGACCGAGATCGACGTGCCCGCCCCGGCGACCGACGTCGTCGACACCGTCGGCGCCGGCGACTCCTACATGTCCGGCCTGCTGGACGGGATCGCGCGCATGACGGGCCGCGAGACGGCCCGCGACCGCCTGGCCGGCCTCGGCCCCGCGACGCTGCGCGGCATCCTCGAGCGGGCCGCGCACATCGCCGCGATCACGGTTTCCCGCGCCGGCGCGAATCCCCCTTGGGAGACCGAGGTCTAGGCCAGGGCTGCTACACGGGACCCGGGTCGGCTGCGTCCAGACTTTCGGACATGGCCCGGGCAGTCTCGTCGAGGAAACGGATGACCGTCTCCCGTTCTTCGGCGGACAACCGCGCCGCGGGACCGAAGCGCGCCGCATGGTGCCGACCGACCGAAGCGCGGGCGGCCCGCCGGGTCTCGTCGCGCACCTGCAGGCGCACGGCTCGCCGGTCCGTGGGGTGGCTCGAGCGCGTGAGGTGGCCGCCGGCCTCCAAGCGGTCGAGCAGCTTCGTCGTCGATGCCGTGCTGATCTCCAGGTAGCGGGCCAGCATGCCGGGGGTGCAGACCGTGCCGGTGTTGGCGCAGGTGACCAGGAAATGCAGGGCGCGCATGTCCGTCTCCTTGAGCTGCATGTACTTTTGCGAGGCGGCGGAGATCCTGCGTTCGACCGCGCGGAGCCCGCCCATGGCCTTCATCAGCCGGTCGATCTGCTGCAGATCCTCGGGAGCCAGATCGCCGCGATCGACCAGCAGGTGCTGAGGGTCGCTGCCGTCGAGGCTGAACATCGCGTCGGACGGTTCGGTGGGCATGGTGTGGTGCTCCTGTCGGTTCTGCTGTCCACCGATGGTAGTCCCGCTCAGAATCCGCCGCGAACGTGCGTCCACAGCAGCAGGAGCGTGAAGAGGAAACCGGTGGCGTAGTTCAGCCAGAGGAAGGCGCGCCATCCGGAGCGCGACGCAGCGGAGGTCTCATCGGTGATACCGGCGAAACGCAGGGTGTTGGCAGCATACGGCAGGCAGAGCAGGCCGACGAGAGGCCCCGGGGCCGGAACCATCAGGCAGAGCAGGCCGGCGGCGATGTAAAGTCCGGTTGCCACGTAGACCGTCGGCCGCGCTCCGATGACCGTCGCGACGGAACCGAGTCCGCCCGCGCGGTCCGGGATGATGTCCTGCACCGCGCCGAAAGCGTGGCTGGCCATGCCCCAGCAGAGGAACGCAGCGAAGGCTGCCAGCGCGCCCTGATCCAACCACCCGTCAGCGAGGAGCCACCCGTAGACGGCGGGGGAGACGAAGTGCGTCGCTGAGGTGATCGAGTCGAGGAAAGGCCGTTCCTTGAAGCGGAGTTTCGGAGCGCTGTAGGCCACGACAGCGGCGAGGGAGACGAGCAGCGCTGCGGCCGCGGCGGGCCCGCCGGAAACGAGGAGGACGACGGCGATCGGTACGGTGGTGAGGCCCGAAGCCCAGAGGATTCGACGGTGACGCGACTTCGGGATCAGGGCTCCTTCGACTCCTCCCTTGCGCGGGTTGAGCAGGTCGGATTCGTAGTCGAAGACGTCGTTGATGCCATACATGGCCAGGTTGTAGGGCAGCAGGAAGAACACGGTGCCGAGGACGAAGAGCCAGTCGATGCCTCCGCCGGCCAACAGATAGGCCGCGCTGAAGGGGTAGGCCGTGTTGACCCAGGACAACGGCCGCGAAGTCGCGAGCAGATCGTTCACGGGCGGTCCTTCGTCCCGGAAAACAGGATCCAGAGGGCGGGCAGCAGGACCGCAGCCGCCACCGGGTAGGCGAAATCTTCAAGGGGCGCCAGCCCGATGTAGTAGCCCGAGAGTGCCTCCGGCGTGTAGCCGAAGAGCCCGGCCGCGAGCATGAGGTTGTCGAACACAGCGGTGAGCAGGACCAGGACGACGACGGCGGCACCCGCTGAAGCGGCGACCGTCGCTCGGCGCCCGGCACCGCAGCGGAGGAGGGCAGCCAGGCCGGCGAGCGCAGCGAGGGAGAGGAAGACGAGGTTGAGTTCGTTGTAGTTCACGCCCGCGCCTTCCTGCCGCCGATGAGCCGTTGGGCCCCGGCGAACACGATGAGCGTCTGGTAGCAGAGGAAGAAGAGGAAGAACAGTTCTTCCAAGGGCAGTTGGTTCCCCAGCATGAGGCCGGTCATGAGCGGCGAGGCCCGGTGGAGAAAGATCCCTTCGTGGATGGCCCAGACGTCCCACGCAAGAAAGAAGGCGGTGCCAACCACCAGCGTCAGGGCTCCGGCCAGTGGCCTGTTCCACAGCACGAGCCGGAAGCGGAAGTCGAGCAAACCCATGCAGCCGATCAGCACGAGCAGGATCACGAGGTACGTCATTGCGGCACCGCCGCAGCCGAGTCGAGCGCCACGGGGTCCCCGGAGGTGTCGCCGCGCACGGCTTTGAGCACGATTTCGGCGCTGATCATGCACATGGGTACGCCGATGCCCGGTCGGACGGATGCGCCCGCGAAGAACAGCCCGAACACGCGCCGGCTGCGGTTGCCGGGACGGAAGAACGCGCTTTGCGCCAGCGTGTGGGCCGGTCCGAGCGCGCTGCCGCGGAACGCGTTGACGTTCCGGGCGAAGTCGCCCGGGCCCCACGTCTTGCGGACGACGACGCGGTCGGCGAGATCCGGTACTCCGCTCCAGCGTCCGATCTGGTCCAGGGCGCGATCAGCGACCGCTTCGATCGCGGGATCGCCTCCCCGGTCGCCGGCCCCGGGGCCGTGCTCTGAACGGGCGGGCGACGGGACCAGGACGAACAGGTTCTCGTGTCCGTCCGGCGCCGCACCGGGATCGGTGGCGCTCGTCCTGCTCGCGTAGATCGACGTCTCCGCCTCGAGCGGGCGCCCGCCGGAGATGCGGGCGAAATTGTCCCGCCAGTCGGCGGTGAAGAGCAGGTTGTGGTGCGCCAGTTCGGGCAATTCCCCCTCGATCCCGGCGCAGAGCAGGACGGCGCCGGGCCCGGGATCGGTGCGCCGCATGCGCGACGTCGACCAGTCGCGGAGACCGGGTTCGAGCAGCTCCTGCTGGACATGGTGCAGATCGGCCGCCGCCACGACGATCTCGGCACCGACGCGTCGGGAGGATCCCGCACGGTCGCGGTAGGCCACCGCATCGACGCGTGCGCGGCGCGGACCAGGTTGGCGAATGCGCCGCGTCTCGATAGCCGTCACCGTCGCGCCGGTGCGGATCTCCGTGCCCGCGGCACGGACCACGCGCTCCATGGCATCCACGAGAGCCGCGAATCCGCCGCGGGGGTAGAGCACGCCGTCGTCCAGATCCAGGTGGCTCATCAGGTGGTAGAGCCCCGGCGCGCGGTAGGGGGTGGTACCGAGGAAGACCGCCGGGTATCCGAGCAGCTGGTGGACCCGGGGGTCCCGGAACGCGCTCGCCGCGCCGTCGTGCAGCGAGCTGCCGAGGAGCCGGGCCAGTTTCGGGAGGTTCTGCAGTACCTCGGGGCGCAGCAGGCCGCGCGGGGACGCGAATCCGTCGTACAGGAAGCGCCGCGTCGCGAGGTCGTAGGTCTCGGCCGCGGAATCGAGGTACCGGGCGGCGCGCGCAGTCGATCCCGGTTCCAGCTCTTCGAAGAGCCGCAGCGCGTGTTCACGGCCGGAGCGCACGTCGACGGCGGCGCTTCCGGGGCCGAACCACACGCGGTAGGCGGGGTCCAAGCGGGTCAGTTCCAGCTCGTCTGCGGCGCTCGTGCCCATGAGGCGGAACCAGCGGTCGATGACCTCGGGCATGAGATACCAGGAGGGCCCGGTGTCGAAGCGGAACCCCTCCGCGGACCAGCGGCCCGAGCGTCCGCCGAGCTCGTCGTGCTGTTCGAGCAGCGTCACGCGGTGACCGTCGCGAGCGAGCAGTCCCGCCGTCGCCAGGCCGGAGAATCCACCACCCACGACGACGGCGCGGCCGCTCACGCGCGGCTCCGATCGCGCGCTGCTGCGGTCAGAACTCGGGCCGCAATCAGGAGCTTCTGCGCCGTGCCGACACGGAGGCGCTGACGCGCGATCGTCGCGGCCGGGGCCGCCTCGAGGCGGTCCACGAGTGCGGAGAACAGGGCGTGGGCGAGTCCGACGGCGCGCCTGGCTCCTGGATCGAGCAGGGGGAGCGTCTGTGACGCTGCGGAGAGGTCCGCGCGGATGTCTTCGAGTGCGGCGTCTTTGACCTCGTCGGTGAATTCTCCGGCGGCGGTGCCCGGGAGGTACACGCGGCCGAGGTCCTGCTGATCGGCTGAGAGATCGCGGAGGAAGTTGACCTTCTGGAAGGCGGCGCCGAGCCGGCGGGCGCCCGCTTCCAACTCCGCCGTCCGCTGCCTGGCCGTGCCGGGCAGGCTGAGGAAGACGCGCAGGCACATGAGCCCGACCACTTCGGCCGAACCGTGGATGTACTCGTCGAGTTCGCTGGCGGCGCCGGGCTGGCCCGTGATGTCTGCCCGCATGGAGGCGAAGAACGGGCGTGTCAGGTCCGGCCCGATGGCATGGCGGCGGGCCGTCTGCGCGAACGCGTGGACAACGAGATTCGTGCTGTAGCCGGTGGTCAGCGCGTTCTCGGTCTCCTGTTCCAGGCGGTCGAGTTCGGCCCGCACGCCTGTGGGGCCCAGGCCGGCTCCCGCGCCCGCGCCGTCGACGGTCTCGTCGGCGACGCGGACCAGCGCGTAGATCGAGGCGATGGCCCGGCGAGTATCGGCCGGCAGGGTCCGGCAGGCCCAACCGAAGGAGGTGGAGTAGGCGCCGATGATTTCGCCGGCGCTGCGCTGGGCCGCGCGGGAGTAGGTGTCGAGCGGATTCACGTCAGGCATCCCGATCGAGCACCTTGCGGCCGATCTCGACCAGCGTGGAAGCCATCGGTCCGGCGGGCAGCTGGGATCCGGCGAGCGAGACGCCTTCGTCGACCAGGTCCGATGCGAGACCGTAGGCGTGCCGGTCGGCGCCGGTGTGCCGGAGGGCGGCCCGCGCCGTGGCCGCGGGGAGCAAACCCGTGCGGACCTTCTCGAGGATTGTGGCCAGGTTGGGGTCCCGGGCGATGCCGAAGGCGGTGACGATGGTGACCTTGCCCTCGAGCAGGTCAGAGTCGGAGGGCTTGCCCGTCCGTGCGGTGTCGCCGAAGGTTCCGAGCAGGTCGTCCACGATCTGATAGGCCAGGCCGAAGCGCCGGCCGATGGCACCCAGGCCCGCGGCTTCGTCGGGGGAGGCACCCGCGAGGAGCGCACCAGCGCGCAGCGGAGCGTCGAACGAGTACGCCGCGGTCTTCAGCGATTCCATGTCGAGGACCTGCTGCGGGATGAGCGGGGAATCCGCTGGGCGGCACGCGAGGAGAACGTCCTCGAGCTCGCCGGCGGCCGAGGCGACGACGGCCTCTTCGAAACAGTCGTCGACGAGGTCGGGTTGTGTGGAGCGGGCCGCGGCTCGTGCTGCGAGCCGGACCGATCCCGTCAGCAGCACGTCGCCGGCGACGATGGCCACGGCGTCTCCGGCGTGGGCGGCCGTCGATTCGGCCGTGCCCTGCCGCATGAGCCGGTCCCGGTAGGCCGCGCGGATGTTCGGCCGGCCGCGTCGGAGGTCGTCCTGGTCGATGACGTCGTCGTGGATCAGCAGCGCGCTGTGAAGCATCTCGAATGCCGCGCCTAGCAGGACCGGGGCGTCCGCGTCCGAGCCGCCGAAGCTGCGGTAGGCCGCCTCGACGAGGATCGGACGGAGCCGCTTTCCGCCGTCGCAGGCGGCCCCGAGGTGGCGGGCGAACTCCGCCGTCGACTCCGGCGTCGGGGTGCAGCGGTGCGCGAGGCGCTCGACGTAGGAGGCGATCTCGCGGTCTACTCGAGACAGGTAGTCGGGATCCGACGCGGAGAGATCGAACGGTCCGGCCGCGGTGGCGCGGAGGCGACGCCGCGTGGCGGGGCTCATCGTCTGGTTCCGATGAGGCGGGACGAAGTTCGCATTTGGCTTCCCAAGGTTGATTGCTAACAAAGCTAGAGACATACTTGCCCATGTGAACGGCGTTGTCCAGACGCCGCAGAATCGTCAACAGGCGGAGGATGCACAATGTCGCTTCATCAGCAGTCCCAGACCAGCTCACCCCCACTCGCGGCCGCGGCCGTCACGCTGCTGGCGGCGATCGTCACCACGGTGGTGGCGGCCTTCGGCGCCGGGGCCGGGGGCGGAACGTCCGTCTCCGACGCGGCGAGCGGGTGGTACGCGGCCGACGCGACGCCACTGGCCCCGGCCACCACCGCGTTCTCCATCTGGAGCGTCATCTACGTCGGCCTGTTCGGCTACGCGATCCTCCAGCTCCTGCCGTCCCGACGCGACGAGGCACGGCAGCGGGCCGTCCGGCCGTGGGCCATCGCTTCCATGGTGCTCAACGCGCTCTGGCTCTGGGTGGCGCAAGCGGGGTGGATCGGCGCGAGCCTGATTGTCATCGTCGCGCTGCTCGCCGTCCTCTGCGTGTTGTTCCGCAAACTGCGCGGATCCGGGCCGCGGGACGCGTGGGAGACCGTGCTCGTGGACGGGACGTTCGGGCTCTACTTGGGCTGGGTCGCCGTCGCCGTCGTCGCCAACACGGCCTCCTGGCTCGGTTCCCTCGGCGCTGCTGACTGGGAGTGGCCCGTCGCCGTGGCCGCGAGCGTGATCCTGCTCGTCGTCGCCGCCGTCGGGGTCGCCCTGGCCGTCGTCGGCGGCGGCCGCCTGGCACCGGGTGCCGCGATGGCCTGGGGGCTGAGCTGGATCGCCGTCGGCCGGCTCGAGGGGGCGGACGCCAACACGGCCGTCGCGGTGGCCGCGGGAGTCGCGGCCGCGGTGATCGTGATCGGTACCGCCGTGGCGCGGCTTCGCCACCGGCGGGTCGCGGCATGAGGGTCGCGGTTGCCGGGGCCTCGGGGTACATCGGCGGCCGGCTGGTCCCACGGTTGCTCGATGCCGGGCACGAGCTGTCCGTCCTGACGCGCGACGCCGGCCGACTGCGCGGCTACCCGTGGGCGGAACAGGTCAGGATCGTCGAGGGCGGACTTGAGGACCCCGTCGCGGCCGCCGAGCTGTGCGCCGGGGCGGACACGCTCTACTACCTCGTGCACTCCATGGGCGGCCCGGGTGACTTCGAGCGGACGGAGCGGGAGTGTGCGCTAACGACGGCTGTTGCCGCGCGGGACGCGGGAGTGTCCCGCCTCGTCTACCTCTCCGGACTGCACCCCGAGGGCCCGCTGAGCCGGCACTTGGCTTCCCGGCAGGAGGTCGGTCGCATTCTCCGCAGTTCGGGGGTGCCGCTCTTCGAGCTGCAGGCCGGGCTGGTGATCGGGTCCGGTTCGGCGAGTTTCGAGATGATTCGGCACCTCACCGACGTCCTGCCCGTTATGCCGGCCCCGCGCTGGGTGCGCAACCGGATCCAACCCATCGCGGTCCGCGACGCCCTGCACTACCTGCTGGCCGTGGGTGAAGCGGATCCCGGCCAAGCGGGTACGTATGACATCGGCGGCCCGGATGTGCTGACCTATCGCGAGATGATGCGGATCTATGCCGACGCCGCGGGACTGCGGCGCCCACGGATCATCGCCCTGCCGGTGCTGACCCCGTGGCTCGCGGCCCAGTGGGTCAATCTGGTCACTCCCATCCCGCGGACGCTGGCGATTCCGCTGGTGGAATCGCTGCAGCACGACTGCGTGATGGGGGAGCGGTGCATCGACGACCTCGTCACGGCTCCCGAGGGTGGCCTCACCGGGTACCGCCGCTCCGTGGACCTGGCGCTCGAGCGCCTCGACCTCGACTCCGTGGAGACCTCGTGGGCCACCGCCCACGCTCTCGACCAGCCGGCCGAACCCCTGCCCTCGGACCCGGACTGGGCGGGCCGCACGGTGTTTGTGGACCGGAAGGAAATGCGTTCGTCCGCGTCGCCGGAGGCCTTGTGGCGGGTGGTCGTGGCGATCGGCGGCGAGGCCGGCTGGTATTCGCTCCCGCACGCGTGGCGCCTGCGCGGCCTGCTGGACAAGATCGTCGGCGGCGCCGGCCTGACCCGCGGCCGCCGCAGCCGGAGTAAATTGCGCGCGGGTGACGTCGTCGACTTTTGGCGCGTCGAGGAGATCGAGGAAGGTCGGCTGCTCCGGCTTCGCGCAGACATGCGTGTCCCGGGGCAGGCGTGGCTCGAGTTCGCGGTGGAACCGGACGGGACGGGCAGCCGCTGCATCCAGCGGGCGGTGTTCTTCCCGCGCGGGCTGTCCGGGCGACTGTATTGGTGGGCCATGGTGCCGTTCCATGGGACGATTTTCCCTGGCATGAGTCGGCGCATGGCGGAGCGTGCCGAGCGGGAAGGAGACGCGTGACGGAACTGGTGGTCTTGCTGGGTGAAGACGGTGCGCCCACGGGGACGTTCCCCAAAGCGGACGTCCACACCGAGGACACTCCCCTGCACTTCGCGTTCTCCTGCCACGTCTACGACGCGGCCGGCCGGGTGCTGCTGACCCGCCGCTCGCTGAGCAAGGTGGCTTGGCCGGGTGTCTGGACCAACGCATTCTGCGGCCACCCGGGGCCCGGCGAGGCGCCCGAGGCAGCGCTCGAGCGGCGCGCGCAGCATGAACTCGGGCTCGAGGTGTCCGGAATCGAACCCGTGCTGCCCGACTTCCGCTATTGGGCGCGCGACGCCGGCGGGATCGTCGAGAACGAGGTCTGCCCGGTCTTCCGGGCCACGACCGCCGCGGACCCGGTCCCTCGCCAGGATGAGGTGGCCGAGTGGGCGTGGGTCGAGCCCGGCGAGGCACGGCGCGCGGTGCTGGCGGCCCCGTTCGCGTTCAGCCCGTGGCTGGTCCTCCAGGTGGAACAGGGCGTCTGGGGCTGAGTCGACTCTGTTGACGGCGGAGAAACACCGTCGCGTTAGTATCGGACGATGGGAATCGAACCGGTAACTCTCCTGCCCGGCCCGCTCGTCGGCGTCGAATGGCTCGCGTGCAACGTCAACCACGTGGCGGTGCTCGACGCGTCCATCGCGCCGCACCTCGCCGCTGATCGGCACATCCCGGGCGCGCGCCGGTTCGACATCGACACCGAGTTCTCTGACCCCGACTCCGACCTGCCCCACACGATGCCCGACGCCACGCACCTGCAGGAGCGGCTGCGCGCGATCGGCGTGAACGAGTCCAGCACGGTTGTCGTCTACGACGCCGCGGGCATCTACTCCGCTCCGCGCGCCTGGTGGATGCTCAAGGCGGCCGGGATCGGACGGGTCGCCGTGCTCGACGGCGGCCTGCCCGCCTGGGAGGCGGCCGGACAGGCCGTCGACGCCGGTGAGGCCCGGTACGACGGCGAGGCCGGCAACGTCGTCGTCTCGATCGACGCCGGCGCGTTCGTCGACGCGGAGGCCGTGGCCGCGGTGCTGGCCGGCGACGGGGACGCCGTCGTGCTGGATGCGCGCAGCCGCGAGCGCTTCGGCGGCAGCGCGCCCGAGCCGCGGCCGGGCCTGCGCGCCGGACACATGTCCGGATCCGCGAACCTGCCGTTCGCGGAACTCGTGCGCGACGGGCGCATGGCGTCGGTGCCGGAGCTGCGGCGGGCGTTCGAGGAAGCCGCGCCCGGCGTCGTCCGCGGCGAGCGGAGCCTGATCACGAGCTGCGGCTCTGGCGTGACGGCGTGCGTGCTGGCCCTCGCGGCGGAGTACGCGGGGGAACCGGACGTGAAGGTGTACGACGGGTCGTGGGCCGACTGGGGACGCGAGGATCCGACTGGAACGCGGCCGATCGAGTCCGTTGGAAGAACGGATAGCGCGCCGAACGGGTTCCGGCGGTGGCAGGACTCACCCAGGATAAGAGGGTGACCGGGTGGCGGCCACTATGTCCGCCAACAGTGGGGCGCGGTCAGCGGTCGAGCCACCGGCGGGCGCTTGCCTACGCCCCTGAGCCGGCGTTCTTGGTCGCTACGGCGCCGGTTCCTGGGAGATTGCCGGATTCGTGAGACGTTGAGGTGTGTGACCCGAGGCGCATTGAGTCATAATCCTTGCGAAGTAGAATCTTCGATGCACCGCCCCGTTGGCTCGCGCCGTTAGGAGCTCGGGGCCCCGGCGGTCGATGTCGTGAAGGCGTCAATGAGTCCAAGGAGCGCGCCGGCACCTTCCAGGAGAGAAAGGTCTGCGCTGGTGAGGGTTTCGGCGACTAGGGGAGCGGAAGGTGTGCCCGGATGTGCGTCGCCAGGTGCGCTCCGTGACGGAATAGGTTGCGCGGCGAGGGCGCGCGCCGGGCCTCAGGCCGTTACCCGTGAGTGCCGCTCGCACTGACCGTGAAAGACTTCGGTAGACGTGTTGTTGCCCTTGAGGGAGTCCTTGGCATACACCGACAGCAGAAATGACCCATTGGTGATGCTCAAGTTCTTATCAACGCAAGCGCAAGGGTGTCCATTCTTGTCGTGGTCTCGTTAGGATCATGGCCCATGACATCGCAAGAACCGTTGCGTACCGCATACTCGCGCCCAGCCCACCTCGTCTATTGCATCGTGTGCACGACGGAGTGCACAAGCACTGCCGGGAACGTGTGTTCAGCACGGTGCTGGAGGTGGGTCCGCGCGCACCTAAACGTCGACAAACTGCCGGTGGGACTGGAGCGAAACGAACAGATCCGGTTCCTCGTCGGACAGGGAAAGAGCGTTGCCTTGATCAGCGCTTGGTTCGAGCTCTCTGTTAACCGGGTGAAAGTCATCGCCAGTAAAGTCGAACGCCCGCAGACGGTCAGACGTTCTGCCCGACTGGGCAACGGCTGGCTCGACACGAAAGCCTGATCAATCAAGCTCGGTTAAGCCCTGCTGGCTGTACGACGCTCCCTCCGCACAGCGCCGAATCGTCAAGCGATCAACGACGTTGTCCTCGCGCCAGTGGTAGCATCTGCTCACGCTATGAACAAGGTTGTCGTACTGCCGGTCTGAGGTGATCAGTGATGCTTGGTGAACACGCCGCTCCCGTGCAGCCGGTTTCTACCTTCGTGGCACACAGCATCAGCGAGTTTCGTGCCGCCGTGACGAAGTCGTTCGTTCCCTTGCAAGTAGCGAGTACGGGAGCTGAGCAGTTCCGCGGCACGATCCGAGGCGCAGCTGTCGATGAGGTTCAAGTAAAGGACATTCGCGCCACCTCACACATTGTTGAACGCACCCCGGAGCTCATCGCAGCAAGCAAGCGCTCGTTCTACAAGGTCAGTCTCATGTTGTCTGGAACCGGTCTGTTCGTCCAAGACGATCGCGAAGCTGTGCTCCTCCCCGGTGATCTCGCCGTCTATGACACCACTCGACCGTATTCCCTCATCTTCGACGAACCCATCCGGACGATGGTCGTCATGTTTCCCAAGCGGCTCATCAATATCCCGCCGGACATGATCGGACAGATCACGGCGGTGCGCATATCCGGGCAGGAGGGGCTCGGCAGCGTAGTGGTGCCGTATCTCAAACAGATCGCCAGCAACCTTGATCAGCTCGCCGGAACCACAGGTGCGCGTCTTGCGCGCAGCGCCGTCGACTTGGTCAGCACGGTCTTCACCGGCGAGCTCGCCCTCGATGGCATGTCCTCGACATCTCATCCTGCATTGATTCGGCGGATCTGCGCGTACATCGATCACAACCTGGCCTCGACAGAGCTCGGGCCTGCGTCGATCGCCGCCGCCCATTTCATTTCCACTCGACATCTACATGCTCTCTTCCAAGAGCAAGGGATGACGGTGTCTGCCTGGATTCGAACCCGGCGCCTCGAGCAATGTCGTCGCGACCTCGGCGACCCCCTGCTCGCTGATCAGACGATCTCGGTTATCGCTGCACGGTGGGGTTTCGTCGATGCCGCTCACTTCAGCCGCGTCTTCAGATCCGCCTTTAACGACTCACCTAGCGAGTACCGCGCCTCGCACTAGATGTCGCCTTGTCCGAGACGGCATGCTCCTTGACTCCCTGCGCGCGATGTCAACCGATTCATTGTGGCATTGGCCGGTCGGGGCCAACGATTGGTCAAGCGCATCGCAACGACGCGATGCCCGGAGCAGCAGCTTTCTCCGCCAGCGATGCTAGGAAGATTAATGGCAGACATATCCACCCCTTCGCCTCACGACGGATGGCGAACGTACGACGAGTTTGCGGACGGAATCGACACCTACAGGCTGCCGAATATCCCCCTCGGCGGGACTTGCCTGAAGTTGACCCTCGATGATGATTCCACGGTAGCGCTGTCATTTGGCGACGACGATGTCTCCTGGACGGGGTTCGACCGGTCCGGCCGTGACCCGTACGACGCTGTGGCCGTCCGAGACGATGTCGTCTTCGTAAATTTGCCCCTCGAGAGCTACGCCCGCGAGTCGTTCAGTGTCGTATATTCGACCACCACCAGCCGCGCGGTGATCGTACGTTCACGAATTGCGACCGAATCACACGAAGGCACCCCGCAGGTCGGCCAGGAGTTTTGGGCCGCGGTGATCGAAGGCGGCGAGGTACGCGGAGAGGCACCGGGCCCGAGTCGCGATCTCATCGGGAAGCGGAACGTCTACCGGTACAGTCCTCATCACTTGTACGAACACATCTATGTCTCCAGCCAGCGATATGCGTGGCAGTGCCTCGAAGGCGTACAGCGTGGCCACGGCGACATGGACCTGTCCACGGTTTGGAAGTTCGCCGACGGGCTGTACCTGTTCTGCTTCCGAGAATTCCGAATCGCCGTCGCAAGCGTCTGGCTCCACGATCTCGGCTACCAACTGATGACGACCGGAGTCTTCCTCGGACTTAACGGTGACGGTCAATCAGAGCATTCCCGCGGAGGCGGCCATATCTACCCGCTCGGCTCTGTCACCTACCCGGATGAGCAGCCCATCTAGTCGTGCGGCACGCTGATTCCGCTGCGGATTCAGTGCCCGTGAGGAGAATGCATGAGCAACATAGAGACCATCGAATCGCACTACCGGGCCGGCGCCAGAGGAGACCTGGACGCCATGCTGGCTCCGCTCGCCAAAGACGTGCGATGGACCGAAGCTGAAGGCTTTCCATACGCCGGTACCTATATTGGCCCCGATGACATCGTCACCAACGTGTTCTCCCGACTGGAGTCCGAGTGGGATGAATTCCGTGTCACGATCGATGACCTCATCGACGGCGGAGATGTGATCGTCGGCGTCGGCACGTACTCCGGCACTTACCGACGCACGGGGCAATCGACACAAGCTCGCGTCGCCCACATCTGGCGCTTCTCCGGAGACCAAGTCAGCTCGTTTGAGCAGATCACCGACACCGAGCGAATCCGTCGGGCCATGCGTGACGCCGACAGTGCGACAAATTGTTGAACCTAAGGGGCAGAAATCACATGAATACGAAAGCAACAAGAGGTGCCCTGGCCCTCTTCGCGGTCACCACTCTCGTTCTCGTCGGCTGTGCAGGTGAGAACGAGAGTGGTCAACGCGCACCGATTGTCGTGGGGTCCGTGAACACGCTCAGTGGCCCTGCCACTTTCCCGGAAGCCTCCGAGGCCGCAGCTGCCGTCTTCGACGCCTACAACGATGCAGGCGGCTTCGATGGTCGTGAGATCAAATACGTGGCGCTGGATGACAAGGGCGATCCCGCAACAGCGACAGCCTCCGCACGGGAGGTTGTTGGAAGTGAGGAGGCTGTGGCACTCGTCGGGTCGGCCAGCTTGCTCGAGTGCGAGATCAACGCGAAATACTACGAGCAGGAGGGCATCCTCTCCATACCCGGTATCGGTGTCGACACGGGGTGTTTTGCCAGCGAGAACATCTCGCCTGCGAACGTCGGGCCCTTCAACGACTTGACGCTCACCCTGCAATACGGCTCTGAAGTACTGGGACTCGACGATATCTGCGTTCTGCTGCAGATTGCCGGCTCCACTCGGCCAACCTACGGAGCAGCGATCGACAAGTGGACGGAGATCACCGGCAAGGAACCGAAGTATGTCGACGACACGGTGCCCTATGGGGCTTCGGACTACACGCCCTATGTCGTGAAGGCCCGCGAGCAGGGGTGTAAGGCCCTGGCCGTCAATCCGATCGAGCCTGACGCGATCGGCCAGGTCAAGGCCGCAAACGCCCAAGGCTGGGATGACGTTGTGTTTCTGTACCTAACCAGCGTGTACAGCGAGAACTTCGCTGAAGCCATCGACAACGCAGCCGGTGGTATCTACGTTCCAGCCGAGTTCTACCCCTTTACCGAGGACAACGAAATCAACAAGGACTGGCGCGAGCTGATGACCACGAACGATATCGAGCTCACGTCGTTCAGCCAGGGAGGCTACCTCGCGGCGACCTACTTCATCGAGGTTCTCGAAGGCATCGACGGCGAAGTCACACGCGAGAGCGTTGGCGAAGCACTGAGGAATATGAGCGCCATCGAGAATCCGATGGTTGGCGCACCGTTCGCCTTCGGCACCTACAACACCGCAGGCTGGCCGATCATGCTTGAATCCGGGTCCAATGCCTGGGAACAGGCCGCCGATGAGTGGTTCCACTTCGAAAAGTAGAGTTCATCACCCGAGCAGGCTCAGCAGTCAACAACACTTGCGACGCTGCACCTTGGCCCTTGTCCCTGGCAGCAGGTTCGACGCCGCCAGATATGGGAATAGGGCCCCGATTGAAAGGACGCCTCATGCTTCAAGGCGCTATCGCAGGCCTTGCCGCCGGCGGTCTCTATGCCGTTCTCGGCGTATGTCTCACCCTCATGTCGCGCTTAGTACGCGTCGTCAATTTCGCTCAGGCCGCCACTGGCATGTTCGGAGCGTTCGCCGCGGTTTGGTTCGTTCGGGAAGCCGGCCTGCCAATCTGGCTCGGATCCGCGCTCGGCGTCGTGGTGTCGGGCCTCTTGGCGGCCGCGATTGGATGGATCGCATCAACGTGGCTCTCGGAAGCTTCCACCACCACACGATCGGCAATGACCGTAGGCCCTTTGCTGCTGCTCATCTCGATGTCGTTCATCCTCTTCGGTAATAAACCGCAGCCGTTTACGCCGATCATCGCCGGCCCAGCTTTCCACATCGGTGGTGTTGTGGTCAGCCAGGTAACTGTCGCCACTGTGTCGTTGGCCATCGTCACCGCCCTTGGTGTGCAAGTCATCCTGCGCCGCACCAAAGTTGGCATTCAGCTACGTGCGCTCTCCGAACGACCGACCACGGCTGAACTGCTCGGAATCAGGTCTCGGCCCCTGTCGATCGCCGTCTGGTTCGTCACCGGAGTGATCACCGCGATCGCGATCATTATCGTGGCACCCTCCCAGTCCAATGACGCAACGGGCTTGGCCATGCTCATTGTTCCCGCAGCGGCGGCTGCTCTTCTTGGCGGTTTCCGGCGGCTCGGTCTAACCGTAGTCGGCGGGATCTTGCTCGGGGTTCTCAGCGGCTTGGTCGCACAGATAGACGAAGTCGCGTTGGTGCGCAATTTCCTGCCGTTCCTGTTCATCGTCGTCCTGCTGCTTTGGACACAACGCAAGGAGGTGTGGGATGCCGCGCGTTGACCACGCATTGATTCAATCTTCGGCCATTCGTCGTTCGTGGCCATTCGCTGTCGGGCTTGCAGCGATCGGCCTCGGGGCCTTGCTGAGCTCGGTGCTCCCGGGCTATTTCGTTTTCCTGGCGATCAGCGCCGTTACCGCATCCATCGCAATTATCGGGCTCGGCATCGTCACCGGTTCGGCAGGAATGATCGCCTTGTGTCAGCTCACCTTCGCCGCCGTCGGCGCGTGGATCGTGTCACTTCTCAACATCCACCAAGTGCCGGGTGGGTTCATCCTCTGGTTGTGTCTGGGGGGAGTAGCTGCGGGATTCGTCGGCGTCCTCGTTGGCCTGCCCGCCTTGCGGCTACGAGGCGTCAATCTCGCGGTCGTCACTCTTGGCTTCGCAACAGCAGCCAGCGTCACTTTGGTGCAGATCCAGTTCCCCGGGTCCGCGGACGGTATCCCAGTCGAACGCCCTGCGCTCTTCGCCAGCGATCGCGACTACTTCTTCTTCTCCGTCATCGTTCTCACCGTTTGCGCGCTGGTCGTCTTCTTTCTCCAGAGGAGCCGGTGGGGCTCGAGCTGGAAGGCTGTCGCCTTCTCTGAACGGGGGACTGCGGCAGCCGGTCAAAGTGTGCAGGTGGCGAAGCTGACCGCGTTCGCGGTCTCCGCAGCTCTGGGCGGAATCTCCGGAGGACTGCTAGCCGGTCAGGTGCAGCTTCCCTTCGCTTCGAGCTTCACCCCGCTGCAGTCGCTCGCATTGTATATTCTCGCGGTGATGTCAGGAGCGCACCTCATCGACATGGCAATATTCGGCGGGATTCTCTGGGTGCTTGTGCCGGAGCTGCTCAAGCGTTGGGGGGTGCATCAGGACTGGGGACTAGTTATCTTCGGGGTCCTCGGCATTCAAGCGCTCACCAGTGGAACGAATCTCGGGCAGGGCATCCGCAATCTGATCTGGAAGAGATCCGCACGCCAAACCGACAAGGCGAAACCGGCATTGCCATCTCCCGGAGACGGAGTGGACGTCGCCACGGCGCCGCGCACTACAGACCACGGTGACGAGCCGGCCTCCTTCGGGGAGCCCGTGCTGACCGTGGAAGGGCTAACGGTTCAGTTCGGTCCTTTGAAAGCCAATGACGAGGTCTCCCTCCAGGTACCAGGGGCATCGATCATGGGCCTGATCGGTCCGAACGGTGCCGGCAAATCGACCTTTGTCGACGCGATCAGCGGCTTCCTTCCTAAACATGGCGGACGTGTCCTGCTCGACGGGCACGATCTCGTTGGCCTTTCCCCCACTCGTCGCGCCAGGCTTGGCCTCCGTCGCACATTTCAGCAGGATCGCGTGCCACCGTCGCTAACCATTGACGAGTACGTCCGATTTGTCGCGCGACGGCGTCTGACTCCGTCTGAGATCGTTGAGGTGCTGAACTTCTTCGGCTGCCCACCGGCCCCGACGCGCCTATCAAGCGTTGACGTTGGCACGAGGCGTCTCGTCGAGGTCGCGGCGAACGTTCTTGCTACACCTCGTCTGCTCATCCTCGATGAGCCTGCGGCCGGACTTTCACACGACGAACATCTCGCGCTTGCGGCACGTTTGCGTGAGCTGCCCGCTCGCTACGGGGTTTCGCTGATCATTATTGAGCACGACCTGGACCTCGTCCGATCTGTCTGTCCGACGCTCACAGTACTCGATTTCGGAAAAGTCATTGCGACGGGTCCGCAGGACGAAGTACTGGCAAACCCTGAGGTGATCAAGGCCTACATGGGAGAGACGGAATTACTATCATGAGTGAACTGGAACTGAACTCGGTCACCGTCTGCCAAGGGGCCGGCCCCGTGATATCAGATGTCACCCTGAGCGTTAGGGGCGGCGAGGTACTGGCTCTCGTCGGGCCGAACGGTGCCGGCAAGACCAGCCTGATTGAGTCGATCTCGGGTGTCACTCCTCATTCCGCGGGGACCATCACGCTAGACGGCGTTCCAATCGACAAGTTATCAAGGGTGACCAGGGCACGTCGGGGAATCGTGCATATCGAGCAGGGCCGGGCAGTGTTCGGATCCCTCACCGTTCGTGAGAACATCTCCCTCACGGCGCGTACCGACACCGAACTGGAGGCCGCGCTTGCACCGTTTCCGGAGCTGAGGAAGCGTATCGATGCGCCGACCTCAGTTCTCTCCGGTGGCGAGCAGCAGATGGTCGTTCTTGCCCGCGCATTCGCTGCCAAGCCGAGAATACTTCTTATCGATGAGATGTCGCTTGGGCTCGCACCGGTGGTGTTCATGCGCTTGATGCCGATCGTGAGATCGATTGCCGAATCGGGCGTGGGGGTGTTGCTGGTGGAACAGTTCACCCAACTTGCGCTTGGCATTGCTCGTGATGCCGTTGTAGTCGCGGGGGGCAAGGTTTCGTTCCAAGGTACGTCGGAGGAGTTGAAAGCCGATCCAGTCCTGCTGCACCGCGCCTACCTCGGCGAATGAATCGAGCCCTGGCCCTGAACGAATAGACAACTCGGTGTCGGGCAGGCGTCATATTCTTAGGCCACTTGGAACTGCTGCACGATCAGGTGACAGTGGTTAGTTTCTCTCCGCCAGGAGTTTGCTGAGGTTCTTCGCCAAACAAAGTTCTTGTAGCCTCGGTGCCCCTTGCTAGCCGAACCCGGGTGAATTGGCGTGACGGCAAGTCGATGTGTGAGCCCGGTGCGATCCGCGATGTTAGTACGGGACGGGCGGTCGAGCCGACGCCGTTTCGGTGCGCGACCTGATCGACGACCAGGACGGTTTGCTTGAGAAGCCGCCCGGCGTGTTGTCCCCTCATCGCCTGCGCTTTCTCACTAGGCCATCAACGTGTTCTCAAAGTAGCAGGCGTACCCTGCACGGTCGCGCGGCTTTTGGTGAGGCCCTCGATCCGTTCATCGATGACGTCCAGCTGCGCCTTCAAGAGCTGGGCCCGTTCTTCGTCTGGCATCGTGTCCCAATCCCGCAGGCGGATCCTTATCTCCGCGAGCGAAAATCCCGCGTCCTTCCCTGCCTGAATCAGCTCGAAACGGCGCAGCGCGCCCGGCGTGTAATCCCTGTACCCGTTCGCCAGCCGGCCGATCTGTCCCGGACTAAACATGTCGTGCTGCTCGTAGTACCGGATCGCCGACGGGGCGATCCCGGTTTCCCGTGCGACTTCACTGATTCTCATGCGCCCTCCTTGACCTTAAAGGTACTTGAATCTCTAGAGTTCGAATCGGTTCTAGTTCCCGAACACCACCAGGAAGGTGCCCATGGCTGGCCCACTACTCGTTTTCGCTTCAGTCCTGTTTTCAGTCCGACTCTTGTTGCTGTTCCTGCTGCATCTCGTCCCCGGCGGCGTCGATCCGGTCCGTGACCCGGTCAGTGACTATGCAGTCGCGGATGCGAAGGCAACTCGCGTCCTCACAACACCTAGCTGCGATCTCCTCGACCCGGGCTCTCCGGCGCACCGGAGTATCTCGCTCTGCCCGACACCTCGGCCTGGTGCTCGGCAGCGCTGGCCTGGTCAGCGCGGCGCTTCTCACTGTGCATTGGGAGCTTCCCGACGGCGTCTGGGAACGCGGCGCGGTCTACCCCTTCATGCTGTGGCAATTGCGTCTTGGCATCGAACTGTTGCGCACGCCCACAGCCGAGATAGCGCAGCGACCCTCGCCCCGGGCCCCAACCCCCGTCGGTGGAGTGTCGCAGTGACCAAGAGCGGTCTGCAGGCCGAAGCCAGAACCGGCCACGTGAAGACATCAGTGTGTGCCAAAGACAGCGTGAAACTCCACCGCCCCGTCGGCATCTTCGATGCTGGGATCGGCAGTTACGACCTCGTACGCGGTATCCGAAAGGCCTATCCGCGGCAGGACGTGTTGTACCTCGCTGATCGCGCGAGCATCCCCTATGGTGTCAAGAGCGAAGAGGCCCTCTTAGCCAGCGTCGGGCATGCTGCCCAAGCGCTCGAATCCCATGGTGCGAGCTCGATCATCCTCGCCTCAAACGCACCTAGCGTGACGGTTCTCCAACCGCTGCGCGCACTGGTCCAGGTGCCGATTCTCGGGGTGGTCCCACCGGTGCGTGCAGCATTGACTGCGATTCCAGACAATCGTGCACTCGCAGTGGCCGGCGCGAGCATGCTTGTCCACAGCGATGCGCTCAAACTGCTCATTGCCGATGCTGCGGGCGCCAAGACGGACCGCGTGCATACCGTGGTCGCCGACGAACTCATTGCCCTTGTCGAATCGGGAGCATTCCTCGACAGGGTGAAGGTCGATTATTCCATTGCCGAGTTCATCGCGGTGCTCCGCGAACGGCACCCGCTGCTGGGTGGTCTGTCCCTATCGAGCACGCACTTGCCGTGGCTTGCAACCGCGATCGCCGAGCAGGCACCCGATCTCATGCTCTTCGACCCAGCCGACGATGTTGTTGCCGAGTTCGCGCGGCTGGCCACGCACGGTTCCGGGAGCCTCGCGTGTATTGCCACGGCATCGTGCAGGCATCCGATCCAGGAGTTCCAGGCGACGGTGGATCGGATGCACCTCGAGGTCGCCCCAGCACTCATCGAGCTCTGACGGCGTCACGTAAATCGACAGAACAACGCGACGCGACCTCGAACTAGCGGTCCACCGCCCCATCCTGCTCTGTGTGCTGGCAAAGTCCGGTGTCGCGACGCGTGTGGGAACCATCGTCGACGCCGTTACGGAACGCCGGCTGAAGCCTCGGTGCAGTCCGCATCTCCAGTGCACGCACTCAACCAACGAATGTTCTGGTCGGTAGCTCCTGTCTACACCGGCCCACGAGTCTTGGACCTCAATGCGCGAGGGTGTGGCCCAGAGCCTCGCCACTGCTGCGCCGTCACCGATGACCGAGGTTTTTCGGGGCGGTGCAGGCTGCTCCCGGGCGCTCGGCGTCAGCGGCTCACTCATGGCCGCCGGATTCACCACCAGTGCTTTCATCGGCGGTCTACTTACTGGAGCCATGGTGCTGGCCGTCATCGTCCTCGCGTCGATCGTGCTGCGCGAGACAACCAGTGGACCCCGTTCGAAGGGCGATGCGCCCGGAGCTATCATCAATACGGTGGCACTGGTGGCACTGATCGTCGGGATCGACACTTCCGGCCAGAACAGCTGGACCGACGCCGGCACCTGAAGACAGAGCCTGGGCGAGATAGTCCAGTTGGCGTTGCTCTTGGGGATTGAGAACAGCGTCTCCGGGTCCCTCATCTCCCTCGACACTGAAGCGCTATAGCATTCGCTGGGGCAACGCCGCGCACCTGCTTCTATTCGGCACCTTCACCTCGCTCGTGTTCCTGCTGCCTCTCACCCTGCAGCAGTTGCTCGGCGGGCTACGCCGTAAGGTGCAGACAAGGGACCATAAATGGGGCGCGCATCCCTGTTCTCGCTGCAGGGAGGTTGTGCAGAGCCGCGGGTCGTTGTGTCGCCGTCGCTTCGGCAGTTTAGCGCACGCCGCGAACCGGGATGATCGTGAGCCCGCCGAGCGCGGAGCAGACGATCGAGAACGCGAAGAGCCCGGTGTATGAACCCCCTGCGAGCGCGATGACAGTGGCGGCGATGACCGGCGCGATGACCTGAGGTAGCTGGTAGGCGAGCGCGACGATTCCGAGGTCTTTGCCTGCATCCTTGCGGCTGGGCAGGACTTCGGTCATCAGCGCAACGTCGACGGCGATGTAGGCGCCCTGGGCGAATCCGACGATTGCCATGCCGACGAGGAATCCTTGCATGCCGTTGCTCGTCATGAGTACGACGATGCCCGCGGCGGAGCAGAGCCCGGAGAGCCAGATGATTCCCTTGCGGCGGCCGAGCCGGTCGCTCAGCCAGCCGAACAGTACGGTTGCGAAAATATTGCCAACGAAGAAGCAGGTGAGCGCGAGGGTTTGGACGCCGCCGGCTTCCTCGGCCGTGTAGCCGAGCGTGTCCATGATGAGGAAGAACAGGAAGAGCGAGATCGAGAAGATCGACATCGTCATGAAGAAGCGGCTGATCCACGCCCATGCGAAGTCGCGGTACCTGCCGGGGTGCAGCCAGTATGTCGAGACGAGATCAGCCGCTCGCAGTGGCGCGGGGTGGTCGGTGCGCACGGCGTCGCGGTAGCCAAAGAGCATCGGTAGCACCGTGATCATGCCGAGAACGCCCGGTACCGCGAACCACATCCAACTCGCGTTGATCGGGAGGGCTGCGACGACGGCTGTGGCTACGATCGTGGCGATGCCGGTTGAGACGCCGACGGCTGCGGAGACGCGGGCGCGGATGCGCGCGGGGACCTGGTCGGCAAGCAGCGTGTGGTTCGCCATCTGCACGGCGCCGTAGCCAAGCTGCACGACGACCCAGCCGAGCACGATCGCGGGCACGCTTGTCGCGACGGCGAGCAGGGCGCAGCCAATCGTGCCGACGATGATTCCGCCGAGGTACCAGGGCTTGCGCATGCCCATGCGGAGCGTCGTGCGATCGCTGAGCCGGCCCATGAGCGGCGTCGCGAGCATCACGACGATGCCCCCAACCGTCGAGACGATCGCGAGGTTCGTCTCCTTCGTGCTCTCGTCGAGCAGCGTGAGCAGCTTCGGCAGGGAGGCGCCGACGATCGCGCCGTTGACGATGCCCGCGCCGAACCATGCGATGACGAGCAGTGGCAGGAACGGCCAACGTTGTGTCGTGCCGATGATTGCATCGCCGGTCAGTGGGTGCGTGTGCTGGGTGTCGGTCGACATCATTGTCGCCTTCCGCGTAGGGGTTAGGTGATAGGGGATGCGTGCAGCGACGCGAGCGCGCAGACGGCGGATGCGTGCCACTGCCGGGCTGCCAGTAGCGCGCCGACCATCCCGCCGGAGTCGTGGGTCTGGCCGAGCGCGATCGTCGTACTCGACGGCACGCCCGCCTCGCGCAGCCTCACGTGGTAGGCGGCGGCGTCGCCGCGGAGCACGTCATGCTCGGCCGCAAGGATGACGGCGGCCGGCAGCCCGGTGAGGTCGTCGCGCAGCAGCGGTGAGGCCCGCGGGTCCTTGGCGCGGCGGGTGCCGCCGAGGTAGTCGCGGGCGAGGGAGCGGAACTCGCGCATCATCAGGAACTTCGGGATGCGCTGCTCGCGCAGCGCCGCGAAGTCGGCGTGGCCGGCGGTCAGATCGAGCGCCGGCACCTCGAGCAACTGCAACTGCAGGGGATGTCGGTGCCGGTCGAGGTTCCACTGCGCGACGCCCGCGGCGATCGCCCCGCCGGACGACTGCCCGCCGACGGCGATCCGCGCCGCGTCGATGCCGTGCTCGGCCGCGTGCGCCATCGTCCAATCAAGTACAGCTAGCCCTTGCTCGATGGCGGTGGGGAACCGATGCTCGGGGGCCTGTGCGTAGTCGACTGCGATGACGATGATGTTCGCGTCGATCGCGCGCTGGGCGTGCATCCACCGGTTCGACGCGAAGTCATTGGAGCCCTGGCGGAAGGCGCCGCCGAAAAAGGTGATGACAGCGGGGAGTGCGCCACCGGCGCCGTGCGGCCGATGCAGGCGGATCGTCACTTCGGGATTGCCCTCGACGGGCACCCTGACTCGATCGAGCGCGACGTCGGGGATGGGCAGGCCGACGCGTTCCCAGGCGCGTTCGGCGATGGCAGCCGCGACCCTGCGGCGGTGTTCCGGGTTCCGGATGCGTTCTCTTCTTGCGCTGGCACGTTCGGCGGCGAGCAGACGCAGGATCTCGGGATCGATGGTCATCGGAGCGTCTCCTCGGTGCCGTACGCACGCAGCAGCGCCCCGTCCACCAGACTCTGCCACCGTTGCGCGCTCGTCGAGCTGCGCGTGATACCGGGGGAGCCGTGGAGAGTGCCTGGCACGACATGCTCGGCGACGTCGACGCCGGTTGCTCGCAGGCGCTCGGCGAGCAGCGCCGCGCCCTGGCGCAGCGGGTCGTGTTCTGCAGCGACGATGAGTGTCGGCGGGAATCCCTCGAGGTCGGCGGCGTCGGCAGCGAACGCGGCACCGTCCGTATCCGGGCGATACGCCTGCAGTAGCGCGTCGATCTCGTCGCGCTGGGCCTGCTGTGCATCCGCCAGCAGTTCGTGGAGTCCGCGTAGCGAGACGGCGGGAACCTCGAGGGCGAGGTGGTGGAGGTTCGGCCCGCCGCTTCGCGCGAGCTCGAGTGTCGCGCTCGCAGCGATCGAGGCGCCGGCGGAGTTGCCGCCGAGGCCGAGGCGATCGATGTCGATGCGCAGCTCGGAGGCGCGGGCGCGCAGTTCCGCTAAGGCCCTGATCGTCTGGTTGCGTGCCGCGGGGAACGGATGCTCGGGCGCCAGCGCGTAGGCGAGCGAAACGATTCGCACGCCCGTCCGCACGGCGCGCCAGGAGAGCATGCTCTCGTTAACGAGCTCGCGGGGGCTGCCGTGGATGAAGCCGCCGCCGTGGAGGAACAGCTGGGTCGGCACGGCGTCGCTGCGGTCGAGCGGCTCGTATAGGCGTGCGTAGGTGCCGAGCGTGTCGGCGTCGATCTCGATCTCGTGGATGCGGCATGCGGGGGTGGGCGCGACTGCTGTGGCGCCCGCGAGGGTGTCGGCGAGTCGTCGTGCGCGTTCGCGCTGCTCGACGATCGATCCTCCGGCGGTTGGGTCGCCCCATCGATCGCGGAACTGCGCTGCAAGCGCGAGCCATTCGGTCGTGCCGAAATCGGTGTCGAGCATGGGCTTCCCTTCGAAGTGGTAATCGCCGTTCTCGAAGCACTTCGATCGAAGAACTTCGGTAGGGAAGAGCATAAGGCGAACCGGGGTGCTGGACAAGCCCCACTGGGCTAAACTCTTTTCATGCTTGGACAAGGGGCGAAGCCGACGATTTACAGCGTCGCGGCGCGTGCCGGCGTGAGCATTTCGACAGTGTCCCTCGCAATCAACCAGCCGCAGCGTGTTAGCGCCGCCACACGCAAGCGCGTCGCGGAGGCCGCCGACGCGGAGGGCTACCGGAGTCGAGGCGGCGGTTCGCGCGCGGGGTTGCGGACAATCGCCGTGGCCGCGCCCTTTTCTTCTTGGCCGAGCTACTACGCACGGCTCGACGGCGTGCTCGCGCACTGTGCGGGAGCCGGTGTCGAGGTGCTCGTGCACGACCTCCCTTCGCCGAACGAGGTCGAGGCGCCATTGCTCGATGCACTGCCCGTGCGCGGTGACCTTGACGGCGTCATCATCATGGGCACGCCTCTCAGTGCCGCCGCGGAGGAATCGATCCAACGCAGCGGTACGCCGACCGTGCTCGTCGACGCCATGAGTGAGGTGCTGCCGACGGTCACCGTCGATGACACGCACGGCGGCCGCCTGCTCGGCACGCATCTCGTCGACCTTGGCCATCGCACCGTGTTGTACGCCCACGAGGGGCAGGTCTCCGACGACTACGTCTCCGCCGGCATGCGCCGCTTCGCTGGGGTCGCCGCAGCGATGGCGGCAGCGGGCGGAGTCGTCGAACCGGTGCTGCTCGACGACGGCGTGCTCGCGGCAGCCGAGCGGAAGGGCGCGACAGCGATCGTCGCAAACCATGATGCGCTCGCGGCCGAACTGCTGCGGATCGCCGCCGCAAGCGGTGTCGAGGTACCAGGCACCTTCTCGGTGACCGGATACGACGGCGGCGCGCTCGCAGATGCACTCCGGCTGACGACGATAGTGCAGCCGTTCACCGAGAGCGGCAGGGCCGCCGCGGAACTGCTCCTAGTAATGCTTAGCGGCACGGCACCTTCGGTCCGCACGCTCACGCTCGGCTGTTCACTTAGTGTCGGCGCGACGACGGCGTCGGTGGCCCCGTCCTGAATGCGCGCGGTTTTGCCGTACGTCTCTTCGACTCAGCAAGTCCGCTCGGTCGGCGACCTTGCTCGGCCGGCAGATCCGCACACGGTTAGCGCAGGTTGATGAGAGTGTCGTCCTGTTAGGCCCGAGGTAGCGTCCCGATCTTCACATGCGGCATGCTTGTGATGATTGTGCGGACTCTACGGTTCGTGAGGGGTATATAGATCTCTATCTACTGGTCTCGATTAGGCAACTGATCAGCTTCCCCAGGCTGGCCGGATCGTTGGCGTGGGCAAGATGGCCTTGATCTGGCAGCATCGTGGTCCGGGAGCGAGGCAGGTGCCGCCGAACTCGCTCGAAGGCGGGGCCGTACGGTTCGACGGCGAAGTTGTCCTCGCCAAGGATCAGCTCCGCCGCGACGTTCGACCATCCGCTGCTCGGCTGGAAGGCGTTTAGTGCCGTCAGCTCTTCGGGGAGAGGCTCGGAGAGCCGACACAGAACTGGCCAGGCGGCGGTTGATTTGAGAGCCTCTACTTGCTGCTGGGGGATTAAGGAGACGTCGAGGTTGATGATCTCCACACGCCGGGCCAGGTCGGCGTTTCGCAGCTCCGGCAGCACGTTGAGTCCGAACGGGCCGAGTACCGGTTCGTAACCCACTACGCCTTTGACTTGCCCATTGCTGGCCGCGACTTCCAAGGCAATCGTGGCACCATAGCTCCATCCGACCAGCGTCACGGGGCCTGCGAAATGATCAATCCAGGCCGTGACGTCGTCGACCTCCGTGGAGATGGAGTATTCGTCGCCGAGGGGGCCGCTAGATGAGCGGCCGCGTCGGTCGAGAATGAGTACGGGTTCAGGGCGGGTGATGGCCTCGACGACAGGGGCAAAAGACTCCGCGTCGGCCATGACGCCAGGTATCACCATAATCGGGTCGCCTCGACCGGGCCTCCATAGTCCGTGTAACCGAATCCCGTTGCGTTCGATTGCTTGCGATTCCATGCGACGCACGCCTCGCTTTCTGGATCGTTTGCTCCTGAATTCAGGGTAGACCTAATTCTGGAGTGATTCAACTAGAATTGAGCGTATGAGCGCACGAGGACGACCGCGGGCCTTTGACCGCGACGATGCACTATTGGCTGCAACTCGGCTGTTCTGGGCGCGAGGGTACGACGGGACGTCCCTGTCTGATCTCACCACCGCGATGGAAGTCTCTCCGTCGAGCTTTTACGCCGCGTTCGGTAGTAAGAAGTCTCTGTTCACCGAGGCTGTTCAGGGGTACATGCAGCGTTACACCGCGATCTACATCGGTGCTGTTCGCTGCGAATCGGCCCGGGAGGCGAGCGAGCGGATCCTGCGCGATTCTGTGGATGAGTTCACTGACGAGAAGAGGCCCATGAGTTGCTTGGTCGTCAGCGCTGCGATCCATGGAGGTAGCGAAACCATCGACGTGCGCAAAGCACTCGAAGACCATCAGCAGGTATTGGAGGGGATCTTGGCCGAACGTATTGATCAGGACAAGGCAACAGGCAAGCTGGACGCCGATCTCGACACGGCCTTGGTCACGAGCTGGGTTCGGACCCTGTGGGAGGGCCTGTCCAATCAGTCCAACTCGGGCGTGCCGCGGTCACGCCTCCAAGAGATTGTCACACTTGCCATGTGCGCGTGGCCTGGCTCCGGCCAGCCCTCCCATTCAGGATAGCGTCCGCAGACCGTCGTTGTTGACCCAGCCTCTCGACGCCCATTCCGACACCGCCGTAGCCGACTATGGCGGCGTAGGGCACGCTGCGACCCACTTAGGGCGCGTGCCCAATCTAGGAGCCAAGGGAGGGGTGATGGTGAACGAACTCAACGAGGAAGTGGTCGCGGAGGCCTTCGGACGTATCCATCCCGAGGTGCTTGCGGCGGCTGGATTCGTAGCGCTCAGGCAGAGCAAGAGCGGACGCAACGTGCTCGTTCATCGCGACCTGACGGGGCATCTTCTGGTGCGCTTCTTCGACCCGCTCCTCGAAGATCCGGGTGTGCCGAAGTCGGAATTCGCAGACAACCTGAATCGCGCCATCGTCGTCGACGTTCTCGAGCCGTGCTGGGTCTACCCGGACTTCCGCTCCGAGGACACCCGAGAGATCCGCGAAGAATTCCCGGATGCGGCCTGGGCGGAACCGTTGACCCCGTCCGACTGGGACGGGCCGGAGGGCGTCGGCGTCGATGTCATCGCGACTCGGCCGCGGCGGGGGCGGTCGACGGCTTGACGCCGTCGTCGTTCTATCTGCGCCAGAAGAGGTGATGCACGATTCCGCTCGGGCTCGGCACGACCTCGAGGTGGAAGCGGTCGGTGAGGTCGTCGGGGCTGTGCCAGAGGCGTTCGCCGCGTTCGAGTTCAACGGGCGCCATGGCCACGTGCATCGTGTCGATGAGGTCGGCCTCGAGGAACTCGAGGACCGTGGTGACGCCGCCGCCGATGCGCACGTCCTTCCCGTCGGCAATCTCGAGTGCCTCCTCCAAGACGGCCTGCGGGGTGCCGTTGCGGAAATGGAAGGTCGTGTCGGAGAGTGAGAACGAGGGTCGCGCGTGGTGCGTGAGGACGAAGACCGGGGTCCGGAACGGCGGGTCCCCACCCCACCAGCCCTTCCAGTCCTCGTTCTCCCACGGACCGCGCTGCGGGCCGAACTTGTTGCGGCCCATGATCTCCGCGCCGATGTTGTTGGCGAAGTCGCGGGTGAAGTAGTCATCCAGGCCGTAGGTCCCGCCCGGATCCGTCCGGTTGGGCCAGTGCGCGGTCGCCACGGCCCACGAGGCCATCTCCATGGGGTTGGCGTGCCCGAAGGGACGCTCGAGGCTCTGGCCCTCACCGGAGCCGAAACCGTCGGTGGAGAGCATGAAGTTCTGGACGCGCACCAATTGAGCCATCGAGGGCCCCTTCCGCTAGAAACCTGCCGTTGGTGCGGACTCTACTTAGCTGCCGGCGCTCCGTACAGAGCGTGCGGCGGCCGGGCGTCGTCGTTGTGGTGCCTCTGAGGAGGGACGATCAAGCTCGGCGTGATTCGGGTGACAACCCCGTGCCCGGGCTGGACACCCATGGGACAATGGAAACAATGACTTCTCAAATTCCCTCCAAGGCCGGACTCAACCGACCCCGCCCGCAGGTGCGCCCGACCGCCGAAGGTTGGAAGCAGCCGATGGGCCCGGACGGTCGTCCGCAGCTGCAGTTCGCCCAGAAGCCGCGCGTCTCCCAGCCGCCCGTGCACCTGGCCGACCTGACGCTCGCCGAGCGGCAGGAGAAGCTCAAGGAGATGGGCCTGCAGGGCTTCCGCGCCAAGCAACTCTCCGTGCACTACTTCCAACACTTCACCACCGACCCGGAGAAGATGACGGACCTGCCGGCGGCGCAGCGTGAGCAGCTCGTCGAGGCCATGTTCCCGACCCTCCTGACCGAGGTCAAGCGCCTGGTCACGGACAACGGCGACACCGTCAAGTTCCTGTGGCGGCTGTTCGACGGCTCGCTCGTCGAGTCCGTGCTGATGCGCTACCCGGGCCGCGTGACGCTGTGCGTGTCCAGCCAG
Organism: Kocuria rosea subsp. polaris; assembly: GCA_023896275.1. GTDB lineage: Bacteria > Actinomycetota > Actinomycetes > Actinomycetales > Micrococcaceae > Zhihengliuella > Zhihengliuella polaris_A. The sequence goes on along the minus strand of MLDA01000011.1, from coordinate 27,246 downwards.
TGCGGCTGCGGCATGAACTGCCCGTTCTGCGCGACCGGCCAGAACGGCCTGACGCGCAACATGTCCGCCGCCGAGATCCTGGACCAGATCGTCCAGGCCAACCGCGTGATCGCCGAGGGCGGGCTCAAGGGCAGCGGGCGCGAGGGAGTGCACGACGCCGAACGCGTCACCAACATCGTGTTCATGGGCATGGGCGAGCCCCTGGCCAACTACAAGCGCGTCATGAGCGCGGTGCACCGCATGATCGACGAAGCGCCCGAGGGCTTGGGCATGAGCGCCCGCGGCATCACCGTCTCCACGGTGGGCCTGGTGCCCGCGATCAACAAGCTGGCCGAGGAGAACATCCCGATCACGTTCGCGCTGTCGTTGCACGCTCCGGACGACGAGCTGCGCGATGACCTGATCCCCGTGAACTCCCGCTGGAAGGCCGACGAGGCGATCGACGCCGCGTACAACTACTACAAGAAGACCGGGCGCCGCGTCTCGATCGAGTACGCGCTCATCAAGGACATGAACGACCACCCGTGGCGCGCGGCCCTGTTGGCGAAGAAGCTCAATGCGCGCGGCCGCGGCTGGGTGCACGTGAACCCGATCCCGCTGAACCCGACGCCGGGCTCGATCTGGACGTCCTCGGAGCCTGAGGTCATGCAGGAGTTCCTCGACGTCTTGAACGACGCCGGCGTGCCCACCACCCTGCGCGACACCCGCGGCAAGGAGATCGACGGCGCCTGCGGGCAGCTCGCCGCCGCCGAATAGTAGCTTCCAGTCGCTATCGGCCGATGGAGCGGTGTCGTCCTCGTCGTCGGCGCCATGCCCAGAAGCCAGTCCGATTCCCGAGCTCCTCCGCCAGTCGGGCCAGCCGGGTCTGCTCGGCGCGGTGTTCGTCCTGCAGCTGCCGCAGCGCGTTCTCAAGTGCAGCGGTGTACAGGTGCCGGTCGAAGACGAAGGGCCCGAGGCCCTCTTCGGCGTCGTCGGCCAAGGAGTCGCAGTCTTCCCAGTCGGGGCCACCGACGTCGTAGGAGATGTCGCGCCATATGACCCGGTCGGGTTCGAACTGCAGGGAGACGCTGACGCCGCCGCAGAACTCGTCGAGGCATACCGGGCAGACGTACAGCCCCACGCGGTTGGGGGAGTTTTCTCCTGGCAGCTCGCCCGTCAGGCGGCGGACCTGTTGCTCACCATGGATCAGCGCCCTGGGGACACCGAGCAGGGTGATTTCTCCCGAGTCCCTGTATGCCGGTCCGTAGACGGACTCTAGGAGGGGGACACCGTCGACAACGAACTCGTAGGGGCTCTCGGCGTCGCGCCGTAGCTCGAAACGGTTCACCGGCGTTTGCTGCTGGTCATCCATGGCATCCCCTCGATGGTGCCGTCCCCGCCGTACATGCGGCCGACCTTGGCCAGCGACGTAGCCGGCGGGTACCACTGAATATCGAGAGCGGAAAGCATCTCGAGAAGTTCGGGAATGGAATCCGCCGTGTAGTTCAGATCGTCTCCAACGCCGGACGACTCGCGGTGCACCAGCCAGAAGTCGACAGTGAAACTTGCCTCTTCGACGTCGAACCGGCGCCGCGCGCGTTCCCATACGGTGACGACTGCATCGTGCCCGCTCCACACACCTCGAAGTACCAGTCCGGAGAAGTCCCGCCGGCCTGCGAGCAGCGCCTCCCGCGTCGGGCCGTAGCCGTACGAAGGCTCGGGCTGGGCCTCGAGCGCGAGCATGGCCTCTACCTGCCGTAGCCACCTGCGTTTGGCCCACAACATCGTCCGCCTCCTCCGTCGCCGGCGTATCGGTCCGGTGATGGGCAGGATTCTACTGCCCCGGTCCCGTCGGTGCGCTGCCGAGAGTCACGGCCCGAGTGCTGAGACCTCACGAGGGCACTGCGATCACCTGCACCGTGTCTTCGTAGAGGATCCGCCCCGGGACGTTGCAGAACCGAACCATGCATTCGACGTCGTAGCGCCTGAGCAGGACAAGATAGCTGCTGGTGTAGCTGACGAGGTGGGCAGCTGAGGTTTTGAACCAGGCCTCCGCCGTCGGATTGTCGCCATAAACGCCCGGTGCCGCAGTCTCCGGGTCGAGGTAGGCGGCATTGCCGAAATCGTTCGCTGCACGCCACCAATCGTGATCGCCAGCGGAGAGGCGGCCGGACAAACCGAGGCCGTTGGCGAGCGCGAAGATCCCGACCGTCCGCCCGGGATCGCGGTGGTGCGGGCCTTCGAAGCGCACGAATCTTCCAGAACTGGGCTCCATGGGTATTCAGGCTAGCTGCCCCATCCCGAGCTTCCCCTTGAGTGGTTTGGTCTGCGGTCAGGCCCGCCGATAGGGTCACCATCATGGACACGGCTCCACGCACCCACCGGGATTCGATTCTGATCAAGGCGACACGGGAGGAGCTCTACGCGATGCTCTCCGACGTGACCCGGACCGGGGAATGGTCCCCGGTCTGCCAGGAGTGCTGGTGGGACGACGACGGCGGCCCCTGGGTGGGGGCTTGGTTCACGGGAAGGAACGTCGTGCCGCATCGAACCTGGGAAACGCGTTCGCAGGTTGTCGTAGCCGAGCCCGGTCGGGAATTCGCCTGGCTGGTCGGCGAGGGCTATGTCCGGTGGGGCTACCAATTCGACGAGGGCGACGTCCCCGGGATGACGCGATTGACCGAAACGTGGGAGTTCACGACCGCCGGCATGGAGTTCTTCGTCGAGCGCTTCGGAGACGACGCCCCGGCGCAGATCGAGGACCGGACGCGGCAGGCCCTAGAGGGCATTCCGGAAACGCTCGCCTCGATCAAGACCGTCGCGGAGGCCTGACTACGAGTCGGCGAGGAGTCCCTTGGCGCTGCCGACGAGCGGGAAACCGTCCGTGCCCACGAGCAGGCACTGGTAGAGCCGGTCGCCGTGTTTCCACGACTCCTCCGTCGGGAAGAACGACGTGACGCTCAGGTTCGCCGCTGACGCCTGGCGGAAGTCGCCGCCCACGTAGGCCTCGAACGAGTCCATGCAGTGCTCCTCGAAGAGCTCGGTGAGTCGCGCCCCGTCGGGCGGCCCGTCCCCGTCGATCTGCACGTCCACATAGACTTCGGCGATGTGCGCCTCCGAGCAGGGCACGAGCGTGATCTTCGTCAGTTGGAGTTCCGATGCGTCGACGACCTGAGAATCGTTGAGGCAGTCTCCCTCGCGCAGGTCGAAGACGTCGGCGGGCGTCTCCTTCAGGACTTGGCCGTCCTCGCCGCGCTCGATGTCCCAGAGAGTGCAGCCTGAAGTCACCAACACTGCCGCCAGTAGTACGGCGGGCGCCATGCTGCGAAGCACCATCGCCTTGTCCTCCCCCAACGTCCTGATTCACCGGACAGGCCGGCCGGGCCCGCACCGAAGGGCGGGTCGCTCTGCCGTAATCATAAAGTCATTAGGGCCTTTTGGACTAGGTTGTGTCTTCGCGCTCCCGTTGTGTCGCCGCGTGGTCGGTGATGAACCAGCAGATCGCCCCGATCACGGGCAGGCACAGGACGACGACGGCCCACCCCAGCGCCCCCACCGGATCCCGGCGGTGCTTGGTCTTCTCCAGGCGCACGAGCGCCCAGATGACGGCGACGATCCACGCGAGAAGAAGCGCCGACATGGCCCATTCGAAGGCGGCGGGAAAAGGGGGTGGGGAAGCGGCGAGCATCCCTGCAGTCTAGTCGTCCCTAGCGCCCGAGGTCCGGCCGAGCAGGTGTCGCAGTGCCGGTTCCAGATCCGGGTGCCGGAAGGGGTGGCCAGCCTCGCGCAGGGCAAGCGGCGCGACGTGCTGGCAGGCCATGGCGAGCTCGTCTGCGCCCTCCTCGCCCAGGATCAGAGCCGGCCCAAGGCGGGGGACCGGCACGAGCGCCGGCCGCTTCAGCACGTGAGCGAGCACGCGCGTGTACTCGACGTTGCGCACCGCGCCGGGGGCCGTAGCGTTGACCGGACCGGTCAGGTCCGCATCCCACAGCGCCCGGTGATACACGTCCACCAGGTCGTCGAGCCCGATCCAGGACGTCCACTGCTGCCCGTGCCCGAGCCGCCCGCCCAGCCCGGCGACGAAGAGCGGCTTGAGCAGCGCCAGGGTGCCGCCGGCCGGCGACTGGACGATACCGGTCCGGATGTTGACGACGTGCATCTGCCGTGCGCCCGTGTGGTCATCCACCGGGTGCGCCGACGCCTCCCAGTCGGCGACGACGTCGGCGAGGAAGTCTGCCTCGTCGGGCCCGCCGCTGTCCTCGGTCAGCATCTCCTCGCCGCGGTCCGCGCCGTAGAAACCGATCGCCGAAGCGCACACGAACGTCGCAATGCCGCTCGCCGCGGCGAGTTCGGCGAGCTTCCGGGTCGGTTCGATCCGGCTCTCACGGATGGCCCGCTTGTGTTCGGCGGTGAAGCGGCCGGCGATTGAGGCACCGGCCAGGTGCACGACGGCGTCGCACCCCGCGAGCAGGTCGGCGGCCGGGTCCGCTGTGTCCCACCGGCGTTCGTCCGGACCGTTCGGTTCGCCGCGGACGAGGCGGATCACGCGGTGCCCGCCCGTCGTGAGGAAAGCCGAAAGCGCGGACCCGACCAGGCCGGACGCGCCGGAGACGGCCACGGTGAGGCGGCCCAGACCGGCGTCGGCGGCGCGGCGGTGCGCCGCGAGGTCACCGGCGAGCTGACGGTGCCGGTAGGCCAGCATCGAGTCGAGGAATCGGGCCGGGACGGGCGTTTCGATCCGGTCGATCACACGCGTGCGGTCCGTGCCGACTGCCTCGAACTCGTGGGTGTGCCGCCATGGCACGCGCCCGGCGAGTGCTGATCGGGGCCCGGCGACCACGGACTCGTCCACAAATCGGCGGCCCTCGGCGAAGCCCGCCGGGTCGTGCTTGGAGACCCAACGCATCCCGCCCGGCAGGGAGAGTTCCGCCGTCCCGTCCTTCAGGGAGGCGGACTCGCGCTTGATCGCAGCGGGTTGGAACGGCGGTGCCAGGCGCTGGAAGGCGCCGGGGCGCGAGAACCACGTGAAGACCTCGTCGACGGGTGCATCGACGACGAAAGAGCGTTCGATAGCCATGTCTCAGGTTCCCCCGCGCCGGGCCCCGACGCAAGCACCGCCGAGGGCGCGGCGGGTCCGCTGATGGGCCGGGTGGTCACATCTACGATGGGATCATGACCACCCTCGTCTGGTTCCGCGACGACCTCCGGCTCGCCGACCACCCCGCCCTGCGCGCCGCCCTCGACCGGGGTGGGCCCGTGGTGTGCCTCTACGTCCTCGACGAGGAGTCACCGGGTATCCGGCCGCTTGGCGGGGCGGCCCGGTGGTGGCTGCACCATTCGCTGACCTCGCTCGGGGAGCGCCTGCGCGAGCGCGGGTCAGAGCTCGTCCTGCGCCGCGGCCCGGCCGGCGTCGTCGTGCCGGAGGTCGCGGACGCGGTCGACGCAGCAGCCGTCGTCTGGAATCGGCGCTACGGAGGCGCCGAGCGCTCAGTCGACGCCGCCGTGAAAGAGACCCTGCGCGCGAGCGGCGTCGAGGCCCACTCCTTCGCGGGCAGCCTGCTGTTCGAGCCCTGGACCGTGACCACCGGCCAGGGCGGCCACTACAAGGTGTTCACGCCGTTCTGGAAGGCGTGCCTCGCGGAACCGCCACCCCGCGCCCCGCTGCCCGAACCGCGCGAGGTGCCGGGGCCGGCGTCGTGCCCGGACACGGACGACCTGGCGAATTGGGGTCTGCTGCCCACCGCGCCGGACTGGGCGTCCGGGTTGCGCGAAGCGTGGGAGCCCGGCGAGCCGGCCGCCCGACGTCGGCTGACGGAGTTTCTGGCGGACGACGTCGACGCCTACGATCGCGCCCGGGACGAACCAGCCGGCGGCTCCACCTCGCTCCTGGCCCCGCACCTGCGGTGGGGTGAGATCAGCCCCTATACCGTGTGGCAGGAAGCGATCGCCTCGGGGCGGAACGTCGGCGGGTTTCTCTCCGAGATCGGCTGGCGCGAGTTCGCCTGGCACACGCTCTTCCACTTCCCGGCGCTGGCCGAGAAGAACCTCAATGCCCGCTTCGACGCGTTCCCCTGGCCCGAGCTCAACACCGACCACCTGCGGTTCTGGCAGCAGGGCCGCACGGGCGTGCCGCTCGTGGACGCCGGCATGCGCGAACTTTGGGAGACCGGGACCATGCACAACCGGGTGCGGATGGTGGTCGCGTCCTATCTGGTGAAGAATCTGATGATCGACTGGCGCGAGGGGGAGCGCTGGTTCTGGGACACGCTGGTGGACGCAGACGAGGCGAGCAACCCGTTCAACTGGCAGTGGGTCGCCGGCTCGGGCGCGGATGCCGCCCCGTATTTCCGGATCTTCAACCCGGAGACGCAGGCGAAGAAGTTCGACCCGCAGCACCAGTACATCGGCCGCTGGGCGCCCGAGTACGTCACGGGCGGCGAGCTCCTGCCGGAACCTCTCGTGGACCTGCGTTCCTCGCGGCAGGCGGCCCTCGACGCGTACGACGTCGTCAAGGCGGCTGCCGACGAAGCGAACCGCAAGTGATCGGCCGCGCGTCAGGGCCGGAGACGGGAGCAGACGTGAAGACGGTGGTACTGACCGGCGCTAGTGACGGCGTGGGCGCGGCTGCGGCCAAGCAACTCGCGGCCCAAGGGCACCGCGTCGTGGTCGTCGGGCGCTCGCCGGAACGGACGGCGGAGGTGGCGGCCCGGATCGATGCACCGTTCTACCTTGCCGACTTCGCAGACCTGGGGCAGGTGCGGCAGCTCGCTGCGGATCTGAGTGCGGCCCATCCGCGCATCGATGTGCTGGCCAATAATGCCGGAGGGATCATGGGGCAGCGCGAGCTCACGGTGGACGGCCACGAGAAGACGTTCCAGGTCAATCATCTGGCGCCTTTCCTGCTGACCAACCTCCTGCTGCCGGTGCTGACGGCGAGCGAGGCGACCGTCATCCAAACGTCCAGCCGGGCGGCACGCGTGTTCGCCAAATTCGACATCGACGACCTGCAGAACGCCCACAATTATCGGCCGCAGACCGCGTACGGCAACGCCAAACTCGCCAACATCCTCTTCACCCGCGAGCTGCAGCAGCGTCACGGGGACACGGGGATCTCCGCGGTCTCCTTCCACCCAGGCATCGTGGGCACCAGTTTCGCCGCCGACACCACCCATTTCATGCGCCGCGTCTACCACGGCCCGCTGAAGCGCCTGTTGACCATCACGCCTGAGAAAGCGGCGGCGGACCTGGTCTGGCTGGCGACGGGCATCCCCGGGCAGACGTTCGAGGCGGGGGAGTACTACGAGGCGCGGGAACTGTCAGCGAAGATCAATCCCGACAGCGTAAACCCAGCACTGGCGGAGCAGCTGTGGGAGCGCTCGGCACAACTCGTTCAGGCCGCCTGATCCACTCCGGCCGAACGCCATGCCGCCAGCAGCGAAATCCCTAGGATCCAGACGCTGCATCAGCGTTGACTGGCGCCATGAGAAGAGTCTTGGTGTTGGGTGGGACCGGTTGGTTGGGCCGCGCGATCGCGCGCAGTGCGCTGCGGACAGGCGCGGAAGTTGTCTGCCTCGCCCGCGGTGAATCCGGAGTGCCGCCTGCCGGTGCTCGACTGGTTCGTGCGGACCGCCGAGATCCGGGCGCCTATAACGCCTTGAGCGGCGACTGGGACCACGTCGTTGAGCTCTCCTACCAGGCTGACCTGGTAGAACCGGCACTAGAAGCGTTGGCTGACCGCGCACGTCACTGGACCTTGATTTCCACGATGTCCGTTTACCGCCGAAACGATGAGACCGGCGCAAACGAAACCGCTGAGGTGCTCGAACCACTAGATCTGTCGGACTACGGCCAAGCGAAAGTGGCAGCTGAGCGAGCGTCTTCGGCGCGCCTCGGAGACCGGCTGGCGGTGGCCCGGGCAGGCTTGATCGTCGGGCCCGGCGACCCTTCGGATCGATTCGGATATTGGGTGGCGCGGCTTCATCGCGGTGGCCCGGTCCTGATTCCGGAGACCGCACGCCGGTACGTGCAGGTGATCGACGTTGGTGATCTCGCAGAGTGGGTCGTCACCACGGGCCTCGAAGGGCGGGTTGGCGTTTTCAATGCGACCGGTTCGAGCCTTCCGCTGGCTGAGTTTCTGACGTCTGTGGCGGCGGTGTCAGGGTACGACGGCGAATTACGGCCGGTCTCCGATGAATGGTTGCTACGCCATGACGTGCACTACTGGGCCGGCCCCCGTTCGTTGCCGCTGTGGCTGCCGGTCGCTGACGCTGGATTCGCACGGCGTGACACCACGGCGTTCCGGGCGACTCGTGGTCGCGTTCGTCCGATTGCGGAGACGTTGCGGTGCGTGCTCGACGATGAGATCGCGCGAGGTCTGCTCCGGCCGCGGCGTGCGGGCCTCACGGCTGAAGAAGAAACACACCTGCTCCGGCTGCGAGACGATGGTCCGCACTGACTTGCGCTCGGCGGCTCAGTCGCAGCCGCACCGCTGGGCGAGGGCGGCGGGGTGTGAAATTCTGAGGTGAGGCACGACGCCGGCCCCGCGCCCCGTCGTTGTGCGCCCCACCCGCAGTCCCGTCAGGAGATCCCGTGCCGCAGCCCCCGTCCAGCCGTTCGCAGGTGCCCGGATTCAAGGTGATGGAGGTCCTCGCCCGCGTCGCCGAGCTGCGCGCGGCCGGCCGCGACGTGATCTCGCTGTGCGCGGGCGAACCTTCCGGCGGGGCACCCGCACCGGTGTCCGCGGCCGCGGCCGCCGTGCACGCCTCCGGCCGGGCCTTGACCTACACGCCTGCCCTCGGCATCGCCGAACTGCGCGAGGCCATCGCCGGGCACTACCGCCGCTGGTACGGGCTCGACGTCGCCGCCCGCAACGTCGCCGTGACCACCGGATCCTCCGGCGCCTTCACCCTCCTGTTCCTGACCGCGTTCAACCCGGGCGACCGGGTTGCGCTTGCCAAGCCCGGCTACCCGGCCTACCGGAACATCCTCAAGGCCCTCGGCATCGAGGTCGTCGAGATCCAGTGTGGGCCGCAGACGCGCTACCAGCCGACCCCCGAGCTGCTCGACGCCGCGGCCGAAACACACGGGCCGCTCGCCGGCGTCGTGCTCGCCTCACCCGCGAACCCCACGGGAACCATGGTGGACCGCGGCGAGCTGACGGCGCTCGCCGACTGGTGCCGGGAGACGGACGCGCGCCTGGTCAGCGACGAGATCTACCACGGCATCACCTATCCGGAACCCGGCGCGACGGACCCGGCGGGCGTGTGCGCGTGGGAGCTGGACCGGGAGGCGGTCGTGATTTCCAGCTTCTCCAAGTACTGGGGGATGACCGGCTGGCGGCTCGGCTGGTCGCTTGTGCCGGACAGCTTGGTCGGCGCGGTCGACGCGCTCGCGTCCAACGTGGCCCTGTGCCCGCCCGCTCCCGCGCAACTGGCGGCCGTCGCGGCGTTCTCCGAGGAGTCGTACGCGGCCGGCGAGCGGTTCGTCGCCGAGTTCGCCGCGACGCGCGCGGCGCTGCTGGCCCGCGTGCCCGAGCTGGGCTGGGGCGAGTCCGCGCCCGCCGACGGGGCGTTCTACCTCTACGCCGAGCTGGGCGAGCAGCTGGCCGGCTTCGCGGACTCGGGTGAGTACTGCGCCGCACTGCTGGAGGCGGAGGGGGTCGCACTGACGCCGGGAGCGGATTTCGACGACGAACGCGGCCGGCGCGCGGTCCGGCTGAGCTTCGCAGCGTCTCAGTCGGACGTGCTTGAAGCAGTGGATCGGATCGTGCGGTTCCAGACGGCCCGCCGCGGCTAGCTGCCTCGATTGGGGAACCAAGGCTGAGAGCTCGACCGGCAGGGCGCACTAAGATTTCTTCATGCCGATCGAAGGTCTGCGCCGATGGGCGCGTGCACTGGGCCCCCGTGCCATCCAGTGGTTGCTTGCTCACGCGCTGGTGATTGCGTCGATCCTGCTCGTCATCGGGGTCTACGCCTTCGTTGATTGGAAGACCCAGCGCGACTACGACATCGTACGGACGCAGCCGAGCACTACGGCGACCCTGGTCGAGTCATGGTGCGGGAAGGGCTGCGAACTCCGGATAGAAATCGACGGCAAGCGATACGGGCTGGCTCACGATTCCGCACACGGCTACGCCGTCTACGGGGAGCACATCGAGGTCGTAGCGGACCCGCTGATACCTCGCCGCTACTTGCCCGTTGCCGACTCCGACTACTGGGAATGTGCCACGGAGGTGGATCCGTGGATGTTCGCCGGGATCGCCGCGTTCGTCGTCCTCATCGTCTTGATCTGGGCGCTGTTTGCGCACGTCTTCACGGAGACCGCGAGATCTCAGCGTCGCGTGGGTAACGGGAGAAATTCCAGCGCTCATGCTGAGAATGGACCGACGAAGAGGCCTAGGAACGCGATCAACGGAGTCCACATCGGTGTCTTGGCGGTGTGTTCCATGATCTTCCTGACGGGGGTGGCGGTGTCCGTGTCCATCCACCACCAAGACAACCGCCATGCGAAGCTCGCGGCCTCCGGGGACGTCGTGCAGGGCATCGTCATCGGTTGGTCAGAGTTCGACGGTCGAGAAGTGATCGATGTCGAGGGTGAACGGTACATCCTCATGCGGGGGCATGACGGGCCGGAGCTCGACTTCGATCAGCATGTGAGCGTGGTTTACGACCCCGAGGACGATGAATACGTCATCTTCGCCGACCCCCGCGAGAGGTGGCTCGCCACACCCATGGGCCAGATCGGAGTGTGGGGACTTCCGCCGGCGATTGGGTTGGGCTTGGCGATCTGGGCTGGGGTCAGGCTGTGGCCTTCGCGTTCCAGTCCGCAAGGTCGCAGGGCCGCCGAGCCCGACGTATGAGGCCCGGCTTGCGAGGACCGGAGCGCAGGACGCCGGCGCGGACCTGCGCCCAGTAGGCTGGATGCCATGGCGCACGACGAATCCCCCGCACCGGACCACCTCGTATCCGACGCGACCTATGCCGGCCGGATCCTGCTCGTCTTCGGGGCCGGGCTCGCCGCGACCTGGGCGCTGACCGCCGCGGCTTTCGCGAACGCGCTGCCGCTCGGCGCCCTCGCCGGTGGATTCAGCCTGGACCTCACGATGATCCAGCTGGCCGTGAACCTGCTCGTCGCGGCCGCCGTGTTCCTCGTGGTGCGCGCCCGCAAAGATCTCGCCGGCATCGCTGTTTTGCAGGTGATCATCTCGCTGGTGATCTCCTTCGTCGAGATCAACGGGAACTCCACGTTCACGTGGTCCTTCGCGATCGCCCTGCTGATCTGGGCCTTCAAACTTAAGGATCTCTTCGTGGCGCTCGGCGCCTCGGCATCGGTCGCGGCGGCCGCGTTCATCATCGCGATGCCTATGCACCTCATGCTCCTGCCGACGGTGGTCGCCGTGGCAGCCGGCGTCGTCGTGCTCGCTGGCGCGGCGCGGCTCGCCTCCGCGCGCCGCTAGCACCCTGACGACGACCGCCGGCCGGACGCCCCACCCCTAGGGCAGTGGGGCGGGCTCGCTGATCCGCTGGTTGCCCGGAGTCGTGTCGATGCCGAGGTCGGACGCGAACACTGTGCGGGTGCCGGTGTAGCCGCCGTCGGCGTTCTCGTCGAGCTCGAACACGCGCGCGCCGCGCAGACGATGCTGGTCCGCACCGGAGAGCCCATAGGCGCCGTAGCCGGTCCCCGGGCCGTAACCGAGCTCGATCCCGAAGTAGTCACCCATGTAGGTGTTGATGTGGTCGTGGCCGACGTAGGCGCCGCGCACGTCGCCGCGCTCCTGCATGGCCGCGAACAGGCCGGAGTTCCAGGCGCCGACGTACACATCCTCGTTCTTCTCGCCGACGATGCCGTGCAGCTTCGCGGCGGCGGCGTGGGTGGCGTCGTCGGAACCGAACTGGCTACCGAACCACATGTGGTGGTGCTCCCAGAGCGGGATGTGGAAGTAGGCGAGGGAGGGGATCTTGCGGCCGAAGCGCTTCTCCGTGGCGATCGAGGTCTCGCGGTACCACTGGACCTGGTCGGCGTGGATCCAGTCGTAGTTCTTCAGGCCGTCGCGGCTCTGACCGCCGATGGTGCCGGGGGCGTAGCGGTTGGAGTCGAGCAGCCAGACGCCGAAGGCCGGCTTGTTGGTTTTCGACGACTTGAACAGGATCTGCCCGTTCGAATGCCCCGTGAGTTTCGGGTCGACTGCGGGGTTCAGGTTGTGCTCGTACGCGTCGTGCATCCAGTCCACGAGCTTCTGCTCGGTCATCCCCGTGTTGTTGCCGAGTGAGTCCTCGTCGTGGTTGCCGAACGTGATCGCGAACTTGATCCCGCGCTCCTCGATCGGCGCGAGGATGTTGTTGTACGCCTGCTTGACCTGCGTAGCGGTGGACGGCCCGCCGTTGATGACATCGCCGTTGATCACCACGAAGCCCGGTTTCTCCGCGTCGAGTGTCTTCTCGATCAGCTCGATGGTGCGCCTGTCGGTCAGGTGGGTGTCCTGCGTGTCGTTGAACTGGACGATCCGCAGCCGGCCGTCGTCACCGAATTTCACCGGCATCGCGGCGTTTGGCTTGGCGCCCGGGGCCGCAGCGGCCGGGGAGGCTGACGCGGCCGCGCCGACGAGGCCGGCGACGGTTGCGACGCCGGCGCCGGCGAGTACGCTGCGACGTCCGACGCCGGTCGCGGAGGAGTGATTCTGGCGAGTTTCGTCGTGTTCCATGTAGGAGACGTTAGGAGCCGAAGGTGAATGACGTGTGGCCTTCGAAGAACGAGCTGGCAACGCTCCGCCCGCTCTTTTCGGGCGAAGGGTTATCCGTGCGTGATGTCGCCAACGAGGTGCCGGTTCCGTTTCGCAATGAGCTTCTCGAGGTAGCGGGCCAGCACGAGCTTTTCGGCTACGCGGCCCAAGGGGCCAAAGGGGGCCTCGAACTCGATCCGGTCCACCATCACGGTGCCATCGGGCCCTTCGATGAACTCGTGCAGGTGCCGGAAACGCCGGAACGGGCCTCTGACCTGCTCGTCCACGAAGAAGTCGGGTTCCTGGAACGCGGTGATCCGACTCGTCATGCGGATCGGGATCCCGAAGTGCCAGGCGCGCCAGGTGACCTCCTCGCCGAGCCCGATGAGGCCAGTTGTGGTGCCGGCGATGGCTTGTTCGCGCGAGTCCGCCATCGAGTCGGTGTGGGCGTCGATGCTTCGGGAGAGGTCGAAAAGCTCGGCCGCGGGCATGCGCGTACGCGTGGTGCACTCGAATCGGACGGTCATGCGCCCCAGTATGGCAGTTCCGGCAAACTGTTCCCTCGTGACGAGGCGCCTGACATTCTTGTCTCATGACGACGATCCTCACCGAGCCGCCGCGCACCGTGATGACCTGGAAGCTGCTGCCTGCGGCCCTCGTTGCCGTGTCCGCGGTCCTGCTCTTCGCCGTCGGAAACGATCTCGCCGGCTACGCCGCAATGGCGGCAGGGGTCGCCGCGGCCGCGCTCATCGATCGGGCGTTCCTGAAGGATCTCGCTTTGATCGCTGGCGGCTTGTTCATCGTCAGCCTCGTCCCGCTGCACGCCGACCTGAGCCTGCAACACATGACGCTCATGGGTGGCGCACTCACGCTGGCCGTACTCGTCCCGTGGCTCGTCTCGAGGTACGTCTACCGCGAGAACATCATCAAGTTCCCGGTGAACACCGGCCGAAAGTGGCCGCTGTCCGCGAAGCTCTACCTGATCGGCATCGTCGGCCTCGCCTATCTGGTCCTGCCGGTGTATCTGCTCAGTACCGGTGTCTACGAGAACTGGCCGGACGCGTCCGACCCGGTGATCTTCTGGCGGCTGTTCCTCGGGGTCAACGCCGTGGGCATCTGGGACGAGCTGTTCTTCATCTGCACCACCTTCGCCCTGCTGCGGCGGCACTTTCCCGACTGGGCGGCCAACATCCTGCAGGCCGTGATCTTCTCGTCCTTCCTCTGGGAGATCGGCTACCAGGCGTGGGGCCCGCTGATGACCTTTCCGTTCGCCCTCCTGCAGGGGTACACGTTCAAGCTGACCAAGTCGCTGACCTATGTCGTCTCGGTACACCTCATCTTCGACTTCGTCCTGTTCCTCGCCCTGGTGCATGCCCACAACCGGGAGTGGCTGCCGATCTTCCTGTACTGACCTGCTGCCTCGTGTTCGGAACCTTTCCGATACCGTGAGTAAATGACCAACTCAACGGTGGCCGGGGGCGCCGCACCAGAGCCAATGGGTTGGCGGCGACTGCGGCCGACGAGGCGAGAGGTTTGGGGCGCTGCGCTAGTTGCTCTTGCGGCGCTTGCCTACTGGTGGGTGATCTGGGGCTGGAAGGAGCTTCTTGATCGTTGGACCGGCGGGAAAAACGTCCAGTTCTACTTTGCCGGTCTCTCTCAGGAAGGCGTCAGCGGCTGGCTTCTCCTTCTCAGCACGGCTTGTGCTTCTGTGGGACTGTCGGTATTTGTCTGGTCGCTCATCGGGCGTATCGCCCGGCGACCGTGGCGTTGGGTCGCCATCGGTGTTGCGAGTTTGGGCGGACTGGCCGTCGCGTCATTCCTGTTCCTAGTGGCCATTCTTGGAGTCGTCTACCTCGCCTGGTCCAGCGGCTATACGCGATTCGAAGCGGAAGACGGCCGCTCCATTCTCGTCACGGTCGCGGGGATACACCACCCCGGCGCGACGATCCATACGGAGTATGACGCCTTCCACTACGAGCGGACGGGGCAGGGTTCGGAACTCGGCAGTCCGCCGAATGTCGGGAGCGGAGCGTGTCAGCTGACAAGCGAAGGTGCGTCGCTCGTCCTGACCTGCGGATCCGACGTGGTGGAGATCGACCCGCGCTGAATGCAGTCGCGCGGCGTCGCATGTGGCCGGAAATCGCGCGATCGGCTGTGGCCCTGCGGATCTGGATATAGGTTGGGAACATGATGAAACGAACACTCGGGCGCACAGGATTCGACGTCTCCGTGATCGGGCTCGGCACGTGGCAGCTCGGCGCAGACTGGGGTGACGTCAAGGAGGGCGACGCGCTCGCCGTCCTCGACGCCGCGTACGACTCCGGGGTCACCTTCTTCGACACGGCCGACGTGTACGGCGACGGACGCAGCGAGGCGCTGATCGGCCGCTGGCTCGCGGCCAATCCGAACTCCGGGGTCACGGTGGCGACCAAGATAGGTCGTCGGGTTGAGCAGATCCACGCGAACTACCACCTGGACGCCTTCCGCGCCTGGACCGACCGGTCCCGGGAAAACCTGGGAGTGGAGACCCTGGATCTCGTGCAGCTGCACTGCCCGCCGACCTCGGTCTACTCCGACGACACCGTCTACGACGCGCTCGACACCCTCGTCGGCGAGGGGCGGATCGCGAACTACGGCGTCTCCGTCGAGACCGTCGACGAAGCGCTGACGGCGATCGCACGCCCCCACGTGGCGAGCGTGCAGATCATCGTGAACGCGTTCCGGCTCAAGCCGGTCGAGGAGGTGCTCCCGGCCGCGGCCGCCGCGGGCGTCGGCATCATCGCACGCGTCCCCCTGGCCTCGGGCCTGCTGACGGGCCGCTACACGCTCGACACCGAGTTCGCAGCCAACGACCACCGCAACTACAACCGCGACGGCTCCGCGTTCGATGTCGGCGAGACGTTCTCCGGCGTCGACTACGCCACCGGGGTGCGCGCGGCCGGCGAATTCACCGAGATCTCCCGCCGTGCCGTTCCGGGTGCGACGGCGGCGCAGGCCGCCCTGGCCTGGCTCGCCTCCCGCCCGGAGATCTCCTCGATCATCCCGGGTGCCCGCAGCGCTGAACAGGCCCGAGCCAACGCGGCCGCCGGGTCGGTCGATCTGCCGGAGGTGTTCGACGCTGAGGTGCGCGATCTCTACAACCGCGAGCTGCGCGCTTCGATCCATCCGCGCTGGTAGGGCGCGTTCGCGTGTGGTGGCAGTGGCCGGTTCGGGACAAGCACGACGACACGGAGAGTGTCGTCTGCGTCACATTTTTCGGATGGTCCCCTCGTATTAAATAGGGCATTCTCGATTCGGCTGCAAGGGCAGGTGCTGAGTACGTGCCGATAGGTTGTATTCGGTAGGCTGTCGGCATGACTCGTGCCTATCCGTGTTGCCCCCTGCGTGGACTGCTTGGAGCCCGCTCAGCTGCGAAGCAACTGACGTGATGCCGGGCATTCCTCTGACGCTCCTGATCCTGTTCGTCGCCGTCGCCGCTACACCCGTGCTGACGCGTGTGTTCGGCCGTGCGGCCGGGTGGCCGCTGGCGCTCGCCTACCTGGGCGCGGCGGCCGCCTTCACGCCGACCGCCGTGGCGGTCATGAACGGCGAACGTCCCACGTGGTCAGTCGACTGGGTCCCGAGCTGGGGGGTCGAGTTCGGCTTCGCGGCCGACGGCCTGGGCGTCGTCTTCGCCTTCATCGCCTTGATCATCGGCGCCGCGGTCTTCGCTTACTCCACCCGGTACCTCGCTAAAGGCCCGAACCTCAGCTTCTACTGGGTCATGGCCTTCTTCACGCTGGCCATGCTGGGGCTCGTGCTCGCCGACGATCTGCTGCTGCTCTTCGTCTGCTGGGAATTCACGTCCCTGGCCTCCTTCCTGTTGATCGCCCGGTCCGGGCACGGCGGGCAACCCGCGTCGATGCGTACCCTGCTGATGACGTTCATCGGTGGCCTGTTCCTGCTCGCCGCCGTCGCCGCGATCGTCTGGCGCACGGGGACCTTCTCCGTCTCCGAGGCCCTCGGGCACGAGGTCTGGTCCAACGACGCCGGCTTCACCTCGCTGGTCGCGGTCCTCGTTCTGCTGGCGGCCTTCTCCAAGAGCGCGCAGTTCCCATTCCACGTCTGGCTGCCCGACGCGATGGCCGCCGCGACGCCCGTGTCCGCCTATCTGCACGCCGCCGCCGTCGTCAAGGCCGGTATCTTCCTGCTGATGCGCTTCAGCCCCGCATTCCACGAGACCCCGGTCTGGAACGCGACGCTGATCATCGTCGGTCTGTTCACCGCCGCGCTCGGCGGCTGGTTCGCCCTGAAGCAGGACGACCTCAAAAAGCTCATGGCGTACTCGACCGTCAGCCAGCTCGGCTTCATCGTCGCCACCATCGGCGTCGGCACCGAAGCCGCGCTCACGGCCGCCATCCTGCACACCATCGCTCACGCCCTGTTCAAGTCCGGGCTGTTCATGATGGTCGGAGTCGTCGACCACGCCGTGCACACGCGCGACCTGCGGCGCATTCCTCAGCTCTACCGGGCCATGCCCGTGTCCTTCGCCGTCATGGTCCTGGGCTGCGCATCGATGGCGGGCATCCCGCCGATGCTCGGCTTCGTCTCGAAGGAGGGCATCTTCGCGGCCCTGCTCGAAGCCCCGGGCGGAACCACCCTCGGCTACCTCGCGCTCATCGGCGGCGCGGGGGCCGCAGTCCTGACCTTCGCCTACTGCGTCAAGATCACCTTCGGCGGGTTCGTCGACGGCACCAGTGACCGCGAGATCGAGCGCACCGACCCCTGGCTGCTGGGAACTGCGGCGCTGCCGATCCTCGCGTCGATCCCATTGATCTTCACGCTCTCCAGCTTCGACAACCCGCTGACGATCGCCACCCAGGCGGCGCTGCCCAACAGCGACCCGCACCCGCACATCTCGCTGTGGCACGGGGTGACCCCGGAACTCATCGCGACCGGCGTCGTGCTGGCCATCGGAATCGTCATCATTCTGCGGCGGGCCGCACTCGGGCGCTGGATCGGTGCCCGCCCCCACGGCCTCTCCGGTGCCGAGGTGCTCGAGGGCCTCAACCAGGTGGTCGCACGGATCGGTCACGCCCTCGCCAGCGTCTTCGTGGTAGCGGACGGCATCAAGCGCCACACCGCGTTCATGCTCGGCCTGTTCGCGCTCGTCGTCCTGGCCGGCGTGGGTGCGCTCGTCGGGCGCGGGGAGCTCACGCCTATGGTCAGCGACCTCAGCCGCCCCGTGGACGCGATCCTGTTCGTGCTGATCGCGCTGGCCGTCGTGTTCGTGTGCCGCGCGAAGTCGAGGCTCGGCGCCACGGTCTCGCTCTCCGCCGTCGGCATCCTCGCCACGGTGCAGATCATGGCCCTCGGCGCGCCCGACGTCGGCCTGACCCAGTTGCTGGTCGAAACGCTGACGATCATCGTCATCATGCTTGTCCTGCAGAAGCTGCCGCTGAGATTCGGTCGGCAGACGGGGCCGCGCCGCACCGGCGCGTTGCTGCTCGCCGGCGTCGTGGGCCTCGCGGCCTTCGCCGCGACCTGGGCGCTCACGGGACGCCGCGAACGCAGCGCGGTCGCGGACTACTACCTCGAGAACGCGTACGACGTCACCGGCGGCTACAACATCGTCAACGTCATCCTCGTCGAGTTCCGTGCGTTCGATACCTTGGGGGAGCTCGCCGTGCTCGGCATGGCCGGCGTCGCGATCATCGCGGTGCTCTCCACCGTCCGCCAGCGCTACCTCGACCCCGAGACCAAGCGTCGCCACGAGGACGAGGAAGAGCTGAGCCCCGCACTCAAGGCCGAAGGCACGACGGCGCACCGCGCGATCACCAACGCGTGGGGTAACGTCGCTCCGCTGCAGCTCATGCTCCGGGTCATCAACCCCGTGCTCGCGATCGTCTCCGCGCTGTTGTTCTGGCGCGGCCACAACGAGCCCGGTGGTGGCTTCATCGCCGCGCTCGTCGGCTCGGCGATCGTCGGCTTCATCTACCTTTCGGCCTCTCGCGACCGGCAGGTGGGCCCGCCGCGGCTGCCCGTGTTCCTGATTGGCGGCGGCGTCTCCGTCGCCGTCGGAACGGGTCTCTTCGGAGTCGTGAAGTACGGTTCGTTCCTGCAGCCGTCGCACTTCGACATCGGCAGTCTGCACATGTCCAGCTCGCTGGTCTTCGACGTCGGCGTGTACATGGCCGTCCTCGGACTCGTCATGGTCGCGTTCAACCTGCTCGGTGTCAGCCCGGAGGACATCCAGCGCCCAGGCGCCGAGCAGCTCCGCGAGCGTACCGACGAAACGGTGGAGGGCGAACTGCCCGGACCGTTGAACACGGTCCGCGGCGAGCGACCCGAACGGATCGCCGCCCGCACCCAGTTCATTTCATCCGGCGAACCGCCACGGGAGGGGGGACGATGATTCTCGCGATGACCGTAGGAGTGCTCGCCGCCGGCGGCACCTACCTGCTCCTGCAGCGGGAGATGGTGCGCATGGTCTTCGGCGTGGGCCTGCTGAGCCACGCCGCCAACTTCTTGCTGCTGGCCTCCGGCGTTTCGGCCTGGCGCGACGAGCCGCTCGTGAACCGCATGGACATGGCCCAGGCCGCTGACCCGCTGCCCCAGGCCTTTGTGCTCACGGCCATTGTGATCACCCTGGCCGTGACGATCTTCATGCTGGCGCTGGCAGTGCTCGGCCACAACGACGACACCCGGCGCCCGCCGGAAACAGGGGAGACGCACGAGAAATGACGTTCAGCTCCCTCCTTCCTCTCTTCGCCGCGATTCCGCTGCTCGCGGCCGGTCTGTCCGTGGTGGTCCGCCGCACGTGGCTCGACCGTGCGCTGCTCCTGCTGGTGCCCACGGGAACGCTCGTTGGCGCCGTCGCGCTGCTGATCCACCACCAGAGCAACGCCGTCGTCGCGCACTCGGTCGGTTCCTTCTCCGGCGTCGTGGCGATCCCCTTCGTGAGCGACACCTTCGCGGCCATCATGCTGGCGGTGACCGGCTTTGCGACCCTGTGTGCGAGCGTGTTCCTGCTCAAGACGGGTGAGGACCGGTTCCGTTTCGCGACGGCGCTGATCCTGCTGCTCTCCGGCGGCGTCAACGGCGCCCTGCTGACGGGCGACCTCTTCAACCTCTTCGTGTTCGTCGAGGTCATGCTGCTGCCGTCGTACGCGCTCATCGCGATCACCGGCACGTGGCGCCGGCTCGGCATCGGGCGTTCGTTCGTGATCGTCAACCTGGTCACCTCGACCGTCCTGCTCATCGGCGTCGGGCTCGTCTACGGGGCGGCCGGGACGGTCAACGTCGCGGCGCTGGCCGGCGCGGCGTCGGAAGACCCGATGATCGGGCTCGCCGTGACGGTGGTGCTCGTGGCCCTGGCGATCAAGGGCGGCATGGTTCCGGTGCATGGCTGGCTGCCGAGCACCTACCCCATGACGTCCGCCGGGATCATGGCGCTCTTCTCGGCCCTGCACACCAAGGTGGCCCTGTACGCGATCTTCCGGATCTACTCCGTCACGTTCGAGGGCGCGGCGCCGTGGATGCCGGTCCTGCTGGTGCTCGTGCTGGCCACGATGCTCGTGGGCGCGTTCAGCACGATGGCGTCGAAGACCCTGCGCGGCGCGCTCGCGTTCCAGATGGTCGCCGGCGTCGGGCACATCCTCGTGGCCGTCGTGGTCATGACCGAAGCGTCGCTGGCCGCCGGCATGTTCTACATGGTCCACCACATCATCACGATGGGCGGGCTGATCCTGGCCTCCGGGGCGCTCGAGCACACCTACGGCAACGCGAAACTGGGTGGGCTGAGCGGAATGCTGGGACGGGAGAAGCTCCTGGCAGTGCTCTTCGCCCTGGGCCTCGGATCCCTCGTGGGACTCCCGCCCACCTCGGGTCTGTGGGGCAAGGCGGGCCTCGTGGTCTCCGCGGCGGCGGCCGAGGACGCGGCCGGGATCTCCGGAGCGTGGATCGCGGGACTGTCCATCGGGGGCATCATCGTCGCGAGCATCATCTCGCTCATCGCCCTGCAGCGCGTCTGGTCCACGTTGTTCTTCGGTCACGTGCAGGAGACGTACCGGCCGGACGACTCCCGCACCGGCCGGGGCGAACCCAAGCCGCTGACCGCCGACGTCAAGTGCAGCGCCCGCCTGTTGGCACCGGCGACCGTGCTGATCGCGGCCAGCCTGGCGCTGTTCTTCCTCGCCGGACTCGTCCTGCCGCTCTTCGAAACCGCGGCCCACGGACTCATGGATCCCTCTTCCTACATTAAGGCGGTGCTGGGCTGATGCTGCACCCGTGGAACACCGTGCGCTACGGCGCGTTCCTCGTCCGCGAGATCCTCGCCGGGACGGGGCGCACCGCCCGCTACGCGTTGGCCGGCAGCGCCCGCGGAAAACTCGCGATCGTCGAGTACGAGATGCGCTGCGCGACAGACCTCGAGATCACGTGGTTCGCCTCGTCGATCACGATCACGCCCGGCACCCTCGTCGTCGGCATGGCGCCCGGGACGTCTGACGCGCCCGCCACGCTGTTCGTGCACTCCATGTTCGACAACGACCGCTCCTCGGTTGTCGAGGGGCTGCGCGACATGGAGAACCGACTCTTGCGCATGACGCGCGGCTCGGCGGAGAACGCGGCGCCGGGAACCGGAGGTGCAGCATGATTATCGCTCTGTGGACCGCCCTCGGCCTGCTGGCCGTGAGTGTCATCGTTGGGCTCGTGGCGATCGCCCGTGCGGTCGACGGCGCCTCGCGCGCGGTTGTCGGCGACCTGGTGTTCTTCTGCTGCGTCGGGTTCCTCGTCCTGATCGGCCTCTTCACACACTCGGCGGTCTCGATGGACGCGGCGCTGCTGGCCTCGCTCCTGGGCATTCTGGCGACGATTGCTCTGGCCCGCATCCTGACGAGAGGACGGCGCTGACATGGAACTTCTGTTGTCGATTCTAGTGAGCGTGTTCGCGGTGGGCGGCGCGCTGTGCGTGCTGATCAGCGCGGTCTCGATGCTCCGCGCGACGGACGCGCTGACCCGCATCAACGCCCTCAGCCCGGCCACGGGCCTCGGCCTGCCGCTCATCGTCACCGCGGCGTACCTGTACCAGATCTACGCCGACGGGTTCGACTGGGTGCATCTGGTCCAGTACGCGATCACCGTTATGGCGTTGGTCATCGTCTCGTCCGTCGGCTCCAACGCCCTCGCTCGGGCCGCCTACCTCTCCGGGGCTGAGGCGGATCCGGCGACTGACCCCCAGGACCTGGCCCGCTGATCCTCGACGTGCCGCTAGCGGGTCACGTGGAGGCGTTGATGGCCAACACCAGCAGCGAACTGAAGCCGACAAACGGCAGGCAGAACACAGCGTGTAGCCACTTGTGTTCGAGGAGGATCGCGACGAACTCGCGTAGGAAGGCGCTCGGCGCGTAGTAGCGGGCCGTGGGTGCGCCCACGACCTCAGCGTCGAGTTTCTGCCGGCGGGCCAGCAGCGCCGCCCGCAACACGTGATAGTTGTTGGTGACGGCGACCAGCGCGCCCTCCCGGCCGGCGTCGTGCTGGATCCGCTGGGAGAACCGGAGGTTCTCCTCGGTGGTGCGAGCGGCGTTCTCCGGTACGACGTCGGCCGCGTCGGCCCCCGCGGAGCGCAGGTAGTCGGCCATGGCCTCGCCCTCGGGCCGGGACTCGTCGGGCCCCTGCCCGCCGGACGGGATCAGCAGCGGGCGCGGCGTCGTCGCCCTGTAGATCTCGAGGGCCTTGTCGAGGCGGCTGCGCAGCAGGGGCGGTGGGTTGCCGTCGATCAGGCGGGAGCCGAGGACGACGATCGCCGCGGGCGGCCCCTCCGGCTCCATCCGCCCATACGCGAACGCGTAGGCGAGCACCACCACGAAGACGACTCCCAGGTAGCCGCAGAGGAAGAAGAGCAGTGCGGCGGTACCGACGGCGAACGCGTTCGCCGTCATGACCAGGAGTACGGCGAAGGGCGGCAGGAGCACGATCGCGCAGCCGAGCGCCAGGGAGAGCACGTTCGCGAGACGGCGGCCTTCCCGCCGGAGCATCGTGATCCCGTTGGCGATGAGGAATCCGGCGAGCACGACGATGGCGACCGGGATCAGCAGCAGGACGGCCAGCGAGACGAACTCGAACCCCGGCAACCATTGGGAGAGGATCTCCATGACGCCGTTGAGCGCAAACCACGCGGCAGCGACGAGCACGACGCCGTTGCGCAGCATGCGCCGGTCGCGGGCGCGCCAGCGCGCGTAGAGGGCGAACAGGGCGGCGGCGACGATCAAGGAGAACACCGCTTCAGCCTAGTTGAACGGCGGCGTCCTCGGGCTGCGCCCGCCCCTGGCGCGGGGGAGGACGGGGCGGGGTTCTTAAGCCATACTGACTTCTATCGACTACACATTCCGAGGAAAGGGTTGGTCCGATGGCCGAGCGCACGGGAGATTACTGGTTCAACGTCAACACCCACGAGGTCGAGGTGGGGCCGCAGTCCGACTGGTCGCAGTTGCTCGGACCGTACGCGACCCGCGCCGAGGCGGAAGCGGCGCTCGAGAAGGTCCAGAAGCGCAACGAAGCCTGGGACAAGGACGACGAGGACTAGGCCGCCTTCGCCAACGCGAGCGACCGCCGTCGTACTGGATGCTCAGTACGACGGCGGCCGCTTGACGTGTGCTGGGAGCCTACTTCAGGTGGTCCACCAGGGCCGGGGCGATGCCGTGGTAGCTGCCCGGGGTCAGGGCCAGGAGGCGGGCTTCGGCGTCGGCGGAGAGGCCCAGTGAGGAGACGAACTCCTTCATGCGCTCGGCGTCCACGCGGTGGCCGCGGGTGAGGTCCTTGAGGCGCTCGTACGGGTTCTCCATGCCGTCGACGCCGGCGATGGCCTCGGCGCGCATGACCATCTGGATGGCCTCGCCGAGCACCTCCCAGTTGGTGTCGAGGTCCGCGGCGAGCACGTCCTCGGCGACGTCGAGCCGGTCCAGGCCCTTCGCTACGTTGGAGATCGCCAGGAGCGAGTGGCCGAACGCCGTGCCGATGTTGCGCTGGCTCGACGAGTCGGTGAGGTCGCGCTGCCAGCGGGACGTGACGAGCGTGGCCGCCAGGGTGTCGAGCAGGCCGTTGGAGATCTCCAGGTTGGCCTCGGCGTTCTCGAAGCGGATCGGGTTGACCTTGTGCGGCATGGTCGAGGATCCGGTGGCGCCGGCGACCGGGATCTGCGCGAAGTAGCCGATCGAGATGTAGCTCCAGATGTCCGTGCAGACGTTGTGCAGGATTCGGTTGAAGCGGGCGACGTCGGCGTACAGCTCGGCCTGCCAGTCGTGCGATTCGATCTGGGTGGTCAGCGGGTTCCACGTCAGGCCTAGGCCCTCGACGAAGCCCTTCGCGACCTGCTGCCAGTCCGCGCCGGGGACGGAGGCGTAGTGGGCGGCGTAGGTGCCGGTGGCGCCGTTGATCTTGCCGAGGAACTCGGTGCGCCCGATCCGGTCCAGCTGGCGGGTGAGGCGCCAGGCGATGACGGCGAGCTCCTTGCCGAGCGTGGTCGGCGTGGCCGGCTGGCCGTGCGTGCGCGAGAGCATCGGGACCTCGCGGGTCTCCTCGGCCATCGTCGTGATCTGCTCGACGAGCGCGCGGGCCGCGGGCAGCCAGACGTCCTCGACGGCACCCTTGATGCCGACCGCGTAGGAGAGGTTGTTGATGTCCTCGGACGTGCAGCCGAAGTGCACCAGCGGCTTGAGCTCCCCGATGCCGATGGCCTCCAGACGGCGGCCGATGTAGTACTCGACGGCCTTGACGTCGTGCACGGTCACGGCCTCGATCTCGGCGAGCTCGGTCACGGAGTCGCCGTCGAAGTCGGTCACGATCTTCCGCAGCGCGGCGACCTGCGCCTCACTCAGCGGTGCGGTGCCCGGCAGCACGGAGTTGGCGGTCAGGTGGATCAGCCACTCGACCTCGACGTGGACGCGGTCCCGGTTCAGGGCCGCCTCGGAGAGATAGTCGACCAGGGGCGCGACGGCGGAGCGGTACCGTCCGTCGAGCGCACCGAGGGCCAAGGGTTCGGATGCCAGTGAGAAGCGCGCAGAATCAGCCATGGCCACCATTCTTCCATGCACCGGCGGCCGGCCCGCCATCCACAACCCGCCCAACCCGCTGATGTTACCCACAACGCACGACGACGCCGCCCACCCGCCGTCGTCGTCCTCCTACCGTGGTGCTCAGGACGCGGCCGCCGGCCGCAACGGGAGGACGGATCGGGGTGGGCGGGGTGTGGGATTCGACGCGGCCGTGGGCGGAACTGGTCAATCACACCGCGCTGGCCGCCGAGCGCGTGTACGTGGCGCGCGACGCCTACACGCGACTGCTCGCCCAGACCAGCTGGGATTCGCCCGCCGGGGAACGGTTCGCCGAGCGCGTCGAGTTGATGCGCCACACGGCGGAGATGCTGGCGCAGCGGATCGACGCGGCGCATTCCGCCGCGGTTGCGGGCTCCGCGCGGGCCGACGCCGAGCGGTCGCAGTGGGCCGGGCAGGGCGGGGCCTACGGTTCGAAGGCGGGATGGGGATGAGCGGGTTCATCAGCAAGGGCGGTGCCGGGCAGGTGAGCATCGACTGCCGCAGCGACGATCTTGAAGCGGCCGCCCGGCGGCTGGATGAGGTGGCCGGCATCTTCGGCGAGGCCGCCAGCGCCCTGCGCGTGGCGGAGGGCGCCCAGGGCAGTTTTCCGCCCCGGGAACGGGGCTTCTTCGCTGATGCGTCGGCCGTGGAGGCGGCGCGGGCGCTCGCTGAGGAGATGGACCGCGAATCGGCGACCCTCGCGTTCCGCGTGCGCAACGCGCGGCTGACGTACGACGCCTGCGAGGCCGAGGTGCTGCGCAGCGCTGAGCAGCTGCGCGGGCGCGCCCGGTCGATACTGCTGAACTACGCGCTCGAGTCCCCGGGCTGGTACCCGTCGACGCGGCTGATCGAGGATCTCATCAATCATTCACCGGCGCTCGCCGGCGAACTTCTGGTGGGATTCCTACTGGGCGGCAGTGGGGTCGGCAGGGCCGCGGGAAGGGCGGTGTTCGGCCAATGGCGCGACCGCGAGCGCGGCGGGCTCGTGGAGCAGTCTGTCTTTGAGCGGGCGGCGCCCGTCCTTGCGGAACTGGTGCACACCGCCGGTGTCGGGAGGTTGGGACCGATCGCCGTGGAGGAGGTCGCAGAAGTGCCCGGTGCCCGGCCGGTGACCGGGACGCTCGAGGGGATGCTCGAGTTTCAGGCGGAGTTCACACGGGACGACGTGCCGGAGGCGAACATCCTCTTCAGTTCCACCGAGACGGCCTCGGGCACGGTGCACGTCATCGCGTTTCCCGGGACCCAGATCGGCGGTGATAACGACGGAAGGAACTTCGCTGACGCCGGCGGTGCCGTGGAGGCCGCGGGCGCGGAAAGCAAATACGTGATCGAGGCGACCCTGGAGGCTCTGGAGCGCGTGGGCGCCAAGGACGGGGACCGGCTCGTCTTCAGCGGGCACAGCCAGGGCGGAATGCATGCGGCGAACGCGGCGGCCAGTGAGCAGGTCCGGAGCATGTACCGCGTCGAGTACGTCGTGACCGCAGGATCACCCGTGGGGGAGACGGGCATCCCGCCGGATGTGCCGTCACTGCACCTCGAGCACGTGCACGATCCGGTGCCTGGGCTCGACGGGAGGCCGAACGATGCCAGCGACTCCCGCGTGACGGTCTACGGCGCGGGGTATGCGCCGGGCGTTGACCCGGCGGAACCGGGCGGGGTGTTCGGCCCGGCCCACGCGTTGGAAAACTACCGGTACCTCGCCACCGGGGCGACGGCCGCGGGCGATCCGGCGGTGCGTGAGGCTGAGGCCGGACTAACGGCGCTGCTGGCGCCGACAGGAGCTACGACGCTGCATCGGGCGCAGCTGCGCAGACGGGGATCGTCGATCCGACCCGCTGAGACCGTAAATCAGCTCGTCGACAGGCTGGAGAAGAACCGCGGCGACGCGCACCGGCCCCGGCACCTCGCGCCGGCTAGTCACGGCGCTTACCGGGAACGAGCCAGCTGAGCAGCGCGGAGACGACAGCCACGATGATGGCACCAAGGACGGCATCCCAGAAGAACGCGTCGATCGTGAAGGAGACCGGGGTGTACTGCGTGATCCACGCGGTCAGCGCGAGCATGCCAGCGTTGATGACGATCGTGAACAGGCCCAGCGTGAGGCAGGTGATCGGCAGCGACAGGAAGCCGATGATGGGCTTGACGATTGCGTTGACGAGGCCGAAGATCAGGCCGATGAACAGGTAGGCGAGGGCGACGCCGGCCGAGTCGCTGCCCGCCGCGGAGGTTGTGGCCTCGGCGCCGACGGAGATGCCGGGCAGCAGCCACGCGGCGGCGGCCAGGGCGAGGGCGTTGACAACGACGCGAACGATAAAAGCCATCATGGCCCCCAGTCTGGCATGCGCCCGGGGCGCGGCTGGGCGGAAATGCCGGATTCACAGGGGATTCATTCCAACTCGTGGTCTACCGTTGCTGCATGAACGAGCGACGCAAAGTGTGGACGGTCATCGCCATCGGCCTGGCCGTGTTTGCCGTGTC
>MLDA01000010.1 GCA_023896275.1 Kocuria rosea subsp. polaris | reverse complement strand
ACCGTGCTCGCGGTCGAGGCCGCCGCCCGCGCGCGCGGCTACTTCGTCTCGGTGACCTCCATGGACCGGTACGACGTCGACTCGGCGCTCGTGGCGCTGAACCACCTCGTTGACCAGGGGGTCGACGGCGTCGTTGTGGTCGCCCCGCTCGAGCACGTCACCCGCGCCATCGACGCGACGGCGCTGAGCGTCCCGGTGGTCGTCGTCGCCGCGCGCACGGACGTGCCCGCCGCGGACCCCGTCCAGTACGTTTACGTGGATCAGCGCGACGGCGCCCGCCAGGCCACCGAGCACCTGCTCGGCCTCGGGCACCGCCGGATTGTGCACGTCTCCGGCCCCGTTGGCTGGTTCGACGCCGCTGAGCGCCTGCGGGGCTGGCGGGAGACGATGGCCGCCGCCGGCTGCGAGGCCGTCGAGGCGGCGGCGGGGGACTGGTTCGCCGCGAGCGGGTTCGACGTCGGCACGGGCCTCGTCGAGCAGGTGCGCGCAGGGGCCGTGACCGCGGTGTTCGCCGCGAACGACTACCTCGCGATCGGCCTGCTCCGGGCCTTCTGGGAGGCCGGAGTGAAGGTGCCGGACGACGTCTCCGTCGTCGGCTTCGACGACCTGCAGAGCTCCGCCTACTACATCCCGGCGCTGACCACGGTCCGCCAGCCGTTCGCCGACGTGGGCCGGGCGGCGCTCGACGCGCTGTTGGACGGGGCGGGTGCCCCCGGCGAGGCGCGCGTGCTCGCCCCCACGCTTGTGCCCCGCGGCAGCAGCGCCCCGCCGCGCTCCTGACGTCACCCCATTGCTCATCCGAGTAGCCGTGTTGCGCGTCACGAATTGTGAGCGCTAACATGGGGGAGTCCCGATGGAGCCTCTCGCGTCGGTACCGATCATTTGTTCCCGCGCTGCGGGGAAAGGACTCATCTCATGGATTCGACGCGCACCGCCGTGCAAGAGGCCATCGCGGCCGGTCGCACCACGCTCGGCATCGAGCTCGGTTCGACCAACATCAAGGCCAGCCTGATCGGCGCCGACCACGCGCCGCTCGCCAGCGGCAGCCACGGCTGGGAGAACCAGTTCGAGGACCGCACGTGGACCTACTCGCTCGGCGCCGTCGAACAGGGCCTGCGTTCCGCCTTCGCCTCCCTGTGCGACGACGTCGAGTCCCGCTACGGTGTGCGCCCGGCGACCTTCGGCGCGATCGGCGTCTCCGCGATGATGCACGGCTACCTGGCCTTCTCCGCGGCCGACGAGCTGCTCGTGCCTTTCCGCACCTGGCGCAACACCACCACGGGCGCGGCCTCCGCTGAACTCACCGAGCTCTTCGGCTACAACATCCCGCTGCGCTGGTCGATTGCCCACCTGCACCAGGCCGCGCTCGACGCCGAGGCCCACGTGGGCGAGGTCGCCTTCGTCACCACGCTCGCCGGCTACGTGCACTGGCGCCTCACCGGGCGCAAGGTCATCGGTGTCGGCGACGCGTCGGGCATGTTCCCGATCGACCCCGCCACGGGCGGGTACGACGCCGGCATGCTCGCCGCGTACGACGCCCTCGCCGCCCAGCGGCGTTCCGCGGGCCAGGCCGCGCCGTCCGCCCCCGTCGTCGACCTGCTGCCCGAGGTCCTGTCCGCCGGCGCCGACGCCGGCGTCCTGACCGAAGACGGCGCCCGCCTGCTCGATGCGAGCGGTTCGCTCACCGCCGGCATCCCGCTGTGCCCGCCCGAGGGCGACGCCGGCACCGGCATGGTCGCGACCAACTCGGTGGCCCCGCGCACGGGCAACGTCTCCGCGGGCACGAGCATCTTCGCGATGGTTGTGCTCGAGCAGCCCCTGGCCGCCGTCCACCACGAGCTCGACATGGTCACCACCCCGGCCGGCGACCTCGTGGCCATGGTGCACTGCAACAACGGCGCGAGCGAGCTGGGCGCGTGGGCCGGGCTCTTCGGCGAGTTCGCCGCGGCCCTGGGATCGAGCGCCTCGCGCGACGAGGTCTTCGGCGCACTCTTCACCGCCGCGCTCGACGGCGAGGCCGACGGCGGCGGGCTGCTCGCCTACAACTACCTCTCCGGCGAGCCGATCACGGGGCTCGACGAGGGGCGGCCGCTCTTCGCGCGCACCCCGGACTCCACCCTGAGTCTGGCGAACTTCATGCGCACCCAGGTCTACGCCGCCTTCGGCACGCTGAGCCTCGGCATGAAGGTCCTCGCCGGCGAGGGCGTGAAGCTGGACGCGATGTTCGCCCACGGCGGCCTGTTCAAGACGGCCGGGGTCGCCCAGCGGTTCCTCGCGGCCGCGATCGGTGCGCCCGTCTCCGTCGGAGCCACCGCGGGCGAGGGGGGCGCCTGGGGTGTCGCCGTGCTCGCCGCCTACCGCCGGCACATACTCGACGCGCCCGGCATCCCCCTCTCCCTGGGCGAGTACCTGACCGGCCGCGTCTTCGCGGACGCCGAGCTCGACGTCGTCGCACCCGACGCGGGCGACGAGGCCGGCTACGCCGCATTCCTCTCCCGCTACGAGGCCGGCCTCGCCGTCGAGCGCGCCGCCACCGAAAACCTCTGATCACCCGCCATTCCCAGGAGCCACCATGACTGCCGCTGAACCGCTGGCCGCTTATTCGCAGGCCGTGCGCGACGAGGTCGCGCGCGTGCGCCGGATCGTCGCCGACCTGCACGCCGAACTGCCCCGCTACGAGCTCGTCGTCTGGACCGCGGGCAACGTCTCCCAGCGCGTGCCCAACCCGGCCGTACCGGACGGCAGTGCCGACCTGTTCGTCATCAAGCCCTCGGGCGTCTCCTACGACGACCTGACGCCGGAGTCGATGGTGGTGTGCACCCTCGACGGCGAACTGATCGACGGCGACCGCTCGCCGTCGTCGGACACCGCCGCCCATGCCTACACCTACCAGCACATGCCGCACGTCGGGGGAGTGGTGCACACCCACTCGACGTATGCGACCGCGTGGGCCGCGCGTGGTGAGGAGATCCCGTGCGTGCTGACGATGATGGCGGACGAATTCGGCGGGCCCGTGCCCGTGGGCCCGTTCGCGATCATCGGCGACGACTCGATCGGTCGCGGCATCGTCGAGACGCTCTCGGAGTCGCGCAGCCCGGCCGTGCTGATGCGCAACCACGGGCCGTTCACGATCGGGGTGGACGCCCGCGCCGCTGTGAAGGCTGCCGTGATGTGCGAGGAGGTCGCCCGCACCGTACACATCTCGCGCCAGCTGGGGGAGCCGGCGCCCATCGAGCAGGCGCACATCGACTCGCTCTACGACCGCTACCAGAACGTCTACGGCAAGTAGCCGGCCCCGAGAACTTTCACGAAAGGATGAACATGACGCAGGCAGAGAAGCCGTACGCCGACCAGGAGGTCTGGTTCTTCACCGGCAGCCAGGACCTCTACGGAGAGGAGACGCTGGCGCAGGTCGCCGAGCAGTCGCAGCAGGTCGCCGCGGCCCTCGACGCCTCCGGCGACGTCCCCGCGAAGATCGTCTGGAAGCCCGTGCTCAAGGACAAGGACGCGATCCGCCGCGCCATGCTGGAGGCGAACTCGAACGACGCCGTCCTCGGCGTGGTCACCTGGATGCACACGTTCAGCCCGGCGAAGATGTGGATCTCGGGGCTCAACGCCCTGACCAAGCCGCTGCTGCACCTGCACACGCAGGCCAACGTCGAGCTGCCGTGGGAGTCCATCGACATGGACTTCATGAACCTGAACCAGGCGGCCCACGGCGACCGCGAGTATGCCTACCTCGCGACCCGCATCGGCGCCTCCCGCACGACCGTCGTCGGCCATGTCTCCAACCCGGCCGTCGCCGCGCGCATCGGCAACTGGGTCCGCGGCGCCGCGGGCTGGGCCGCGACCCAGTCGCTCAAGCTCGTGCGTTTCGGCGACAACATGCGCAACGTCGCCGTCACCGAGGGCGACAAGACCGAGGCTGAGCTGCGCTTCGGTGTCTCGGTCAACACGTGGGCCGTCAACGACCTCGTCGAGCAGGTCGACGCCGTGGCCGAGGCGGACATTGACGCGCTCGTCGCCGAGTACGAGGAGCAGTACGACGTCGCCGCCGAGCTGCGCGCGGGCGGGGACCGGCACGACTCGCTGCGCTACGCCGCGCGCCAGGAACTCGCGATGGAGTCGTTTCTGGTTCGCGCCGGCGCCAAGGCTTTCACCACGAACTTCGAGGACCTCGGCGGGCTGCGGCAGCTGCCGGGCCTGGCCGTGCAGCGGCTGATGTCCAAGGGCTACGGGTTTGGCGCGGAGGGCGACTGGAAGACCGCCGTGCTGGTGCGCGCCGCGAAGGTCATGGGTGCCGGTCTGCCCGGCGGCGCCTCCCTCATGGAGGACTACACCTATGATCTGACCCCGGGGAACGAGCTCATCCTGGGTGCTCACATGCTCGAGGTCTGCCCGTCGCTGACCACCGCCACGCCGCGCATTGAGGTGCACCCGCTGGGCATTGGCGGCCGCGAGGACCCCGTGCGCATGGTCTTCAACGCGGATGAGGCGGCCGGCGCCGTCGTCGTCTCCCTCGCCGACATGCGCGAGCGGTTCCGACTGACCGCGAACGTCGTGGACGTCGTCGTGCCGCCGCAGGATCTGCCCAACCTGCCCGTCGCGCGCGCCGTGTGGCGCCCGCGCCCGGACTTCTCCACGTCGGCGGAGTCGTGGCTGACGGCCGGCGGCGCCCACCACACGGTGATGTCGACGGCGGCCGGCGTCGAGGCGTTCGAGGTCTTCGCGGAGATCTCGCGCACCGAGCTGCTCGTCATCGACGAGGACACCACGCGCCGCGGGTTCGCGGATCAGGTGCGCTTCAACCAGGCCTACTACCGCCTGGCGCAGGGGCTGTAACCGCCCGCAGGCCGAGCACGGGGCCGGCGCTCTCCACCTGGAGGGCGCCGGCCCTTTCGCGTGTCTGGCGGCGGTGACCGCGCCTCTTTTGTGCCAGCGGAGGTCATCTTGGCGATGGATGTCAAAAACAGGGGCCTCGGCGGGCGGTATTCCCCTGCTTTTGACATCCATCGGGCGGGGCGCCCGCGGGCGGGGCGCGTGCCGGCCCTCTTCACGCGGAGGGCGCCGGTCCTTTTTCGTGCGCGTGGATCCCACGGTTCGACGCTGGCGCGGGGGAAAACGTTGAACTTTTGCCGTCCCTCGACATCCAGGGTCACTGTTACTCGATTGTGACCTGCAACACTATTGCCCCTCATGTTGTTATCGCTAACATTGTGAGCGCTAACACACTCAGCGCCGACGTGGGGAACTCGCCAACGGTCGGTGAGGATCCTTGAGGAGAAGACCATGAAACGAAAGACCTTCCTGCGCAGCACGGCTGCCGTGGCATCGGTCGCGGCCGTTGTCGCCCTGAGCGCGTGCGGTGGCGCGGACAGCCCGGATGCGGACGGCGGTGGCGGC
Source organism: Kocuria rosea subsp. polaris (assembly GCA_023896275.1). Classification (GTDB taxonomy): domain Bacteria; phylum Actinomycetota; class Actinomycetes; order Actinomycetales; family Micrococcaceae; genus Zhihengliuella; species Zhihengliuella polaris_A. The sequence goes on along the minus strand of MLDA01000010.1, from coordinate 130,977 downwards.
GGTGAGGAGACGATCTCCATCGGTTTCTCCCAGGTCGGCGCCGAGTCCGGCTGGCGCGCGGCCAACACCAAGTCCATTCAGGACACGCTGACCGAGGAGAACGGCTTCAAGCTCAGCTTCTCCGACGCCCAGCAGAAGCAGGAGAACCAGATCCAGGCGATCCGCTCCTACATCGCCCAGGGCCAGGACGTCATTGCGTTCTCCCCGGTCGTCGAGACCGGCTGGGACGCCGTGCTGCAGGAGGCCCAGGCCGCGGGCATCCCCGTCATCCTGACCGACCGCGCGGTCGACACCGAGGACGACAGCCTCTACGAGTCGTTCATCGGCTCCGACTTCGTCCTGGAGGGCGAGCGCGCCGGCGAGTGGGTCGCTGAGAACTTCGACGGCGAGTCGATGAAACTCGTCGAGCTGCAGGGAACCACGGGATCCGCGCCGGCCATCGACCGCAAGGAGGGCTTCGCCGCGGCCATCGAGGGCACCGACATCGAGCTCATCGACTCGCAGACCGGCGACTTCACCCGCGCCGGAGGCAAACAGGTCATGGAGGGCTTCCTGAACTCCCACAACGACATCGACATCGTGTTCGCGCACAACGATGACATGGGCCTGGGCGCCATCGAAGCCATCGAGGCCGCCGGCCTGACTCCCGGCGAAGACGTCAAGATCGTGACGATCGACGCCGTCAAGGACGGCATGCAGGCCCTCGCCGACGGCAAGATCAACTACATCGTCGAGTGCAACCCGATGCTCGGCGAGGACCTGGCGGAGATCGCGAAGAAGGTCGTCGCCGGCGAAGCGGTCGAGAAGCGCATCGTCGTCGAGGACGCCGAGTTCGACCAGCAGCAGGCCGCCGAGGCCCTGCCGGACCGCTTGTACTAGGAGCGATCGGCGCGCCGCCCTCCGGCGGCGCGCCCCGCCCCGTCCCCCGAGTCCTCATCCGCCGGCCCCAGCGGCGCGGCGACACGAGAAGGCACCGACATGATTGCAGCATCACCCGCGGCGAGCCCGCCCGCGGCCAGCGAACGCACCGCCGCCGATCCGGCCGTCGAGATGACCGGCATCACCGTCGAGTTCCCGGGCGTCAAGGCGCTCGACGGCGTCGACTTCCGCCTCTTCCCGGGTGAGGTCCACGCCCTCATGGGGGAGAACGGCGCCGGCAAGTCCACGCTCATCAAGGCCCTCACCGGCGTCAACGCGATCACCGCGGGCAGGATCGCCGTCGCCGGCGTCGAGACCCGGTTCGCCGGTCCGGCCGACGCCCGCGAGCGTGGCATCTCCACCGTCTACCAGGAGGTCAACCTCTGCGGGAACCTGACGGTCGCCGAGAACATCATGCTCGGCTCCGAGCCCCGGCGGTTCGGCGGCCTCGACTGGCGCGCGATGCGCCGCGAGGCGGCCCGCCACCTGACGCGGATGGGCCTGGACATCGACCCGGCCAGCTCCCTCGATTCCCACTCGCTGGCGATCCAGCAGCTCGTGGCCATCAGCCGCGCCATGGTGGTCGACGCGAAGGTCCTGATCCTCGACGAACCGACGTCCAGCCTCGACACCGACGAGGTCGCCCAACTCTTCCGCGTCATGCGGCAGCTACGCGACGACGGCGTCGCCATCCTGTTCGTCTCCCACTTCCTGGACCAGATCTACGCGATCTCGGACCGCATCACCATCCTGCGCAACGGCCGCCTCGTCGGAGAGCGGCTCACCCGCGAGCTGCCCCAGCGCGAGCTCGTCTCGCTCATGATCGCCGGCGAGGCCGATGCCGAGATCGGGCAGGCCCGCGCGCGCCCCGACCGTGCCGATTCCGCCGCGCGCGGAAAGCCGTTGCTGCAGGCCGTCGGGCTCGGACGCAAGGGCTCGGTGCAGCCCTTCGACCTGGAGCTGTACCCGGGGGAGGTCGTCGGCCTGGCCGGCCTGCTCGGCTCCGGGCGCACGGAGCTGGCGCGCCTGCTCTACGGAGCGGACCGCTCCGACGCCGGGACCGTCCAGTACGACGGCGCTGCCGCCCGACTGCGCACGCCCCGGGCTGCGCTCGCCCGCAAGATCGCCTACACCTCCGAGGACCGCAAGGGGGAAGGCGTCGTTGGCGACCTGACCGTGCGCGAGAACATCATCCTCGGCCTGCAGGCGGCGCGCGGCTGGATGCGCCCGCTGCCGCGGGCCAACGTGGACAAGATCGTCAGCGAGTACATCAGGGCGCTCGGCGTGCGTCCGGCCAACCCTGAGACGTTGTTGAAGAACCTCTCTGGTGGCAACCAACAGAAGGTTCTGCTCGCCCGCTGGCTCGCGACGGCGCCCCGGCTGCTGCTGCTCGACGAGCCCACCCGCGGCATCGACATCGGCGCGAAGACGGAAATCATGAACCTCGTCTCCGAGCTGGCCGAGCAGGGCATGTCCGTGGTGTTCATCTCCGCGGAACTGGAAGAGGTGCTGCGGCTCAGCGATCGCATCGCCGTCATGCGCGACCGATCCAAGGTCGCCGAGATCGCCGGGGGCGCCGACGTCGGCGTGCCGGACCTGATCGATCTCATCGCCAGCCGGGGAGAAGACGAATGAAGACCATCCTGAAGAGCCGGCTGTTCTGGCCGCTCGCGGCCCTCGCCGCGCTCCTGCTCGCGTGCACGATCCGCCGGCCGGGCATCCTGGCCGTCACGGTGCTTGACGGTCACCTGTTCGGGGCGCCGATCGACATCCTGCGCAACAGCGCCCCGCTACTGCTCGTGGCGCTCGGCATGACGCTGGTCATCGCGACCCGCGGCATCGACCTCTCCGTCGGTGCGACCGTGGCCATCGCCGGCGCGGTATCGATGACGTTCATCGCCAGTTCCCCCGACCCGGGTTCCCTCGGCACCACCGTCGGCGCGATCGTCGTCGGGCTCGGGCTGTGCCTCGTGCTGGGGGTGTGGAACGGGTTCCTCGTCTCCGCGCTCGGGATCCAGCCGATCATCGCCACGCTCATCCTGATGACGGCCGGCCGCGGCGTCGCAATGCTCATCACCGGCGGACAGATCACCACGGTCAACAGCGATTCGTTCCGGATGCTGGCCTCCGGCCACTGGCTCGGCCTGCCCATCGCCGCGCTCATCGCCTACGGCACCTTCGCCGTCGTCGCGCTGCTGGTGCGCCGCACCGCCCTGGGCATGCTGCTCGAATCCGTCGGCATCAACCCCAAGGCCAGCCGGCTCGCGGGGGTGAAGGCCAAGACGCTCACGTGGACCGTCTACGCGCTCTCGGGGCTCTTCGCCGGGCTCGCGGGACTGATCTTCGCCTCCAACACGATGGCCGCCGACGCCAACAACGCGGGCCTGTTCATCGAACTCGACGCGATCCTCGCCGTCGTCATCGGCGGAACGGCCCTCTCCGGCGGCAAGTTCAACCTCAGCGGCACGCTCGTCGGCGTCCTCGTCATCACCACGCTGACGCTCACCGTGACCGTCCTCGGCGTCTCGCCCCTGGTCACCCCGCTGTTCAAAGCCATCGTCGTGATCGCCGTGACGCTGCTGCAATCCCCGACGCTCCGCGCCCGCCTCGCCGGGCTGCGCGTGCGCCGCCACCGTGCCCAGGAGGTCAGCGCATGAGCGCCGTCGCAGAAGTAGAACGCACCCCCGCCGCCCGGCGGCTGAGCCCCGACCGCCGCTACCTGCCGGTCATCGGCACCCTCGTGGTCTTCGGGCTCATGCTCGCCATTGGCGGGGTGCGCTACGACAACTTCCTCTCGCCCGGGGTGATGTCCAACCTGTTCATCAACAACGCCCACCTCATCGTCCTCGCGGTCGGCATGACGTTCGTGATCCTCACCGGCGGCATCGACCTTTCCGTCGGCGCGGTCCTCGCCCTGTCCTCGGTCGTGACGGCCACGCTGCTGCAGGCCGGATGGAGTCTCGGGACGGTTGTGCCGATCGCGATCCTCGCCGGGTCCGTGATGGGCCTGGGCATGGGCGTGATGATCCAGTACTTCGACGTGCAGCCGTTCGTCGCGACGCTCGCGGGCATGTTCCTGGCCCGCGGGCTGTGCTTCCTGTTCGCGCCCGAGTCCGTCCCGATCCGCGACGAGTCCTTCGTCTCCCTGTCGTCCTGGAGCATCTCGCTCGGCGGCTGGCGGGTGACAGGTGCGGTCGTCATCGCCCTCGCCGCGGTCGCCGCCGCGTGGTGGATCCTGCATCGGACCCGCTTCGGCCGCACCGTCTACGCGGTCGGCGGCGGCGAGCAGTCCGCGCTGCTCATGGGGCTGCGCGTCGAGCGCACCAAGGTGCTCGTCTACGTCATCTCGGGCACGTGCGCCGGCCTCGCCGGAGTGCTCTTCGCGATGTTCTCCCGCTCGGGCTATGCGCTAACCGGTGTCGCCATGGAGCTCGACGCGATCGCCGCCGTCGTCATCGGCGGGACCCTGCTGATCGGCGGCACGGGGTTCGTGCTCGGATCGATCATCGGGGTCATGGTCCTGGGCCTGATCCAGACCATCATCACCTTCGAGGGGACCCTGAGCTCCTGGTGGACCAAGATCGTCATCGGCGCGCTGCTGCTGGTCTTCGTGGTCCTTCAACGGATCCTCACCCTGCGCAAGACCTGAACCGACCCTCACTCGCACCATCAGCCAGTCTGGACACCGACGTACCACGACGGAGGAATTCTCTCGATGATCCGAAGAAAACACTGGGCCGCGCCACTGGCCCTGACTCTCGCCCTCGCGCTGCCGGCCACGGCCTTCGCTGCCCCGCCGCCCGCTCCCGCGGCCCCCGCGCCGGCCGCGGTCGACGTGAACGACGCCGACTACGACGCGTACGTCTTCCCCTACTTCACGGGGGAGGGCAGCGACGACAGCGAGAAGATCCACCTCGCGGTCAGCACCGGGGACGACCCGATGGACTGGACGACGCTCAACGGGGGCGAGCCGATCCTCGAATCCGGCCTCGGCACCAAGGGGCTGCGTGATCCGTTCCTGATCCGTTCCCATGACGGCTCCACGTACTACCTGATCGCGACCGACCTGAAGATGCACGGCGGCGGCAGCTTCGGCGACGCGCAGGAGACCGGAAGTCGCTCGCTCATGATCTGGGAATCGACCAACCTGATCGACTGGTCCGAGCAGCGGGAAGCGACCGTTGCGCCGGAGCACGCCGGCAACGTCTGGGCCCCGGAAGCGCACTGGGACGCGGCCAACGGCGAGTACATCGTCTACTGGGCTTCGGCCCTGTACCCGGATGATGTGGCCCCCGACGACCGGGACATCAACACCAGCTATCAGCGCATGATGTACGCGACCACAACCGACTTCGTCGAGTTCTCCGAGCCCGAGATCTGGATCGACGAGAAGCGCGGTGACGGCCGCGGCATGATCGACTCCACGATCGCTGAAGTCGGCGACACCTTCTACCGTCTGGCCAAGGACGAGTCGGACATGACGGTCCGCCAGGAGTCCTCCGACGACCTTCGATTGACGCAGGGCGTCGCCGAGGGCGACGGCTGGGACCTCATCGCCGAGCGGATCGGCGTCGGCGAGCCCAACCCTTGGGGTGGCACCTTCACGTCCGGCGAGGGGCCAACCATGTTCCCGTCGCTGACCGACGACGGCTGGTACCTCATGATCGACCAGCCCTCCTACCACGGCGGCCAGGGCTACCTGCTCTTCGAGACGGAGGACCTGAACTCCGGTGACTGGACGTCCGTACCCGAGGCGCAGCTGCCCACGAGCCCGCGCCATGGCACCGTCGTGCCCATTACCGCGCAGGAGCAGTCGGCACTGCTGGACGCTTTTCCGCCGGCCGAGGAACCGGGAGACGTCGTCCCCGGTCCCGACCCCGAGCTCGGCGAGGGCACCTGGCGCGACGATTTCGACGCCGCCGAACTCGACCCCGCCTGGCAGATCGTCAACGAGGACGCTGAGGCCTGGAACCTCGGCGACTCCGCGCTGAACCTCACGTCGCAGAGGGGCGACACCTGGCAGGACGACAACGGTGCGAAGAACCTCTTCATGGTCGACGTGCCCGCAGGAGACTTCTCCGTCGCCACGCACCTCACGGCCCCCGTCACCCGGGACTTCCAGGGCGCCGGCCTGCTCGCCTGGAAGGACATCGACAACTACGTCCGCGCCGGCCTGAGCCACGTCTCCTCCGCCGCCGGCGGCCCCGTGGTCATCGAGTCGGGCTTCGAGGAGTCCGCTTCCTACGACTCGACCTTCACCGCCCGCCCGGGCTCCACGACCGAGTGGCTGCGCCTGGATCGGACCGGGGATGAGATCGTCGTCTCCTACGGCGATGAGAACGGCGACTGGGCCGAGGCCGCGCGCTTCACGACCGGATGGGACGTGACGCAGGTGGGCCTCTACGCCTTCGCCGCGCAGAACGGCGCGAGCCACGAGGCGGCCTTCGACACCTTCTGGCTGGACACCTCCGCCCCCGCCGACATCGTCCCCGACGGGCGCTTCACCCTCGAGGGCCCGGCCGCGGCCCGCCACCTGGCCGCCGACGGCGACGGGAACCTCGCGCTCACGTCCGAACGTCCCCGGCCGCCCCTGCGGCTGACCGCCGCCGAGCTGGAGGGCACCGCCGGCGAGCGTCCGGTGACGCTGGAGAGCGACGGCGGCGCCGTCGTCGTCCGCGACGGGCGCCTGGCGCTCGCCGACGGCGGCGAGACCGCGTGGCGGCTGCGCGACGCCGGAGCCGGACGGGTGCACCTGCGCCTGGCCGGAGCTGACGACGACGTTGCGTACGCGACGCCCGGCGGCGACGGCGCGCTCGTGCCGGGTCCGGCCGCGGAGGCCGTCGACTTCTCGATCGGAACGGGCGCCGTCGAGGCGCACACGCTCTCGATCGAGGCCGACGCGACGGCCCACGAGATCGCGGACACGATGTACGGCGCGTTCTACGAGGACATCAACTACGCGGCCGACGGCGGCGTGTATGCGGAGCTCGTGCGCAACCGCTCCTTCGAATTCGCCCCCTCCGACAACGCCTCGTTCCACGGGATGACCGCATGGGAGAGCGTCGGCGGAGGTTTCGCCGAGGTCAAGAGCGAGCGCGCGGAATGGCTCAACGACGCGAACCGCGCGTACCTGGAGATCGAGGCCGACGGCGCCGGGGACGGCGTCCGCAACACCTCCTTCAACCGGGGCGTCGCGCTGGAGGAGGGGGCCACGTACGACTTCTCGCTCTGGGCGCGATCAGCTGCGGCCCAGGAGATCACGGTGGCCCTCGAGGACGCCTCCGGGGAGACAACCTACGGAACCGCCGCGATCGCCGTGGACAACTCCGACGAGTGGAAGCAGTACACCGCCACCCTGACCGCGAGCGCGACGACCGACGCGGGCCGGCTCGCCGTGACAGCGGGCGCGGCCGGGACGCTGCGCCTGGACATGGTCTCACTGTTCCCACAGGACACGTGGGAGGGCCCGGTCAACGGCAAATCCGTGCTGCGCAAGGACCTCGCCCAGCTGGTCGCCGACCTCGAGCCGTCCTTCCTGCGCTTCCCGGGCGGCTGCGTGACCAACGTCGGCACCTTCGACACCTACCTCGAGTCCGACGGCGCCGACCGCCAGCGCACCTACCAGTGGAAGGAGACCATCGGCCCGGTGGAGGAGCGGCCGACCAACTGGAACTTCTGGGGTTACAACCAGACGTACGGCCTCGGCTACCTCGAGTACATGAAGTGGGCGGAGGACCTCGGCGCGACCCCGCTGCCCGTGGTGTCGGTCGGCGCCAACGGCTGCGGGTCGACCATCCCCGAGATGACCGACGACGAGCGGATCGACCGCTGGGTGCAGGACACCCTGGACCTGATCGAATTCGCCAACGGCGACGTCGACACCGAGTGGGGCGCCAAGCGCGCCGAGTTCGGCCACCCGGAGCCGTTCGATCTCGAATACATCGGCCTCGGCAACGAGGAGAACACCAAGACGTTCGAGGCGAACTTTCCGCGGTTCCGCGACGCCATCGAGGCGAAGTACCCGGAGATCACCATCATCTCCAACACCGGCCCGGACGACTCCGGCACCCGGTTCGACGAGCTGTGGGACTTCAACATCGAACAGGGGGTGGACATGGTCGACGAGCATTACTACAACGACCCGTCCTGGTTCCTGGGCAACGACGAGCGCTACGACTCCTACGACCGCGAGGGCCCGCACGTCTTCCTGGGCGAGTACGCCTCCCGTGGGAACACGTTCGCCAACGCGCTCGCCGAGGCGGCCTTCATGACGGGCCTGGAGCGCAACTCCGACGTCGTCGAGATGGCCTCCTACGCGCCCATGTTCGCCAACGAGGACTACGTCCAGTGGGCCCCGGACATGATGTGGTTCGACAACGACGAGTCGTGGGGCTCGGTTAACTACTACAACCAGAAGCTGTGGATGACCAACGTCGGCGACGAGGTCGTGCCCTCGAGCCACGAGGGCCCGGACGCCGCGGACAGCGACCTCTCCGGCGGCGTCTTCCTCTCCAGCTGGCTCACGCAGGCCGCCTACGACGACGTCACGGTCACCGACAACGGAACCGGAGACGTCTTGTTCTCCGACGGGTTCGAGGACGCGTCGCAGTGGGAGGCCGCGGCCGGTGAGTGGAGTGTTGCCGACGGCGCGTACGTGCAGGCCGACGCCACGGTCGAGGACGCGCGCACGCTCATCACGGACGCCTACGCCCGCGACTGGGAGAACTACACCCTGGAGCTGACTGCCCGGAAGGACGGCGGTGACGAGGGCTTCCTGGTCGGCTTCGCCGCCGGCGCCGCCGACGATTTCTACTGGTGGAACATCGGCGGTTGGGGCAATACCCGGTCCGTGCTGGAGCGCGCCGACGGCGCCCGCCAGGGTGAAGTCGCCGCAGGCCCCGACACGACCCTGGAGACGGGCCGCGACTATCTGGTGAAGGTCGTGGTTCAGGGGCGCAGCATCGAGCTCTACCTCGACGGCGAGCTGCACCTGTCCTACACGGAGCCGACGGCGAAGTCGCTGTACCAGGTCGTCACGCGCGACACCGAGAGTGACGAGTTGATCGTGAAGGTCGTGAACCCGACCGCCGCGGCGGCGGAGACGACGTTCGACGTCGCGGGTGTCGAGCTCGCGTCGACGGCGTCCGTCACGGAGCTGGCCGGCGATCCGGCGGCGATGAACACCAAGGGCGAGAAGACCGCCGTCGTGCCGCGGGAGTTCGAGCTGGACGGCGTGGGGGACGGGTTCACCTACGAGCTGCCCGCTCACTCGATCACGTTCCTGCGGCTGGGGGTGGCCGGGGAGGAGCCGGAGCCCTCCGGCGCCGAGACCGAGACGACGGCCAAGGCCACGCCGCCGAAGGTCAAGGCGGGCAAGGACGCCTCGTTCCAGGTCCGGGTCGCCTCCGACGCCGGCCAGCCCGCTGGCGAGGTGCGCGTGCACCTCGGCGGTGCCGAAGCCACGGCCGCACTGAAGAACGGCCGGGTCAAGGTCCAGGCGCCGACCGACGGGCTGGCACCCGGGGAGTACGAGGTGCGCATCGAGTACCTCGGCGGCGACGGGTTCGCCCCGAGCGGCACGACCGCATCACTGACGGTGCGCTGACGTGCACCGCGGGCGAGGGCCCCGGCGCGCAAGTCGCCGGGGCCCTCGCCTTGTCACCCACGATCCAGACAAGACGAATAGAGGACGAAACATGACGAACCACAGACGACGCCGCGGCCTCGCGGCGGCCGCGGGCCTGGCCCTGCTGCTGCCGGCCGCCACGGGCGTTCCCGCCGGGGCGGCGGAACCAGACGTGCAGGTCGCCCCGGCGCGCGCCGCGCAGGCTGCGGCCAGCAGCGACGACGAATACGCCGGCTACCTCTTCTCCTACTTCATGGGGGAGGGGACCGCCGACGGCGAGCAGGTGTACTTCGGGCTCAGCGCCGGGGATGACCCGCTGAACTACCGCGACCTGAACAACGGCGAGCCGGTGCTGACGTCGACCATCGGCGACGAAGGCGTCCGCGACCCGTTCATCATCCGCGCACCCGAGGGCGACAAGTTCTATCAGATCGCCACGGACCTGAAGGTCCACGGTTCGTGGGACTGGGACGCCTTCCAGCGCCACGGGTCGCGCTCGATCATGGTGTGGGAGTCGACGGATCTCGTGAACTGGACGGACCAGCGCCTCGTCGAGGTCGCCCCGGAGTCCGCCGGCAACGTGTGGGCGCCCGAGGCGTTCTATGACGAGGAGCTCGGCGAGTACGTCGTCTTCTGGGCCTCCAAGCTCTACGACGACGACGATCCCGGGCACACGGGTGACCAGCACAACCGGATGATGTACGCGACGACGAGCGATTTTGTCGAGTTCTCCGAGCCCGAGGTCTGGATCGACCCCGGCTACTCGGTCATCGACTCGACGGTCATCCGCGAGGGCGAGAACTACTACCGCTTCACCAAAGACGAGCGGAACAACACGTCGTCGACGCCGTGTTCCAAGTTCATCACCGCCGAGGTCTCGACCCAGCTGCGCTCGAGTGACTACGACTTCATCGCCGACTGCATCGGCAAGGCTGCCGACGGCAAGGAGGGGATCGGCCAGGGGGAGGGGCCGCTCGTCTTCAAGGACAACCACGACGAGCGCTGGTACATGTTCATCGACGAGTTCGGTGGCCGCGGTTACGTCCCCTTCGTGACCGACGACCTGGCCTCCGGCGACTGGACGGTGGCCGAGGACTACACGATGCCCTCCCACCCCCGGCACGGCACCGTGCTGCCCGTGACCCGCGCGGAGTACGAGCGCCTGCTCGCCGCCTACCAGCCGGATGCACTCGTCACCGGACTCGAACCGGTCGAGGTCACCACGCGGAAGAAGCAGGAACCGATCCTGCCGAGCACGGTCGAGGCGACGTTCGCCGACGGCAGCACCGGGAGCGTCGCCGTCGTCTGGGGCGAGATCGAGGAAGCGGACTACGCCCGCAGCGGCGAGTTCGACGTGCACGGGGTCGTCGCCGACGCGTCGGCGCCCGCCGTCGCGCACGTCAGCGTCCAGAACCGGCCCATCGCCGCGACCGGCATCGACATCGCTGGCGACGACGGCGCGATCGAGCTCTGGCAGGAGTCGAGCACCCGGCTGACCGCCACCCTCGAGCCGGCCAACGCCTCCGGAAAGGTCGTCTGGATTTCATCCGACGAGTCGGTCGCGACCGTGGAGGACGGGCTCGTCTCCGCCGTCGAACCCGGGACGACGACGATCACGGCCAGGATCGGCCGGCATCATGCGAGCGTGCGGCTCACCGTCACCGAGCAGCCGCCAGGGCTGCGCGCGCACTACCCGCTCACCGGCGACGGGCGCTCGGCGGTGGAGGGAGTAGGCGACGCCGTGCTCGCCGGGGGAGCGACCGCGGGGCCCGACGGGGTGAGCCTGGATGGCGTCGACGACCATGTCGCGCTGCCGGCGGACCTGATGGCCGGGATTCGGGACATCACGGTCTCGCTCGAGGTCAACATCGATCCGGGTCAGCAAGGCCCCTACTTCATCTACGGGCTCGGCAATTCGCACAACGGCGCCGGCGACGGCTACCTCTTCACGACCGGCGACGCCTACCGCACGTCGATCTCGACGGGCAACTGGTCCGGTGAGCGCACGGTCTCCGCGGGCTCCAACCTCGAGCGGGGCAGCTGGAAGACGCTGACCTACACGCTTTCGGACGAGACGGCGGTGCTCTACTTGGACGGCGAGGAGGTCGGGCGCGCCGAGGGAGTCGACGTGGACCCGGGTGATATCGGTGCCGGGACCACGAGCGCGAACTACATCGGGCGTTCGCTCTACGCCGCAGATCGTTACCTCACCGGTGAGGTGCGCAACTTCCGGCTCTACGACCGCGCGCTGGGCGCTGACGAGGTCGCCGGCCTCTAGCGGAACGGGGAGTGCGGCACAGTGGCGGCCGCGACCGGTGTGAGCCGATCGCGGCCGTCACTGCGCGTCCGCCATGGTCAGCCCACATTACATCGTTGGAAGAAAATTCGCCATCGAAACCGGCGCAAAAACAGGGTGCCCCGGATGTGGCGCAGCTCATCTGTGAGCGCTAACATCTAGTGGGTTGGATCACTCCGACCGAACTTTCGCCCCGGGAGGCACCATGAAGAACAAGAAGACACTATTCCCTCGCGTCGCAGCCACGATCGGCAGCGTCACGCTCGTCGGAGCACTCGCCGCGTGCGGCGGGGGCGGGGCGGGATCCGCGGGCCCAGGCGACGACGACGGCGCGCAGGTGGCCGAGGATGTGACCATCGGCGTCGCGATGCCGACGCAGACGTCCGAGCGTTGGATCGCCGACGGCGAGGCCGTGGAGTCGCAGCTTGAGGAGGCCGGCTTCACGGTCGACCTGCAGTTCGCCAATGACGACATCCCCACGCAGCAGCAGCAGATCGACCAGATGATCACCAAGGGTGCCGACATCCTCATCGTCGCCTCGATCGATGGCACCGCACTGGGCAACCAGCTGCAGGCTGCCGCGGACCAGAACATCCCGATCATCTCCTACGACCGCCTGATCAACGACACCGAGAACGTCGACTTCTACGTCACGTTCGACAACTACAACGTCGGCGTCCAGCAGGCGACCTCGCTGCTGCAGGGCCTCGGCGTCCTCGACGCCGCGGGTGAGGAGACCGGCGAGGAGGGACCGTTCGCGATCGAGCTGTTCGCCGGCTCGCTGGACGACAACAACGCGCACTTCTTCTGGGGCGGCGCCATGGACACGCTTGAGCCCTACCTGGACTCGGGTGTGCTCGAGGTCGCCTCCGGCCAGACGAAGATCGAGCAGGCCGCGACCCTGCGTTGGTCGCAGGAGACGGCGCAGAAGCGCATGGAGGACCTGCTGACCTCGCACTACAGCGGCGGCAGCGATCAGCTCGACGGCGTGCTCTCGCCCTACGACGGCATCTCGCGCGGCATCATCACCGCGCTGCAGAACGCCGGATACGGCAAGGACATCGAGTCCGGCCTGCCCGTGACGAGCGGCCAGGACGCGGAGATCGCCTCGGTCAAGCTCATCGACACCGGCGTGCAGTACGCGACGATCTTCAAGGACACGCGCAAGCTCGCCACGCAGGCCGTCGAGGCCGCCACGGCGTACGCCGAGGGCAATGAGCCGGAGGCGAACGACACCGAGTCGTACGACAACGGCGTCAAGGTCGTCCCGTCCTTCCTGCTCGAGTCCGACATCGTCGTCGCCGACAACATCGAGTCGCTGCTGATCGACTCGGGTTACTGGACGGCAGAAGAGGTCGAAGCCGGCCAGTCCAAGTAGGCAGGCCCGCCGACGCCGGCGTCCGTCGCCGGGGCCGGGCAGCAACTGCCCGGCCCCGGCGACGCGCGCCCGCACCAATCCACCAGGCACGACACAAGGACGGCCCATGGACAGCACGATCCTGCAGATGCAGGACATCACCAAAACCTTCCCCGGCGTCAAGGCGCTCTCCAACGTCAACCTCTCCGTGGCCCGCGGCGAGATCCACGCGATCTGCGGCGAGAACGGAGCGGGGAAGTCGACCCTCATGAAGGTCCTCTCGGGTGTGTACCCGCACGGCACCTATGAGGGCAAAATCGTCTTCGAGAGCGAGGAGGCGAAGTTCACCGGCATCAAGGACTCCGAGAGCCGCGGCATCGTCATCATCCACCAGGAGCTCGCGCTCGTCCCGCACCTCTCGGTTGCCGAGAACATCTTCCTCGGCAACGAGCGCGCGCGGGCCGGGTTCATCGAATGGAACGAGACCAACGCCGAAGCAGCCAAGCTGATGGCGCGCGTCGGTCTCGACGAGCAGCCGGTCACCCTGGTCGGACAGCTCGGCGTCGGCAAGCAGCAGCTCATCGAGATCGCCAAGGCGCTCAGCAAGGACGTCAAGCTCCTCATCCTCGACGAGCCGACCGCCGCGCTGAACGACGACGATTCGGCGCACCTGCTCGACTTGCTGCGCGAGCTGCGCAAGGAGGGGATGACCTGCATCATCATCTCCCACAAGCTCGGCGAGATCGAGGACATCGCCGATACGACGACGATCATCCGCGACGGCCAGACCGTCGAGACGCTCGACATGTCGGAGCCGGCCTCCGACCAGAACCGCATCATCCGCGGCATGGTCGGTCGCGACCTCTCGCACCGGTACCCGGAGCACGAGTCCACGATCGGCGACGTCGTCTTCGAGGTGAAGAACTGGACGGTGCGCCACCCGACGCAGGCCGACCGCGTCGTCGTCGACAACGCCAGCCTCGACGTCCGCGCGGGCGAGATCGTCGGCATCGCGGGCCTCATGGGCGCGGGGCGCACCGAGCTCGCGATGAGCGTCTTCGGGCACTCCTACGGCCGCGGCATCCGCGGCGAGGTCTTCATGGACGGGAAGAAGGTCGACACCTCGAACGTCGGCAAGGCCATCAAGGCCGGCATCGCCTACGTCTCCGAGGACCGCAAGGTCTACGGGCTGAACCTCATCGAGGACATCCGCATCAACACGACGGCGGCCGGTCTGGAGAAGATCGCCGCCAACGGCTTCGTCAACGGCAACGAGGAGATCCGCATTGCGGAGGGCTACCGGAAGTCGATGAACATCAAGTCGCCAACCGTCATGGCCGTCACCGGGAACCTCTCGGGCGGCAACCAGCAGAAGGTCGTGCTCGGCAAGTGGCTGCACACCGCGCCCGAGCTGCTGATCCTCGACGAGCCGACCCGCGGGATCGACGTCGGCGCGAAGTTCGAGATCTATCAGATCATCAACCAGCTCGCGGACGCCGGCAAGGCGGTGCTGGTGATCTCCTCCGAGCTGCCCGAGCTCCTGGGGATCTGCGACCGCATCTACACACTCGCCTACGGCCGCATGACCGGCCAGCTCCCCGTCTCCGAGGCAACTCAGGAGAAGCTGATGGAGCTCATGACCATTGAGAAGGAGGCCGTCTGATGAGCGTCGCAACAGAGCTCAAGGACCTCTTCACGAAGAATCTGCGCACGAGCGGTATCTACATCGCGTTCGTGCTGATCATCGCCCTGTTCACGGTCCTGACCGATGGGCTGCTGCTGAGCCCCGTGAACGTCACCAACATCGTCCTGCAGTACTCCTACGTGCTGATCCTGGCGCTCGGCATGATCATGGTGATCGTCGCCGGGCACATCGACCTCTCGGTCGGTTCCCTCGTCGCGTTCACGGGATCGGTCTCGGCCGTCCTGGTGATCCGCGAAGGGCTGCCGTGGTGGGCCGGCCTGCTCGCTGCGGTCGGCGTCGGCATCCTCTCCGGCGTCTGGCACGGCTTCTGGGTCGCGATCGTGGGCATCCCCGCCTTCATCGTGACCCTGGCCGGCATGCTGCTCTTCCGCGGCCTGACGTACCTGACCCTCTCCAACGTCTCGCTCTCGCCGTTCCCGAGCGAATACCAGCAGGTCGCCGGCGGCTTCCTCAACGGCCTGCTCGGCGGCTACGGCTACGACCTCTTCACCGTGCTCATCGGCGTCTTCGCCGTCGTCGGATTCGCGTGGACGCAGCTGCGCTCGCGCCGGGCCCGGCAGAAGTACGACCAGAAGGTCGAGGCCATGCCGATGTTCCTCGCGAAGATCCTCGTCGTCGGCGTCGTCGTGATGTGGTTCTTCTGGCAGCTCGCCACGAGCCGCGGCATGCCGATCGTCCTGATCATCCTCGGTGGCCTCATCATCACGTACCACGTGGTCACGACCCGCACGGTCTTCGGCCGCCACATCTACGCGATCGGCGGCAACCTCGCCGCCGCGCGGCTCTCCGGCGTGAACGTCAAGAAGGTCAACTTCTGGATCTTCATCAACATGGGCCTGCTCGCGGGCATCGCCGGCGCCGTGTTCTCCTCGCGGTCCAACGGCGCGCAGCCGGGCGCGGGCAACATGTTCGAGCTCGACGCCATCGCGGCCTGCTTCATCGGCGGCGCGTCCACGACCGGCGGCGTCGGCCGCGTGACCGGGGCGATCGTCGGCGGCCTGGTCATGGCGGTCATGTCCAACGGCATGCAGCTCATGGGCGTCGACCAGTCGACCCAGCAGATCGTCAAGGGCCTGGTCCTGCTCCTCGCCGTGGCGTTCGACATCTACAACAAGCGCCGGGCCGGGGCTTCGCGGTAACCAGGCCCGAACCGGCACGACGACGGCGGCGCGTCACCCCACGCGGGGGCGCGCCGCCGTCGCGCTCGGAAGGGACACTGTGTCACGGGCCTCTGGTGCTGACCACTGCTAAACTGGAAGATCGAGCGGCGTCGAATCCGATCTGCTCCCTTTCCCCGTGCCCCCGAGCAGGAAGAGTGTGCATATGGTCGATGGCCTGACAGCGCCGCCGCGTCCGACCGCAGCCGAGCGGTCGAAACACGTGGCGAAACCGGAGTTCCGCCCCGAGATTCAAGGGTTGCGGGCCTTCGCCGTGCTCATGGTCGTCCTGTACCACGTGTGGCTCGGCCGGGTCTCCGGCGGCGTGGACGTGTTTCTGCTCGTCTCCGCGTTCCTGCTGACCGCCTCCTTCACCTACAAGGTGGAGGCCGGCAAGCCGCTCAAGCTCATCGGTTACTGGCTCAACCGCCTGCGCGGGCTGCTGCCGGCGGCGATCGTAGTCCTGCTCGCCGTCGTCGCCGCGACCGTCTCGCTCCTGCCGCGCACGCGCTGGGAGGAGGTCGCCACCCAGACCCTCTCCTCGCTCTTCTACTACCAGAACTGGCAGCTGGCCTCCGACTCGGTGAACTACTACGCGGCTAGTCAGTCGGCCGCGAGCCCCCTGCAGCACTTCTGGTCCCTGTCGATCCAGGGCCAGGTATTCGTGCTCTGGCCGATCGTCATCGCCGGTGCCGCCCTGCTCTGGCGCTCGCTCAAGCGCCGCCGCCCGGACCTCGGCTTCCGGCCCGTGCTCGCCGCCGTCTTCGGCGGCGTCTTCGTTCTCTCGCTCGCGTACTCCGTGTACGTCACGTCGGCTTTCCAGGCGTGGGCCTACTTCGACACCGGCGCCCGCCTGTGGGAGTTCGCGCTGGGCTCGCTGCTCGTCGTCGCCCTGCCCTACGCCGAGCGCCTGCCCGTCGGGGTGCGCGTCGCGATGGGCTGGACCGGCATGGCGGCCATGCTCTCGTGCGGCCTCCTGCTGACCGTGCAGGGCTCGTTCCCCGGTTTCGTGGCCCTCTGGCCGACGCTCGCCGCCGGCCTCATCATCGGGGCCGGGCAGACCGGCAGCCGCTTCGGCGTCGACCGCCTGCTCTCGACCAAACCGCTCGCGCGCCTGGGCGGCATCTCCTACGCGCTCTACCTGTGGCACTGGCCGATCCTGGTCATCTACCTCATCAACAGCGGCAACAAAAGCGCCAACTGGCTCGACGGCTCCGCCGTGATCGGCCTGTCGCTCGTCCTCGCCTGGGCGACCACCAAGGTCGTCGAGACGCCCCTGCACCAGTGGCGCTGGCCGACCGAGCGCCGCCGCCGCATGTCACTCGTCGTCGCGGCGCTCGTCGGCGTCGTGCTGATCCCACTGGGCGGATGGCAGAACCGCGTCGACGCCTACGAGGCCGCCGCCGCGCAGCAGGCCCCCTCCGACAACCCGGGCGCCGCGGCGCTCAACGCCGGCTACGAGCCGGAAATCGATCCGGCGGCCGCGGTGCTGCCGCTCTCGACCGCGCTCGACGACGAGTGGGCGAAGGCCGGCGGGGCATGCACCGAGGAGTTCAAGCCCGCGGACGACGGCATCGAGTACTGCCGCCAGTACGGGGACCCGGAGACAGCCGAGAAGTTCGTCATCCTGCTCGGGGACTCCCACGCCCAGCACTGGACGACGGCGATGCAGCCGATCGCCGAGAAGAACAACTGGGCCTGGATCCTCATCCACGAGCCCGGCTGCCGCTACGGCACCGCCGGGCCGGAGCGCAACGACTCCTGCAACGACTTCATCGAGGCCGCACCCGGCTACGTGCTCGACCACGCTCCCGACGCCGTCTTCACGGTCGCCTCCATCACGGCCAAGTATCCGGAGGGCGAGCAGACGCCGGCCGACCAGGAGATCGTCGCCCCGGGCTACGTCGAGGCGGTGCTGCCCTTCGCGGAGGCCGGCATCCAGGTCGTCGGCCTGCGGGACACCCCGCGCTTCACCTACTCCGTGCCGGAGTGCGTGGACATGCGGGGCACCGAGAACTGCTCCCTGCCGAAGGACTACGTGCTCGCCCCCGAAAACCCCCTCGACGAGCTCGCGCAGCAGGTCGACGAGGGGCTGCTGCCCCGCGAGCTGAGCTTCTTCGACCTCACCGACCGCTTCTGCCTCGAGGAAACGTGCCACGCGGTCATCGGCAACGTCATCACGATTCGCGACGAAGACCACGTCACGCGCACCTACGCGCACACCCTGGCACCGGTCTTCGAGGAGCGGTTCCGGGCGGCGCTCGGCTGGTGAGGACGCATGTGCGGACGCGGAATGCGAGCAGGCCCGTTCGCGTTCTAGGATGTAACCACTCCTCCTCTGGTTCGCGAAAGGCCCTCATCCGTGTCTGAGTTCAACCCATTTGCCCTCGAAGGGCTCACCTACGACGACGTCCTGCTCCTGCCGGGCCCGACGGACGTGATCCCGTCCGACGCGGATCCTTCCACGCGCCTGTCCAAGCGCATCCGCCTGAACATCCCGCTGATCTCCGCGGCGATGGACACCGTCACCGAGGCGCCGATGGCGATCGCCATCGCCCGCCAGGGCGGCATCGGCATCATCCACCGCAACCTCTCCATCGAGGAGCAGACCAAACAGGTCGACAAGGTCAAGCGCTCCGAGTCCGGCATGATCTCCGACCCGGTCACGATCAGCCCTGGTGCGAGCCTGATGGATCTCGACGACCTCTGCGGGCACTACCGCGTCTCCGGCCTGCCGGTCGTCGACGAGAACAAGAAGCTGCTCGGCATCATCACGAACCGCGACACCCGCTTCGTGCCGCGCGCGGAGTTCGCGACGACCAAGGTGTACGAGAAGATGACGCCCATGCCGCTCATCACCGCGAAGGTGGGCGTCGAGCCGGCCGAGGTGCAGCGCCTGCTGGGGGAGAACCGCATCGAGAAGCTGCCGCTCGTCGACGACGAGGGCATCCTCCAGGGCCTCATCACGGTCAAGGACTTCGACAAGGCTGAGCAGTACCCGCAGGCCACCAAGGATGACGAGGGCCGCCTGCGCGTCGGCGCCGCCGTCGGCTTCTTCGGCGAGGGCTACGACCGCGCGATGGCCCTCGTCGACGCCGGTGTGGATGTGCTCGTCGTTGACACCGCCAACGGTCACAGCCAGGGCGTGCTCGAGATGATCGCCCGCCTGAAGAAGGAGCCGAAGGCCGCGCACGTCGACATCATCGGCGGCCAGGCCGCGACCCGCGAGGGCGCCCAGGCGCTCATCGACGCCGGCGCCGACGCCATCAAGGTCGGCGTGGGCCCGGGCTCGATCTGCACGACCCGCATCGTCGCCGGCGTCGGCGTCCCGCAGGTCACCGCGATCCACGAATCGGCCAAGGCCGCGATCCCGGCCGGCGTGCCGCTCATCGCGGACGGCGGCCTGCAGCACTCGGGCGACATCGGCAAGGCGCTCGTCGCCGGCGCCGACTCCGTCATGCTCGGCTCGCTGCTCGCCGGCACCGCCGAATCCCCGGGCAATCTCGTGTTCATGAACGGCAAGCAGTTCAAGGCCTACCGCGGCATGGGCTCGATGGGCGCCATGCAGACCCGCGGCAAGAACACGTCCTACTCGAAGGACCGCTACTTCCAGGCGGACGTGCCGAGCGACGAGAAGCTGATCCCCGAGGGCATCGAGGGGCAGGTGCCTTACCGCGGTCCGCTCTCCGCCGTCGCGCACCAGCTCGTCGGCGGCCTGCGCCAGACGATGTTCTACGTCGGCGGGCACACCGTCGAGGAGCTCAAGGCCAAGGGCAAGTTCGTGCGCATCACCTCCGCCGGTCTGAAGGAGTCGCACCCGCACGACATCATGATGACCGTCGAGGCCCCGAACTACCGGTCGCGCTGATCCGCGCCGATGAAGCCCTTCGTCGCGGCGAACGCGCCGCGTCGGAGGGCTTCATCGCGCCCGGGCGGCCGTAGGCTGAGGCCATGCTTCCGGAAACGCTGACCCTGCCCGACGGCGGGGTGCTCACCCTGCGCCGGGCGAGCGGTGACGACGTGCCCGCGATCATCGCGCTGCTCGCCGACGACCAGCTCGGCGCCGCGCGCGACGGCGTCGACGGCCCCGACGGCGCCGGCCCCTACCTGCGCGCCTTCGCCGAGATCGACGCCGACCCCGCCCACGTGCTTGTGGTCGCCGAGGACGCCGGAACCGCCGTCGCGACCCTGCAGCTGAGCATCCTGCCGGGGCTGGCCCGGCGCGGCGCGAAGCGCGGGCAGGTCGAGGCCGTGCGCGTCGGGCGCACCCACCGCGGGCGCGGCCTCGGGACCGCAATGCTGCGCTGGGCCATCGGCGAGGCCGGGCGCCGCGGCTGCGCGCTGCTGCAGCTCACGTCCGACAAGTCCCGGTCCGACGCGCACCGCTTCTACACCGGGCTCGGCTTCGCCGCCTCGCACGACGGATTCAAGCTCACCCTCTGACCCGCGCCCGGTATCCGCGGACGGGCCGGCCTGCGTAGAATGCAGTGCGCCCGCCTGCGATCGCCGGGCCCGCAACCCAATCCGCAGCACCGACCAGAAGGACGCCACCGACGTGCCCCAGCCGAAACAGCTCAAGAAGCTCGCCCGCGAGCGCATGGCCCGCACGGGGGAGACGTACACGCAGGCCCGCAAGGCCGTCCTCGCCGGCGCTCCGGCCCCCGGCGCGCGCCGCCAGGCGGCCCCCGCCGCGGTGGAGCCGCACGACGACGGCGCGGACCTTCCCGAGTACCCCGCGCCGGAGGGCGTGGTGCAGTACGACGCCGGGCTGTGGCAGCGGGTGCTCACGCAGGCCGGCGTCACCGACCCGCGCACATCCGCGCCGCTCAGCGAGGCGCTGCTCGCCGGGCTCGCCGGCGGCATCGGCTTCATGGTCTTCACGTTCGACTACGCCTCGGGCACGACGGCGACCGTCGTCACCCGCGCCCACCCCGAGCCCTACGTCGAGAACCTCCTGGAGCGCGTCGGGGTGCCCGTGCGCCAGGTGCACACGTCGAGCTCGAAGGCGGCCCAGACCCACCTGGACGAGGGGCTGGACGCCGGCCGCGCCGTCGTCGTGCGCGTGACCGAGACCGTGCTGCCGTGGGTCGATTCCGACGTGCCGGACACCGACGCCGAGTCCGTCGACCTGGCCGTGCTCGGCGAGGACGAGGACGGTAAGTACCTGCTCGACGACGGATCGGGCGCCCTGCGCGTGCTGCGCCCCGGGCAGCTCTCCGCCGCGCGCTCGCGCCGGAAGAAGGACAAGAACTGGCAGGCGTGGGTGCCCGAATCCGTGCAGCCGCGCGAAGGCGAGCTGGTCGCGGCCATCGCCGCGGCCGTGCGCGAAACCTCCGCACGCCTGCTGGGGGAGAGCGAGCTGGCGGGCATTCCCGCGCACTTCGCCAAGAACTTCGGGGTCGCCGGGCTGCGCACATGGGCTGCGAAGCTCACCGGGACCGGATCCCGCGACTGGCCGGCGCTGTTCGGCGACGCCGACCGGCTGGAGCCGGCGCTGGAGATGATCTCCGGATTCTTCGACGGCGGCCGCTACAGCGGGGCCGGCGGGCTGCGCGGGCTCTACGCGCGGTTCCTGGAGGAGGCCGCCGAGCGTGACGGGCTGGCCCCGCTGGGCGCGGCGGCGGGCGCGTACCGCGACCTCGCCGGGGACTGGGACGGGCTGATCGCGCTGCTGCGCCCCGAGGCGGCGCGCGAAGCGCGGTTCGCCACCACGGGCGACTACCTGGCGGAGCTGGCGGCCCGAGTCGAGGCCCTGGCCGACGTCGAGCAGGTCGCGGCCGAGGCGCTGCGTGACGCCGCGGCGGCCCTGGACGTCTAGAGATCAGCCCGCGTGCGGGGGCGCGCTGATAGGCTGGTGCGGTGATGAACGAGATTGAAATCGGCCGCGGCAAGCGCGGTGCACGGGCCTATTCGCTCGACGATGTGGCCATCGTCCCGAACCGCCGGACCCGCGACCCGCAGGACGTCTCCGTGGCGTGGCAGATCGACGCGTTCCAGTTCGAGGCGCCGATCATCGGCGCGCCCATGGACTCCGTGATGAGCCCGGCGACGGCGATCGCCCTCGGCCGGCTCGGCGGGCTCGGCGTCCTGAACCTCGAGGGGCTGTGGACTCGGTACGAGCAGCCGGAGAAGGTGCTCGAGGAGATCACCTCGCTCGAGGCTGACGCCTCGAACGCGTTCAACCCCGCCGTGACCCGGCGCATGCAGGAGATCTACTCCGCGCCGATTCAGCCCGAGCTGATCACCGCCCGCCTCGAGGAGGTGCGCGAGGCCGGCGTCGTCGTCGCCGCGTCCCTGACCCCGCAGCGCACCCAGGAGTTCTACCGCACGGTCGTCGACGCCGGCGTCGACATCTTCGTCATCCGCGGCACCACGGTCTCCGCCGAGCACGTCTCGCAGAACCAGGAGCCGCTGAACCTCAAGCAGTTCATCTACGAGCTCGACGTGCCCGTCATCGTCGGTGGCGCGGCCGGGTACACCCCGGCCCTGCACCTCATGCGCACGGGCGCCGCGGGCGTCCTCGTCGGTTTCGGCGGCGGCGCCACCGGCACCACCCGCCGCGCGCTCGGCATCCACGCACCGCTCGCCACCGCCATCTCCGACGTCGCCGCCGCGCGCCGCGACTACATCGAGGAGTCCGGCGGCCGCTACGTGCACGTCATCGCCGACGGCGGCCTCGGTCACAGCGGCAACATCGTCAAGGCCCTTGCGATGGGAGCGGACGCCGTCATGCTCGGCACCTCGCTGGCCCGCGCCACGGAGGCTCCCGGCGCCGGCTGGCACTGGGGCCTGGAAGCGTCCCACCCCGACAGCCCCCGCGGCGACCGGGTCAAGGTGGGCACCGTCGGTCCGCTCGAGGAGATCCTCTACGGACCGTCGCACCACACGGACGGAACGTCCAACATCATCGGCGCGCTGCGCCGCTCGATGGCGACCACCGGCTACTCCGATGTGAAGGAGTTCCAGCGGGTGGACGTCGTCGTGTCCCCCTACCAAGCGAAGTAGAGACCATGACGACTCGGGCAGAGAACGCAACGGCAGGACCCTCCGGACACGGACAGCTGGGGCCGGTGAGCCGGTCCGAGTCGATCGAGGCGCTCAAGGCGACGGGTGAGCCCGGGGCGGAGCTCGACGTGCTGATTGTCGGCGGCGGCATCGTCGGCGCCGGCAGTGCGCTCGACGCCGTGACCCGCGGCCTGCGCGTCGGCATTGTCGAGGCCCGGGACTGGGCCTCCGGCACGTCCTCGCGCTCCTCGAAGCTCATCCACGGCGGCCTGCGCTATCTGGAGATGCTCGACTTCGGGCTTGTGCACGAGGCGCTGCAGGAGCGCGGGCTGCTGCTCGACCGCATCGCTCCGCACCTGGTCAAGCCCGTGCCGTTCCTCTTCCCGCTGACCAAGCGCTTCTTCGAGCGGCCGTTCGTCGGCGCCGGCATCGCCCTCTACGACGGGCTCGCGATGGCCTCAGGCCGCAGCCGCGGCGTGCCGCTGCACCGCCACTTCTCCCGGCGCGGCACCCTGCGCGCCGCCCCGAGCCTCAAGGACGACGCGTTCGTCGGCTCGATCCGCTACTACGACGCGCAGGTCGACGACGCGCGCCTCGTCGTCGACGTCGTCCGCACGGCGGCCAAATACGGGGCGCAGGCCGCGAACCGGGTCAAGGTCGTCGACTTTCTGCGCGAAGGCGAGCGCGTTGTCGGGGCGCGGCTCGAGGACCAGGAGACTGGCGAGCTCTTCGAGGCCCGCGCGAAGCAGGTCATCAACGCGACCGGCGTCTGGACCGACGAGACCCAGGATCTCGTCACCGACCGCGGGCAGCTCAAGGTGCGCGCGTCCAAGGGAATCCACCTCGTGGTCCCGCGCGACCGCTTCCAGTCGACTGTTGGCCTGATCCTCCGCACCGAGAAGTCGGTGCTGTTCGTCATCCCGTGGGGCCGGCACTGGATCATCGGCACCACCGACACCGACTGGAAGCTCGACAAGGCCCACCCGGCCGCCTCGAGCAAGGACATCGACTACGTCCTCAATCACGTGAACAAGATCCTCAAGCGCCCGCTGACCCGCGAGGACGTCGAGGGCGTCTACGCCGGGCTGCGTCCGCTGCTGGCGGGGGAGAACGACTCCACCGCAAAGCTCTCGCGCGAGCACGTGGTCGCTCACCCCGTGCCCGGGCTCGTCGTCGTCGCCGGCGGCAAGTACACGACGTACCGGGTCATGGCGAAAGACGCGGTCGACGAGGCCGTGCGCAGCCTCGACGCCTCCGCGCCCGAGTCCTGCACCGATACGATCCCGCTGCTCGGCGCGGAGGGGTACAAGGCCGCCTGGAACAGCCGGAACCGGCTGGCCCGCTGGTCCGGGGTGCACGTCGCCCGCGTCGAGCACCTCCTCTCCCGCTACGGTTCGCTCACGCGCGACGTGCTCGAGCTGATCCGCGCGGACGAGACCCTCGGCGAGCCGCTGCCCGGCGCCGACGATTACCTCGGCGCGGAGGTCGTGTACGCGACGACGCACGAGGGCGCCCGCCACATCCACGACGTCCTGACCCGCCGCACCCGTATCTCCATCGAGGCCTGGGACCGCGGCGTCTCGGCGGCCCCGGTCGTCGCCGAGCTCATGGCCCCGCTGCTTGGCTGGTCGCCGGCGCAGATCGAGCGTGAGGTCAAGCACTACCTCGCCCGCGTCGAGGCCGAGCGCGAGAGCCAGGAGCAGCCGGACGACGTCTCGGCGGACAACGCCCGCATGAACGTCGAGGACATCGTCCCGGTCCGCGAGGACTGATCCGCCGGGTCCCGGTTAGCTCTTCTACAAGGCATCGAAGTAGGCTGGGACGGTGTTAAAAACCGCCCTGAAGCCCAAATGGCTGCTGGCCCTGCTCCTGGCCTTGCTGCTCTCCGGAGGGTTCGTCCTGTTGAGCCAATGGCAGTTCGGCCGCGCCAAGACGGCGCCGCCGCCGCCGGCCTCGGTGACGGAGAATCCTGTCGAGCTGACGAGCCACTTCGGCCCGTATCGCCCCATGATGGCCGGCGACGCCGACCAGATCGTCACCGCCACCGGCAGCTTCCTGCCGGACTCCCAGCTTCTGGTTTCCGGGCGATTGCAGAACGACGCCGATGGCACCCCGGACGAGGGCTACTGGGTCGTCGCCGGGCTTGTCCTCGATGACCCCCTACCGGCAGGGGAGAAAGCGCCTGACGGGTCCGCGGCGGCAGCGGGCGACGACGTCGTCATCCCCGTCGTGCGGGGCTGGCAGGGCGACACCAGTGCCCCGGACGCGCCGCCGTCGTCCCCCGTGACGGTCACCGGGCGGCTGCTGCCGACTGAGTCCCCGCGGGCGGGGGACCACCGCGACGGCGTCATTGACGCGCTCTCCGTCGCTGAGCTGATTAACCTGTGGGACGTCGACTCGTACAGCGGGTTCGTTGTCGCGTTCGAGACCGAGACGGCCGCCGGAGCCGACGCCGCGGCGGCGGACCTGGAACCCGTGTGGGTCGGTCCGCAACCGCCCGAGTCGCAGACCAACTGGCTGAACATTTTCTACGGGCTCGAGTGGGCCCTCTTCGCGGGCTTCGCATTCTTCCTCTGGACGCGGCTCGTCGTCGACGACTACCGCCGCGACGCCCGTGCCGCCGCACTCCTGCGCACCCCGAACCATCGACCGGAAGGCGAGACCGTGTCCGAAACCCCGACGCCCCCGTCAGGACCGACCCCCGAGCCCGGCACGAGCGAGTCGGTGACCAGCCTGACCGGGCGCCGGCTCGGCGGCACGCACGCGCAGATCCGCAACGCTGCCGGCTGGTTCAAGGTCGCCGCGTACATCACCGGTGTGTTCCTGCTGTTGCTCGTGGTCGAGATGATCGCCAAGTACGTCTTCGGCGTCGAGCTCGTCGCCGGCGGGACGCTCTTCGACGGCTCGAGCAACGCCCTCGGTTTCGTGCCCGTGGACGGTTACACGGGCGGCTTCAACATCACCCTGGCGATCCAGATCGCGCACGGCTGGATGTATGTCCTCTACCTCTTGTGTGATTTCCGCCTCTGGATGCTGATGCGCTGGAAGTTCTCGCGGCTGCTGTTCATCGCCCTCGGCGGCGTCGTGCCATTCCTGTCGTTCTACGTGGAGGCCAAGATCCACGCGGAGGTGCAACAGGAGATCGAATCCAACCCGGCAGCCGTCCAGCGGTACTAGGCGCGCAACAGCGGACCGGAAGTGCGGGCGCGTCGACTAAAGTGGATGCCGTGACTAACGTTCCTGCTGCTCCAGACCATCAGACGGTTCTGGTCGTCGACTACGGTGCCCAGTACGCGCAGCTCATCGCGCGCCGCGTACGCGAGGCCAATGTGTATTCGGAGATCGTTCCGCACACCATGACGACCGAGGCGATCCTCGCCAAGAAGCCGGCGGCGATCATCCTCTCCGGCGGCCCGTCGAGCGTCTACGCCGAGGGCGCCCCGCGGGTCGAAGCGGACCTGTTCGAGGCCGGCGTGCCGGTGCTCGGCATCTGCTACGGCTTCCAGGCCATGTCCAACGCCCTGGGCGGCGACGTCGCCCGCACCGGCCTGCGCGAGTACGGCTCCACCGGAGTGAAGACCACCGGCGACGCGCGTTCGATCCTCGCGGGCACCCCCGAGGACCAGAGCGTGTGGATGAGCCATGGCGACTCCGTGCTCGGCGCGCCGGCCGGTTTCGACGTGCTCGCCACCTCTGAGGGCGCACCCGTGGCCGCCATCGCCGACGAGGAGCGTCGGCTCTTCGGCGTGCAGTGGCACCCCGAGGTCAAGCACTCCGCCCACGGCCAGACCGTCCTCGAGAACTTCCTCTTCAAGGGCGCCCGGCTGACCCCCGACTGGACCACGGGCAACATCGTTGAGGAGCAGGTCGAGCGTATCCGCGAGCAGGTCGGCACCGGGCGTGCCATCTGCGGGCTCTCCGGCGGCGTCGACTCCGCCGTGGCCGCGGCCCTCGTTCAGCGCGCCATCGGCGACCAGCTGACCTGCGTCTTCGTGAACCACGGCTTGCTGCGCGAAGGCGAGGCCGAACAGGTGGAGACGGACTTCGTCGCCGCGACCGGGGCCAAGCTCTACGTCGCCGACGAGCAGGAGCGCTTCCTGTCGGCCCTCGCCGGCGTGACGGACCCCGAGGAGAAGCGCAAGATCATCGGCCGCGAGTTCATCCGCGCGTTCGAGGCGGCCGAGGTCGAGATCGTCAAGGAGTCCGCTGAGGAGGGCGAGCCCGTTCGCTTCCTCGTCCAGGGCACCCTGTACCCGGACGTCGTCGAGTCCGGCGGCGGCGAAGGCGCAGCCAACATCAAGAGCCACCACAACGTCGGCGGCCTGCCGGAGGACCTGCAGTTCGAGCTCGTTGAGCCGCTGCGCACCCTCTTCAAGGACGAGGTCCGCTCCGTCGGTGCGCAGCTGGGCCTGCCGGACGAGATCGTCCAGCGCCAGCCGTTCCCCGGCCCGGGCCTGGGCATCCGCATCATCGGCGAGGTCAACGAGGAGCGTCTGACCCTGCTGCGCAAGGCCGACGCGATCGCTCGCGCCGAGCTGACCGCCGCCGGGCTGGACCAGGAAGTCTGGCAGATGCCGGTCGTCCTGCTGGCCGACGTCCGCTCCGTCGGCGTTCAGGGCGACGGCCGAACCTACGGTCACCCGATCGTGCTGCGCCCCGTCTCCAGCGAGGACGCCATGACGGCCGACTGGTCGCGCCTGCCCTACGACCTGCTCGCGCGGATCTCGAACCGGATCACCAACGAGGTCGACGGCGTCAACCGCGTCACGCTCGACGTCACGAGCAAGCCGCCGGGAACCATCGAGTGGGAGTAAAGCCCCGCGAGGACCCCGCTTCCCGGCCCCGGCGTACGCGCCCGGCCGGGAGGCGGGGTTTTCCCGTCTCTGCGGCGAAGCGGCCCGCGCTCAGGCGTGTTTCGGTCGCCCGAACCGGAGGGTTTCTGACGTAGTTTAGAAGGGCCGTCGGTCTCCTTCGACGGCGGCGAGGCAAGCGATGGAAGGCGGTATCCGTTGGTGGGGACTGAAGAAAGCGGGTCGGCGATCGCCGACTGGCTGGACGAGCTCGGACCGGGAGCAGGCACGGACACGCTGCTGCGCTTCGCCGGTTCCCCCTCCAACAGCATCGATGTCACGCACGCGCACCCCTCCGGCCTGGCCCAGTTCATGGCCGGCCGCCGCACCCGGCTCTCCATGCTCCTGCGCGACCAGGAGGCCTTCCTGCCGGGCCTTCGCACCGCCCGCGCCCTGCGCGGCAAGATCCAGGAGCTCGCCGACGAGCGCGGCATCGACGTCGGTTACCTCGCCGCGGGCGTCGTCTCGTGGCGCTCAGTCGTCGACGGCCGCTCGGAGCAGTTCAGCGCCCCGGTCATGCTCGTGCGGATCAGCCTCGCCGCCCGCGACCGCGACGACTACGACGTCCAGATCTCCGGGCGGGCCCAGGTCAACCCGGCACTTGTGCGCTACTTCGCCGAGAACCACGGCGTCGACATCGACCTCGACGCACTCTACGGAGCCGCCTACATGACCGCCCGCTTCGACCCCCGGCAGGCGATGGACGAGCTGCGCCGCCAGCTCGCCGGTATGCCGAGCACCGTTGTCGAGCACCGCCTGCTCGTCTCCACGTTCGCGGACGTCGCGGATCCGGCTGACCCGGACCACATCGACCCCAAGCACCCGGTCCTCGCCCGGCTGCTCGCCGCGCGCGGGAACGACGACGGCGCAGCCCCGGACGTCGTCGAGCCCGAGATCGAGGTGCTCAGCAGCGACGACCGCGACCCCGCTGACGAACTGCTCGTGCTCGACGCCGATGCGAGCCAGCAGGAGGTCCTGGACCTCCTCGAGGCCGGGGAGTCCGTCGCCGTGTCCGCGCCCCCGGGCACGGGCCAGACGCAGACCGCCGTCAACGCCGCCGCGCTGCTGGCCGGGCAGGGCAAGCGCGTCCTCGTCGTTGCCGAGCGCCGGCAGACCGCCGCAGAGTTCGCCGACCGCCTCGAGCAGCTGGGCCTCGGCGGCCTCGCCCTGCGCATCGTCCCCGAGATCGACGCCGAGACCCTGCGCCGCCAGCTGACCCGGGCGATCCTGCGCAACGAGCGGGCCACCGAACCGAAGCTCGAGAAGCTGCACGAGACCCTCAAGCGCCACCGCCACGCGCTGCTGGATCACGTGCGCTCCCTGCACAACGTGCGCGAGCGGTGGGGCTGCTCGCCCTATCAGGCAATGCAGGAGCTCGCCCGGCTGACCTCGCTGCTGCCAGCGCCGTCGACCGCGGTCCGCCTCAAGCGCTCGGTGCTGGACTCGATCGTCACCCGCCACGAGACCAGCGCCAAGCTGCGCCGCGCCGCCGAGATCGGCGCGTTCACCCAGAAGGCCGCCGACAGTCCCTGGTACGGCGCCCGGCTGCGCAACACCCGGGAAGCGGACGAGGCCTTCGAGCTCGCCACGCGGCTCGACGAGGAGCTTGCGCCGCTGCGCGAGAAGATGCAGAAGCTCGCCGAGTACTCGCAGATCAAGCTCGGCGCCACGGTCGCCACGTGGGGGGAGCAGCTCGAGCTCGTCGTCGCCGTGCGTGAAAGCCTCGACAAGTTCGAGTCCGACATCTTCGACCGCTCGGTCGACGACCTCATCGCCGCGACCGCCTCCTCGGCGTGGCGGAAGGAGCGGGGCATCGAGCTCGGCTCCGTGACCCGCAGTCGCCTGCGCCGCGTCGCGAAGGAATACATCCGTCCGGGCGTGCACATCGCCGACCTGCACACGTCGCTGCAGGAGGTTCAGCAGCAGCGGGAAGCCTGGAAGAGCTACGCCACGAGTCAGCGGCACCCCACCGTGCCGAACGGCCTGCACGAGATCCACCGGCAGTACACGGTGACCCGCAAGCGGCTGCAGGACCTCGACCGCGTCATGGGCACCGGCCGGCGCGAGAAGTCCCTCGCCGATCGCGACGTCGCTGACGTCGTGGCCCACGTCAAGCGGCTCGTCGCGGACCGCGAGGAGCTCTCGACGCTGCCCGAGCGGACGCTGCTCATCGAGCAACTGACCGAGTCGGGCCTGGCCGAGTTGATGGACGACCTGCGCGGGCGCGAGGTCCCAGCCGACCAGGTCGGGTACGAGCTCGAGCTCGCCTGGTGGCAGTCCGTGCTCGAGGCCATGATCAGCGGCGACGACTATCTCGCGATGTCCGACGGAAACCAGCTGCGCCAGCTGGAGGCCGAGTACCGCCTCGCCGATAACGCGCACATCGCCTCCGGCGCGGCACGCCTGAAGTGGAAGCTGGCGCAGCGTTGGAAGGCCGCGCTCGGCGACCACCGCGCCGGCAGCCGCGAGCTCAAGGCGCTGCTCAAAGATGGGCAGCCGAGCGTCGAAGCACTGGCCGGATTCGGCGCGCCTCTCGTCAACTCGCTGGTCCCCGTCTGGGTCGGCTCGCCGCTGATGATCCCCTCGGTGGTCCCGGCCGAGACGAAATTCGACGCCGTGATGCTGCTCGACGCGGACGCGCTCTCGTTGCGCAGCGCGCTGGGCGCGATCAGCCGCGCGCCCCAGATCGTGGCCTTCGGCGACGATGCGCTCGGCGACCCGAAGAGTTTCAGCGTCTCCGTTGATCCGACGGCGTCTCTGCGCGCGCCCAAGCGGCCGGTGGGGACGTTCGCCGCGCTGTCCGAGGTGCTGCCGAAGCGCCGGTTGACGACTGTCTACCGCGGCGTCGACGAAAACCTGACCGAGATCCTCGGGGCGGCCTACTACAACTCCGAGCTGAGCCGGCTGCCCGTGGCGCGCGCCCTCGGACCGAACAAGCCGGCCCTGAGTGTTGAGTACGTGCACGACGGCACCGGATTGCCGGACGCCGGCGCCGAGGCCGTCGAGTCCACCGTGGGCGAAGTCCGGCTTGTCGCAGACCTCGTCTTCTCGCACATCCGCCGGCGCCCGCAGATGTCGCTCGCCGTCGTCGCGTCGAACCAGCGCCACGCGGCCCGCATCGCCGAGGCCATCCAGGTCCAGCTGCCGAACTACCCGTGGGCTGCCGAGTTCTTCGCCCGCGAGGACGAGCGGTTCCAGGTTTCGACGATCGAGCGCTCCACGTCGATCGTGCGCGACGCGGTCATTCTCGCGCTCGGCTACGGCCGCACCCCGCACGGCAAGGCCGTGCACGACTTCGGCGCCCTCTCCGGGCCCGAGGGCGACCAGCTCGTCGCCTCGGCACTGACGCGCTCCCGGGAATTCCTGACGATCGTCACGGCCGTCCGCCCCGAAGACCTGGACCTGGAGCGGGTCAAGGGCGGCGCATCGCGCCTGATGGACGTCATCGAGCACGCACTGGCCCCCGAGGCGGGTTCCGATGACGACGGCGCACCGCTCGAGGACCCGCTCGTAGCCGACCTGCGCAACCGGCTTCTCGAGCGCGGCGCCACCGTCCGGCAGCGCTACCGCGGCGAGCTCGACCTGGCGATTCAGGCGCCGGCCGCTGGCGACGAAGAGTCCGCACCCGTGATGCCGCTGGCCGTCGTCTCCGACGGCACAGACGCGTACAGCCGGCTGACCGTGCGCCAGCGTTCGAGGCTGCGGCCGCAGCTGCTCGAGTCGCTCGGTTGGCGCTACGTTCCGCTCTGGACGATCGACGTCTTCAGCGACCCCGGCCGCATCGCCGACGCGCTCAGCGAGTACCTGAATCTCTCCGGATCCAACGAGGACGACGTGACCACTGCCGCCTCCGGCGCCCAGAAGCCCTCCGGCCGCCGCGCCCAGAAGCCGACCCTTTTCACCGACCCGGTGCTGCCGCAGACGGCGGGGGAGGACGACCCGCGCTCGTGGGGCGAGCCCGGCGAGGACCGCGACGATTGGCTCAAGGAGCAGCGCCCACCGCACTGGGGCTGACCTCACGGCGCCGCCGCCACGAGCATGAGCTGTAGTCGCCCGCGGCTCGCCGCCCCGGCCAGCGCCTCAGCCTGCTCGGCGGACGCCGCCACGACGACCGTGGCCTGCGGCCCACCGGGCGCGGGCCCGTCGAGCAGGCCGCCGCGCGCTGCCGACGGGACCCAGAGCACCGGGACCGCCCGCGCGATCCGTTTCGACTCGACGGGCCGCTCGTAGCCGTTGCCCTCGCTGAGGACCACGTCGACGTGCAGCCCGGGGGAGAGCAGCGACAGCGTCTCCGTGTCGGCCGGCTGCAGCGGCACGGCCACCGTCCCGGGTTCGGTGCCCGCCAGCAGGTGCTCGCCGACGAGCAGCCCCTCGTGCAGGGGAGTTCCGGCAGTCGCCGCGATCGCCAGCTGGTGGCCGATCAGGTCCGCTGCGTCGTCTCGCTGCGTCGCAAACTGCGGCGGCAGCGCCGCCGACTGAACCTCCCGGGACTCGACGTCGCCGGGCTCGATCACGTGCCCGGACGGCAGATCGCGCGTGCTCACCGCGATCGCGACCCGTGGCGCCGCGTCGGGCGCCACGGCACTGAGCCCGCTGGCGACCGCCAGCGCCGCCAGAGCCGCCGCGACGGGCCGCCGGTATCGGGCCACGACGTCGCGCCAGCCACGCCGATAGCTGTTCGCCGGACCCCGGGCCGGCTTCCTCGTTCCTCGCATGTCTCCATCACAGCGCGCCGGGCACGCAAAAGCGCCGCCCACTTTCGCAGTGTGGACGGCGCCTGAAGTTTTTGCGGGTGTGGACGGAGAGTCCTAGCTGGTCGCCTCGGCGGACGCGGCCGGGGCGGAGGAGCGCGAGTCGGTGCGGTAGAAGCCCGATCCCTTGAACGTGACGCCGCCGACGTTGAACTTCTTGCGCAGGGTGCCTTCGCAGCTCTCGCACGTCGTCAGGGAGTCCTCACTGAACGACTGGAAGACGTCGAACTCGCTGCCGCAGTCCTTGCAGGCGTAAGCGTAGGTGGGCATAGGCTTCCTTCCGGCACTCGGATGATTCGAGTGCCAATTCTATCACCGCGCGAACCACGCGATGCCGCGGGACGTCACGACGCCGTCCACCGGCTCGTCGAGGGGACCGGCCGGCAGGGTGCCCGCGGTGGCCAGCTCGTGGTCGTAGACGACCGCGAGCAGCGCCGGCGCCGCCGACCCCGCGCGCAGCTGGGCGATGAACCGGTCGTAATACCCGCCGCCCTGCCCGAGGCGCGCCCCGAGCAGGTCCACGGCCTGCGCCGGAACCAGCACGACGTCGGCCGCTGCGGCCGTCTCCACCCCGCCGCGGTGCCCGACGGGCTCGTCGATCGGGGCGACGGTGGAGCGTTGCGTGGGCGCGCCCGGGCTCCAGTGCACCCACCCCAGCTGCCGCTCTGGTAGGCAGACGGGCACGAGGACGGTGGCGCCGTCGTCGTGCAGGGATTCCAGCAGGGCCTCCAGCGTCGGTTCGGCGCCGTACGCGAGGTAGGCGGCCACCGTGACCGGCTGCGGACGGGCGGCGAGCCAGTCGCGCAACGCGTCGGCGACGGCCGCGGACTGGCGCGCGCGCTCTGCGAAGGGCAGCTCGCGGCGGCGGCGGCGCCACACGCGGCGGACCTCGTCTTTGACCTCTGGCGAGACGGGGCTGGGTTCGGCGATCATGAGGTCATCGTAGCGGGGGTGAGCGCCTATGCTTTTGACCATGTCACGTCTTGCTCCGTGGTGGCCGGCCACGCTCGAATCCGGAGACATCCTGCTGCGCCCCCTCAAGGTCGGCGATCATGCTGAGTGGAGCGCGGCGCGCCGCCGGAACGCCGAGTGGCTCCGCCGCTGGGAGGCCACGCAGCCCGACTATGGTCGGACGCCGTCGTTCCGCGAGATGGTGCGGGGGCTGAACCGGCAGGCCCGGGCCGCGCAGGCGCTGCCCTGGGTCATCGCGGTGCGCGACCCGCGGTCCGCGCGGCCGGTCATCGCCGGGCAGTTGACGGTTTCGGCGATCACGTGGGGCTCGGCGAAGAACTGCTCGATCGGGTACTGGATCGACAGCGAACGGGCCGGGCAGGGCATCGTGCCGCGGGCGGTGGCGATGGCCGGGGACTTCTGTTTCGGCGAGCTCGGCCTGCACCGCATCGAGATCAACATCCGCCCCGAGAACGCGCCGAGCCTGCGGGTTGTCGAGAAGTTGGGGTTCCGCGACGAGGGGGAGCGGCGAGCGTTCCTGCACATCGACGGGCAGTGGGCGGACCACCGGACGTTCGCGCTGACGAACGACGAAGTCAAGCACGGGTTCGCGGCCCGGCTCGAGACGTTCGGGTAGCGGGCCGCGCGTCGCAAAGGCTGCGCGAGCGCGACATAAACCACACAGATGTGATTTTCATGGCGGACACACCGCGAGTAATCCAAGGTCAGCCCGGCATCGCGACGTAACGTCGGGTGTGTGGATGCAGGTACCCGCCCGTTTCCGCACTTCCGCGCACCACCGTGACGTGGATTGGCAAACGTACAATACCGACCCGCACGGCCGGCACGGCCAGCACCGGGAGGACCCCATGATGACGACTGAACCGCGCGCGACCGGCCTCCGGCAGCCTCAGGCGGCCCAGGGGCGACTCCGCGTGCGCTACGGACGGCTGGGCCTTGCCCTCATCGGCCTCACCGCCCTGGTCACGTTCGTCGTCACCGGCGCCCTGGCCCCGTTCGGCGTCGTCTCCGGGCTGTGGACGCTCGTAGCGGCCGCGGTCTTCGTCGGCAGCTTCGTCGGACTGCGCTCGCTCGCGGTGCGCGACCGCCGCCGCCGGGTGCTGGCCCGCATCAACCGCACGTACAGCGACGCCATGGCCGCCGTCGTCGGGGCCGTCGCCGCTGAGGCCCCAGACCACGGCAGCTCCGATGTCTTCGACGCCCAGCCCGGGTCAGGTGAGACCGAGCGCCGGCTCACTGTTGAGGAGCTGCGCGGCGAGGCCCGCCGCGTCGCCGCGCTCAAGGCCGCCCAGCGCCCCGTCGCCAGCACGCATGCCCTCGACGCCGGCCGCACGTGGGACCCGGTCGCGGTCCCGAAGCCGACCTACGTCGAGGCCGCCAAGGCCCGGCGCCCGGAGCCACAGCCGCTGCCGCGCCCGGAGGAGAAGAAGCCGGTGAACGTCAAGAGCATCCTGGCGGACACCCGCGCCAGGTCCAACGCCGCGGCGGAGACGATCGCGGCCGGCACCACGCCCGCGGGCCCGCGCATCAATCTCGACGACGTCCTCCAGCGCCGCCGCGGCGCCTGATTCGGACGCGGACGGAACCGGAGGCGCGCCAGCGTGGATTCCCCTCA
Organism: Kocuria rosea subsp. polaris; assembly: GCA_023896275.1. GTDB lineage: Bacteria > Actinomycetota > Actinomycetes > Actinomycetales > Micrococcaceae > Zhihengliuella > Zhihengliuella polaris_A. The sequence continues at coordinate 95,725 of MLDA01000010.1, read as the reverse complement.
AGCAGCGAAACGCTGGCCTGAGGAGCGCCAGCTCGCCTTCATCAACGCCCACGCCAGCCGCCTGGTCGCCTCCGGGATCGGCATGGATCCCAGCAATTACGACACGCTCCAGCCGACCCAGGTCCAGCTGCAGCACCGGCCCGGCGCCGGCATCAGCGCCCTCTACGCGCTGCGCGACGGCAGCGGCCACATCGGCCTCACGACCGAGGAATTGCCCGCGCCCGCTCCCGACGACCGTGGCACCCTGCCCTACACCCAATTGCACGTGCCCGGCCACGAGGTCGCCCCACAGGGATTCGACGAGCTGGTCGTCTCGGTATGGCGTCACCCGCGCGACCCGAAGCTGCCCGGCCTGGCCGCCGCGGCGGTCCCCGAGCGGGCCGAGGCTGCCTTCGGCGGCGGGGACCGCCTGACCCACCTCGAGACCGTCGCCTACCGCCCACTGCGCCGGGCCGTACTGCGGGCCACCTTCGCTCAGAGCGAGCCCGAGCTCACCGAGCGCGCGATCTATCTCAAGGTCATGCGGCCAGACCTCGCCGACGAGCTTGTCGAGCGCAGTCGCCTCCTCGCCGCCGCGGGCCTGCCCGTGCCGGACGTGATCGCGCACCAGGAGGACGGCGTCGCCGCCTTCCGCGAGCTTTCCGGCGCCTCGCTCTCGCGCCTGATCATGCACGACGGCGGCACGAGCCTGGATCCGGGTGAGCTGGTCGCACTCCTGGACAGGATGCCGGCGGCGGTCCTGGACCTGCCGCACCGCCCCGCGTGGGCAGATCGCGTCGACCGCTACGCGAGCGCGGCGCGGACGGCTCTGCCGGAGGCCGCGTACCGGATCGACGAGCTTGAGCGCGGGGTGCGCGAAGCGCTCGATGCGGCCGACCGTGGGCCCGTGGTGCCCACGCACGGGGATTTCTACGAGGCGAACCTCTTGATGGAGGAGAATCGCCTCGTCGGCCTGCTCGACGTCGACAACGTCGGCCCCGGACGCCGCGCCGACGACCTCGCCTGCCTGCTCGGGCACGTGGCCGTGCTGCCCGCCGTCGACCCCCGGTATGTGCACATCAACGAGGCCCTCGACCACTTCGGCTCGGTCTTCGAGCGCGGGTGCGACCCGCGGGCGCTGTGGGGGAGCGCCGCCGGCGTCGCGGTCTCGCTCATCGCCGGGGCGCGGGTGCCCGGCCAGGTGGATGAGTGGGTACCGGCGGCCATGGGGCGGCTCGAGGCCGCCGAACGGCTGCTCGCGCGCGTGCCGGGCTGAGCGCGGGAGACGACCTCGGCGCGGCAGATGAGGGGGCTCTCATCTTCTCCTCCTGTGCCTCTCATGCGACTGCGGCACGCTGGTTGTGTCGGGGCGATGCGCGCTCGGCGGAATGACCCTGGAGGGACGCGGTGAAAACGAAAGCCTGGGCCATGGCGGGCGCCATGAGCCTCATCATCCTCGGCGGCGGCGCCGTCGTGGCCAGCGAGATGATCGGTGCGGACGACGACCTCGGGCCGGGCGTCATCGACGTCGCGACCGCCGGCGAGACGCCGAGTGGCACCCCGTCGTCGTCCGCGTCCGGGACGGGCGAGCCGGTGCAGGAATCCGAGGGTGGATCCTCGGACAAGGACGCGCCGGTGTCGGAGGGGGCCGCGGAGCCCGAGGCCACGACCAGCCCTCCGCCGCCGGCGGGAGGCACCACGACGCGGGCCCCGGCCTCACAGCGGCCGGAGCATCCGGGCACGGTCCGGCCGGCCACGCCGGAGGCCCCCGACGATGATGAGGATGACGACGACGACGACGATGACGATGATGACGACGATTAGACGAGCCGGTATCCGGCGCCCCTGATCGTCTCGATGCGGGACGAGCCGAGCTTGTTGCGCAGGTACCGCACGTAGACGTCCACGACGTTCGAACCGGGGTCGAAGTCGTACCCCCAGACCCGCGAGAGCAGTTGCTCGCGGCTGAGGACCTGGCCGGCGTTGCGCAGGAACGCCTCGGCGAGGGCGAACTCCCGCGCCGAGAGATCGATGCTCCGGCCGTCGACCTCCGCCTGGCGAGCGCGCAGGTCCAACCGGAACCCGCCGTGTTCCAGCACGTCGTCCGGGTCGGCGGCGACGCTCGCCCCGTTGGCAGCCGGGCGCAGACGGAGCCGGATCCGGGCGATGAGCTCCTCGAACCGGAACGGCTTGGCGAGGTAGTCGTCAGCCCCGCCGTTGAGGCCCGCCAGCGTGTCGTCCAGGCCCGTGCGGGCGGTCAACATGATGACGGGGACGTCGTTGCGCCCGTCCCTGATCTGCCGCAGGATCTCGAACCCGTCGATGTCCGGGAGGCCGACGTCGAGCAGGATGAGTTCGAAGTCCCCGGTCATGGCCAGGCTGAGCCCCTCGGAGCCGCTCCCGGCCACTGTTGGTTGGAAACCCGCCGAGCGCAGCCCCTTCGAGACGAAGGCGCTGATGCGGGGTTCGTCTTCGATGATCAGAATCTGGCTCACGAGCTGCTCCTTGTCAGATGGGTAGTTCCAGCGTAAAGACCGATCCGGTGTTCCGGGTCGAAGCGACGCTGATTCGCCCGCCGTGGCTCTCGCAGATGGCCCGGACGATCGTCAGGCCGAGGCCGGAGCCCTCGGCGCGGCTGCCGTTCCGCCCCCGGGAGAAGCGGTCGAAGATCGCTGCGATGTCGTCCTCGTCGATGCCGATGCCGGCATCGCGCACCCACAGCCGCAACGTACGACGTCGTGCCCCGCCAGCCGCCGGCTCCGTCGCCACGTCGGACCCGATGACGATCGCGGATCCGGGAGCAGAGAACTTCACGGCGTTCTGGCACAACTGCAGCAGCGCCTGCGTGACGCGGTGCGGGTCGATCTCCGCCTGCACGGAGTCGGCGCCCGCGAGGCTCCACTGCCGGTCGCCGAGGGCGGAGGCCTTGTCGAGGACGTCGAGCATGAGCGCGCCGACGTCGGTCGGCTTCGGCTGGACGAAGTCGTTGCGGTCCGCCGAGGCCAGGGTCGAGAGGTCGTCGATGAGCATCGTCATGCGCGCGAGCTCGTCGAGCGCGAGCGCCTGTGTCTGCCGGACGTCGTCGGGGTCCTCAGCATCCTGCAGCTCCAGGTGGCCCTGCAAGATCGCGACCGGGGTGCGCAGTTCGTGCCCGACGTCCCTGAGCAGCTGGCGCTGCGACGCGAGGGCGTCCTGCAACCGGTCGAGCATGCTGTTGAAGGTTTCGGACAGGTCCGCGAGGTCGTCGTTGCCGTCGATCGTCAGCCGCTCGTCGAGGTCGTCCGCGCCGATCGCGGCGGCCGTGCGCCGCAGCGCGCGGAGGGGGCGAAGCAGCGTCCTGAGCAGTCCGAAGGAGACGGCGGCACTGACGATCAGCGCGACCGCCCCGGCCGCCGCCCAGATCCCGACATTGCGGTGGAGCTCGTTGAGTTCCTGGTTGAGGTCGAAGGCCAGGACCAGGTGTGCGGGGGTGCGGTCGTCGGCCAGCTGGACGGGCACCACGGCCGTCCGGTACGACGACGTCGGGGTGCGCAGCGTGGTCAGCTCGACCCGGTCGCTGTCGGGACGTTCGAGCAGCTGACGGACCAGCTCGGTGTCCGCCTCGAGGCGCACCGGGACCGGTGCCGGTGCGCTCCAGCGCACGGCGCCGTCCTCGAGGACGAGGACACCCTCGTTCTCTTCGAGCGACGAGCGCTGGATGGCGAGGTAGGTCAGTTCGGCGGCAGAGGTGAAGGCTGCGCCGGTCTCGGGGTTGAGCCCCGTCTCCGCGAGGGCGCGGAACTCCCGCACTTCGCGGCGCAGCGAGTCGTCGATCTGGGCGTGGAGGTCGCCGAGCTGGACGAGGTAGTTGGCCGTACCGGCGATGGCCAGCGTCAGGCCGGAGAGGGCGATGAGCGCGACCATGATGCGGGTGCGGACCGAGACCCCGCGCAGCCGGTCGACCCAGCCGGAGATCATGGTTCGCGGGGTTCTTCGGGGCTCTCGGCGTCGCGCGGGCGCTCGCCGGCGGAGCTCGGCCCGCGGGCCTCGTCCTCATCCTCGTCGTCATCCTCGCCGGGGGTGCCCTCCCCGGCCTCGGCTGCCGCGTCCTCGGCGGCGAGCACGGTGTAGGCGGTGGCCTCAGCGTCGTCGAGCGCGTCGTCCACGACCTTCTGGGCGGCCTCGCGCGCCTCGTTCGCCTGCAGGGTGAGGCCCTGGGCGTCGAGGACGTCGGCTAGGCCCCGCTGAGCGGCGTTGACGTGGGCGACGCTCTCGGCGTGGTCGGAGCTGATCAGCCGGTACAGTGCGGCGGCCTCGTCGAGGCGCTGCGACTCGGTGAGCACGTGCGCGGCGAAGAGCTCCGCGTTTCCCGCGGCGTCCGGGTCGGATACCGACCGAAAGCGGTCAGCGGCGTCGAGGGCCTCAGCCACGGCGCGCCGGCCGTCGCCGAGCATCCAGGCGCACCGGGCGTGGGTGTCGCGGAAGTCGGCTGAGTGCCAGTCGGCTCCGTGCTCGTCGGCAAGCCGGATGGCCTCGTCGAGGGCGTTCAAACCGTCGGCGTCTTTGCCCTCGCACATCGAGTGCCCGAGCGCATGCAGGGCGGTCGGCAGCGCAGACGGGTCCGCCTCGGCATCGCGGGCCAGATCCACGGCGCGCTGGTAGAGGGCGCGTGCCTGGTCCGGCGCGCCCTCGTGGGCGACGAGCGTCGCGAGGGCCAGGAGCGTGCGCGCCGCCTCGCCGTTGAGCTCGGCCTCCTCGAAGGTGCGCACGGCCTCGCGCCACAGGCCCAGCGCCTCGTCGAACCGCTCCTGGTGGCGCAGGCTGTGCCCAAGCGAAACCAGCGCCCGAGCGCGCTCCGTGACCCGGCCGAACGCGCCGAGCCGGTCCACGAGGGCCCGCAGGACCTCCTCGGCGAGCAGGTATTCTTCAGCGTCGAGCAGCTGGTGCGCGAGGGCCAGGCGGATCGCCCACGTCTCCTCGAACTCGCCGCGCTCGGCCTGCTCGACGGCGATCTTCCAGGCCAGGATGGCGGCGTCGTGGTCCGCCGACTGGCCGGCGAGCTGGGCGACGGCGGCCGCAGCCGAGACCGCTCCCTTGCGCACCCCGGCACCCGAGTAGAGGTCGAGGGCCTCCAGGGCGCAGCCCTCGGCCTCGATGTGGTGGCCGCGATCGCCGTTGGCGGTCGCCTTGACCATCCAGACGGCGGCCTTCATGGCCCGGTTCAGGTCGAGTTCGAGCAACCGGTCCGCCACCGCGATCGCGACGTCGGCCTCCCCGGCCGTCGCGCGGGCGTGGGCCAGGTAGAGCAGGGCGCCGCCCTCGGACTCCGGCCTGTCGGCCGCGTGGTAGACGTCCGCGCACCATTCGAGCGCCTCGAGAGCCGAGGCGTTTCCCGCACTGTGCAGGGCGACGGCGAGGGCCAGCTTGATGTCCGCGAGCACGTGGTCCGGCGCGCCCGCGTCGCCGTGCGTGAGCACTGCGGCCTCGAGCAGGGGCATCTCCGATTCCGTCGCCTCGCGGAAGAGCAGCGAACCGAGGTCGGCCTCCATGTCCGCCTGGTGGTCCCAGCCCACTGACCGCAGCAGCGAGAGACGGGCGTCCGCGGCGCGGCGGGCGCCGTCGTCGTCCCCGCTGAGGTGACGGATCGACGCCATGGCGCCCCAGAGGGACAGACGCGTGATGACGTCCGCGTCCGGCAGTTCGAGGCCCGCGGTGATCGCCCGGATGGCTCCGGAGTGGTCCTCGGCGTAGGCGCGCTCGTACGCGAGGTCGAGGCAGCCGGCCGCGGAGTCCGGGGTGCCGAGCGGGTGCTCCGGGACGCTGTGGAGGATGCGGTTCAGGCGGTCGGTAAGCGCGGACACGATCTCTCCTTTCACGGTCGTCGAGGGGCAAACGCGGTGCGGGTCATCCTCCGAGCTTACGCATCGGCGACCGTGCGCCGCACCAAGGGGCCCGCGCGGAAGGGGATGTGTTCACTCAGGGCCAAGGAGGTCTCCGTGCGGATGACGCCGCGCAGCTTGAGGATCGAGCGCAAGACCTGCTGGAGGTTGTGCGTGTCGCGGGCGGCGATGCGGCACCAGACGTCGCCGCGGCCGGAGGTCTCGAACACCTCGAGCACGTGGTCGCTGCGGCCGAGGGACGCGACGACGGTGTCCAGCTCGCGGTGGTCGACCTCGATCGTGACGAATGCGAGCACGTCGTAGCCGATCGCGGCGAGGTCGACGTCGCGGCCGCCGTCGCGCAGGACACCCGAGCGCATGAGTCGGCGCATCCGGGCTTGGACCGTGTTGCGGGCCACGCTGAGCGAATCGGCGAGTTCGTTGATCTGCGCGCGCGGCTGATCCATGAGGCCGAGCAGCAGCTGCAGGTCGGCGGCGTCCAGCACGCCGTGGCGGTTTGGCATGATGCTCCATTTCGTCTCACATTCGACATCCATTTTGAACTTTACGCGCAATTGCGGCATCCGTCATGCAGCAGAAACGTCAATGGGATCGCATCATGAGTGGGTAGTGGTCAACGCGGGCGAAAGGGAGTGGGCATGACGGTCATCGGCGAACTGCGGATGCGGGAATCCGGCGACCTTTCGCTCCGCGGGGGCTGGGATGCCTCGCTGAAGACACGTGTGGGGCTGACCGGTGCGGTCATGGCCCTGCTCTTCATCGGCGTCAACATCGCCACGCCCCTCTACCCGCTGCTCCAGGACAAGCTCGAGCTCGGCCCTTTCGGCGTGACCGTGGCGTTCAGCGCCTACGTGCTCGCGCTCATCGCCGGCCTGGTCTGCTACGGACACTGGTCCGATCACATCGGCCGCCGGGCGGCGCTCGTGATCGCGGTCGTGGTCGGGCTCGCCGGCGGGCTGGTTTTCGCCTTCGCCCCCTCGCTCTGGATGCTCGTGCTCGGCCGCGTCCTCCAGGGCGCCGCCGTCGCGGCCGCGACGGGCGCGAGCAGCGCCGCCCTGCGCGAGCTGCTGCCGCGGCACCAGGACTGGGCGGGGCGCTTCACCCTGCTGCTGAACGCCGGTGGTGTGGCCGCCGGTCCGGTCATCGGCGGGGTGCTCAGCCAGCTGCCGAACCCCACCGTGACGCCGTTCCTCGTCCACGGGGCGGCGATGATCGCCGTGCTCGTCCCGCTCTGGCTGCTCCGCGCCCGCCCGGCCCTCGCCCCGGCCCCCGGGGACGCCCGCCGCGCCCTGCGCCCGCGCCGACTGCGCCTCGCGGCCAACGCGAAGAGCCAGTTCTGGATCGCCGCGCTCACTGGCTTGCTCAGCTTCGCGGTCTTCGGGATGGTGCTCTCGCTGGCGCCTGGCTACTACGCCGACGTGTTCGGCATCGAGTCGCGCGTGCTGCTCGGCGTGATCGCGTCCCTGACGCTGGCCGCCTCGGCCGTGAGCCAGCTGCTCGGCCGCGCGACGCCGGCAACCATCGCCCCGGCCCTCGTCGGCATGGGCCTGGGCGTCGCCGTGCTGGTCCTCGGCGGCCACGTCGCCTCCCTGCCGCTCGTGATCGCCGGCAGCCTCCTGGCGGGCACCGCGCAGGGACTGGCCTTCCGCGGTGCGTTCAACGACGCCGCCGCCGCCATCGAGGCGACCCAGCACGCGCAGGTCATCAGCCTCATCTATGTCGTCACCTACGCTGGCAGCGCGATCCCCGTCCTCGGCCTGGGGCTCGTCGCCAGCCGGGTGGGACTGGACGCCACGTTCGTGCTCTTCGCCGCCGCGACTCTCGCCGGCTGCCTCGCTCTGGCCGCCGTCTCGTGGGCCCGGCTGCGTCGCCGCGCCCTCCGTGCCTAGCGGCAAAGACGTCAACCGGGTGCCTCAGCGGCGGCGACCAGCGATAGGCTGGGGCGCATGACCAGACGCTCCCGCGACTTCGATACCCGCCTCGCGGCCTACTGCGTGGTCGTCGATGACGACCGAATCCTACTGGCCCTCTGGGACGCGCGGGCCACGAACCCGGACCACGACCCCCGCTGGACGCTGCCCGGCGGAGGCGTCGAGCTCGGCGAGTCCATCGAGGACGGTGCCGTCCGCGAGGTCGAGGAGGAGACCGGGTACCAGGTCGAGCTCACCGGACTGCTCGGAGTCGACTCCGGGCACGTCCCCGCCGGCCGCCGGCTGCACGGCGAAGGCCGACCCCTGCAGACCGTCGCCGTGCTCTACTCGGCGCGCGTGACGGGCGGTCAGCTACGCTTTGAGGTCGGCGGAAGTACCTCGCGCGCCGGCTGGTTCCCCCTCGACGAGGTCGAGGGCCTGAACCGGGTCGGCCGCGTCGACCAAGCCCTCGAAATGCTGCGAGTACAAAAACCCGACTGGAGCGCATGAACCCGAGAATCCCGGCCGCCGGCCGCGACGACGCCCCTTCCGTTGCCACACCAGCGACGCCGCGCACTGCAGCGACCCTGCGCGCCGCGGCGAGCGCCGCCGTCGTGCTGCTGGCCCTGACCGCGTGCGCGACGGCCGGCGGGGCGGGGAATCCGACGACGGGCGCAACGTCCTCGTCCAGCGCGACCCCGCCCGAGCCGCTCGTGATCGGCGCGCCCGAGCCGACCCGCGAAGCGCGGATCGTGGCCGAGCTGTACGCGGGGGCCCTGAACCGTGCCGGGATCGCCGCCGAGGTCGACCCCGACATCGGCGCGTGGGGGCAGTACGAGGACGCGCTGCGCAGCGGCGGGGTCGACGTCGTTCCGGAGTTCGGTGGTGACCTGCTGTTCCACTTCGACGGCAAGACGACCGCGCGGGCGGGCGGCGACGTCTACGACGAACTCGCCGCGGCGCTGCCCGAGGAACTCGTGGCCCTGGCGCCGTCGGAGGCGACGCGCCAGCCGGTGCTCGTGATGACGCGGGCCGAGTCCGTCGCCCACGGCGTCACGGCGCTCGAGGACCTCGGCGAGGTGTGTGAGGATCTCACGTTCGGTGGGCCGCAGTCTCTGCTCACGCGGGCAGACGGCGTGCCGGCTCTGGGCACCGAGTACGACTGCGAACCGAAGTCCTTCAATCAGCTCAGCTCCGGCGCCGACGTGCTCGAGGCGGTCATCACCGACCGCGTGCAGGTCGGGCAGATGGCCAGTACCGATCCGAACATCGCCGGACACTCACTCGTGATCTTGCAGGGCTCCGCTGAGCACTTCACTGCTCAGCCGGTCGTGCCGATCGTGCACGGGGAATCGGTCGGTGACGAAGCGCGCGACGTGCTGGACCGGGTCAGCCGGGAACTGAGCGCCGAGGACCTCGCCGAGCTGAATTCGTCACTCATGGGTGACGCCCCGCTCACGGCGCCGGCCGCCGCCGCAACATGGTTAACGGAGCACGGTTTCGGCGACTAGCTGTGGCAAGCTGGGTCCATGTCAGCCAGGGAAGACTCCTCCAACGAATCAGTGCGGTACACGCAGTCCTCGAAGCTTCGCGACGTCCTCTATGACATCCGCGGCCCCGTGCTCGAGCACGCCCAGCGAATGGAGGCCGAGGGCCACCGCATCCTGAAGCTGAACATCGGCAACCCCGCCCCCTTTGGCTTCGAGGCCCCTGACGAGATCCTCGTCGACATGATCCGGAACCTGCCGAACTCGCAGGGCTACTCCGACTCCCGCGGCATCCTCTCCGCCCGCACCGCCGTCTCGCAGTACTACCAGACCCGCGGCATCCGCACCATCGGCGTCGACGACGTCTACCTCGGCAACGGCGTCTCCGAGCTGATCACGCTCAGCCTCACTGCGCTGCTCGAGAACGGCGACGAGGTGCTCATCCCGGCGCCGGACTACCCGCTGTGGACGGCGTCCGTCTCGCTTGCGGGCGGTCGCCCGGTGCATTACCTCACCGTCGAGGAGGAGGGCTGGATGCCGGACCTGGAGGACATGGCCTCCAAGATCACGGACCGCACCAAGGGCATCGTCCTGATCAACCCGAACAACCCCACCGGTGCGGTGTACCCCAAGCACGTGATCGAGTCGATCCTTGACCTCGCCCGCCGGCACAACCTCATCGTGTTCTCCGATGAGATCTACGAGAAGATCCTGTACGACGACGCCGTCCACTACAACACCGCCGCCCTCGCCGACGACGTGCTGACCCTGACGTTCTCCGGGCTGTCGAAGGCGTATCGGGTGTGCGGCTTCCGTGCCGGTTGGATGGCGATCTCCGGGCCTAAGCACCAGGCGCAGGACTTCATCGAGGGCATCAACCTCCTGACCAACATGCGCCTGTGCGCAAACGTGCCGGGCCAGAACGCGATCCAGACCGCGCTCGGCGGGTACCAGTCGATCAACGACCTGATCCTGCCCGGCGGCCGGCTGCTCGAACAGCGCAACCTGGCCTACAAGCTCCTCAACGACATCCCCGGTGTCTCCGTGCAGCAGGCCAAGGGCGCGATGTACCTGTTCCCGCGGCTCGACCCCGAGGTCTACCCGATCAAGAACGACGAGAAGTTCGCGCTCGACCTGCTCAAGCAGCAGAAACTGCTCGTCACGCACGGGACCGGGTTCAACTGGGTGGCACCGGATCACTTCCGCCTCGTGACGCTGCCGGCCGTGCGCGACCTGGAGAACGCGATCTATCGGATCGCCGACTTCCTCGAGGACCTGCGCGAGCGGGCCTGAGAGCCAGAACCGCGCCGGGCGCCGGGGCGGAGAACACCTGCCGAAAGGACGATCGACGTGGGCAAGAAGCGCAAGCAGTTGGAGCAGCGGCGCGCTGAGGCGGCCGCCATCGACGCGTCGGTCGAGGTGGCCGAGACGGCCCGCGCGTCGCTCGGGTTCGCCGAGAGCCCGACGACGGCGCTGCGCGCCCGCCGGCCGGTCGAGCTCGCCGGGATCGATACGCGAGCCAAGACCGGGTACGCCGGTGAAAAGGCCGACGGCGTCGCGACGCTGGCCGCGATGGATCCCGTCCTGGGTGACCTGCAGGAGCGCCTCTTCGCCGCCTCGCGACTCGGGGGAGACGGCCGCGTGCTGCTGATCATCCAGGGCATGGACACGGCCGGCAAGGGCGGGATCGTCCGACACGTGATCGGCACCGTCGACCCGCAGGGCGTGCACCACCACGCGTTCAAGGCGCCGACCGCCGAGGAGCTCGAACACGACTTCCTGTGGCGCGTCGAGAAGGAGCTCCCCGGCGAGGGGATGATCGGCGTCTTCGACCGGTCCCACTACGAGGACGTGCTCATCCACCGCGTGCGTGGATTCTCGGACCCGGAGGAGATCGAGCGGCGCTACGGAGCCATCCGCGCCTTCGAGGAGCAGCTGGCGGCCGACGGAGTGAAGATCGTCAAGATCATGCTGCACGTGTCGAAGGACGAGCAAGCCGAACGGCTCATGGAGCGCCTCGACCGCCCGGAGAAGCACTGGAAATTCAACCCGGCTGACATCGACGAGCGCGAACTGTGGGATGACTACCAGCGCGCCTACGAGATCGCGATCGATGAGACCGACGCCGACCACGCACCGTGGTTCATCGTCCCCGCCGACCGCAAGTGGTACGCGCGGATCGCCGTGCAGCAGCTGCTGATCGAGGCCCTGCAGGACATCGACCCGCAGTGGCCGGCGGCGACCTTCGACGTCGCCGAGCAGAAAGCCCGTCTCAGCTCGGAGTAGCGTCCGGGGCTCGCTGTCATCGCGCCCGAGACCGGCTGTCATCGCGCCAGGTCGCCCCAGCTGTCTCGGCACGTGTTTGGCAGTTCGGGGACGCGCAGCGTGGCATCCGCGTGCTCGGTCGAGGGCGCGGTGCTCCGGATGCCGTGGGTCTCGAGGTGTTCGCGCCATGCGCGCCTCACGTCCGCGTCGCAGGCTGCCCGCCCCTCGTCGGGAGCCTCCACGAGGTCGCCGGCAGGGGACTCGCTGAGGTCGGAGGGAGCCGGTTCGCTCGCCGCGCGGCCGGCCTCGCGCCACCGGTCCTTCGAGCCGCGCGAAGCGCGCGCGAAGCGGCTCTTGAAGCTCGGCGGCGGATCCGCCGCGTAGTATCCGCGGCATCGACGCAGTTGGAGCTCGAGCTCCACCTCGAGCCGATCCACGAGGGCCACCTCGGCAGGGTGTGTCGGCTTGGCTAGCCCCTCCCACGACGCGTCGCAGCCCGTGAGTCGCGTCGAGATACCCCAAGGCGCTTCGGGATCCGTTCGGCGCGCGCTGTCCCACCACGTGGTGACTTGGACGGTGCCGTCCGGCGCGAGGTGAATTCCGAGCAGGCCCCACGACTTGAGCCGGTGACAGCGTTTGCAGATGCTGATGAGGTTCGACAGTTCCGTCCGCCCGCCGTTCTGGTGCTCGAGTACGTGGTCGGGTTCGCAGGCGCTCGCCCGTCGCCCGCACCCGGGCACCCGGCAGGTGCGGTCACGCAGGGCGAGTGCCCTGCGCATCGCAGCCGTCGGACGGTACTGGTCGGTGTCGAGGGCGACGACGGCCCCGTCCCAGGAATCGGTGACGAGCCGGGTCCAGCTCGAGGACTGCGGCAGGACGGCTGCAAGCTCATCGTGCGAGAACGCACCGAATGTTTCCGACTCGGGCAGCGCGGCCCCGGCCGGCAGGCGGTGACCGGCGAGCCCGTCGCCGACCGGGTGAAAATCCGTGTGGACGGCGGTGGTGCCCGAGCCGGACCGGGATGCATCCGCGGGCTCCGGCGCGGGACCGAGGTCCTCCAGGCCGGGGAAGGCGGACGCCGGAACGGTGATGGAGACCTGCGGTCGGACGTTCTCCAAACCGGATCCGTGCGGCCCGGCGAGAAGCAAGTCAAGAAACGCGTCCGTGCGGACCTGCGCAACGGTGCGCTCGTCGGGCGCAGCGGCCTCAGCCGCGCACGGTGTGCCCGTGCTCGACTCGTCCTCGGTCTCCAGCCGGAACCGGTCGCTGACGGCCTGGTCGAGCTCATGGTTCTTGTGCATGAGCGCCAATTCGTGCAGCCGGCGGTCGATCGCTTCGCCGGCCAGCGAGGGTAGGTAGGCGGAGAGGTAGCACATGCCGTTCTCGGCTTGCGTGATTCTCACATGCCGATCCTTGCGGTCCCGGGCATGGCGGACGGCGAAGGGATCCTCGAGTAGTTCCTGCAGCTTTCGCTCGCCGTACAGTTTCGTCTGGCGGGGCGTCTTGCCGGGGGAGCGCTCGAGCAGTGATGCGCAGAGCTTCTGCCGCTTGTGCCGGGCGTCGATCTCCGCGCGGGCCGTCTGCCGCTCGAAGGCCTCCGCGGCCTCGAGTGAGTCGTCCGCGGGTGCGGGAACGGTCTCCACCTCGATTTTCCGGCTCAGATCGACCATGGTTCGCGCCTGCGAGGCACCGATGGATCCGTCCGCCAGGGCGGCGAGGACGTCGGGAACGTCGTCGCGGAGTACGCGAGCCCGCTCGACGTCGTGCGCCGCACCTTGGAGGGAGGTCTCCCGGACCTGGGCCAGGTGCTGCGCCACGACCTGCTTCGCGGCGCGATCCGACATGTTGCCGGTGACTACCGAACGTTCCATCCCGTCCGAGACGGTCTTGAGTTCTTTGAGGTGCGGCGGCACCTCCCGCTCTGCCCGGTCGTCGAGCAACGCGATGGCCGAATGGCCGCAGGCCTCAGCGAAACGTCGCAGATCCTCGGCGAACTGGAGCAGTGCCTGCGGCTCCATGGCCGCGGCGGCACGGCGCATGGCGATCGAGCCGGGTGAGGCGGAACCGCGCCACGCAGACTGGCCTCGCCAGACCGGCCGTCCGTGGGCCGCCGAGGCCCCGTCGTAGAGCGAGGAGGCGTAGTCGACGAGCGAAACCAGCCAGTGGTCACCGTTGTGCCGGTCCGTGGCAGCATCCCGCACTCCGCGAGCGGGCGGGGTGCCGCGCTCTTCGGGCGCTGCACCCGACGGCTGCTCCTGCCTGGCTGCGGTGTGGTCCATGCCCCTATTATAGAACGTGCAATCGAAGCATGGAAGGCCTATGGCGTGTTTTTGTTCTAGTTTGAGTCGTTTCCCTCGACGCGCTGCCGGGCCGATTCCAGACGCTGCCGAGCCCCCTCGAGCCACGACTCGCAACGAGCCGCGAGCGCCTCGCCGCGCTCCCAGAGTGCAAGTGACTGCTCGAGGCTGGCACCGCCGGCTTCGAGCTGGGAGACCACGGTGATGAGCTCCTCGCGCGCCTGCTCGTAGCTGAGCTGTGCCACGTCGGATGGGGTCGCGGGGGAGTTTGCTGCTTCGGTCATGATGTCCTTCCGGGCTGGTTCTGGGTCTGGGGAGTCTGTTCGGCGTGCGGGTCGGTGTTGCTTCCATGGGTCGCCGTCACCGTCGCGTCGAGGCTGCCGTGGGCGACGCGGACGAGCAGATCAGCGCCGACGGGCACACTGGTGGCGTCGCGGACGACATCGCCGGACTGGGCGTCGCGGCCGGAGCCGTCCGGGACCTGCACGATCGCGTAGCCGCGGTCGAGGGTCTGCTGCGGGGAGAGCGAGCGGACCTGTGCGCGCAGGTGTCTGATCTCCGCTTCGCCCCTGCTGAGAGCTGCGCGGGTGGCCGACAGGGAACGCTCGACGAGCCGGCCCAAGTCCTCGCGTCGGGAATCCAGCATCGACTCCGGCGCGGCGAGCACGGGGCGCGTGCGCAGTGCGGTGATGCGTTCGGACTCGCGGTCGAGGAGGTGCTCGATCGCGCGGTCGAGGCGCTGGCGGGCCTGGGCGATGCCTTGTTTCTCCTCCGCCACGTCCGGGACGATCCGTTTGGCCGCGTCGGTCGGGGTCGACGCGCGCAGGTCGGCGACGTCGTCGAGGATCGGCCGGTCGGCCTCGTGCCCGATCGCGCTGACGACCGGGGTCGTCGCCTGTGCGACCGCGCGGACGAGCTCCTCGGAGCTGAAGGGCAGCAGGTCCTCGAGCGCGCCGCCGCCGCGGGCGATGACGATGACATCCACCTCGGGGTTCGCGTCCAGCTCGGCGAGAGCGGCCATGACCTCGCCGACGGCGTTCACGCCCTGGACCGCGGTGTTGCGGATCTCGAACACGACGCCGGGCCAGCGCAGCGTGGCGTTGCGGACGACATCCTTCTCGGCGTCGGAATCGCGGCCGGTAATCAGGCCGATACGTGACGGGAGCAGGGGCAGCTTCTGCTTGCGGTCCACGTCGAAGAGCCCCTCCGCGCCGAGCGCCTGGCGGAGGCGTTCGAGGCGGGCGAGCAGGTCACCCAGGCCGACGGGACGCAGGTCCGAGGCGTTCATCGACAACCGGCCGGTCTTGAGCCAGAGATTCGGTTTGACCTTGGCGACGACCCGCGAGCCGACCTCCGGTGTCGCGTCCAGACGGCTGAGTGTCGACCGCCAGACGGTGACGGAGAGCGAGTTCTCCACGTCGACGTCGCGCATCGTCAGGTAGGCGTGGCCGTTGCGCACGTTCGCTTCCAGCAGCTGCCCCTCGATCCAGGTCTCGGGTGCGCGTTCGACGTGTGCCTTGAGAATCTGGGCGAAGTGTTTGAGCGGCCAGGGGTTCTCCGGCGTGGTCTCCGCCGCCGTGGCGGGCATGGACCGGGGCTCCTCGGCAGGTGGCGGCTGCTCCACGTGAATCCTCTCGAGTGGTGTTGTCACTCATTCCTACCAGTTGCGACCCCCACAACGTGATCTGGTCGGCAGAAGTGTGGACAACCGACCGCGTAGCATGGTGGGTATGCCTACCAGCACCACCGTCCCCGTTTCCGTGCCCATGCCGCAGATTCCGCGCCGGCGCCGTTCCCCGGAGGAAGTGGCCGCGGCGGCCCCCGTCGAGGGACCCAAGCGCGTGCTGCTCGCTGCGCCGCGCGGCTACTGCGCCGGCGTCGACCGGGCCGTGATTGCCGTGGAGAAGGCGCTCGAGCACTACGGGGCACCGGTCTACGTCCGCAAGGAGATTGTGCACAACCGCCACGTCGTCTCCGAGCTCGAGGCGCGCGGTGCTGTGTTCGTCGAGGAGACGGACGAGGTGCCCGAGGGCGAGCTGGTCGTCTTCTCGGCGCACGGCGTGAGCCCCGCCGTCGTCCAGTCCGCGGACGACCGCAACCTGCGCACGATCGACGCCACGTGCCCGCTTGTGACGAAGGTGCACCGGGAGGCCGTCCGGTTCGCGAAGGCCGGCAATGAGATCCTGCTGATCGGGCACACGGGCCACGAGGAGGTCGAGGGCACGTACGGTGAGGCGCCCGAGGCGACGACCATCGTCAACGACCCGGCTGAGGCGCGCACGGTGCAGGTCAAGAACCCGGACAAGCTGATCTGGCTCTCGCAGACGACGCTGTCGGTCGACGAGACGATGGAGACCGTGCAGATCCTGCGCGAGCGTTTCCCGAACCTGCAGGACCCGCCCAGCGACGACATCTGCTACGCCACGAGCAACCGCCAGGCCGCGATCAAGAAGATCGCCCCGCAGGCCGACCTCGTCATCGTCGTCGGCTCGGCGAACTCGTCGAACTCCGTGCGTCTCGTCGAAGTCGCCCTCGAGTACGGCGCCAAGGCTGGCCACCGCGTCGACTTCGCGAACGAGGTCGACGAGTCTTGGTTCGAGGGCGTCGCGACCGTCGGGGTGACCTCCGGCGCATCCGTCCCGGACATCCTGGTCCAGGACGTCCTGAAGCTCCTGGCCGATTACGGCTACGCCGACCAGGAAGAGATCGTCACGGCCGAGGAGGACATTCTCTTCTCGCTGCCGAAGGAGCTGCGCGCCAAGCTCAAGGAGTCTGGCGACTCGTCGGCCAGGCCGGGCGGCCGGGTCAAGAACGATTAGGACCCTGCGTCGCACCTGAGGGTACGACGACGGCATCCGGTCGAGCGGGAAAGTCCCGTTGACTTGGTGACCTCCGAAGCCGCAGCGGGTAACGTGAGATGTGTCACATCCATCGACCTGTTGTCATGGAGGCTACCGTGTCCCATTCATACACGCCCGGCGGGGACGATAGAGACGCGCAGTCGCGCGCCCGTGCGAGCGAACAAATCTCGCCCGGCCTGATGGCCGAACCGCTCGAGTCCCGGACCAACATGCGGCGATGGATCGGCCTAGTTGCCGGGGTGCTCGCTGCCTTTGCGGTGTACTACTCGATGCCGCAGGACCTGGACTCTGCTGCCCGGCTGACGGCGGCGATCGCCGTCCTCATGGGCATCTGGTGGATGACGGAGGCCCTGCCGATCCCCGCCACGGCGCTCGTGCCGCTCGTCGTCTTCCCCGTGCTCGGGAGCGTCGACATCAAGGAGATCGGGTCAAGCTACGGCAACGACATCATCTTCCTGTTCATGGGCGGCTTCATCCTCGCCTTGGCGATGCAGCGATGGAACCTCCACCGACGGATCGCGCTGATGACCGTCTCGGCCATGGGCACCAAGTCCAACATGGTCATCGCCGGCTTCATGCTGGCCACAGCGTTCCTCAGCATGTGGGTCTCCAACACGGCCACGACCGTGATGATGCTGCCCATCGGCGTCTCCGTGCTGCTGCTGGTCACCAACCTCGCCGGTCCCGCCGGGGAGAAGTCGAAGGCAACATCGGACGACGACGGCGCGACCGAGCAGGAGGAGAAGTCGACCGATTCCAAAATCAAAGACGCGGTGATCAAATCCAACTTCGGCACCGCGCTGATGCTCGGCATCGCCTACGCGGCCTCGGTCGGCTCGCTCTCCACGATCATCGGCACGCCCCCGAACACGCTCCTGGTGGGCTACATGAGCGACACTCACGGGGTGGAGATCGGATTCGGGCGCTGGATGCTGGTCGGCTTGCCGCTGGCCGCCGTGATGCTGGTGCTGGTCTGGTTCCTGCTGACGAGAGTCCTGTTCAAGCCCGAAATCGATGAGATCCCCGGCGGCCGCGAACCCATTCGGCGCCAACTGCACGAGCTCGGCCCGATGAGTACGGGGGAGAAGCTAGTGCTGGCGATGTTCATCCTCGCGGCTCTGTCGTGGGTGTTCCTGCCGATGATCTCCCCCGACCTGATCTCCGATGCGGGCATCGCGATGACCGTCTCGATCCTGCTGTTCCTCCTGCCGGCGGGCGCGAAGCGCGGAGTGCGCCTCCTCAACTGGGAATGGGCGGTCAAGCTCCCGTGGGGCGTGCTCCTGCTGTTCGGCGGCGGCTTGGCGCTGTCCGCGCAGTTCAGCTCCTCCGGACTCGCCGACTGGATCGGCGAGCAGGCGCAAGTGCTTGGCACGGTGCCCCTGGTGGTCCTCGTCGTCGTCATGGCCGCGGGCGTCATCTTCCTGACCGAGCTCACGAGCAACACCGCGACGGCGGCGACGTTCCTGCCGGTCGCCGGCGGCGTCGCGATGGGCCTCGGCGTCGACCCGATGCTGCTCGCGGTTCCGGTGGCGCTGGCCGCGACGTGCGCGTTCATGCTCCCCGTGGCGACGCCGCCGAATGCCATCGCCTACGGCTCCGGCTACGTCACGATCGGGCAGATGATCAAGGGCGGCATCTGGCTGAACCTCGCCGGCATCCTGCTCATCACGTTCGTCACGATGACGTTGCTGACGGCGGTCTTCCAGCTCGGCTGACGCTCACAGCCAGCCCCGCTCCTGGGCGGCGCGCGCCGCCTCATAGCGGTTGTGGGTGTCCGTCTTGCCGATGGCGCTCGAGAGGTGGTTGCGCACGGTGCCGGGGCTGAGATGCACGGCGTCGGCGATCGCCCGGATCGACCCGCCGGCCGCGGCGGCGCGGAGCACGTCGCGCTCGCGCTCGGTCAGCGGGTCGATCCCGCCAGCGAGCGAGTCCGCCGCCAGCTGCGGGTCGAGCACGTGCTGGCCCGCGGCGACCTGACGGACCATCTGCGCGAGCCGATCCGCCGGAGTGTCCTTGACGACGAACCCGGACGCGCCCGCGTCCATGGCCCGGCGCAGGTAGCCGGGACGGCCGAACGTCGTCACGATCAGGCATCGGCACCCGAGCAGCGCCGAGGTGACTTGACGGGTCACCTCGATCCCATCCATTCCGGGCATCTCGATGTCGATCAGGGCGACGTCCGGGCGGTGCTCCCGGACGGCATCGAGCACCTCGTCTCCGCGACCGACCTGTACGACGACGTCGAGGTCTCCTTCCAGTGCGAGCAGGGCGGCGAGGCCGCCACGGACCAGGTCCTGATCGTCGGCCAGCAGGATGCGGATGTTCTTCGGCGTCATCTTGTCACCTCCAGAGTGGTGCCCGGGCGCGCGCCGTCTGGATGGGTGGGGCGCACTTCGACGCGCGCTCCGGCGGCGCGGGCGCGCTCGCGCAGCCCGGTGAGCCCGTTGCCGGGCTCGGCGCCGCCGCATCCGGAGCCGTCGTCGGAGATTGTCAGCTTCGCGGCCGTGGCCGTGATGCGGCACGTCGCCGCTGAGGAATGACGGACGGTGTTCGTCACGCCCTCGCGCAGCGTCCACGCGAAGAGGTTGTCGGCGTCGGGCAGGAGCGGGTCGACGTCGATGTTGGGGTTGATGCCGGCGGCGCGCAGGGCAGCCCGGGCCGCGGCGATTTCGGTGGCCAGCGAGGGGGTGCGCAGCCCGGTGACCGTGGAGCGGATCTGCGTCAGGGATTCCCTGGC
This sequence comes from Kocuria rosea subsp. polaris, assembly GCA_023896275.1. Lineage (GTDB taxonomy): Bacteria > Actinomycetota > Actinomycetes > Actinomycetales > Micrococcaceae > Zhihengliuella > Zhihengliuella polaris_A. The sequence goes on along the minus strand of MLDA01000010.1, from coordinate 76,310 downwards.
CAGCTCGTCGATGGAGTCCAGCTCGGCCCGGGCCGCGTCCAGGTCGCGGTCGACGAGTCGGCGCGCCAGCTGGGCCTTGATCGACAGGACGGTCAGCGTGTGGCCGAGGACGTCGTGCACGTCGCGGGCGATCGCCGCCCGCTCGGAGATGACGCGTAGGTGGTGCTGGGCTTCGTGCGCCCGGCGCTCATTGTGCTCCATGAGGCGGGCGAAGACGATGACGGCGACGCCGAAGCCGGGCCCGAGCAGCGTCCACAGCGTGCCGGAGAACTGGGCGGCCACGGCGCTGGGGATCAGCCAGACGAGGGTGCCTGCCGTGATGCCTGGGACGAGCGGCAGGCTGAAGATGAGGGCCGCGGCGATGAACGGGGTGAACACGCTGGCCCATGGCCCGACACCGGGTGCAGCGAGGCCGGCGCACACGACCAGCAGCACGATGCCAATCCGGACCCGGCGGTTCTGGTGCGTCGCGGGGTCACCGGGTGCGGAGAGCGTCCAGAACAACCAGATATAGGCGGCGGCGAATGCGAGTGTCGCCGCGATGGAGACGCTCGTCCAGAACGGGCCAGCTTGCCCGGCGATCGCTGCGGCGAGCGGAGTTCCTAAGAAGACGAGCCAGACGCTCGCGTAGAACAGCCCGGCTAAAGACCGCTTCGGCTTGCCAACGGGTTCCATGTCCTTCATTCTGCCAGCCGCGCTGAAGGCCGTGGCGACGGCTCTCATGGCTTATTGTCTCGTGGTCCGGCGGCGCTGCAGCAGCAGGCAGGCCGCGCCGAAGACGGCGGTCCAAGCGATCACGTTCGCTAGGACGGCCCAGAGCGGGTCGGTGCCCGCGATCCCGCCCATCGAGATCTGATCGCCGCCGGTGAGCGGATAGCGGGCGAGCGCGACCACACCGTAGAGGGGCGTGAACCGGCCGAGGTCGAGCAGGAACCCGTCCAGCGGCGTGAACGCGTTGCCGAGGAAACTGAAGATCACGAGCAGGCCTGTTGCGGTGCCGACCGCGGCGTCCGAGCGGAAGGCCATGCCGATCGCGAGCCCGTAGAGCGCGAACGGCACCACACCGACGATCGTGAGTGCCGCCGTCGCGAGCCACGTGCCGACGGGCATATCGCTCACGGTGACAACGCCCGTGAGATTCAGGACCAGGACGGGCAGGACGGCGAAACATAGGGCGACGACGGTCTTGGCGGCGACGAAGCCGCTGTGCGGCAGCGCGGTGAGTGCCAGCTGCCGGCCCCAGCCCTGCTGAAGTTCGACGGCGGCGGAACCAGCAAGCGAGGTCGCCGCCATGGCGGCCCCGTAGCAGGCGATCGAGATCATCGTCCAGGCACTGACGTTGCCCTCGCCGATGGGATTCGTCGACCATTCCGAGGAGGCGCCGAAGAAGAGGAACAGCACGGTCGGCAGCACGATCACGAAGAAGCTGTTGCCCAGATTGCGCAGGTTTCGCCAGAAGTCCATGACGACGTAGGTGACGATGCTCATGCTGCGACCTCCTGTTCAGGCGTCGCCGCGGTCAGGTGGCGGAAGGCCTCGTCGAGGCCGGCGGAGGCGATCTCGATGCCTTGGGCGTCGGTTCGGGTGAGGAGGTGCCGGGCGAGTGCGTCGGCGTCGTCGGTGCGCAGTTCGATGCGGGTGCCGTGGCGTTCGGCCGAGAGCACGTGGTCGAGGCCGGCCAGTTCGGCATCGGTCGGCGACCATGTGACCGTTACTCGGGCCGCGCCCGCCCGGCGGCGGATCTCCGAGGTGGGACCGTCCGCGAGGATGCGGCCGGCGCCCAGCAGGATCGTCCGCCGGGCGAAACGTTCGGCTTCCTCCAGGTAGTGGGTTGCGAAGAGGATGGTCGCGCCGTCGTCCGCCAGAGCGCTCATGTTCTGCCAGAAGTCGTGTCGGGCGTTGACGTCCATGCCGGTGGTCGGCTCGTCGAGAACGAGGACCTCGGGGCGGGTGAGCAGGGCGAGCGCGAAGCGGAGCCGTTGCTGTTCACCTCCGGAGCAACGCGAGACGCGCCGGGCGGCGAAGCCCGTGGCCCCCGCAGCGGCCAGGACCTCGTCGACGTCCCGGGGATGCTCGTGCAGGGAGGCGATCATCTTAACGGTCTCCCGGACGCTGAGGTCGGGAAGCAGGCCACCGGTCTGCAGAAGGGCCGAGATGCGACCGGAGGTCACGGCCTTCCGGGGCGTGGTGCCGAGGACCTCGACGTGCCCGGCGTCGGCGGCGATGAGGCCGAGGATGATGTCGATCAGCGTGGTCTTCCCCGCGCCGTTGGGCCCGAGCAGGGCGACGACCTCGCCGCGGGAGACGGTGAGGTCGACGCCGTCGACGGCAGCGGTCCGACCGCCTGCGCCGTCGGGGAAGGAGCGGCGGATCCCGTTGAGTTTAAGGGCAGGTTGTGTATCCATGCCTTCAGGCTAGGCCGGTCGGCGCCATTGTCCCCGGGCCCGCGGTCACGAATCGTCCATGACGGTTGTCATGGGTGCTGGGCTGTCATGACTGCTCGGCGGTGATTAGCTCCGCGGCACTGAGGACGCGGGGCGTCGCCTCGACGGACGCCGGCGCCTCGGCTCCCGCGCTGGGGGTCAGGCCCGGGTCGAGATCCTGAATCCGGCGGGTGGAGGGCAGGACGCGGGACTCGAGGGTGCCGATGAACGAGTTGTAGCGTTCGACGGAGGTCTTCAGCGACTTGCCGAGGTCGTTGATGTGCCCGCCGAGGGTTCCGAGTCGTTTGTAGAGCTCGCGGGATTCGTCGAAGAGCGCGCGTGCGTTCTCGGTCAGCAGCTCCTGCCGCCACGCGTACGCGAGCCCCTTGAGGATCGAGAGCAGCGTGCTGGGGGAGGCGAGCGCGACGTTCTTGTCGAACGCGTCGTCGAGCAGGCCCGGGTCGGCTTCGAGTGCTGCGGCCAGGAACGATTCGGCCGGCAGGAAGCAGACCACGAGTTCGGGGCTGCCCGGCAGGCCTTCCCAGTACTCCTTCTTGGCAAGCGCGTCGACGTGGCTGCGCAGGGCCTTGGCATGGGTGCGCAACAGATCGCGCTGCCGGGCCTGAACCTGCTCCTGGTCGCCCGCGGCGTCCGCGCCCCCGAGGGCCTGCGCTTCGAGGTAGGCGGACAGCGGGACCTTCGAGTCCACGGCGATCGACTTGCCGGCGGGCAGGTGCACAACCATGTCGGGGCGCAGGCGCGGCGCCTGCGCGGAGCCGGAGGTCACCTGCTCGCTGAAGTCGACGCGGTTGATCATGCCGGCCGCTTCGACGACGCGGCGCAGCTGGGTCTCGCCCCACGTGCCGCGCGTCGCGCTGTTCCGCAGGGCACCCACCAATGACGACGTCGTCCGCAGCAGCGCGGCGTCCTGCTCGGCCGCCACGGCGAGCTGCTGGCTGAGCTGCCCGAACTGCTCGACGCGGTCCCGCTCGAGGGTCGTCACCTGGTGCCGGACCTGCCGCAGCTGGTCGGCGAGCGGGGCCATCATCTGCAGCACGGTCCGGTCCTCCGAGGCGCGCTGGCGCTCGTCGACGATCCGGTCCTGCAGGGCGTCGCGTTCGGCCCGCGTGGCGGCCAGCGTCGTCTCGGCGGCACGGAGACGGGACGCGACGTCGTCGTACGCGGAGGTGTCCGCCTGCGTGCGTCCGCGCACGGCGTACCACCAGAGGAGGCCGGCGCCGCCGGCGGCGCCGATCACGAAGGCCAGAAGGGCCACAACGAAGCTGAGTGCAGTCATGGGAAGACTCTCGCACGCGGCACCCGCACAATAGGAGAACGCGCCGGGAGCGACGGGCGGGGCGGGGGACCGAGTCTGCGTTGAGACGCCGCGGCGGGTAGACTCGACTCCCGTGGCTCTTACTATCGGAATCGTCGGACTGCCCAATGTCGGCAAGTCCACCATGTTCAATGCACTCACCCGCGCTCAGGTCCTGGCGGCGAACTACCCGTTCGCGACGATCGAACCGAACGTGGGTGTTGTGCCCCTGCCGGATTCGCGGCTGAAGGTCCTCGCCGGCATCTTCGGTTCGCAGAAGATCCTCCCGGCGACCGTGTCTTTCGTGGACATCGCGGGCATCGTCAAGGGTGCGTCCGAGGGTGAGGGCCTGGGCAACAAGTTCCTGGCCAACATCCGCGAGGCAGACGCGATCTGTCAGGTCACGCGTGCCTTCGAAGACGGCGACGTCGTCCACGTCGACGGCAAGGTCGATCCTGCCTCCGACATCGAGACGATCTCCACCGAGCTGATCCTCGCCGACCTGCAGACGATCGAGAACCAGCTGCCGCGCCTTGAGAAGGAACTGCGCGCGAAGAAGGTCGAGGCGTCCTTCATCGAGACCGTCAAGGCTGCGCAGAAGGTGCTCGAAGAGGGCACGACGCTGTTCTCCGGCGCCGCCGCTGCGAAGATTGACCTCGCCGAGCTGAAACCGATGCAGCTCATGACCACCAAGCCGTTCATCTACGTCTTCAACATGGACGAGGCCGGCCTGGCCAACGAGGACCTCAAGAAGGAACTCGCCGACATGGTCGCCCCGGCCGAGGCGATCTTCCTGGACGCCCAGTTCGAGGCGGACCTCGTCGAGCTCGACGAGGAGGAGGCCGAGGAGATGCTGCACGAGGCGGGCTACGCCGAGTCGGGTCTGGAGAAGCTGGCGCGCGTCGGCTACTCGACCCTCGGCCTGCAGTCCTACCTGACGGCTGGTCCGAAGGAGACGCGCGCGTGGACGATCCGGCAGGGTGCGACGGCGCCCGAGGCGGCCGGCGTGATCCACACCGACTTCCAGCGCGGCTTCATCAAGGCCGAGGTCATCAACTTCGACGACCTGGTCGAGCTCGGCTCCGTGGCGGCGGCCAAGTCGGCGGGCAAGGCCCGCATCGAGGGCAAGGACTACGTGATGTCCGACGGCGACGTGGTGGAGTTCCGCTTCAACGTCTGAGCAGCAAGAAGCAGGCGCTTCCCGTGTCCGTCCTGTGGGCCGGTGCATGTGACTGGCGCTGCGGGGCTGAGCGCGGAGCAGTCGGATCCATTCGAGAAAATGACGCCGTGGTCGAGGCCGATCCAGAGCAGGAGCGGACAGGGACCTGCAGCGTCCTGCTCGGATCACTCGGCCCTGAGCTCGACAAGGACCATCACGGAACCTATGCTCGACACCTCGAAGCGGCCGTGCTGGAGAAGACGAACCGCTATATCGCCCGCACCGGCCGATTCGGAACCGGCAAGTCGAGGGTCCCGGACGCCTTCGCTGTTCCCGGGCAGGACGCCGACGTGAGCAGCCGCAGCGCCGCGAAGGAAGCGCTGCCAGGCTGTGCCGTGTGTGTGAGGATGCGCTGCCCGTTTCCCTCGGGCAGGTGAAGCACCTCGTACCTGAGCTCCAGCTCACCGACTTCGGGGTGCCGGAACCTCTTTGCCCCGCTCGTGCAGAGCCTGACGTCATGGCCAGCCCAGAGCCGGGCGAACTCGACGCTTTTCATACTCAGCTCGCCGACCAGTTCGGCTAGTCGTCGGTCGTCGGCGAACTGGGCCGCCACGTACCGAAGCGAGGCGACGGCGTGAGCGGCCTCGTCCGGCCAGTCGACGTATAGGTCGCGGGTGTGCTCGTCGAGGAACAACAGCTTGAGCGGGTTCGGGCGGTCCTCGACGCTGCTCGGCGCGGCGTAGTCCAGGTGCCCCGCGAGCAGCAGGTGTCCGGCGCGGTTCCACGCGAGGATGTCGTTGAACCGGCCCAGCAGCACCGCGGGCACGTCGCCCATCGAATGCAGTAGCTGTTCAGCGCCCGGCTTGGCCGCCTCGGGCTGCGTTTCCGTGCGGGGTCGCTTCTTCGGTGTCGGGTGCGCGAGCGCGTGCAGGTGCGCGCGCTCGTCGGCGTCGAGCTGCAGAGCGCGCGCGAGGGCGTCGATGATCGCGTCGGACGCGTTTTGCGACTGTCCCTGCTCGAGCCGGGTTAGGTAGGTCACCGACACGCCCGCGAGCTGGGCGAGCTCTTCCCGGCGCAGGCCGGGCACGCGGCGGCGGCCGTAGCTGTTGACGCCGGCCGCATCCGGGGTAATCCGATCGCGGCGTGAGCGCAGGAACTGGCCCAGCTCGGTGACCGGGCGGTCCGCGTCCGCGAATTCGGTCGCTTCGTCGAAGGAGTGTCGTTCCATGCGTTCCATTGTCGCCCACCTGCCTCCGCGGAGCCTGACCCTGCCAGTGATAGGCACCCCTAGACCCCGCATACCGAGGATCTGGCTGCTCACTCCGTTTCGGCCGAGTCTGGATGCCATGACCGAAATCGATACATCACCGCCCTTTTCGAGCACGACCGTGACTCCACGCATTGATCGGTTCACCACCGCTCAGAAGATCGCGATGGCCGTCCTGCTCATGGCGAACTTCACCCTCGCGGTGGACTTCTCTATCCTCAATGTCGCCCTGCCCCATATCGGTAGTGAGCTCGGATTCGCCACCTCCGCCCTTCAGTGGATCGTCACTTCGTTCGCGCTCTGCGCGGCCGGATTCACCCTGTTCTTCGGCCGCGTTGCCGACTTGTTCGGCCGCAAGCGGCTGTTCATGATCGGCGTCGTCCTGCTCGGAGTCTCGTCCCTCGCCGGCGGCCTTGCCAGCGAGCCGGGCCTGCTGCTCACGGCTCGCGTCGGTCAGGGCATTGCGACGGCGATGGTCACCCCCGCTGCTCTGTCGCTGATGACCACCATGTTTCCCGAAGGTCCAGCACGCTCCCGCGCTCTCGGCCTCAACGGTGCACTCATGGCGGCAGGCTTCACGTCCGGAGCCGTACTCGGAGGACTGCTTACCGGCGCGGTGTCGTGGCGCTGGGCCTTCTTCATCAACGTCGTCGTCGCCCTCGCTGTCATGGTCGTCGCCCCGTTCGTGCTGCGCGAACCGGCCCGCGGCCCACGACCCAAGCTGGACGTGCCCGGGGCCATCACCATCACCATTGCTCTTGTCGCGCTCGTGTTCGGCATTGACAATGCCGGACACCACAGTTGGACCCACGCCGGGAGCTGGGGCCCAATCCTCGGCGCATTCGTGCTCTTCGTGGTCTTCTTCAAGATCGAGAGCCGCGTTGCCGAGCCCCTTGTCGCTCCGGGCCTGCTCAATCGCCGCAACATCGGCTGGGGCAACACCGCAGGACTCCTCGCGTTCGGCACCTTCACATCTCTCGTGTTCCTTTTGACTCTCTACCTGCAGCAGACCCTGGGCTACTCCGCCATCACCGCCGGGCTGGCGCTCGGCGTGCTCGGCATCGGCACCGTCCTCGGCGGCCTCGTCGCACCGAAAGTCATCGGCAGGACGAGCGCCAAGGCCGCGATCGTTGCGGGACTGGTCGTCCAGGCCGCCGCGACGGCACCCCTCGCTTTCGCCGGCGACAGCCGCGACTGGCTGATCCCCCTGTTGGCTCTCACATTCATCGGCGGGGTTGCAAACCTGGTCGCGATCGTCGGCTACGTCGTCGCCGCCACCTCCGGCGTCCCCGCCAACCAGCAGGGCTTGGCGACAGGGCTGGTGACAATGAGCCAGCAAGTCGGCATCGCCCTCGGCACCCCCGTCATGTCGGCGCTCGTGACCGGGGTGGCTGCCGCCACACTGCTACCGGGCCTGCAGTTCGCCATCGGTGTCAACGCCGCCATCGCCCTCGCAGCGGCCATCCTCCTCGCGATCTTCCTCCGCCTGCCCGAGACGGGGGCAACGATCGCGTCCGCGGAGCCGACTCGAGCCGCAGCCTGACAGCGAATCGACAGGGTGAGCACTCTGCGAGCCCTGTCCGACCTGTTGAAGGTGCGCAAAGTGCTCACGCATCACAGGGATCTTGGGATCTCAGCTTGTGAAGACGAATAGGCCCGAGGAACGGAACTCGCCGGACTCACACTGGCTTGTATCGCTCAGACATCTCCTTGACCGGACGGACCTGGCCCCGGCTCCCCGCGGTTGATCTTGGTCTCGGAAAGGGCCTCTCCCTCGATGTGTGGCAACAGGCAAATTCTCGCCGCAACACGTGGAGCTCCTTCGGGTGTACGACGACCGACAACGAGATCACGACCGCAGCTGTGCCGGCGTCGTCCGTCGCGCTTCTCCGGTCCTTCGCGTTCCGCTTCAACGTCTAGCGCTAGCGATGCAACGCGCAGGGGTCGCGGCGACGAAGGGCGACCGGCACGGGCGGCCCGGCACCCGGATCCGTGACTAGCGGCGGATATGCTTTCGGCGGGGTGGCGCTGGCCTTGAGTCTGTCGAGACCGTCGACGACCGCTGAGGCAAGCAGGATGCGAACCAGAAGTAGGTGGATAACGTCACGCCGCTGCAGAGCGACTGAAAGGAAGGTACGGACATGCCAAAGGTTCTCTCGGTGAACATCGGTGCGCCGCGACCCAACTCGGCCAAGAAGAACCTGACGGGGATTCACAAGCAACCGATTGAGCAGGCAGAGCTGCGGGTGCCAGGCCCGAAGCGCGGTGGACTCGGCAGCGGGTTGCTTGGTGACTTCATCGGCGATCGCGAGCACCACGGTGGTGATCAGCAAGCCGTCTATGCAGTCGCCCGCGAGCAGCTGGACTGGTGGGGCCAGCAGCTGGGGCGAGACCTCGACAACGGCATGTTCGGCGAGAACCTCACCACGCAGGGGTTTGATCCGGATCGCGCTCTCGTCGGCGAGCGGTGGCGGATCGGCGACGAGGTCACCCTTCGGGTTGAAGGCCCACGCATTCCCTGCGGCACCTTCAGTCAGCATATGGCCGAGGCCGGGTGGCTCAAACGGTTTGTGGCGCATGGACTGTCTGGCGCGTATTTGTCCATCGAGACCCCTGGCACCGTCCGGCCCGGTGACGGCATCGAGGTGCTCACGCGCCCGGACCACGGCCTTGACGTACCGACGGTATTCCGGGCGTACTACGACGACGTGGACGCTCTCCGGGCCGTCCTCGCTTCGGGGGCGCTCACGTCGGACGAGGAGGCAGCGGAGTTGTCCGACCGTCTGACTAAGATTCTCGCGCGGAGGTGAGCATGCTGGGCGGCTGCATCGAGGATGTCGGGATCACGCAGTACAAGCTTGCTGTGTCGAGCGGAGTGCCTCCGGTGCTTGTTTGACGCCGAGTACTTCGCGGACTTCGGCGAGTGGGATCCGCAGCAGCCGTACGGATACGCATCGCACGATGTGCATCTGATCGCGCGCCATGGCGCTGAAGTCGTGGGACACGTGGGGTGGGCGCGACGGAGCATTTCGGTCGATGCACGCCGCGCACCAGACCATGTCCGAAACCGGAGGAATCCAATTCGGGTACCTCGGATGCTGTGAAGACGTTGTCCCGTTCTACCGCGCGTGCGGTTGGCAACGAATTGCAGCGGAGGAACGTTCTGTTTCTCGTGGTGGTCAGGCGGTGGAGGGTCCAACCGGTAAGCCACTGATGATCTTGCCAGTTTCTTCATTCCTTGAAAGCTGGCCGTCCGGGATGGTCGACCTGCGTGGTCGAGCGTGGTGACAATAGGGCGAAATTACTTCGCGCTGGATCCTGGCCGAGTTCGGTTCAACGTGTAGCCGTACCGGATGCTCGCGTGCCTATGCTGGGTCGCATGATCGACTTGTGGCGGCAGGCATACTCGAATTCGAAGATGGTGGGCTGGGACTTCTCTTGCCTGGACGGCAGGATGACTGCCGATGAACCATGGTGGGACTTCGAGGAAGACTGCCGTGCCGGGATGGCGCGTGCGCGGCTGACCGTTGACCTGGGGACCGGAGGGGGAGAGCGGCTCCAGGCCCTACTCGGTCGTGATGGCGTTGCCGACAGAGCGATCGTCGCCACAGAAGGTTGGAAGCCGAACGTTCGCATTGCCCGTGAGGTTCTCTCGGCGAGTGGAGTCGAGGTCGTCCAGTACGACGCGGAGCGTGACAGCCAGATGCCCTTCGACAACGAGAGCATCGACCTCGTGATGTGTCGCCACGAGGCCATCGACGCGTGGGAGATTGCTCGGGTCCTGGCTCCGGGTGGGCGTCTCTTGATGCAGCAGGTGGATGGCTATGACGCGGAAGAGATCCATGAGTGGTTCGACGTGCCATTCGAGTACCCGTACGTAACAGCTGGTCACTACGTCGACGAGCTGGAATCCGCGGGTCTCCGCATCGATCAGGTGGATAACTGGCGGGGAACGATGGAGTTCAAGGATGCAGCTGCACTTGTGACCTATCTTGCGCTTGTTCCTTGGGACGCTCCCCACTTCACCGTCGATGCGCACGCGGATCAGCTGGCTACTCTGGACGCGTCCCGCCCGATCCGGGTCACGCAGCGTCGCTTCCGGGTCTATGCTGCGAAACCCAAGTGATTTGAGCTCCTGGGAAGCGTGGAACGGTCGTTGGCGACGATTGCGCCGACCGGCAGCGCTTGTCAGGCACTGTGCTGCAACTGAACTCCACCTTCCAGATCTCTCAAGGGCGGCTCGATGGAACTCCACCTACGACGGATGGTCGCGTCTGATGCGGCGTCGTTTGCGTCGTGGGCGGTAGACCCAGTTTTTCGTGCTCACGCAGGATGGACGGAAAGCTCGTCTGTCGAGGAGTCGGTTGCATGGTGGCGAGCGCTGATCGAGAGACCTGGTCCGCAACTCATCCGATTGACAGCTGTCTCAGGTGATGACGTCGTGGGCTATGTAGATCTCCATGGTGAGGAGGAAGGGACCCGCGAGCTCGGCTTTGTCATCGGTCCCTCCGGGCGCAGGAGACAAGGTTGGGGGATGCTCGCTGCATCGGCCGGTCGCGTCTACGGCTTCGAAACGCTTGGGCTCAGACGGATCTGGGCAGAGGCGGTCGAGGCCAACATCGGGTCTGTCCGGATCCTTCAAGGGTTGGGAATGAGGCACACCGGTCCGGGCGATGAAGAGACGTTCCTCGGGGCTCCGTCCACCTACGCTCGCTTTGACTTGTCGCGGGACGACTGGGCGGGACGTGGCGAATAGGGGGGCGTCGCGCCGAGATGTTGCCTTGTCCTGGAACGCGGTGGAGTTCCGCTTCAACGTGTGAATCCCAGCGGCCCCGTCGTTGATCGTCAGGTTGGCCGCATGATCGAGAGCAATGGTCTGCGCGATGGCCGATGAGAGAAGCAATCGACTCGTGCGCGCGAATGAGGACGATGCGCAGTTCGCTCTCGTGCGTGACCTGACCGTGGACGCGACTTGGTTCGGGCGCGACGAATGACAAATCGACGAGCCGTGGGCATGCAATCTTCGTGATACCCACGATGGAGTGTCACGTCGCCACCGCCAAGGTGCACGGCCGACGAGGCAGTCAGCCGAGGTGCTCTGCTGCCCAGCTTGTCAGTGTGGTGGGCGTAGTCGTGGCGTAGGTACGCGGATTCTCGGGAGTGAAATCCTCTCTGATCCCGGCGGCCATCATCACGATCGCTTCTATCTGGGCTGCTGGCATTCCGTGCTGACGTAGCGCGGATCGAACGTCGTCGTCGCTCATTTGATGCGCGGTGACTGGATGGCCGAGCGTCACTTCGAGAAGACGGGCGACCTGCTTGAACGACAGGTCTTCGGGGCCGTGGACGGCTTGGACGTGGCGGCCATTCCAACGTCGAGAGAGCAAACGGGCGGTCGCCACCTCAGCGATGTCTGCTGGTGCCACCCAGGGCATCGCACGGGTGACGTCGAACGCCGTTGCGAGTACACCGTCTCTGATCGACTCGGCGTCCATGAGCAGGTTGGTGAAGAAGTACCCGCATCGCAGGTGTGTCACCGAGGCGCTGGTGTGTTCCAGCTCCAGCTCGATAGCAGCCAGGCCGTCGATTTCACCGACCCCGTGACGCTTCTCCGCGCCAACGCTGGATTGGAACACCACCCGTTTGATCCCGTTGGCGTCCACTGCCGCGCGGACGTTGGCCGCAGCAAGGGCGTGAGCGTCGAGGGGATCACGATCTGTTGCGGTCGGACTGACCCAATAGAGGGCATCGAGGCCGCGCGTGGCCTCGACGACTGTCGCTTCGTCCCAGACATCCAGTGCGGCCGCGTCCACATAGTCGGCCAGATCTGCGCGGAGCAGACTCGGGTCCCGGAGCAAGGCGTGCGGGCGTTCCCCTGATTGAACCAGCAACCGCAACACGTGCGCTCCGACGTTTCCTCGTGGCGTCACCACTCCGATGGTCATGAACAACCTCCCTGCTCAGCCCCGCCACCCGGTGCGGCAGGTGCTTCGACGCTACAAGGAGATGTGGCCGGAATCTGACCGCATCTCCTAGACTGGTGAACATGGCAGATGTCACCAAGCGGATGCTTGATCTCCTGGCCACCCTGCAGGCTGGTAGAGCGTTCAGCGGGGAAGAACTGGCGACTCGCCTCGACGTCAGTCCCAGGACGTTGCGCCGGGATGTCGAGCGACTTCGCGGCTACGGCTACCCTGTGCGTACCCGCCCCGGTCCGGGCGGTAGCTACCAGCTCATGGCCGGGCGGCGGATGCCTCCTCTCGTCCTCGACGACGAGGAAGCTGTCGCCACGGTCGTCAGCCTTGCCGTACTCGCCGCAGCCACTCACTCGCGACCCGGAGGGCTGAATGAGGCCGCTGACCGCGCCTATGGGCAGATCGACGATCTGCTCCCTAGGCGACTTCGCACGAGGGTGTCGGCCTTGCGCGCGAGCATTGAAGCGGAACCTCGGCCATTTCCCGACATCGCCGCGGAGGCGCTCGGAGAGTTCGCCGAGGCAGCCGCCGCACAGGAGATCATCGTCTTCGACTACATCGACGCGCACGGCACCAGCACTCAACGGAGGATCGAAGCCCATCGTCAGATCCACATCGACCGACGGTGGTACGTCTTCGGCTGGGACCTCAACCGCGAGGATTGGCGCGTCTTCCGCACCGATCGCGTCAAGAACATGCGCCGCACGGGACGCCGCTATGCGCCGAGGTCACTGCCCACGGATTGGGCGCTTGCATATCTGCGTGCTGGGTTAGGTGACACTTGACGAGAAAGCAGAAGTGGAACATCGCACCAACGTCCCGGTCCGCTTGATCCCAGTTCTCACGAGCACTGATCGCGCATTTCCACGGTCCACCCACCGATTCGAGCGATGACGGAGGCCTTAGCCTTGTGAGATGCATGCGATGCCCTACGCCGACTATCCCGAGGCGAGAGTGAGCAAAGCGCCAGTTCGCGAAGTATGGGAAAGGAGACGCACTAATGGTGGCCCAGAAGAAATCAGAGGTTGTCGACGGATTCCTGATCAAGTATCACGCCGACGGGAAGTCCCGGTGGTCGAAGGGCAGGTCTGACGACGGTGTGCCCGTTGGATACTGGGAGTGGTACAGGAAGGACGGTACCCTCAAGCGCTCCGGCCATTTTGATGCCGGAGATCCCGTGGGAGAGTGGATCACCTACGACCAAAACGGTGAGATTTACAAGGTCACGGACCGCGGCACGCGTTCCACCTGAACGTCCCGCCGAGTACCGGCCGTGCCCGGCCATCTAGGCTCTGACAGTGGACACCGTAGAGTACACAAATGAACTCAGCGGCAGCGATTCTCTCGGACTACGCTCGGGGACGAATAAGGGCGGAGTAGGCGGCTGCAATTGGCGTGCCGACGCAGGACATTAGCAAGGACGCATGGATTCTCGTCGAGCGGGCGGACCTTGAGGCTGTCGTGGCCGTGAATGTCGACGGGTTCGGTTTCGCGGCTGCACCTTCGAGAGTCCTGGAGCTGCTCCGCAACGCACCCCCAGGGTCGCTGCTCGACGCGGCGGAGCTGGTGAGGATGCTCCCTGCGGGTGCACATCCCATTGGTAGCGCCGACCTACTTTTCGCGGACCGCACCTCTCCCTTGCGCCGACTAGCTGCGCGTGAGGCGGCCTCGGCTGATGTCGTTGCTCTGCGCGGCCGAGTGAGCGCGGCCGAGTGGGAAGAGAGCGGTATCGAGGAGACGGAACGACACTGACCCGAGGCGCCGAGGGGCCGGCTACGCCTATGCCGCCGCAGCGGTCGCGACGCAAGAGGCGGTGAGGGCCGGTCTGATCGCACAGTGGCGAAGCCGTCAGGGAAACGATGCTTCTCGGGGCCTGGCGCAGCGGTTGGGATTCACTCACTGTGGGGTGCAAGCAGCAGTTGCGTTGAGCTGATCGACGACGGGCAGCTTGGCAAGCATTTTGGCGCGGCGGAGGAGACAATCGACCTGTCCGAGCCTCTAGAGCAGCCCGCACCTTGGCTGCACGCGCCGCAAAGGGCCTCGTAGACTGAGCGCATGTCCAACGAACCTGGAACCCCGGGCGGTACGCCGGAGCGCCCGGCGCTCTTCTTCCGAGACGGCGCCGAGTTCCGCGCATGGCTCGAACGCCACCATGACTCGGAGAGCGAGCTGTGGATGGGGCTCAAGCTCGCACACGTTGAGGACCGCGGACTCACCTGGAAGGACGCGGTCCCAGAAGCGCTGTGCTTCGGATGGATCGACTCCGTCTCGCAGAAGATCGACGCGGACTCGCGTCGTCAGCGGTGGTCGCCGCGCAAACCCGGCAGCACCTGGTCGAACGTCAACATCGCTCACGTCGAGCGGCTGATGGCGGAAGGACGGATGCATTCGGCGGGCATCGCGGCCTTCGAGCGCCGCACCGCCGACCGGTCGGGGACCTACTCCCACGAGAACCCCGAGGCCGATCTCACCCCTGACCTGCAGGCGATTGTCGACGCTTCACCGGGTGCCCTAGCGTTCCTCGCTCAGGCGACTCCGGGATACCGCAAGGCCGTCCGCCACTGGATCATGTCCGCGAAACAGCAGGCCACGCGCGAGCGACGCGCGACCCAACTCGTCGCGTGCTGCGAGGGCGGCGAACTCATCCCACCTCAACGCCCCGGACGCACTCCGGCCTGGCTCGCCCGTGCCGCCGCGGCGGCGTCCGAGGGCCGCTGAGCAAGAACGGTCGGGCGATAATGGCTCCTACCCGTGCATGCTTGAGGCATGAACGAACGCCAACCGGGACGCGACCGCATCCGTGAACTTCTCGATGCCGTCCTCGCGGAGCACGAGGACGGAGCGGCCCTCGACCAGATCGCCGCGACCGCGTACACCTCGACCTTCCACTTCAGTCGGCAGGTGAGCCGGGCTGCCCGCGAATCGCCGGCCGCGCTACGGCGGCGCGTATTGCTGGAACGTGCCGCCTGGGAACTGCAACGCGGGCAGTCGGTGACCGACACGGCATTTGCTGCGGGGTACGACTCCGTCGACGGGTTCTCGCGCGCATTCTCCCGCGCGTTCGGCTGCCCGCCGAGCACGATGCCGACGCGGCACGAACGAGGGCATTGGCTGCCGGCCCGGAACGGCATCCACTTCCACTCCCCGACAGTGCTCTACGTCGACGCCGACGAGGAGCAGTCTGCGGGTGATGTGGTGGCGCTGATGGTCCGGCACGACCTCGACGAGACGGACGCGCTGCTGGCCGCGGCAGAGGCGGTTAGCGACGAGGAGTGGCGCCGTGAGCGGATGCCCGGTCATCAGGTGCTGGCATGGGCCGGCGGCGAGGCCACGCTCGCGGATGTTCTCCGGCACCTAGCCTTGGACAAACTCCCGTGGCTCGCCAGCATCGAAGGCAGCGACGAACCCGAGGTCGACGGGGCGACCAACGCGGCCAGTCTGCGCGAGAGGCACGCCGAGATCGCCGTTCGATGGCTCGCGATGACCCGGGACGTTGAACGCCGCGGCGCATGGGGCGACCGGGTGATCGATGCCCTCTGCGACCCACCCGAGTCGTTCCTGCTCTCCCAGATCTTGGCCCACGTCCTGACCTTCTCGGCCCACCGACGCCAGATCGTCCGCTGGATGTTGACCCAGTCCGGCGTCGACGTCAGCCATCTCGATCCCGACCCGATCATGTGGCACCGCCACGCCTCAGGAGGCACGTCGTGACCCGCTACCGCTATTACACCGCCACCACACTGGACGGATTTCTGGCCGACGACGCCGACTCTCTGGCCTGGCTCTTCAAGCAACACATCGACGACGACGGCCCGGGGAACGCCACCCGGTTCATCGCCGGCGTGGGCGCGCAGGTCATGGGCGCGACCACCTACGCGTGGATCCTGGAGCACGAACGCTCGTGGTTGCCGGAACTGCCCACCTTCGTGTTCACGCACCGTGAGCTGGAACCGGCAAACGAGCACGTCACGTTTCTGGCAGGTGGTCCCGTCGATCACCGAACGGCGATCGAGTCCGCGGCAGGGGACCGCGACGTGTGGATCATGGGCGGCGGCGATCTCGCGGCGGAGTTCGCAACGGCCGGAATGCTCGACGAGGTGCTGGTATCGATCGCGCCCGTCACGCTCGGCTCGGGCAGACCGCTGTTCGGCGGTGCGTTCGACCTCGCGTTGCGAGAGTGCGATCGCAACGGGGACTTCGTCGTCGCCCGGTACGACGTCGTCGGGACCTTGAAGAATCCGTGAGGGCTCCTCGTTGTCGTACGATCAGTTCCATGAATGACGACGTCCTCGTCCGGCCGGTGAACGGCGCGGGGGAGTACCCCCAACTTGTGAAGGTGTGGCGTAGCGCCGTGGACGCCACTCACGACTTCCTTGCGCAACCACACCGCGACGCGATCGAGTCCAGACTGGCGGCTGACTACCTGCCGTGCGTCTCGCTCGTTGTCGCGGAACGCCGCGGAGTACAGATCGGCTTTGCCGGTACGGCCCATGGCAAGTTGGAGATGCTGTTCGTCGATGCCGGCCACCGCGGTGGTGGCGTCGGTTCGAAGCTGCTGGCGCACGTGCTCGAAGCTGAAGCTGTGACCGCTGTGGATGTCAACGAGCAGAACGAACAGGCCGTGGGCTTCTACGAGCGTTCCGGATTCGTCGTGACTGAACGGAGCCCGGTGGGCGACGACGGGCTTCCGTATCCGATTCTCCACATGCGGCTCGTAGCCGAGGGGGCTCGGGCGGGAAAGACATGAGCACTTCTGCAGATTTTAAAGTTCGAGCGGCCACCCCAGGCGATCTGAAAGCTGCCTCCGAGCTGCTTGCCCGTGCCTTCGAAAACTACCCTTGGACCCGATGGTCGATTCCCGAGGACGACTTTTCACGGCGCCTAGCAGGACTCCAGGAGCTCTATCTCAACTATGCGCTGAGTGCGGGTGAGGTTCTGGTCGAGGATCAAGTTCACGGTGTCATCGCGTTGCTCCCTCCAGATGCGCCTGCGCCGTCGGAGGATTTTCAAGGGCGGGTAGCCGAGCTCCACGGCGACCGCCTCGATGTCGTCGCTCGCGCGAGCCTTCCTCCCGCACCCGATGACCACTGGACATTGGAGACTGTCGGCGTGAGACCGGAGCGTCAGGGGACGGGGCTCGGTTCGGCGCTGATCCGCGCGGGGCTCGACGTCGTGGAGGCAGCCGGCGGTGCCGGCGTCGCGCTGGAAACCTCATCGGACGCAAACGTGCGGATGTACAAGCGCTTCGGATTCGTCGTCACCGCCACCAGCCGGATTGACCAGGGGCCCGTGGTGCATTCCATGGTCCTCGGCGGCGGGACAATGCCGTGACCGCATCTGTGCCGCCATCTACGTTGAGGCTCCGTCCACCAGCGGTGGACGATGAGTACGAGGTCCGGGCCGCGCAACGTGAGCTGAGTGAAGAAGGATTCGACTTCATGTTGGCCGACGGCGGCGAATCGTGGACGGACTACCTGACTGCACTCGTGCGCACCAGGTGTGGAATCGGAATCGCCCCAGGGCAGGTCCCGGCCACGATGCTCGTCGCCGAAGTCGATGGCCGGATCGTCGGCCGGGTCCACGTGCGTCATGAGCTCAACGCGGCCTTGCTCGCGATCGGTGGACATGTCGGCTATGCCGTACGGCCAGCGTATCGGCGGCGTGGATACGCGACCGAGATGCTCCGGCAAGCGATCGACGAATTGAACGAACTCGGCGTGACGAGCGTGCTGGTGACGTGCGACGACGACAATGCCGCCTCAATCAGGGTGATTGAACGTCAAGGCGGAGTTCTTGAGGACTCTCTAGCTCTGACCGAGGACAAGCGAAAACTGCGCTACTGGATTCGCACGTGAGCCCGTGCCCGCATCTCACGGGCGACTGATGTCCCCGGTGCAGGGTTGCTTCAGAAGTTCCGTTGCCCTCCTGACGGCCAATTGAGATGAGGCGACCAGGTCGGCGTCGGCCTTCTCACGAACTCGTAGTTCAAGAGCGTCTTCGAAGCATTCCAGCGCCCGACTGTACTCTCCGCGAGCGAAGTGGGCCTTGCCGAGGTGTTGCCGCATCACGGCTTCGCGCGCCGTGCCCGCAGCGGCAGCCACGAGTTCCCGATAGGCCGCGATGGCCTCGTCGTAGCGGCCCTGGTCCCGCCAGGTATCTGCCAGCAGCGCGCGCAGTCGGAAGGACGAAGCGGGCGGCGCCATGGCGTTGAGCAGATCCTCGGCCAGCTGGGGGCGGCCGGACCAGAGATAGATCAGGACGTCGACGACAGGGTCGTTCCTGAATTCACGGCGGAATGCCCCGAGATCGTCGATGACGGGTAGAAGGGATTTCTCGTCGATGTGCCAACTCGTCGCGCTGCTCACTTGTTGATCGTAGCTGCCGCAGGCTGATGTCTGCGCGGGCACAGTAGACTTGGCTCCGATGATGACCAGTCAGGCCCGGTCGGGCCGCTCCCGGAACGGCAACCTGGTCATGTCCTGATCCGGGCTCCTCCTGTCGTCTGCGCGACAACCACCCGAAACGCAGACAACTACAGGAGAGAAATGACAGCGCACTTTAACCACACCATCATTGCCGCGACCGATGCGGCCGACTCGGCCGCGTTTTACCGAGACCTGCTCGAAGCCGACGAACTCCTATCGTGGGGGCCGTTCGTCAACATCGGCATCGCAGGCGGAGTCATGCTGCAATTCGCCGTTCCGCCCATCGAGTTCCCGCCCCAGCACTACGCCTTCCTGCTCGACGACGAACACTTCGATCGGGCCTACGCGAAGATCACTCGCCAGGGCCGGGAGCACTGGGCTGATCCGCAACGGACCAGACCGAGCGAGATCAATCGTGGGCACGGCGGTCGGGGCGTCTACCTGCTAGACCCCGCAGGCCACTACCTCGAATTGATCACCCACCCGTACCTCTGATCGAGAAGGATAATCGGAGGGGCCGGGCCTTGTCATCGCCGTCCGGGCTCGGTGAAAATCGCGGTGGCCACACCGCTAAAGTCCGCGTGCCCGACGCTGCTTTAGCTGAACTTGGCGAAGGCGCGGGCCGGGTGGGGCAAGTCGCGGATCTCGGTGAATCCCATCGACTCGTAGAACGCGATTTGGCGAGGCTCGTTGTCGGTCAGGAGCAGTTTCTGGCGCACGTCTTCGAACGGCTCGAACGCTCGGCGGAAGAGCTCGCGCCCGATTCCGCTGCGTTGAAACTCGGGCGCAACGAGGATGTCCTGCAGATACACGATGGTCAGCCCGTCGCCCACCAGCCGCGCCAGTCCGACCAGCCGGCCATCGTCCCGGGCCGTCACTACAGCCAGCGACGCAGCGACTGCAGCCTCAAGCCGGGCGGGGTCCTTCGTGTACGCGGACCAACCCACGGATGCGTACAGGCGCGTGAGTTCGTCTCGATCTAGAACGTCCCCGCTCTGATAGTTGAGTGTCATGCGCCGATTCTCACACGCGGCGCAGAGCGAGCGCCGCGTCGTGCCCGGATAATTCGTTGAAGCCAGGCACTGCCCTCGCTCGGACACTCGTGTGAGACTGGTGCGATGACACTCTCGACGCCAACCCTGGAGACGGACCGACTGCTGTTGCGTCCGTTCACCGACGACGACGCCGACGCGCTCTTCGCGTTGCAGAGTGACCCCTATGTGCTGCGCTACTGGGATTCGCCTCCATGGACTGACCGGGCCTCGGTGGCGCGCTTCATGAAGCGGAACCGCGCGATGGAGGAGGACGGAAGCGGCGTGCGCGTCGCCGTCGAGCGATCTACCGACGCGGCTTTCCTCGGCTGGTGTACCTTCAACGACTGGAACCCGGACTTCCGGAGTGCGTCCCTGAGCTACTGCTTCAACCGATCAGCCTGGGGACACGGCTATGCGACGGAATCTGCGCATGCACTGTTGACGTGGGCTTTCGAATCTCTCGATCTCAACCGGGTTCAGGCGGAGGCGGATACCCGCAACGCGGCGTCGGCCCGCGTGCTCGAGAAGCTCGGCTTCCAACTCGAGGGGACGCTGCGAGAGGACTGCATCGTCAACGGAGACGTATCCGACTCGTGGGTGTACGGCTTGCTGCGCCGCGACTGGTCGGGGCGGCGCGGTGCATAATGTTGACCATGACACTCGATGCCGTTGAGCAGCCTGCTGCTGGTTCGCCTGATTCAACCGTTCCCGTCAACCGATACGCTTCGGCGCAGGCGTGGCGCGACGTCGACGCATATTTCACCGCTGAGCTTGTCAACGAGGATTCGGCGCTCGTCGCGGCCCGCGAATCTGGTGCGCGCACCACCATGCCTAACGCTGAAGTCGCCGCCAATCAGGGAGCCTTCCTGGGGCTCATCACGCAGATTGCCGGAGCGAAACGCGTCCTCGAATTCGGGACGCTCGCCGGGTACTCCACCGTCTGGTTCGCGCGCGCCGTCGGACATGGTGGCCAGGTCATCACCTTCGAACTTGAGGAACAGAACGCGCTGATCGCACGCGAGAATCTGGACCGAGCCGGAATCGGTGAGCGCGTCGAGGTCGTTGTGGGTTCAGCAGCGGAGTCTGCCGCGAGCCTGATCGAAGCGGGTGTCGAACCCTTCGACCTGGTGTTCATCGATGCGGATAAACCGAGCAACCCGACGTATCTTGCTGCGGCGCTCGCGCTGACTCGCCCCGGGGCAGTGATCATCATCGACAACGTCGTCCGCGACGGCGCCGTCGTACAGGCTGACAGCGATGATCCACGCGTGCAGGGCGTCAGAACCGTCGCCCAGGACATCGCGGCCCATCCGGACCTGGACGCCACCGCGATCCAGACCGTCGGCGAAAAAGGCTGGGATGGCCTGATCATCGCCCGCCGTCGTTAGTTGCGGCCAACACCGGTTTCAGGTCGCAGGCGTGCTTCGCGCGCAAGAGCACCGGTGCCGGTGACCGTTCGTACTCTCGGGAGCACAGCGTGTGGTTGACGCCGACTATCCGGGTGGTCACGTGAGAGACATCTGCATCCGTGACATCCGGACAGCCCATGAACTGGCACGAGTCAGCAGCATCCTGGGCGCCGCAGGAGTCGGGCTCGGAGGTCCGAAACCGGCGAGGACTGGCGGTCAAGTGGTGACTAGTTGCAGACCCGGTCCCGGACAGGGGACACGGATGAGAGTGGTTCAGGCAGTGGCCGCGCGAGGGTGTGGGTAGTCCGGCTCGCGCCCCTGGAAGCTCAGGATGCTGGGGTTTCGGATCACGCCGTCGTGGATCTCGATCGCCCGGGAGAGGGTCAGGTTCTCCGCCCACGCGGATTCCCCGTCCATGACGGTGCGCAGGAACGGGAGCACTGCCTCGCTGATCTCCCACGTGGCCGCGTTCCACAGGTAGGACGGGCTGTGGTCCACCGCGTAGTAGTTAACCCCGTTGCCGACCGTGAACATCGGATCGTCGAACCCGGTGGGCTTTGCCCATTCGAAGCCCATGCCCTCGTCGCACGAGACGTCGATGATCAGGCTGCCGGCAGCGAAACCCGCCAGGTCCGCGGTCCGCAGGTAGGTCAGCGGCGCCGCGACGTCCTGGAGCGTGCAGTTGACCACGACGTCGTGCGAGGCCAGGAACTCCGGGAGCAGGACGTTGCCGTCCCTCGTGAGCACCTCGCTGAGGTGGACCTCGCCGTCGACGAGGTCGGCGAGCGTGGGGCCCGAGCCGCATCCGGCGTCGAGCACACGCCGGCCGGCCACGTCGCCGAGTAAGCGACGGATGGCGGGCCGGTTGTAGTACTCGTTCAGAAGGCTCGAGTCGTTCTCCGCCGTGTAGGCCTCGGCAAAGGCGTCGTAGGCGGCAGCGGGGGAGTGCCCCGTGCGAGGCGGATGCGGCGTCATCGGACCAAAATATTAGGGGGCGAGCAACGTTCAGCCGGGTCCGAACGACTTCACGTCACCCACGTTTCCGACCAGTTCAGGTTCTTCTTCGGCCGTCGCGCCCGTACGCGTTCCCCCGACGGCGACGTGGCCAAACGAACGGCGGCCCGCGGGCGTGACCGATCAGGGATGGTGTGGATCGACGTCGGGACTCCCGGCGGGTGCCGGAGGGATGTGCTCCCGGAGGTCCTGACGTTCGGGAGCCGTCGATCGTCGCCGGCAGCCGTCACGCGGGATCGTACTGGGCCACCGGGACGGCCGCAGCGTCCGCCCAAGCCGCGGGCGGGTGCGCCGCCCGCGCGGCGTGTTCGTCGACCGTGCTGAAGATCAGCTGCAGGCAGCCGCCCACCATCACCCGCTCCACGTGGATCCCGTAGACCCGGTGCAGCGCGTCGGGGAGGAGGACCTCGTCGGGGGTGCCGGCGGCCACGGCCCGGCCGTGCTCGAGCATGACGAGCTTCGTGCAGTAGCGGGCGGCGAGGTTGAGGTCGTGCAGCACGACGACGGTGGTCACCCCGAGCTGCCCGACCATCCGCAGCAGCTCGTGCTGGTAGCGGATATCCAGGTGGTTGGTCGGCTCGTCGAGGAGGAGGTGGTCGGCCTGCTGCGCCAGCGTCCGGGCCACGAGCACGCGCTGCTTCTCGCCGCCCGAGAGCGTGGCGAACCGGCGGTCGGCGAGCTCCCGCGCGCCGACCCGGGTCAATGCGGCCGCCACCGCCTGGTGGTCCTCGCGGTTGAAGGCGGCGAGGGCCCTGCGGTGCGGGGCGCGGCCGAGCAGCACCATGTCCGCGACCGTGACGGGCAGGTCCGTCGGCGTCTCCTGTGCGACGACGGCGACTCGCCGGGCCAGGTCGGTTCCACGGAGGGAGCCGATCGGCTCGTCGTCGATCATGACGAGGCCCGCTCGCGGGCGCAGGGCCGCGTACAGGGTCCGCAGGAACGTGCTCTTGCCGCTGCCGTTCGGCCCGATCAGGCCGACCACCTCGCCGGGCCCGGCATGCAACCCGACCCCCTCGACCACCAGCTTGTCGTCGTAGCCGACGGAAACGTCGTGCGCTGAAATCATGAACTGAGCCCCCTTGGGCGGTTGAGTCTTACTGGGCCGGGTTGAGTCGGCGGACGAGCAGGAACAGCAACGGGGCCCCGAGCAGGGCCGTGACGATGCCCAGCGGAAGCTCCTGCGGGGCGAGGGTGACACGCGCAAGCACGTCGGCCCAGACCAGGAAGATCGCGCCGAGCAGCGCGGCCACCGGTATCAGCCGGCGGTGCGCGGTCCCGACGCAGAGCCGGGCGACGTGCGGGATGATCAGCCCAACGAAGCCGATGCCGCCGGAGGCCGCGACCAGGGCCCCGACGCACAACGCGATCACCACCATGACCGCCGCGCGGAGGCGGGTCGGTGAGATCCCCAGCGTCTGCGCGGTGTTGTCTCCGATGGCCAGCGCGTCCAACGGGCGGGACCAGAACAGCAGCACCGCCGTCGTCGTCAGCACGGCCACCCACGTGAGCAGGACGGATTGACCCGTCGCGAGCGTCAGCGACCCGAGAGTCCAGAAGAGCACGGAGCGGCCCGCGTTGGGGTCGTCGGAGGCGAAGATCAACAGCGAGGTGAGGGCGTGCAGGACGTAACCGACCGAGACGCCGGCCAGAACGAGCCGGGTCGAGGTCATGTGCGATCCGACCCGGGCGAGCAGGAAAACCGCCACGCCCGCCGCGAGCGCACCGACGAACGCGCTGCCGGCGAGCGAGGACGACCCGATGCCGGCGCTGACCCCGAACAGGATCGACGCGGCCGACAGCGTCGAGGCTCCCGAGGTGACGCCCAGCAGGTACGGTTCGGCCAGGATGTTGCGCGTCAGCGCCTGCAGGGCGACGCCGGCGATCGCCAGGCCGGCCCCGACCGCGGCGCCGAGCAGCACCCGCGGGCCCCGCAGCAGGAGGACAATCGACTCCTCGGCCGAGGTCCAGTCGGCCTCCTGCGGCACGCCGAAGAAGTGCTGGCGGAGGATCTGGAGCACGGTGCCCGCCGGAATGGAGGACGGGCCGAGGCCCACGGCCACGATTAGCGTGACGAGGAGCCCGCCGGCCAGCCCGAGGACCCAGAGCGTGGTGTGACGGCGGCGGCGGGCGTGATCGAGGTCGTCGTCGGAGAAGGCGAGCGGCGCCTCGGAACGCTCGGCGCGGTGATTGTGGGGAGTGGACTTGGTGATGGTCATCCTGGAAGCCTCTGTGCGGTGGGGCGGAAGGTCAGCGCGGCGACCAGGGCAAGGAGCGTGAATCCGCCGAGGATCGCCGCTGCCGCCGGATAGCCCGCCCAGGTCAGGCCGGCGCCGGCGGCCGCCGCGCCGAGGAACAGGCCCAAGCTCATGCCGGCAGCGTTCAGGCTCAGCGCCGTCCCGCGGACCTCGGCGCAACGCCGCACGAGCAGGCTCATGACCGCGGCGGCGACGACCGCGTGGCTGGCCGACAGGACTGCCGTGCAGAGCAACGCCAGCGGCAGTACCGGGGCGAAGTACACGCCGCACAGCGCCACCAGGGCGCTCACGAGGCAGATCGACATGACGCGATGGATCCGCCGGTCGGAATCGTCGGCGTTGAGCAACCGGCCGGACACGAGGTGACCGATGAAGAACGCGCCGCCGCTGAGGGACCAGACGAAGGCGAACATGCCCGGGCTCAGCGCGAACCGGTCCGCGTAGAGCGGCGCCAGGAACGCCAGGTGCCCCATGAGCGCGCCGGCCCGACCGAACGAGACCAGCAACAGGGCGCGGGCGCCCGGGACGCCCGCGAGTTTCCGGAACGCGGCGAGGTAGCCGACGCGCTGCGCGGCTGGCGCGTCGGCGCGATCCTCGCGGCCGTAGCGGGCCAGCAGCGGCGCCAGCGCCAGGGATACGACGGCGATTGCGACGAGATTGCCCTGCCAGCCCCACAGCAGGGTCGGCAAGACGAGGAGTGGCGCCCCCAGCGTTGACGCCAGGGTCTGCGACGTCATGACGAGGGTCGCGGCGCGGCCGGCCGCCGGACCGGACCCGAAACGGTCAGCCGCGGCCGCGGACAGCGCCGGGTACAGCATCGCGTTGGACACGCCCGTGAGCAGGCAGAACGCCGCCAGGGCGGGAACCCAGGCGTTGGTTCCGACGACGGCGGCCACGCCGAGCAGGACCAGCGCGGCGGCGGCGACCTTTCCGGGGGCGATGCGGCCGATCAAGGGGGCCAGTGCGACGCCGGTGAGCACCGCGCCGATCCCGGCGAGCCCGCGCAGGGTCCCCACCTCGGCGTACTCCGCGCCCGCGGCATCGGAGATCGGTACGAGGAACGCGGTCAACAGGGTGAACGGCAGCAGGCCCACGGCCGACGCCAGCAGGGTCGGCCAGACTGCGGCGATGATCCGCCGTTCGCTAGGCATCTCCTCGGTGGTGGCTACGTCGACGTGGCTCATGCTGCCCTCGCGATCCCGGCGCAGATCATGCCAAGGTCCTCGTCGAAGTCCTGGACCGCGAAAGCCGCGGAGACGGACTGGCCGGCGAGCGCCGTCGTCGTCCGCTCCAGCTCACCCTCGTAGGACGCCAACAGCGTGTCGATCGTCGGGCACGGCACAGCCAGGTGCCGGGCGACGCCTTGAATGATCTTCGTGCGGTAGTAGTCCTCCTTCGGCATCCGGGGCACATCCCACTGCCCGGCGTCGTTGCGGAAGATCGACCGGATGGGGATGGCCGAGAAGTCGAAGTACCTCCCGTCGGCGTCCGGTTCCGAGAACGGATCGATGAGCAGCGATGCGTAGCGCACGTAGACGAGATACTCCTGGTGGGTCGTGGGCAGCTGCTCGAACGCGGCCACGTCGGCCGGGCTGATGCTCTCCGGGCGGACGGGGTAGCTGTCCGCCAGCATGAACTCGAGCAGGTTGACGCCGGTGCCGCCCAGGGCGACGGCGACGGCCGTCAGTTCCCGCCACTGCGCAACCATCGTGCGGATCAGCGACGGCGTGACGGGGCCTTCGGGGAAGAGCTTGTAGACGTACTTCGTGGGGCCGGACGCGCCGAACACGGCGCGCAGGGTGACGTCGTTCATGAACAGCGGGGGATGCACGTACAGCGAGATGTTCCGCGTCTCCGCCTCCACGGGCAGACCGAGGATGTCGACGGCGGTCCCCACCGACCCGTACAGGGTGCGCAGTCGCTCGAGCGCGGGTGAGGAGGCCCGCGTCGACCCCGCGTAGATCCGGCGCTTGAGGCCCGCCGTCAGGACGGAGGCGCCCGGGGCGCCGCCCGGCCAGCGAGTGTCGCCGAGGTAGCTCGAGAAGCTGATCACCTCGGGGTCGACCCCCGCCTCGCTCGCGTACTCGCGGACGAGGTGGCCGGAGCCGAGCGTCGGCGACATCAGCACGATGCGCTGGACGCGCGCGAGGACGTCTGGGGCCAGCTGCCGCAGCACCGGGACGTACGCGTCCGCGGTCACGGTGAGGATCAGGGTGTCCCACGCGCCGGAGACGGTCGGGTACCCGCGGAACCACTGCTCGATCCGGCGCTCGCCGGCCAGGGCACGGTGCGTCTCGTTCTGCACGTCGGCGCGCACGAGGCCGTCGCCCGCGGCCAGGGCGGCAAAGAACGACGCCGAGCGGTCCGAGGTGCGGCCGGCGATCCCGACCGCTCCTCCGAGCCGCCCCATCAGCACGGCCGTCTGCACCGCCGTCGGACCGGTCCCGGCGATCAGGACGTTCCCGAGGTCACTCATGGGCTACTCAGCCTCTCTTTCGGCGGGGTGTTTGGCGTACAGCGCGATGTCGAAGACCTGGCCGGGCCGGCGCACCGTCTCGAGCAGGCGCCAGCGCGCGGGGTCGACGTCTTGCATCGGGTAGTTGAACAGCGATTTCAGCCCGTCGCCGAAGCGCATGGCGACGACGACGTCGTCCCGGGTGACCGAGTGCAGCCGGTGCAGGATGTCGTACTTCACCGGGACCGTCGAGCTGAAGACGATGTGGGTGGCGTTCGACGTGAAGTCGAGTTCTTCCGCCGGGACGTTTTCGAGTGCGATGTCGAACCCACCGCCCAGGAGGGTGACGACCCGACGGCCCAGATCGACGGCCTCGGCGTCGATGTCGACGCCGACGGCCGCGGCGCCGGTGCGCTCGGCGACGTTGAGCAGCGTCATCGGGAACGAGCCCGACCCGACGAGCAGCACGCGCGACGCCGCGGTCGGCGCGACGGCCCCGAACTCTTCCTGGATACACGATTCGACGTTGGCGAAGTACCCGACGGATCCGCTGCGGCCCTCGAGCAGGCGCAGCGCACGGTACTTCTCCATCACGGCGGCGCAGCGCGCGGACTGGGTCCGCAAATCGGCCACCAGCTCCCCGACGTCCGTGAGTTCGGCGAAGGGGGTCTCGTTGCGCTCGTCGGTCACGAAAGCGGAGAAGTCACCCATGAGCTGTTCGAGGTCGGCGGCGCGCTCGGTCGACGCGTCGTACCCGTCCGCGGCCGCGGCGAAGCGCCGCCTGTAGTCCCGCAGGCTCTCCAGCATGGCGCTCGCGGTGGCGGGCGTCGCCGGCGTTCCGGACGATAGTTCAGTCGTGGACATATGCGGTCCCTTCTGCCACGACGCGGACATGCCCCGCGACGTGCACTGTGGTGAGTCCTTCGGAGTCGTAGCCGGCCCTCACGTGCATGGTGCCGCCGGGTTGCCGCACGCTCGCTGACACGGAGGCCTTCGAGGTTGCGGCCAGGTGGGCGCCGATCGACGCGGTTCCGGACGCGCAGCTGCGCTCCCAGACCGTGCTGTCCAGCGCCGGCACGTTGATGAGGGGATCCAGATGGTGGCTCGCGGGGTCGAAGAGCATCACCCCGACGACGGGCACCCCCTCGGTCCTTCCGAGGTGGTCCGCGAGCCGCAGCGCGCGCTCCCTCATCAGGGGGTCGTTCCGGTCGCATTCGACGACGAGGTGCGCCGCGTCCGCGTACCGGACCATCGCAGACCGGTGGGTCCCTGCGCCCGGGAACGAGTAGGGCTCCACGCGCTGCGGCGGTGGCATCTCGAGCTCGCACTCGTAGCCGGCCCCGCGGCGCTCGACGCGGCAGTTCACGAGAGCGTCCGCGCCCGATGCCTGCACGACGACGTTGGTCGCCTCACCGCGGACCAGGCCCTGCTCCGCCGCCTTGAGCGCGGCCAGCGCCAGGCAGGCGTTGCCGCAGAACTCGTCGCCGGCCATGTGCAAGCGCACCTGTGCCCCCGGCGACGTGGGCGTCCGCACGAAGCCGACCTGCTCGGCGTGTACGTGGCCGGTCGAGAGGAGCTGCGTCGCGATAGACGTGTACTCCCGGACGGGATGCCGGCTGGTGACCAGCAGCGTCATGTTCCGCGTCGGACTCAGCTTGACGAAGTCGACCTCCGTCGTGCCCCGCGCCGCCCGGCCCGGCCGTCTCCGGGCGGGTGCGCCGGGCGCGCGCCGGTGCTCGTCGATGCGCCCCCGCCGGCGCAGCTCTCCTAGTTGCCTCACGAGTTGGCCAGGCGCTCGGCGATCAGTTCAAGCCCGTCGATCGCCAGCGGGCCGGGGGAGGTGTAGAAGTAATTCAGCGGTACCACCGCCGCGTCGTCGTCGACCGCCGTCAGCCCCTCCAGTTCGGGCCGATCGCGCAGCTCGTTCACCACGTCCTCGTCGGATTCAAGCGTCGACGAACCGGTGGGCAGGTACATCGCGAAGATCAGGTCGGGATCGCTGCTGACGAGTTCCTCCGTGGACGGCTCGAAGTAGCGCTTCGGCACGTCCGCGAAGACGTTCTCCAGGCCCAGCAAGGTCATCTGCTCGGACACGAGCGACTGCCCGCCGTACGACCCCAGGGTGCCACCGGCCGGCACGTACAAGGGGGCCGCGCTCCGGTCGGAGACCTCGTCCGCGAGCTCCGCCGCCGCCGCCGTGACGCGGTCCTGCATGTCCTCGATGGCGCCCGTGGCCACCTGCTCGGTCCCGAAGATTTCGCCGTAGGTCTCCACGTCCCGGTAGATCAGGTCGAACCCGCTCACGCCGTCCGTGGAGCGCCCCTCGATGCCCGCGCAGTAGCCGCTCACCGTCAGCAGTTGTATTCCGGCCTCGTCCAGGCGGGTGGCGAGGGTGTCGATGTCGACGCCTGCCCCGATGTCGGTGCCGATGACGACGTCGACTCCCGAGCTGAGGATCATCTCGGACGAGACGTCGTGCGAGTCCTCGGTGACCCGTTCGGCACCCTCGACCACGGCTTGCGTCTCAGCGTCGAACGGCACCTCCAGGCTCCCGGCGTAGTGCGTCACCTTGTCGCCGGCTCCGGCCGCGACCAGCAGCGCCGGCGCCTCCGAACCGATCGCCAGGACCTGCTCCGGCGGTGCGTCGAACACAACCTCCCGACCGCAGCTGTCCACGGTGATCGGCTCCGCCGCGTCATCCGCGGGGTTGCTGCCGGCGTCGGCTGGCGCACCACATCCGGTCGCGGCGGCCAGAACCAAAGCGGGCATGAGGGCTGCCCAGGGCTTGAGACTTCTCATTATTCGGTTGCTCCATTCTCGGTGGCCAGGGCTGCGGCACTCAGCCGTCGTGGGGCACCTGCGGCCAACACTTGCTAGACACTAATGAGAATCATTCTCATAGTCAAAGTGTCGGTCCGCGAAGGCCGGGCCCGGGGTGCGGGAGCGTTACTGTGGGTCCATGGGAGAACCGACGCGTTGGGTGACAGAGACCAAGGACGGGCACTCGCAGTGGTACATCCACCGCTTCCGGGAGATGGCCGCTGAGGGGGAGGACCTGATCGGGGAGGCCCGGCTGGTCGACGCCATGGTCCCGCGGCGGGCCAGGATCCTCGACGCCGGCTGCGGTCCCGGCCGTCATGCGGGCGAGCTGCACGCGCGCGGGCACAGCGTCGTCGGAATCGATGCGGACCCCGAGTTGATCGCCGCGGCCGAGCAGGATCACGCGGGCCCCACGTACGCCGTCGTCGACCTGGCCGAGCTGGAGCTGGCTTCTTTGGGGCAGCCCCAACCCTTCGATGCGGCACTCATGGCCGGGAATGTCATGGTCTTCCTCGCCCCGGGGACGGAGGCGGAGGTGCTTCGCCGCGTCGGGGCGTGTGTCAGCCCGGAGGGGTTCATCATCGTCGGGTTCCACGTGACGCGGCACCTCTCGCTCGCCGACTTCGACCGACACGTGGCGGACGCCCGGCTGCGGGTCGAGCACCGGTTCGCGACCTGGGATCTGCGGGCCTGGCACGACGACGCCGACTTCGCCGTCACCGTCCTGCGGCACCTCTGAACCGCCGGAATCAGCGCCTGGGCTGACCCGCGCGCACGTCCAGACTGACAGCGACGACGTCGCCGACGCCGATCCCCTCACCCTCCTGAACAACCTTCTTGACCGGGACCAAGAAGCGCCCGTCCTTGGGCCATAGTGCGGTGTCGAAGTCGGTGGTTCCGATCGTGACCGCGACCGGGATCTGTCCCCAATACATCAGCCCGCGCGCGGCTTCCTTCAGCTCGGCCGACATGCCCGCCGGCATCGGGGCGAACACGAACGGGGCGGGGCCGCGCCATTCGATGAGTTCGGTCGTGAAGGTCCAGGCCATGGGGCTCACGCTAGCAAAGGCGGCAGCGCCGTCGTCGTAGGCTTCCAGCATGAGCAACTTTCACGAAGCGGCCGTCCTGCTTCGCCCGCTGTGGGAATCGGACGCGGCCGAGGTGCTGGCGGCGTTCCGGTCGAACCCGGACATGGCCAGGCAGGGTGAGGTGGCGTCGCTCGAGGACGCCGAGCGATACGTCCGGGCTCTCCTGCGGCCCGACGGCCACCAGATCCCCTGGGCGCTCGCCTCCGATGATCGACTCGTCGGGCTGGTCTGCGTCACCGCGGATCCGGCGAACCGCAGCGGCTGGTTCTGGTACTGGATGAGCGAGGACGCGCGCGGCAACGGATGGATGGCGCGTGCCGCCGCGACCGTGGCCGACTGGGCGCTTACGGTTGGCGGCCTGGACCGCCTGGAGCTGGGGCACCGCGTCAACAATCCGGCGTCGGGCCGGGTGGCGCGAGCCGCCGGATTCGTCAAGGAAGGCACTGGGCGCGGGAAGTTCCTGATCGACGGCGAGCGGATCGACGTTGACACCTATGGTCGACTCCACTCCGACCCGTTCCCGCAGGCGGAGCCGGTCGGCATCCTCCGGCTCTGACACCCCGCGGCGCTTCTCCCGCCACCGTTGATCGGCGAATAAAACTTGTTGTGTCTCGCCCGTCACTTTTGCGCGCACCTGGGGTTATGATTCTCTCGTTCAAACCGCGATGCGCTCTGCATCCGGCTTTAGTTGGGGGAATCATGAAAACACTTGTCATGCGCTGGTGCGCGTCCGTCGCCGCCGCTTCGCTGCTCATGGGTGGCGTAGCCGCGGCGCCGGCCACCGCCGCTCCGCTGCCGACCACGGCCGCCGTGCAGGCGCCCGCGGCCACGACGACGTCGTCCAAGCTCACCATCGGGACGATCGCCAGCCCGCTCGTCGCCGTCGGCGGATCGGCCAAGGTGACCCCGTCGATCAAGCTCTCCGGGCAGACCGAACTCTCGTCCGCGACGTTCACGATCAAGAAGGGCGGCAAGACCGTCGCCTCCAAGGCCAAGAGCGCTTCGCTCAAGGCCGGCACCTACGCGGTGACGACGACGGCCACGTACCGCACCTACACCGTCAAGGACGGCAAGAAGACCTACTCGGCGACCAAGAAGTCCACCAAGAGCCAGACGCTCAAGGTCCGGACCGCCGTCGCAATCAAGAAGATCGCCAGCAAGACCGCGCCCTATGGCAAGAAGGCGACGATCAAGCCGAACGTCACGGTCAGCAAGGGCGCCAAGCTGGTGTCCAAGAGCGTGACGGTGAAGCAGGGGTCCAAGACCCTCGTCACCAACAAGTCGGCGGCCGCACTGAAGGCCGGCAAGTACAGCGTCACCACCACGGTTAAGTACAAGGTCCCGGTGACAAAGACCAGCACGGAGAAGAGCACGAGCAAGTCCACCGTCGCGGGCCCGAACCGCGCGATCAAGATGAATTGCACGGTGGATCGTGTCGGCAAGGCGGAGCGCGCCGTCTTCGAGTCGGAAGAGGACGGCTCGCTCATCAAGGCGGACTTCGTCCCGGTTTACCTGAATTGCACGGGTGGGTTCGACGGAACGTATGCCACCGAGTTCCTGTCGTTTCCCCAGACCGCGCTCAACGACGAGTCGGGCCTGACCGGCTTCGCCCTGTGGGAGGACAACTGGGAGGACGAGACTCCTCTGCAGGCCAAGGTTGGAGCCAAGGCGTCTCCAGTCCTCTACCCGTCGAAGTCGCTCGTCAAGACCGTGACCACCTCCAAGCAGGTCACCAAGACGACGTGGTCCAAGACTTATACGACGTCGGCGAAGCAGTCGCTGACGATCAAGGCGGGGGCGAAGCCGTCGCGCGTCGCCGGGACCGGTTCGTTCAACTGCCCGAAGGGGTACCCGGTCAAGGGCAACGCCGATTCGGGGATCTACCACGTGCCCGGCGGCGCCTACTACAGCAGGACCAAGCCGGAGGAGTGCTTCACGACGGCGGCAGCAGCGAAGAACGCCGGCTACCGCGCGTCCAAGCGTTAATCCTGCCGGACGTTAGGAGCGACCCCGGGCGGTCCGCTCGTCGGCCAGGCGCAGCCCCTCGCGCACGGCCTCGCGCGCCGCGGGCTCCCACGGCCCGGAAGCGGCCAACGGAATCTCGGTCATGAACCGACGGTGACGCTCGGGGATGGTCGCCACGAGGCGGTCCGGATCGTGCTCGGCGGTCGCGAAGAGGTTCGGTCCGTCCGCGTAGTAGGGGTCGGTGAGCACCAGCTGGCCGTCGATCGTGCGCATCACGTTGGATGGATTGTCGTCGAGCGGTCCGCACCAGGGGAGCTCGCGGCAGGCGTCAGCGTGGATGCGCACGACGACGGCGGCGAGGGGCGCCAGGCCCAGATCGGGCACCGCGAGCCGGGCCAGGAACGCCGCGGCCTCCGCGACCGGAACGGGTTGGAGCCGCTCCATGAGCTGGAGATCGCCGCCGCCGGACAGGCTCCGGTGCGCATACAGCCGCGGCACGAGACCCGTCTCGGCCGCCTCCGTGTAGAGCCGCGCCGTGTAGGGGCCGACGGGATCGAACGGGCTGATCCGGGCGACGACGGCCCCGCCGGGCGCGGCGAAGGCTGACGCCCAGTCGCCGTCGCCGCACCGGATCCAGCCGGCGGCGAGCACAGCGTCCGTGACGTCGCGGTGCGTCGCGTCGGGGCCGAGACCGCGGAAAGCGTCGAGGTTGATCAGATCGCTCATGGGCGCCACCCTACCTGCGCCGCGGCGTCCGGCAGGCAGCGGTGAGGGGATTGAACGGGTGGGTATTCCTGTCTAATCTGGCCCTAAGCGGCTAGTCAGCCGGGCGCGAGGCACCGTCGGTGCCGGACGGGCGCGGCGCGCGAGACCAGGGAGGTGCCGCCTTGTCCCGTGAAGAGTTTGTGGAGTCCTACCGGCAGCTGAGCCGGACGGTGCACGACGCCGGGCTGATGCGTCGTCGTTATGGGTTCTACGTGACTCGGATCGGTGGGTGGGTCCTGCTGCTCGCGGGCCTGCTGGCCGCCGTCGTCCTCCTCGGCGCGACGTGGTTCCAGCTGATCATCGCCGCGCTCATCGGTCTGGTGATGGCGCAGCTGGGGTTCCTCGCGCACGAGGCCGCACATCGGGAGATCTTCGCCTCGAGAACGCGGAACGAGTGGGCGTCTCGGCTCATTGCCTGTCTGCTCATGGGCCTGAGCTTCAGCTGGTGGATGGCTAAGCACAACACGCACCACGCGCACCCGAACCGGGAGA
The DNA here is from genome assembly GCA_023896275.1 of Kocuria rosea subsp. polaris. Classification (GTDB taxonomy): domain Bacteria; phylum Actinomycetota; class Actinomycetes; order Actinomycetales; family Micrococcaceae; genus Zhihengliuella; species Zhihengliuella polaris_A. Next base: position 42,449 of record MLDA01000010.1, on the reverse strand, counting down.
ACACGGACCCCGATATCGAGTCCAACCTGCTGGCGCTCACCCCCGCGGCCGCCGACCGCCGCGCGGGTCTGAGCGCCTGGCTCGCCCGGCGCCAAGGGTACTTCTTCGTCCCGCTGCTGCTCCTGGAGGGCCTGAACCTACACGTCGCGTCGCTGCGGATGCTCTTCAGTGCGCGCAACGTGCCGCACCGAGTCACCGAGATCGCGCTCATCGCGGTTCGCCATGCGGCTTACCTGACGCTGCTGTTCCTCGTGCTGCCGGTGGGCATGGCGTTCGCGTTCGTCGGCGTCCAGGTCGGGACCTTCGGTCTCCTGTTGGGCGGAGCCTTCGCGCTCAACCACATCGGCATGCCGACCGTCCCGGCCGGCGTCCACCTCGACTTCCTCCGCCGCCAGGTGCGGATGTCGCGCAATATCGACGACGGCCCGCTGTCCCGGCTGCTCTTGGGTGGGCTTCAGTTCCAGGTCGAGCACCATCTCTTTCCGGCGGTGCCCCGGCCCAACCTACCCGCCCTGCAGGTGCTCGTGCGCGAGCACTGCAGCGGGCTCGGCATTCCGTACACCCAGGAGTCGCTGGCCGGCGCCGCCGCCACCGTGGTGGCCTACCTCAACCAGGTCGGACTGAAGAACCGGGACCCGTTCGCGTGCCCGTTGGTGCAGCGGTATCGCGGCTGAGCCGCGCGAGAAGCCACTCCCGCGCGTGAAGCGAACACCCAGAAAGGGGAGCCAAAGATGAAAGTCACCGTTCACCAACCCCTGTGCGTGGCCTCCGGCAACTGCGGCCACGTCGCGCCCCGCATCTTCCGCAACCGCGACGCGAACGGAGGGTTCGTGGAACTGCTGGAGGCCAACCCGCTGGAGGACGACCAGGACGCGGTCCGTGAGGCCGAGTACTTGTGCCCGTCCGGTACGATCCAGGTCGACGGCCACCCGATGCCGCCCGATTCCCGCTCCTTGCCCCCTGACATCGCGGCCAAAAGGACCTAGTCTTGCCCTGACGGACACCGGTGACCGAGCGCCGCACGGCGCAGCCTAAGGAGAACCACATGACACACGTCAAAGAACTTGCCACTACCTTGGCCGAAGCCCACGAGTCGGGCCGAGCGCTCGTCCTGCCCACCGTGTGGGACGTCTGGAGCGCGCGCACGGCGGAGGAGTCGGGATTCGAGGGCATCACCACGGGAAGCCACCCCGTGGCCGACGCGACCGGCAGCTCTGACGGCGAGAACATGGACTTCGCCGACTACCTCGCGGTGGTCGCGCGGATCACCGGCGCGGTCAACGTGCCCGTGAGCGCCGACGTCGAGTCGGGCTACGGGTTGGCGCCCGCCGAGTTGATCGAGCGGGTCCTGGAGGCCGGCGCCGTCGGAGTGAACATCGAGGACGTCGTGCACTCCGAGGGCAAGCGCGTGCGCGACCGCAACGAGCACGCCGACTACATCGCCGCCGCCCGGCAGGCCGCCGACGCGGCGGGAGTCGACTTTGTCATCAACGGGCGCACCGACGCCCTCAAGCTCGGCCCGGACGTGTTCGCCGACCCGCTCGCGGAAGCGGTGGAGCGGTCGAAGCTGATGGCCCAGGCCGGGGCCCGGTCCGTCTACCCCGTGGGGCTGGCGTCAGCCGAGGACGTGACGCGTCTCGTCGAAGCAGTGAGCGTGCCGGTCAACCTCACGGTGCACCCCGTCGACGGGCACGCCGCCGGCGACCTGGCGGCCCTCACCGCACTGGGCGCGCGCCGCTTCACCTTCGGCCCGCTGTGGCAGATGTGGCTGCGCGAGGTGTCGACAGACCAGCTGGCGTCGTGGAGGCCGGGCGCCTAACCCGCGCCGACCGCCCGCGGTCGTCTCACTCGGCTCCCGGGCGGCGTCGGTTCCGCTTGGTCTCGGCGCGCTGGCGCTTGCCCTCGAGCCGGCGCCGCTTCGATCCCCGAGTGGGCCGCGTCGGCCGGCGAGTGATCTCGGGGACGACGGCGTCGCGCAGCAGCCCGGCGAGCCGCTGCCGCGCCGCGGTCCGGTTTTGCCGCTGGGACCGGTGCTCCGAGGCGCTGATCGTCAGGACCGTGCCCGTCAGCCGCTCCGCGAGGCGCGCGAGGGCGAGTTCGCGCTGGGGCTCGTCCAGCGCCGTCGTCGTGCCGAGGTCGAGGCTGAGCTGGACGCGCGAGTCGGTGGTGTTGACCCCCTGGCCGCCGGGGCCGGAGGACCGGGAGAACTGCTCGAGCAGCTCGGCCGCGGGCACCGTGAGGCCGCCGGGAGCGCCGGGGCCCGGGGGCACATGCAGATCGTCCATGCCACGAGTCTGCCGCACATTCGGCGTCCGGCGCGACGGTCAGCCCCGGGTCCGGAGCCGCCCGGCGGCGATGACTCCCCAACCGGCGAGCCCGATGAGCACCGCGATCCCGGCGATGTAGGCCGCCACGACGCCGTATCCGCCCTGCAGGTGCGGGTCCAGGAACGGGTACGGGTACCACCAGGGGTCGCCCGAGAGCGGGGCGATGACGGTGTTCGCCCGCAGCAGCGTGTAGATCGCCCAGGCGATCGGATAGAGCACGACGACGCCGATTGCCGCCCAGGGCAGCGCCCGTCGGCGCGGCGCGAGGAGCACGTCGAGCAGCATGACGAGCGGCCCGACAACGTGCAGCACCTCGTTCGACCACGGCACCGTCTGCCCCTGCGGCAGCTCGACCCCGCGCAGCAGCACGTTGTAGACCACCCCGGTGACGATCATGTACGTCGACGCGCAGACCAGGAGGGTCGCAAGCCACGCCGGATCCTGTGCCGCGCGCCCCCTCGAGCGGAACGAGTGAACCGCTGCGGCGAGCAGCACGATCGCGGCGAGCAGATTCGACTCGATCGTGAAGAAGCTCAGGAAGTTCGCGACGACCGTCGGGAGGTGGGAGCCGTACGCCGTGTCGGAGTCCAAGGCGAACGTCACCGACTGCGCAAGCTGGCGGGCCGCGGCCGCGGCGATGAGGACGGCCGTCGCGATGCGCACCACGTTCCAGGCCACGGTCGCTGTCCGGGCGGGCGTGAGAACGTCATTCGTCATGCTTCGTAGGGTATCGGCACTCCGCGCGACATGGGGGATCGGCGCACGGCGACGCCGGTCAGCCGGGAAGAACGCCGCCCGTCGCGTGGGAGAATTGCCAGATGACCGCAACACTCGTCGCCCACGGACTCGCCGGCGGGTACGGCCACCGCACGCTCTTCGACTCGCTGGATCTCACCGTCGCCCCGGGCGACGTCGTTGGGGTCGTCGGTGCCAACGGCGCCGGCAAGTCCACGCTGCTGCGGCTTCTCGCCAGCGTCGACACGCCCCAGGCCGGATCCGTCACGCTGGCTCCGGCCGACGCCTTCGTGGGCTGGCTGCCGCAGGAGCACGAGCGCGTCGAGGGTGAGACCGTCGTCGATTACGTCGGCCGGCGCACCGGGTGTGCCGAGGCTACGCGCGCGATGGAATCGGCGGCCGAGGCGCTTGGCGAACCGGCTGCCGGCGGCATCGACCCCGCCGACGTCTACTCAGCGGCGCTCGACCGCTGGCTGGCGAGCGGCGCGGCTGACCTCGATGAGCGACTGCCCGTCGTGTTGGCCGACCTGGGCCTGGACTTCGACGGCGAGCGGGCCGAGCAGACGCTGATGACCTCGCTCTCCGGCGGGCAGGCCGCCCGCGTCGGGTTGGCCGCGCTGCTGCTCTCGCGCTTCGACGTCGTCCTGCTCGACGAGCCCACCAACGACCTGGACCTCGACGGGCTCGAGCGGCTCGAGGCGTTCGTGCGCGGGCTGCGCGGGGGAGTGGTGCTCGTCAGCCACGACCGCGAATTCCTTTCCCGGTGTGTCACGCGGGTGCTGGAGCTGGACCTCGCGCAGGGCTCGAACCGCGTGTACGGCGGCGGCTACGACGCGTACCTGGAGGAGCGCGAGACGCTGCGGCGGCACGCGCGTGAGAAGTACGACGAGTTCGCGGACAAGAAGGCCGACCTCGTTTCCCGCGCGCGGACGCAGCGCGAATGGTCCAGCCAGGGCGTGCGCAATGCGATGAAGAAGTCCCCGGACAACGACAAGATCAAGCGCAAAGCCGCGTCCGAGTCGAGTGAGAAGCAGGCGCAGAAGGTGCGGCAGATGGAGAGCCGGATCGCCCGGCTCGACGAGGTCGAGGAGCCGCGCAAGGAGTGGCAGCTGGTCTTCACGATCGGCTCGGCGCCGCGCTCCAGCTCGGTCGTCTCGACCCTGAGCGCGGCCGTGATCCGGCAGGGGGACTTCACCCTCGGGCCCGTGTCCCTGCAGGTCAACGCCGGGGAGCGCATCGGCATCACCGGCCCGAACGGCGCCGGCAAGTCGACGCTGCTCCGGGCGCTGCTCGGCCACCAGGCGCCGGACGAAGGGACCGCGAGCCTCGGCGCGAGCGTGCGCATCGGGGAGATCGACCAGGCCCGCTCGCAGCTGGCCGGGCCCGCCGCCCTCGCCGACGCCTTCGAGGCGGTTGTGCCCGAGATGGCCTCCGGCGAGGTGCGCACCCTGCTGGCCAAGTTCGGGCTCAAGGCCGAGCATGTGAACCGCCCCGTGGGCGAGCTCTCGCCGGGGGAGCGCACCCGCGCCGGCATGGCCGTCCTGCAGGCCCAGGGCGTGAACTTGCTGGTGCTCGACGAGCCAACGAACCACCTGGACCTTCCCGCCATCGAGCAGCTCGAGCAGGCGCTCGACTCCTACGACGGGACCCTGCTGCTCGTGACGCACGACCGGCGCATGCTCTCGACGGTGCGGACGGACCGGCACTGGCGAGTTGACGCCGGCCGTGTCACCGAGGCCTGAGCCATCCCACGAAGGTGAGTAAAAAGTGTCACTGGTGAGTAATTCTCCGACTGTCCGCCACGGGTGGACGGCATCGATCGCAGTCGCCTGTGCGCTCTTGTTCCTTGTCAGTACCAGTCTTTTCGCGCATGGCGTCGTTCCAGACATTGGGGGCCAGCCGGGCGGGCCCCTCTATTGGCTCATGCTGGCCATGTTTGCGGTGTCGCTCTTGGTTGGAGCAGTTGCCTTCGGGCGATGGCTCGGCCGACATCGGACATCATCTGTTGCGCCCCTCGTGATGGCCATCTCCGCCTGGGTGGCGGTCCTCATGGTGATTTCTTCGGGATTGCTGTGGGTTGCGGAAGCCTCTTGGGCCGGTGACCTCATGCTCGCCGCCTACCTCGTGGGGGTCGTTTCCTTCTTGTCGGGTGTCGTGGCGCTCGTCCTGACGCTCACCACGCGACGCATCTGAAGCCTGCCGCCGACCCTTATAGAGATGTCCCCAACTTAGGCCTCGGTCTTGGCCAGTGCCGCGCGGTGCTCGCGTTCGGCAACGCGGGCCCGCAGCTCGCGTCGCACGACCCAGACCACCAGCGCCGCCCACGCCGCGAAGAGCACAACCAGCACGACAGAGCCCGTGTTGCCGCCCAGCAGGCCCTCGGCCGCGTCAGTGCCCAGCAGCGTCCGGCTATTCGTGAAGACGATGAGCCCGCCTGCCGCGACGGCGAGGACGCGTGGGGCCAGGAGCCGGACCAGCCATGCGGCCAGCGGGGCCGCGACCACGCCACCGGCGAGGAGGGCGAGAACCCAGGCAAAGTCGATCCCGGCCGCACCCAGCCCTGTGAGGAACCCGAGGGAGGCGCCCAGGGCCACCACGAACTCGGAGGTGTCGATCGAGCCGACGACCTTGCGCGGGGCGATCTTGCCCGAGGCCAGCAGGGTCGGCGTTCCCACCGGCCCCCAGCCGCCGCCACCCACGGCGTCGAGCGCACCGGCCGCGACAGCCAAGGGCACGAGCAAGCGCTTGCGGAGCGTCCCACGGAACGCCGGCTGGGATGTCGGCATGCGCAGGAACCGGTACAGGACGTAGATGCCGAGGACCAACAGGATCGTCGAGACAACCGGCTTCGCCGCCTCGCCGTCCAGGCCCACCAGGAAGTGGGCGCCGAAGAACGCGGCGACGCCGCCGGGGGCGGCCATGATGCCGACGACCCGCCAGTCCACATTGCCGAACTTCCAGTGCGCCACCCCTGAGACCAGCGTCGTGCCGACTTCGGAGAGGTGCACGATCGCCGAGGCCGCGGCCGGGGCGATGCCCGCCAGCAGCAGCAGCGTCGTGGATGTCACCCCGTAGGCCATGCCCAGGGATCCGTCGACGAGTTGGGCGAAGAAGCCGATGACGGCCAGGATGATGAGAGATCGCATGGTGGTCCTTTCTGACGAGCTTGAGTCCGAGGTGACCGGGAACGTCGCGAGCTTTGTATCGTGAGTGTCCCGAGAAGGCTCACCCTAGGACGGCGCGGCGCCGGCCCCGGCGTCTGCTGCGGACGACGTCGTACGATGACTCTCCGTGTCGGACGCGGGTACGCCGGGTGACGATAGATGTCGCCGGGCGGGCCGCGTAAGGTGAGCCGGTGATCGAACTCGATGTGCTCGCCTGGGCTGTGCTCGCGTGCGGCGCGCTGCTCGCGGGCTTCGCCAAGACCGCGCTGCCCGGCGCCGGGACCCTCTGCGTCGCGATCTTCGCCGCCGTCCTGCCGGCCCGCGAGTCAACGGGCGCGCTGCTCGTTCTCCTGATCGTCGGCGACTTGTTCGCCGTCTGGATGTACCGGAACGACGTCGACTGGCGCACCCTGCGCCGCCTCGTCCCCGGGGTGCTGGCCGGTATGGTCGTCGGCGCCGTGTTTCTCGGCGCCTCGACAGACGACGTCGTCCGCCGCGTGATCGGCGTGATCCTGCTCGCGCTGTTGGTCTTCGCATTGTGGCAGCGCCGCGCGAAGTCCGGCTCCGACGCGCTCGTCGCCCCGTCCCGAGCCGCCGGTTACGGCTACGGAACGCTCGGCGGGTTCACAACGATGGTCGCCAACGCGGGCGGCCCGGTCATGAGCCTCTACCTGCTCTCCCGGCGCCTGCCCGTGAAGGCCTTCCTCGGGACCACGGCCTACTTTTTCTTCGCCGTGAACCTCGCCAAGCTGCCGTTCCAGATCGGTCTGGGCCTGCTCGACGCTCAGATCTTCACGATCTCCGCCGCCCTGATCCCGCTCGTCGTGGTCGGGGCTTTCGCCGGCCGCTGGCTCGCGGCGCGCATCTCGCAGCGTCTCTTCGAGCACGCCGTGCTGGTTCTGACCGCGGCCGGCGCGGTGAACCTGCTGATCTGAACGACGACGGCCCAGTCCCCAACCGCCGACGCAGCGCGGCGGAAGCGTTCGTGTAGCCATTCGGAGGTGACGCTCATCCGATCATGTAGACGAGGCCCCGACCTTGCTCGGCGGCGCGTTCGGTGAACTTTCTCGCGGCGTCGAGGTTGGCGCACAGTGCCGACCGGGTGTTCCTGTGCCGGGACTGGGGCGCGTCCCCCGTGCCGAACCTCGCGGTGACCTCGGCGTCCGTGATCGAAGCCAGATCGCGGGCGATGACGCCTGTCTCGTCTGGGGCGATGGCCCTGTACCAGGGGTACCAACAGGCCCACCCCTCGTCGGCACAGTAGCTGACGTTGCCTTCGAACATGCGGTAGGACGGGCGCGGGTGCTCGTGTTCAGCTGGGGAGGTCAGCTGCTGGAAGTCGGGCCACATCTTGTCCAAATACAGCATGTCGGGCTGCTCATCCGGAGGGGTGAGAAATACGTCGTCGAACGGATCGTCTGACAGCGCGGCGCGGGGGTTCCGGAGGACCATGTCGAGGTCCTCTGCGGGCCAGGTGTATGCGTAATATCTGATTCCCATAGCCACCATGCTGGTGCACATGCCGCCGCCGATGTGTTGGCGGGCTGCAATTGTGGACAACCCGGGGCGCCGCGTTGGTTCCCGACGTTCAATACGCCGCCCGAGCGCTCAGCCGCGCCGGGCGACGTCCGCGCGCAGGATTCCAGGCCACGTCTGGACCTCGGCTGGGGTGGACGCCACCTGAAGCCTGGAGTCGGGGAGCAGCGACGCGAGCGCCTCAGCCGTCGAGAGCGGGTGGGCGGGGTCGTCGACCCACGCGAGGATCGTGACCGGCATCCCGAGCCCGGCGATCGCCTCTCGTGGGGGCAGGTCGGTGTCCGCCGCCCCGCGGAACAGCGCGGGCAGCAGGTGCTCGGCGACGTCGGGCACCGTCGCGGGGGCGCCCACCGTCGCCGGCGGCGGCGGGACGTTGGCGCCGGCGACGACGAATGCGCGCGCCCCGCGCCGCTCGATGAGCGCGGCGGCCCGCCGGTAGTCCTCACCCTTGGCGGCCCGCGTCTGCCACGCCGTCGGCGGGACCAGCAGGGTCAGGCCGCTAAAGCGCCCGGGGTCGCGCACCGCGGCATGCAGCAGCGTCGCCGCACCCATCGACGGGCCCACCCCGTGCACGCGCTCGCCCGGGAAGAAGCGCTCGAGCAGGGCCAGCAGGTCCTCGGCCAGCACCTCCCAGCGGTAGTCGCGGGGTGTCTGCCGCCCCGTCGACCGCCCGTGCCCGCGCGCGTCGTAGCGCAGCAGCCGTGTCCCGCTGAGGCCGCGGCCGAGGTCCAGATCGAGCACCCGGTCGCGGGCGCGGGAGGAGGTCAGGCCGTGCAGCTGGACCACCGGATGCCCGCCCTCGTCGCTGAGCTCCACGTCCAGCTCGGCGCCCGGAACCGTGAACGTCGGCATGGGGGCCTCCCGTCATGATGCTGTCGCGGTGCGGAAATTGAAGGTTAGGCTACCAGCATGCGGCTCACCAGCATCGCGCAGTTGCGCCTGCCTTTCGGGCGTCTTTACGGGTACGACGTCGCCGTCTCGCCTCCCGCGTGCGCGTTGCCCCTGTCCTTCGATCAGCGGCGCCACGTCGGCGCGGGCGAGCGGCCCGGGTCGTGGATGGGCGTGTCCTTCCGCCTCGCGGAGACGCTCTCCCGGGACGATCTGGCCGCGGCGTGGCTGGCCGTGATCGCCCGGCACGGCACCCTGCGCTCGGTCGTCGACCCTGGTGACGGCGACGGTCCCCGCCTGCACCAGGTCGACGTCGGCGCCGGCGGCTGGGTGGAGCATCCGATCGGGGCGGGCCAGGCCGTCGAGGCCGCGGTCCGCGACGTCTTCGACCGCCGCTGCACGCCCTTCTCGGCGCCGTCGCACCGGATCTGCGTGCTCGAGACCGCCGCCGGACCCACGGTGATCGTCGCCGCCGACCACACCCACGTGGACATGTGGTCGATGCTCGTCATCGTCCGCGACCTCATGACCGCGCTGCGCGGCGCGCACGATGGCGGCCCCGCGCTGTCGCCGGCGCCCGCCTTCGCCGAGCACACCCGCGCCCTCGCCGCGCGGCCCGCCGCACCGGAGGACGTCCGCCGCCGCTGGGCGGAGATCATGGACGTCGGCGCCGGGGGCATGCCGGTGTTCCCGCTGCCGCTCGGCCCGTCCGCGCCGCACCCCGAGCGCGTGGAGGTCCGCGACGTGCTCGGCACCGCGGCCTGCGCGGCGCTCGCCGAGGGCGCCCGAGCCGCCGGGGTTTCGACCCTCACCTCGGCCGTGTCGGCGATGACCGCGGTCACGGCCGAGCTCGCCGGATCCGCCCTGCGGGCGGTCTTCCCCGTACACAGCCGGCACGACGACGCCTGGCACGACTCCGTGGGCTGGTTCATCACCAATTCGGTGCTCGAGTCGGGGGATCCGGAGCCCGAAGCCTGCGCACGTGCGGTGAAGGCCGCCGTGCGGCTCGGGTCGTATCCGCTCGAGGAACTGCTGCGCCCGTGGGGCGGGATGCCCGCGACACCCGGCATGTTCGCGATCTCGTGGCTGGACCTGCGCCGCCTGCCCGTGCGGGTGCCGGCGGAGTGCCTCGACATGCACTACGTGGGTGCGAGCATCGCGACCGACGGCGTCATGTTGTGGTTCATTCTCGACGAATCGGGCCTGCACCTGCGGTGCCGCTACCCGGACACGCACGAGGCGCGGGTGAACGTCGGGGCCTGGCTCGACGCCGTCGTACTGCGCCTGCAGGCCGCCGCGCGGGCGCCCCAACCGCAGCCCTGAGCGGGCACGCGCCCGGCCAGCGCGCGGCGGACGCCGTGATACGGTCCTTGGGAAACGACTCGGGGCGCCACCATCGGTGGCTGAGATGCGACCCGTAGAACCTGATCCAGTTAGTACTGGCGAAGGGAATGTCCGATGCGATCCCGCGCATCACCCGGTGCTACCGGCTTCCGCGGGCGCCCCAGACGCACCCTCGCCATGTGAGCAGAAGGGCAAGCACATGACGACAACAGACACCGCCGCGGCCGCACGAGAGACAGCACCGGCGATCGCCGACCAGGTGGTCCTCGTGACCGGCGGGGCGCGCGGCCTGGGCCGGGCCATCACCGAGGCGTTCCTGCGTGAGGGCGCGCGGGTCGTCGTCGGTTACCACGCGAGCCGTCAGGCCGCCGACGAACTCGTCGCCGCGCACCCGGGCCGCGTCGCCGCCGTGCAGGCCGATGTCCGCGACCGGGCGCAGGTCGAGGCGCTCGTCGCGCAGGCGAAGGCCGCGTTCGGGGCACCGGTGGCGACCGTCGTCAACAACGCGCTGGTCGACTTCTCCTTCAACGGTGACGGCCGCTCCCACGCCCACGAGATCACCTACGACGAGTTCTCCCAGCAGTTCTCCGGCACCGTCGAGGGCGCGATCAACGTCGTCCAGGCCGCCCTGGCGGACTTCGCGGAACTCGGCTCCGGCCGCGTCGTGAACGTCGGGACCAACCTCTTCCAGAACCCCGTCGTGCCCTACCACGACTACACCGCGGCCAAGGCGGCACTGCTCTCGCTGACGCGCACCTTCGCCTCCGACCTGGGGCCGCGCGGCATCCGCGTGAACATGGTCAGTGGCGGTCTGCTGCGCACGACCGACGCGAGCGCGGCGACCCCGGAGGCAGTGTTTGACGCGATCGCCGAGGGCACCCCGCTTCGCTCGGTCACGACGCCGGCCGAGTTCGCGGACGCGGTCCTCTTCTTCGCCTCGCCCTGGGCGCGGTCCGCCACGGGGCAGAACCTCGTGATCGACGGCGGGCTGGTGAAGGACTGATGGCCGGCGCACGGCAGGTGCACCTGAACCTCTTCGCGCATGGCTGCGGGCATCACGTCGCCGCCTGGCGGCACCCCGAGTCGAGCGTCGCCCGCCTCGGCGAGATCGAGTACTGGGAGGGCCTCGCGCGCACGGCCGAGCGCGGGCTCTTCGACGCGGTCTTCCTGGCCGATGGTCAGTCAGTGGGCCTCGACGGGCTCGACCGCGGGCCGCGCTGGTACCTCGAGCCGGTCACGACGCTCACCGCGATGGCCCGGGCGACCGAGCGGATCGGCCTCGTCACGACGATCTCCAGTACCTTCTGGAATCCCTTCAACGCCGCCCGGCAGCTCGCGAGCCTGGACCACATCTCCGCCGGCCGGGCCGGCGTGAACGTCGTGACCTCGATGACCGACGCCGAGGCGCGCAACCACTCGATGGAGGCCCTGCCGGCGCACGAGGAGCGCTCCGCGCGGGCGGAGGAATTCGTGCGCGTGATCACCGGCCTCTGGGACTCCTGGCCGGCCGAATCGATCCTCGCGGACCGGGAGGGCAAGTACGTCGACGCGGCGCTGCTGAAGCCGCTCGACCATCACGGTGCCGCGTTCGACGTCGCTGGTCCGCTCAACGTGCCGCAGTCGCCGCAGGGCCGCCCCGTGCTGTTCCAGGCCGGGGCCTCCGAGCCCGGGCGCGACCTGGCCGCCCGCTACGCCGAGGGCGTCTACGCGGTGGCGTGGGACCTGGAGTCGGCGCGGGCCTACCGCGAGGACATCCGCTCCCGGGCCGCGGCCCACGGCCGCGATCCCGACTCCCTGACGATCATGCCCGGCCTCGTCACGTACGTCGCGAGCACCGACGAGGAGGCGCGGCGGCGCCAGCGCGAGCTCAATGAGCTGCTGCCCGTGGAGGACTCCCTGCGCCAGCTGTCGTTCTTCGTGGGCACCGACACCTCCGGCTGGGAGCTCGACGCCCCCGTCCCGGAGTTGCCCCCGCTCGAGGAGTTCACGGGGCCGCAGGGCCGGTACGCGACGGTGCTGCGCATCATCGAAAGCACGCAACCGACCGTGCGCGAGTTGCTCGGCTATCTTGCCGCCGGCGGCGGGCACGCTACGTTCATCGGCACGCCCGAGGCCATCGCCGACGAGATCGAGCGGTGGATCGACTCTGGAGCCGCGGACGGATTCAACCTGATGCCGCCGGCGCTGCCGGCGAGCATCGAGGACTTCGTCGACCTCGTCGTCCCGGTGCTGCAGGAGCGCGGGCGCTTCCGTCGCGAGTACGATGCCCGCACGTTGCGCTCGCACCTTGCTGGGGAGCCGGCGGCGCGCGAGCTGGCCGAAACGAGTCGATGACGAGCGCCGCCATGCCACGCAAGGCCTTGTTTGCTGCACTCGTTTTCGCGGGTCTCGGACTGCTGATCGTGGCAGTCTTCTTGGTCGTCTCCGGTGTGGAGTACAGCATGACTGAAAGCCAAGGTTTAGATCCTGGGCCCACGCCGGACTGGATTCTGAGTGGGATGCATCTCGGATTCAGTATGTTCGTCGTTGCGGCATTGGTAGCGGCGATCTGGGGCGTCACAACCGATATCACTCACCGGAAGCTAATCAAGGCCACCAACACCCAGTAAGTCATTCCAGCGCTGGGGTGATTGGCCTGTGTTGCAGGCGGCGATACTCTTTTTGTGGCTCACGAACTGGATCTTCCCGGTGTCGGAGAACTCCTCGACTGTTGGCGGGAGCAGCGGAAGTGCCCTGGCACCTGTACCGGCCGCATCGCTGGGTAGTTGCCTCACATTGCTCATCGGACGGCGCAGGGTTTTTCCAAGGGTCTAGTTCTGCTGATTCACCCTGTCCGGCAAAGCAGCAGCATGTCCGAGGTGCCGGCTCAGGATAGCCCCCGCCAGCACGTGTAGAAGAGTCCCCGTCGCGGGCATGAGTGCGATGGCAAAGTTACCGTCCTCGCTGTTGAGTACAAGCAGTTCCCCGCTGACGGTCAGCAGCGATGCGGCACAAGCGACTGCCACAATGGTGAGGTGCAGTCCAGTCTTGCCACGGGGCTTGCGAGTGGCTCCTAACGTGGCGAGCAGAGCCACCAGTGAGAGGCTGATGACCATGATGCCCAGCCGTGGCGGCATAGAATTTCGGAATACGCCGAGGAAATCCCATGCGACGAAGAAGACGCTGAAGTTGAACAGGCTGGCCAGTCCGCAGAGGAGCATTCCGGTTCGACGAGGTGATGTCACGGGTAATTTCCGAATCCACTGGTTGGGTGTGCGCGAAGCGGTAGGCCGCATTGGTCATCAGAGCCCGGATGAACCCTCAGATTCAACAGTATTGAGGCCGAGTAAGTGATTGTCAAAAATCTAGATGCATGTCGTGTCGATTTGCGAGTGCGAGTTCTTCGATCACTTCCCGTCGATCCTGGAGATGCTGCCCCGGGTCGGTGAAGTCACAGGCAGGTCCGGGAATGCGGGCGCCGCACGCGCGGTTGTGCTGGGCATGCGAGCAATGACTTACCGTGAATACGGCACCCCAGACACCCTCGAACTCACCGACCTGCCGACCCCCAACGTCGGTCCCGGCTCGGTCCTGATCCGCATCGAGCGCGCGGCCGTGAACCCCGTCGACTGGAAACTCATGGCCGGCGGCCTGGACGGCATGCTCGACGCCGTCTTCCCGGTGGTCCCGGGCTGGGACGTCTCCGGCGTCGTCGAGCAGGTCGGCCCCGACACTCCGGAGTTCGCTCCGGGCGACCGCGTCGCCGCCTACGGCCGCAAAGACGTCGTCTCGGGCGGCACGTTCGCCGAGTTTGTCGCGCTCCCGGCCACGTCCGTCGCGCGCGTACCCGAATCGGTCTCGTACGACGACGCCGCGGGCCTGCCGCTCGCGGGCCTCACCGCCCAGCGTTCGCTCGAGACGCTCGAGCTGACCGAGACGGACACGCTCTTGATCCACGCGGCCTCCGGCGGCGTCGGTTTCCTCGCCGCGCAGCTCGCGCTCGAGATCGGCGCGACCGTGATCGGCACGGCCTCGGAGCGCAACCACGAGAAGCTGCGCGCACTGGGCGTTATTCCGGTCGAGTACGGTGACGGGCTGGTCGAGCGCGTGCGCGACGCGGCGCCCGGTGGCGTGACGGCTGTCGCCGACTTCGTCGGGGGAGTCCTCGCCGAGACGCAGGCGGTTCTCGCCGACGGCGGGCGGCACATTTCGATCGCCGACCCGACCGTTGAGGGCGCCGGCGGGCGCTGGGTCTGGGTCCGTCCCGATGGCGCGCGGCTGCAGGAACTGCTGCAGAAGGTCGCCGCTGGCGCGCTGCGCGTCGAGATCGATCGGACGTTCGCCCTGGCCGAGTCGGCGGCGGCGCTCGAGGCCAACCAGGCCGGCGCGAACGGCAAGGTCCTCATCGACGCCACGCGTTAGATCCATCCGGGCGCGGCGGTCCCGTCAGGTCCGCCGCGCCCGGATCTGCTCGACCAGGATGTCGCCGTGCCCGGCGTGCCGGGCGAACTCGCGAATCATGTGCAGGACGATGAAGCGCAGTGTCACCGTGCGTTCTCGCCAGGCGAAGCGCTCGTTGAGGTCATGCTCCGCGGCGATGTCGCGCGAGCGAGCGCACGCGGCGGCGAAGGCCGCGCGCACCGACACGATCGTGTCCTCCGGTGCGAGCGCGAAGCTCTCATCCACCGTCGCGGCCAGGCCGAGCGCGTCCCGATCCCCGCCGGCCACCCGGTGGGCGAACCAGACGTCCTCGACGAAGGCCGCGTGCTTGACCAGGCCTAGCGGAGTCGTCAGGGACGGGACCAGGCGCAGGCGGGCTTCCTCGTCCGTCAGGTCGTCGAGCAGCGCGTCGATCGCCTCGCGCTGGAGCTCAAGCATCCCCGCGAGCGCGGCCTCCTCTGCGTCCAAGTGCACGTTCATGGGCCCATCGTAGGGCGGCGTCGCGCGGCGGGGAAGCTCTTGACTAGAGGCCCGCGTTCTGTGAACCTAGTCACAATATACAACGTTGGAATTCCATCGTTCGCGCCTATTTTACAACGTTGTACTCGGCGGCCCCCGCCGCCGCGCGAACGAAGAGGAGAACCCTTGAGACAACGAATGCACCTCTCAGCCGCCGCAGTGGCCGCGCTGTCGCTCGCGCTCGTGGCCCCGGCCGCGACCGCTGCGCCCCCGCAGTCGGCGCCGCTCCCGACGCCGGAATTCACCGACGTCGAGGTTCACGATCCCTCGCACGTCGAGGCCGACGGTGAGCACTGGGTCTTCGGCTCCCACCTCGCCGCCGCCAGCACGGAGGACTTCATGATGTGGGAGCAGGAGGCCAATCACGTCACCGCGGAGAACCCGCTCTTCGACGACGTCACGGTCGAACTCGCCGAGACCTTCGCCTGGGCCGAGTCGGACACCCTGTGGGCCCCCGACGTCATTCAGCTCGCGGACGGCCGCTACTACATGTACTACAACGCGTGCCGGGGCGATTCGCCGCGCTCGGCGATGGGCGTCGCCGTCTCCGACGACGTCGGCGGCCCCTACCGGGACCTCGGCATCATCCTGCGCTCGGGCCACCGCGACGGTGAGGGCATGAGTGAGGATGGCACCCCCTACGACGGCCGAATCCACCCCAACGCGGTCGACCCCGACGTCTTCTACGACCACGAGGGTGACCTCTGGATGACCTACGGCTCCTACTCCGGCGGCATCTTCAGCCTCGAGCTCGACCCCGAGACCGGCGTGCCGCTGCCCGGCCAGGGCTACGGCACCCACCTCACCGGCGGGAACCACAGCCGGATCGAGGGCGCCTCGATCATGCCGGACGCCGAATCCGGCGACTACTTCATGTTCCTTTCCTTCGGCGGACTCGACGCCGACGGCGGCTACAACATGCGCGTCGCCCGCGCCGACAGCCCCGCGGGCCCCTACTACGACGCCGAGGGCAACGACATGCGCGAGGTCCGCTCGGACCCGGACCTGCCGATCTTCGACGATGCCTCGATCGAGCCCTACGGCACCAAGCTCATGGGCAGCTACCTCTTCCAGCGCGAGGTCGGCGACCCCGGCTCCGGCCTCGGCGACGGCTACGTCTCGCCCGGCCACAACACCACCTACGTCGACCCTGAGACTGGCGAGATGCTGCTCATCTTCCATGCGCGGTTCCCCGGCCAGGGTGAGCGCCACAACGTTCGCGTCAACCGGATGCATTTCAACTCCGCCGGCTGGCCCGTCGTCGCGCCTTACCGCTACGCGGGCGCCGAGCTCGAGCACGTGCGTCGGGGCGACGCCGTCGGACGTTACCGCTTGATCAACCACGGCAAGGCGATCACCGCCGATGTCGCCCGCGCGCAGGACATCCGCCTGAACCAGAACGGTACCGTCAGTGGAGCCGTGTCGGGCCGCTGGCAGGTCTACAACAAGGACCGAGCCAAGCTCACGCTCGACGGCGAAGTCTACGACGGCCGCTTCTCGCGCGACTGGGACCCGACCTCGGGCTCGTGGGTGCTGACGTTCAGCGTTCAGTCGGCCGCGGGCGTCTCGCTGTGGGGGAGTGCTCTCGCGCCGATGAGCGACGTCGAGATCGTCGCCGCGGTGAGCGCAGACCTTGCCGGCGGCGCCTACCTGGGCGACACGTCCGCCGTCGTCGCCGACCTACAGCTGCCCACCGGGGGCACGCACGGGGCGAGCATCGCGTGGGATAGCACCGATCCGTCCGTCGTCACCGCGGAAGGCGCGGTCACCCGCCCCGCACCCGGGCAGGACGACGGCGCCGCCACCCTGACGGCTACCGTCGCCAGCGGCGGCTTGACCGAAGACGTGGAATTCGACGTGACCGTGCTGGCGAAGGTCGAGCAGGGGCTCGCAGCGCACTATTCGTTCGACGGTTCGCTCGAGGAGTCCGCTGCGCGCACCGCTGCCGGTACCGTCACGGGAAACCGGATCGACAACACGGGCGGGCAGATCTCCTACACCGGCGGCGTTCACGGGCAGGCCGCGGTGCTCGATGGGGCCAGCGGCATCCGCCTGCCCGACGGGGTGCTCTCCGGCAACGAATACTCCGTGAGCCTGTGGCTCAAACCCGAGCAGTTCACCCCCTACACCACCGCGTTCTTCGGGGCGCGGGATGCGAACAACTGGATCAGCCTCCTCCCGCAGGGCCACGGCGGCGTCGGTGGGAACACGATGCTTTGGTCCGGGGCTACCAAGTACTACGACGGCGACGCGGGCTCGCGGATCCCCGCGGGGCAGTGGAGCCACGTGGCGTTCACGGTCGATCACGGCGACGTCGCCGTCTACCTCGACGGCGAGCTGGTGCACGCCGCGTCCGGATTCCCGGACGTGCTGACGACCGCGGGCGGAGTGTTC
This sequence comes from Kocuria rosea subsp. polaris, assembly GCA_023896275.1. Lineage (GTDB taxonomy): Bacteria > Actinomycetota > Actinomycetes > Actinomycetales > Micrococcaceae > Zhihengliuella > Zhihengliuella polaris_A. The sequence continues at coordinate 25,123 of MLDA01000010.1, read as the reverse complement.
GGGGTCGGCGTGAACTGGTGGGATACGCCGTTCGCTGGCGCCGTCGACGAGGTCCGCCTCTACACGGGCGCGCTCGATGCGGCGGACGTCGCCGGGCTCGCGGCGCGGTAGCCGAGCGAAGACTTGAAAATATAACTAAATCGGATCCACCGCGGCGAATCTGTTGGCCGGAAATTAATCATGAATTTCATGCATCTGAATTCACTCTTCTCTTGCGTGTGATCGGTGAGGACCGGCTGCGAAAACGGCGTGGGCATTCGGCCTTGGATGCCCACGCCCATCGCGCATATCCACCCCTCGGCGGCCAGTGAATTCAAGCCAGCCGCATGGCCGCGCCGATCGGATGCGAGCAGTGACTAGCGGTTTCTGCTACCGAGGGCCTGTTTGCTCAAGAATTGGCACGGCTTCACTTCTAACTCGTTAAAACCCTTGTGATGTATCGCATAACTTCTTACGCTCAAGGGGAACATTGCGAATCGGCTACCGGCCGTTTCGCCCGAGATGGAAGGAGAAATAGTCATGCAGTCAAACTTCCTAGGTGACATCGATTGGGGGTCGATGCTCCTGAAGGTCGTCTTCGCGATCATCATCCTGATCGTCACGTGGATCATCGCCAAGGCCGTTAAGTGGGCCATCAGCAAGGCGGTCGCCAAGATTCCGGCCTTGCAGAGGCAAGGGAACGACGGGCAGCAGATCGGTGAGTCCATCGGCCAGATCGCCTCTCTGCTGGTCTGGCTGTTCGGCCTGATCGCCATCCTTCAGATTTTCAACCTCGAGCAGGCGCTTTCGCCGCTACAGGGTCTGCTCGGCGGCATCTTCGGCTTCCTGCCGAACCTCATCGGTGCAGGCTTCATCTTCTTCATCGGCTATGTCATCGCCAAGATCGTGCGCCAGCTCGTTCAGACGGCGCTCGCCACCGTTGACCTGAGCAGACTGACCAGCAAGTTCAAGCCGAGAGACGCTGAGCCGACTGATCCCCATGAGACCAATGCCAAGGTGTCCTCCCTGATTGGCAATCTGCTTTTCGGCATCATCATCATCGTGGTCGCCATTGCGGCCCTGCAGGTGCTCGGCATCGAGGCCATCTCACAGCCGGCCGAGCAGATGCTCTCGATGTTCCTGGCGGCCATTCCGGCCATCATCGCGGCGGGCATCCTGCTGACCATCGGTTTCGTCATCTCGTCGTTCCTCGGCAAGCTGCTCGAGGAACTGCTGCGCGGCGTCGGCACCGACCGCGCACTCGGCAGCCTCGGCGTCGTTCCGGAAGGGGCGAGCGCCTCCGGTGTGATCACCAAGATCGTTCAGGTCGCCATCATGATCTTCTTCGCGATCATGGCGACGCAGCTGCTGGGCTTCCCGGCGATCACCAACATCCTCCACGAGATCCTGGAGCTGGGCGGCAACGTCCTCTTCGGCGGCGTCATCATCGCGGCCGGCTTCCTGATCGCCAAGCTCATCGGCAAGTTCATCACCCACGGCCTGGCGTCCAAGGTGCTGCGCTACTCGGCCATCGCGCTATTCATCGCGATGGGCCTGCGCTACATGGGCCTCGCCGACTCCATCATCAACCTCGCGTTCGGCGCGGTCGTCATCGGCGGCGCCCTCGCGGCTGCGCTGGCGTTCGGCCTCGGCGGACGCGACGCCGCAGCGCGGACGCTGAACAAGGTCGACCTGGACGATCTGGCCGACTCGGAGCCCGGCCCTGCGCCACGTCCGGCGGCGGGACCGACGGCTCCTCCCACCACGCCTCCTGCCTCCGGCCCGCGGGCGGACGGCCCACCGGCGATCTAACGCTTCAACTCGGCCGGCTCCGACCGGCTCGACGTCCGGCGGGTGGTCCGGCGACGCGTAAGCGCCGCCGGACCACCCGCCGTCGTCGTGTCCAAAGGGAAGGCTGCTGGGGTCGCGCGACGGTTCTCTGTAGTGGAATTTCTATGCAAAGTCAAGGGCGAACTGGCGTTCCTCACGAATGGTCGACCATCCCGGCTGCGTCAGGCCTGTTGTTTGCGAGAGCTCGGCGTCGTACCGACCGATTGAAGATTCACCACGCTCTCCTCAGTGGGCCCGGCATGACGCGGTTGAGTGATTGGGGATCTTCAACCTGAAGGACATCCTTGATTTTTCGCCACACAACGGCCCGCCGACCCCCCAGGGATCCAATGTGACGCACGTAACGAAATGTTGCGAGTCGGTAACATTCGCCTCAAGGGTACGAAAGTTTATATTCAAGAAACGTTTCACGGACTAGTCTCTCTCGTGTGAGGCATGCCACGCACGTTGTGCGTGGCGAAGCGGTCGGACCGACGGAGGTCGGGATGGCCAGAAACAGTGACATGTGATTCACATGCAGACACAAGGAGGCGGAATGCGTCTGAAGCGTATTTCCACGGCAGTGGCCGCAGGAGCGATCCTGGGACTGGCCCTGAGCGCATGCGCACCCGATGGGGCGTCGAACGGTGACGGAGGCGAGGAGCCGGCCGCCAACCAATCGATTTCGGTATCAGTGGGGCCGAACGAGTTCATCAGCTACAACGGTTTTACGCCGGAGTCGTACAGCACGTACAACTCGTCGATCGTCGACCGGATGCAGCCCGGCTTCACCTACTTCGGAACCGATGGTGAGATCCTCCCGAATGAGGACCTGGGCTCCTTCGAGCTCATCAGCGAAGACCCGATGACCATCGAGTACACGATCGCCGAAGACGCGGCCTGGTCCGATGGCACGCCGATCACCGTCGCGGACTCCGTGCTCGCATGGGCGGTTCAGAACACGAATCTGGCCAAGGGCGATTCGCCCTTGTTCAACGCGGTGTCTGCGGACCTCGGCGACGAAGTCCCCGAGGGACCGCAGGGTGACTGGGACGGCAAGACGTTCACCGTCGAGTACGCCGACCCGCACCCGGACTGGCAGATCCAGACCTGGATGCTGCACCCAGCCCACGTGGTCGCCGAGCAGGGCGGGCTGACCACGGAGGAGTTCGTTCAGGCTGTACGTGACGAGGACTCGGATGCTCTCGCTGATGCTGCCGAGTTCTGGAACACCGGCTGGCACTCGGATCCCGGCACCTTGCCGGACGAGGAACTGGTCCCCGTGAGCGGTGCCTACAAGTTTGGTTCTTGGCAGGCCGGCCAGTCGCTGACGCTCCTGCCGAACGAGAACTACTACGGCGAGGCGGCCGCCAACGACGAGCTGACCTTCCGCTTCGTCGATCAGGGGGCGATGGTCCAGGCGCTCGACAACGGTGACCTCGACGTCATCGCTCCTCAGCCGACGGTCGACACGCTGAGCCAGCTCGAAGGGCTCGGCGACAAGGTGAACATCCACCAGGGGGACACTCTGACGTGGGAGCACCTCGACTTCAACTTCGTTGATGGTGCGCTGTTCGCCGACAACCTCAAACTGCGCGAGGCGTTCGCCATGTGCGTGCCGCGCCAGCAAATCGTCGAGAACCTCATCCAGCCGATCAACCCGGATGCCGAGGTCTTCAACGCACGTGAAGTCTTCCCGTTCCAGGAGAACTACAGTGAAGTCGTCGAGGCCGCCTATGACGGCCGTTACGACGAGGTCGACATCGAGGGTGCCAAGGAGATCGTTGAGGCAGAAGGCGCCGACGGCACCGAAGTGCGCATCGGCTATTCGGCACCGAACCCCCGCCGCGCCGACCAGGTCGCCATGATCAAGTCCTCCTGTGATGAGGCCGGCTTCGAAATCGTCGACGCAGGTGACGCCGACTTCTTCCAGCCGGGCGGAACGCAGGAACGTGGCGACTACGAAGTAGCGCTCTTCGCTTGGGCCGGATCCGGTCAGATCGCTTCCGGCGAGAACATCTACGCGACGGGCAAGCCGCAGAACTACGGCAAGTACTCCAACGAGGACGTCGACGCGGCCTGGAAGACCCTAGCGACCTCGCTTGACGAGTCGGTCCACCTCGAGCAGACGAAGGAGATCGAGAAGCTGCTCTGGGACGACCTGTTCGGTATCCCGATCTTCGCGCACCCGGGGCTCGACGCTTCGGCCGCGAACATTGAGAACGTCGAGGGAACGGCGACGCAGGACGGAATCGTCTGGAACGCCCAGGCTTGGCACCGCGCCGAGTAATAGCTAGGTAGCCGTCCAACAGGAGCGGGGCCCGGCGCGCTGAGCGCCGGGCCCCGCGCCCTGTCCGGCCACCCCACTCGGGTGGCGCGGCTGGTTCGAAAGGAACCATCATCAGTGCTTAAATTCATCCTTCGGAGGCTCGGCGCTTCGATCGTCGTACTCTTCGGTGCCTCCATCTTGCTCTACATTCTTGTCATCAATTCGGGTGACCCCCTCGGCGATCTCCGGGAGAGCAACGCGGAAAACCGCGAACTCCTGATGGAACGCCGGAGCGACAATATGAACCTCGACATGCCCTGGTATCAGCGATATCTCACGTGGCTCGCTGGTGTCGGCAAGTGTTTCGCACTTCAGTGCGATCTGGGGACCAACAGGTCCGGTGTCTCCATCAACTCCCTGCTGGAGCTGGCGGCTTCGTCAACGCTCCGGCTCGTCCTGCTCGCGACGTTGCTTGCCCTCGTGTTCGGTGTGGCCATCGGCATCCTCACCGCCATCCGGCAGTACTCGGGCCTTGACTACGGTGTCACGTTCGCAACGTTCCTGTTCTTTTCGCTGCCGGTCTTCTGGGCGGCAGTGCTGCTCAAGGAATACCTCGCCATCGGATACAACAACTGGGTGCGCGAACCGGATTTCAGCCTCTTGCAGATCGCCGTTGCGGCGCTCATCGTCGGTTTCCTCATGCAGGTCTTCCTGGCCGGAAGTCTGCGTCGCCGGATCATCACGTTCGCGGCCGCTGCGGTTTTCGTTGCCGTTGCCCTCCCCGCGTTGACGTCGCTGAACTTTTTCCGCAATCCGCAACTCGGCTACATCGGCGTCGCATTCCTGACGTTCGCCGTGGCTGTCAGCGCGACGGCGATGGCCGTCGGCGTGCGGAACAAGAAGGTCCTCTATCCGGCATTGATCACGGCGGCGCTGGTCTCCGTGCTCCAGATCGCGCTCTTCAACGTGTTCTTCTACTACATGAACTGGTGGATCATGGCCGGCGGGCTTGTCCTCGCCGCGGTAGTCCCGTGGTTCGTCGGTCGGAGCATGGGTGGACGATACAGCGGTGCCGCGGCGGGCGTCAGCGTGGTCACAGGCGTGGTCGGCGCCGGGCTGACCGTCCTCGACCACGTGTTCCGCGCCTGGCCGGGCTTCCTCGGCATGAAACCACGTCCCATCGCGACGATCGGTTCACAGACGCCGAACTTCGGCGGTGACTTCTGGCAGACCATGCTGGATCAGGGCACCCAGCTCCTGCTGCCGACGATCCTGCTGACGATCATCTCCCTGGCCAGCTACAGCCGCTACACCCGCTCTTCGATGCTGGAGGTTGGCGGTCAGGACTACATTCGCACGGCCCGCTCCAAGGGCCTGCCGGAGCGAACGGTGATCTTCCGCCACGCGTTCCGCAACGCGTTGATCCCGATCGCGACGATTGCAGCGTTCGACTTCGCCGCACTTATCGGCGGCGCTGTCATCACCGAGGCCGTCTTCGGCTGGAAGGGCATGGGGGAACTCTTCATGACCGGCCTGCGCGAGGTCGACCCGAACCCGGTGATGGCGTTCTTCCTCATCACTGGAACCGCAGCGATCTTGTTCAACCTGCTGGCCGACATCTTCTACGCCGTCATCGACCCGAGGATCAGGGTATGAGTACTCCCAAGCATCAGACATCGCCGGTCAAGGGCGACACCTATTCGCTGGCCGAGGCGGAAGACGCTCGGCTCATCCAGGAAGACGCGGAGTCCCTGTCGCAGGGGCAGATGATCCGCCGTCGCTTCCTGCACCACAAGGCCGCCATGATCTCCGTCTGCGTCCTGATCTTCATCACCGTCATGGCCTTCTCGTCGATCGGCTTCGCCGGGATTCCCGGTTGGTGGGGCAAGGCGTACTACGAGGCCGGCACCGTCGTCGACGGTGGCCGACCGACCTTGAGCCTGCTCCCAGGCTGGCTGGGCGGGGACGGTCTTCGCTGGGGGGAGCACCCGTTCGGGCAGGAGAACACCGGCAAGGACTACTTCGCGCTTGTTATGCGCGGGACGCAGAAGTCCATCATCATTGCCGTAATCGTCGGAGCCGTGGCGACGGTCATCGGAGCGATCATCGGTGCTGTCGCCGGGTACTTCCGCGGCTGGGTCGATTCGATCCTGATGCGCATCACGGACCTCTTCATCGTGATTCCGTTGCTGGTACTCGCCGCCGTGCTGGGCCAGATGGCTGGCAACCTGGGAGGTTCGATCATCTTTCTGGCGCTCGTTCTCGGTCTGGTGACCTGGACCGGGCTGGCACGTCTCGTGCGCGGTGAGATCCTCTCGCTGCGCGAACGCGAGTTCGTGGCGGCCGCGCAGTCGATGGGCGCGTCCTACGGCCGCATCATCTTCAAACACCTGCTGCCCAACACCGTGGGCGTCATCGTCGTGAATGCAACGTTTGCGATCGCCGGCGCTATCCTCCTGGAGACCTCTCTGAGCTTCCTCGGCTTCGGCGTCCGTTCGCCGGAGTCCTCTCTGGGCCTGCTGATCAGCGAATACCAGAACTCGTTCACGAACCGGCCGTGGTTGTTCTGGTGGCCCGGTGTCATCATCGTCTCTATCGCGCTGAGCGTGAACTTCATCGGCGACGGCCTGCGCGATGCCTTCGACCCGCGGCAGACGCAGAAGCGCAGCAAGAAGAAAGCGAAGGCCAACGCATGAGTACGACCAACGACCGCCGCTCAACGGCGGTACTGAGCTTCACCGATTTGAGTGTCACGTTCGATACCGAGTTCGGCGACGTCGACGCGGTCAAGAAGCTCAGCCTCGATGTCCAGCCCGGCGAAGTCGTGGCACTCGTCGGCGAGTCCGGCTCCGGCAAGTCCGTAACGTCTACCGCGGCGATGGGGCTTCTCCCGATGAACGCCCACATCTCCGGTGCGGCCAGTGTCGGGGAGCGCAACGTCGTCGGGATGGACCCCGAGCGCATCCGCAAAATGCGCGCGACCAACATCGCCATGGTCTTTCAGGAACCGATGACGGCGTTGAACCCCGTGCTGACCGTCGAGCGGCAGATGACCGAGGCGCTCGAACTGCATGACCTGGCCTACGGGCAGGAGGCGGTGGAGCGATCCGTCGAACTGCTCGGACAGGTGGGCATCCCGGACCCTGCCAAGCGCATCAAGCAGTACCCCCACCAGTTCTCGGGAGGGCAGCGCCAGCGCATCGTGATCGCGATGGCGATCTCGTGCAATCCCAAGGTCATCATCGCGGACGAGCCGACGACGGCGCTCGACGTGACGGTGCAGGCGGAGATTTTGGACCTCCTGCGCCGCCTGAAAGACGAACTGGGCACGGGCATCCTGCTGATCACCCACAACATGGGCGTGGTGGCCGACATGGCCGACCGCGTGGCCGTCATGTTCCGTGGCGACCTCGTGGAGACCGGGACGGTCAAGGATGTCCTCACCCGTCCGCAGCACCCGTACACGCAGAAGCTCCTCGAGGCCGTCCCGCGATTGCGGCATGCCGACGAGGCGCTCGCGAGTGCCGAGCGTTCGGGCGAGCCGGAGCGAGAGCGCCGGCTCGTGCTCGAGGCCAAAGACCTCGTCCTCGAGTACGACATGCGAGGACACAAGTTCCGTGCCGTCGAAGGGGTCTCCTTCGACGTCGCGAGCAACGAGATCCTCGGCATCGTGGGGGAGTCCGGTTCCGGAAAATCGACCATCGCCAAAGCGGTCCTCGGACTGCTGCCCGTGGCCAGCGGGACCCTTGCCGTTCAGGGGGAGAATCTCGCCACCCTGCCTCCGAAGGAAGCGAAGGCGGTTCGCCGCAGGATCGGCGTCGTGTTCCAGGACCCGGCCGCATCGCTGAACCCGCGCTTCCCGATCGGCGACTGCATCACCGAGCCGATGGTCATTCACAAGGTCGGGAACAGGAAGGAGAGACTCGCACGTGCCGGGGAGCTCCTCGACGCCGTCAGGCTCCCGCGCAGCGTCCTGAACCGCTACCCGCACGAGCTCTCCGGCGGCCAGCGCCAGCGAATCTCCATCGCTCGCGCACTGACGCTCAAACCGGAGCTGCTCATCGCCGATGAACCGACGTCGGCGCTCGACGTCTCCGTGCAGGCGTCGGTGCTCGAGATGATCGCCGAACTGCAGGCGGAATACGAGTTCGCGTGCCTGTTCGTCAGTCACGATCTGGCCGTCGTCGATCTGCTCGCGCACCAGGTGGTCGTCATGAAGGACGGCCGCGCAATCGAACAGGGCCCGACCGCTACGGTGCTCCACACGCCGCAGGAGGATTACACCAAGCGGCTTCTGGCGGCGGCTCCGGTTCCGGACCCCGACGAGCAACGTGAACGGCGCGAAGCGCGCCGCGCACTGCTCCGCGAGCAGGGACTGCGCGTCGACTGACGCAGCCACGCGACGGCGTATCGTGCACTATTTTCGGAGCACGATACGCCGTCTGCGTCTACAGCGGCTAGACTGGACATGTCTGGGCCTTTGCGCGCCCGCTCCCTCTACTCGAAGCGAGTCATTTACGCATGTCTGAAACCATCACCCGACGCGAAGACCTGCGCAACGTCGCCATCGTTGCGCACGTTGACCACGGCAAAACCACCCTCGTTGACGCGATGCTGGCGCAGACGGGCGCCTTCTCCTCTCACGGCGAGACGGAAGATCGCGTGATGGACTCGGGCGAACTGGAACGCGAGAAGGGCATCACGATCCTCGCCAAGAACACCACCGTGTTCTACTCCGGCCCCGCGGCCGAGGGCAAGGAACTGCTCATCAACGTCATCGACACCCCCGGCCACGCCGACTTCGGCGGCGAGGTCGAGCGCGGACTGTCCATGGTCGACGGCGTCGTCCTGCTCGTCGATGCTTCCGAGGGCCCGCTGCCGCAGACCCGTTTCGTGCTGCGCAAGGCACTCGCCGCGAAGCTGCCGGTCATCCTCGTGGTCAACAAGACCGACCGCCCCGACGCGCGCATCGACGGCGTCGTCGCCGACTCGATGGACCTGCTCCTGGGCCTCGCCTCGGACCTGGCTGAAGAGGTCCCGGATCTCGACCTCGATTCCGTGCTCGACCTGCCGGTCGTCTTCGCTTCCGGCAAGGCCGGCCGCGCCTCGACCAACCAGCCGGGCGACGGCGAGCTGCCGGACTGCGAAGACCTCGAGCCGCTGTTCGAGACCATCCTCAAGCACGTGCCCGCCCCGGTCTACGACGAGAGCGAAGTCCTGCAGGCGCACGTCACCAACCTCGACGCCTCTCCGTTCCTCGGCCGTCTCGCGCTGCTGCGCATCTTCAACGGCACGCTGCGCAAGGGCCAGCAGGTCGCCTGGGCCCGCCAGGACGGCCAGCTCAAGAACGTGAAGATCACCGAGCTGCTCGCGACCAAGGGCCTCACCCGTGTCCCCGCCGACTCCGCCGGGCCCGGTGAGATCGTTGCCGTCGCCGGCATCGAGGACATCATGATCGGCGAGACCCTCACCGACGCCGAGAACCCGAAGCCGCTGCCGCTCATCACCGTCGACGACCCGGCGATCTCGATGACGATCGGCATCAACACGTCCCCGCTGGCCGGCAAGGTCAAGGGCGCCAAGGTGACCGCCCGCCAGGTCAAGGACCGCCTCGACAAGGAGCTCATCGGCAACGTCTCGCTCCGGGTCCTCCCGACCGAGCGCCCTGACGCCTGGGAGGTGCAGGGCCGTGGCGAGCTGGCTCTGGCCATCCTCGTCGAGCAGATGCGCCGCGAAGGCTTCGAGCTGACTGTCGGCAAGCCGCAGGTCGTCACCAAGGAGGTCGACGGCAAGGTGCACGAGCCGATGGAGCGCATGACCATCGACGTGCCTGAGGAGTTCCTCGGCGCCGTCACGCAGCTCATGGCTTCCCGCAAGGGCCGCATGGAGTCCATGACGAACCACGGCACCGGCTGGGTTCGCATGGAGTTCGTGGTTCCGGCCCGCGGCCTCATTGGCTTCCGCACCAAGTTCCTCACGGAGACCCGCGGCGCCGGCATCGCGTCCTCGCTCGCCGACGGCTTCGAGCCGTGGGCCGGCCCGATCGAGTACCGCACCAACGGTTCGATGATCGCCGACCGCGCCGGCGTCGTGACCCCGTTCGCGATGATCAACCTGCAGGAGCGCGGCTCGTTCTTCGTGAAGCCGACCTCCGAGGTGTACGAGGGCATGATTGTCGGCGAGAACTCGCGCGCCGACGACATGGACGTGAACATCACCAAGGAAAAGAAGCTGACCAACATGCGCTCTGCCGCTGCGGACACCTTCGAGAACCTGACCCCGCCGCGCATCCTGACGCTCGAGGAGTCCCTCGAGTTCGCTCGCGAAGACGAGTGCGTCGAGGTCACCCCGGATGCCATCCGCATCCGCAAGGTCCTGCTCAACGCCAACGACCGCAGCAAGGCCCAGCGCGCCCGCGCCCGCGCCTGACCTGCTTCCTTGCACGACGACGCCCCGTCGCCACCGGTTCGCACCGGTGGCGGCGGGGCGTTCTCGCGTCCCGGGACGGAGCTGCGCCCAAGGCGCGTAGACTGATCCGGACCTCTCGAGACCCTCTGGAAGGACCCATGACGCAGCAGCAGGCCAGCCAGCCCACGAGCGCCCGGTACGGCACCATCGTCGGAGGGATCGCCGCCATCGTCGCCGGGTTGCTCACGGCGCTGCTCGGAACGATGCTGCACGGGCAGATCCTTTACGTGGGCGACACTCCTGTGACGTGGGGTGCGGTCGCCGCGCTCGTGCTTGCGACGGCGTTCTTCACGCTGGCGGCGACGTACTCGGAGCGGCTCTGGGCCGCAGCGCTCGCGGGCACGCTGGCCTACGGCGTCGTCGCGCTCATCTCGTTCGACTCGGTCAACTGGCTCATCGTCCCGTGGAGCAACCGCGAGCACATGTTCGGCCCTGCGCTGGCCGGGTCGCTCTGGACGTTCGGACTCGTCGCCGCGACCATCGTCGCACTGTTCCTCTCGGCCGCGGCCCTGCGCCGCCGCCGGTAGGCGAGCCCGGCCTCAGCCCGCGGTCTGGTCGAGGTGGTGGGCCAGGAAGAGCGAGGTGGCCACGCCGTCGTCGTCCGCCGGGCGCATCGCATATTCGGCGAGCAGATCCTTGATCCGCCCGAGCATCTCCCGCTGGTCTTCCTCGGTGAGCTTGAGCCCGATCCGCATCACCTGGATCTCGTCCGGTGCGAGCCCGTCGATCTCCTGGAGGAACGTGTCGACGAGGACCGGTGCCGCATCGGGGATCTTGGTGCCCCAGGACATGCGCGTCGCACGGTAGGGGACCTCCTTGGCGCCGCGGTTGCCGCGGCGCGTCTCGCCCGCCTCGAGGAACCCGTTGCTCAGCAGCGTGCGCACGTGGTGCAGGCTCGTGGCGGGGTTGATCTCGAGCAGGTCCGCGATTTCCTTGTTGGTGCGTGCCTTGTGCAGGCACAGGCGCAGAATGCGCAGTCGCAGCGGCGAACTCAGGGCGCGAGCGCGGGCCTGGAGTTCTTCGTCGGTTGCGGCTTTGGCGGAAGACATGCCTGCCATCATACGGGAAGAGAACGAAGTGATTGGTGTTTTCAAACCGGAGATGAAGCGAAGATCACGCCCCGCGGCGGCGGCGCGGCGGTGCTGGCGGCACCTGCTTCGCGTGGGTGATGTCCGCCAGCGGCACCTTGACCGCCCCGGCGCGGGTCTCGATCACGACGACGGTGGCGCCGTCGTCGTCCGCGTCGAGCCCGACGAAGGTGCCCAGCGCGTCGGAGAGCGTGGGCCCGTGCCCGGATGCGCGCAGCCGGTAGCGCACGACGATTCGTTCGCCGGCGGGGAGGTCATCGAAGGAGCGGATGGTCACATTAAGTAGCCTACCGTCACACCAGGAGACCGAATGCTGTGTGCGGGCGCAGGGACTAAGCTGGTACCTAGTCGTGCGCCCGGACCTCCGTGCGGGGCGGCGACGCAAGCTTCGAGAACACAGACCAGTAGGAAGGCAGCGGGTTCAGTGACCTACATCATCGCCCAGCCGTGCGTGGACGTGAAAGACAAGGCCTGCATCGACGAATGCCCCGTCGACTGCATCTACGAGGGCGACCGTTCGCTGTACATCCATCCGGACGAATGCGTCGACTGTGGCGCCTGCGAGCCAGTCTGCCCCGTCGAGGCCATCTACTACGAGGACGATGTCCCCGACGAGTGGTCCGACTACTACAAGGCGAATGTCGAGTTCTTCGACGAGATCGGTTCCCCGGGAGGTGCGGCGAAGGTGGGCAACACCGGCAAGGACCACCCCTTCGTGTCCGCCCTGCCGCCGCAGAACCAGGGCTGAGCCGGATGCTGACGCTGCCGGACTACCCCTGGGAGTCGCTGCGACCATACCGCGAGCAGGCCGCGCGGCACCCAGGGGGGACGGTCGACTTGTCGATCGGCACGCCCGTCGACCCGACGCCGGCCGTCATCCAGGACGCCCTGCGGGCCGCTGCTGACGCGCCCGGGTACCCGACGACTCATGGCACCGAGGCGCTGCGCCAGTCCATCGCGGACTGGTTCGCGCGCCGCCGCGGCGTCCCGGGCCTGGACCCGGCGAACGTCATGCCCACTGTCGGTTCCAAGGAGCTCGTCGCGTGGCTGCCGCTGCTGCTCGGGCTGGGGGAGGGCGACGTCGTCGTGCGCCCCGTGGTGGCCTACCCGACCTATGACATCGGCGCGAAGCTCGCCGGAGCGACCGCCGTCGCCGCCGACTCCCTGCGTGACCTGGAGGACGACGTCCGCTCGCGGGTCAAGCTCGTCTGGGTGAACTCCCCGGGCAACCCGACCGGCATCGTCCGCTCCGCAGAGTCCCTGGCCGAGGTCGTGTCCGACGCCCGTGATCTCGGAGCGGTCGTCGCCTCCGACGAGTGCTACTCCGAGCTGGGCTGGGGCGATTGGGAGGGTGGTGTGCCGGGCCTGCTCGAAGAGGCCGTCAGCGGAGGCGATCACACCGACCTGCTGGCCGTGTACTCGATGTCGAAGCAGTCCAACGTGGCCGGCTACCGCGCCGCCTTCGTCGCTGGGGCCCCCAACCTGCTGCCGAGCCTGATTAACAACCGGAAACACGCGGGCATGATCGTGCCCTACCCGGTGCAGGAGGCCATGCGCGTCGGCCTTGCCGACGACGCCCACGTCCAGACCCAGAAGGACCTCTACCGCGGTCGGCGCGAGCGCCTGATTCCCGCACTCGAGGCGTTCGGGCTGCGTATCGAGCACTCGCAGGCGGGTCTCTATCTCTGGTGCACCGCGGGTGAGGACACGTGGACGACGGTCGGCCGGCTCGCAGAGCTCGGAATCGTCGTCGGGCCCGGTAGCTTCTACGGGGACGCCGGAGAAGGTTACGTGCGAGTAGCTTTGACGGCTGTGGACGAGCGAATCGATGCTGCGACAGCACGACTCACGGCCGCTGTCAAGGGGCCGTAAAGCAGAGCGTCGATTAGATATGTTGTACGTCATGCCGGTACCGTGTTGCCTGATTATTGCTGAGGCGCAATCGCGTTGACGCTCGATCCACCTTCACTCCGAACCAAGGAGAGGTTATGACGGAACAGAAATCAGCGCGCCTATCGTTCAATGGCGCCGACCTGGAACTGCCGGTGGTCCCGGCAGTCGAAGGAAACGCGGGCTTCGACATCGCACCGATGCTCAAGTCCACGGGCAACGTCACGTACGACCCCGGCTTCATGAACACCGCGGCGACCAAGTCCGAGATCACCTACATCGACGGCGACGCCGGAATCCTGCGCTACCGCGGCTACCCGATCGAGCAGTTGGCCGAGAAATCCAGCTTCCTCGAGACCAGCTACCTGCTCATCTACGGCGAACTGCCGACCCCGACCGAGCTCGACGCCTTCGACCAGAAGATCCGCCGCCACACCCTGCTGCACGAGGAGCTCAAGGGCTTCTTCGGCGGCTTCCCGCGCGAGGCCCACCCGATGCCGGTCCTCTCCTCCGCCGTTTCGGCGCTGTCGACGTGGTACCAGGACTCCCTCGATACAAGCGACGACGAGCAGGTCGAGCTGTCCACGATTCGCCTCCTCGCCAAAATGCCGGTCATTGCGGCCTACGCCTACAAGAAGTCGATCGGCCAGGCGCTGCTCTACCCGGACAACTCGCACAGCCTCGTCGAGAACTTCCTTCGTTTGACCTTTGGCACGGCCGCCGAGCCGTACCTCATGGACCCGGAGATCGTGAAGGCGCTGGACCTGCTGCTCATCCTCCACGCCGACCACGAGCAGAACTGCTCGACCTCCACCGTGCGGCTCGTCGGCTCGGCCCAGGCGAACATGTTCGCCTCGGTCTCCGCCGGCATCAATGCCCTCTCCGGCCCCGCGCACGGCGGCGCCAACGAGGCTGTCCTGAAGATGCTCCGCAACATTCAGGCGGAGGGCGTCAGCCCCGAAGAGTACATGGAGAAGGTCAAGAACAAGGAGGACGGCGTCCGCCTTATGGGCTTCGGCCACCGGGTCTACAAGAACTACGACCCGCGCGCCAAGCTCATCAAGCAGACGGCGCACGACATCCTCGGCAAGCTCAGTGGCGGAGACGAGCTCCTGGACATCGCCATGCGCCTCGAGGAGAAGGCCCTCGCCGACGACTACTTCATCGAGCGCAAGCTGTACCCGAACGTCGATTTCTACACCGGCCTCATCTACAAGGCGATGGGCTTCCCGGAGAAGATGTTCACCGTTCTCTTCGCGCTCGGCCGCCTGCCGGGTTGGATCGCCCAGTACCGCGAGATGATCCAGGAGCCGGGTCTGAAGATCGGCCGCCCGCGGCAGCTCTACGTGGGCCACCCGGAGCGCGACTACCCGACCCGCTAGGGCCGGCGCACCGCACCACGACGCACGGCGCCGGTGAGTACCCAGGTACTCGCCGGCGCCGTTCGCGGTTAAAATGGTGGCGCGGGGCCACCGCCGGGGCTACGGTGGATCTCACAGACTAAGAAGTCTCACGAGTGATGGGCGGTTGCAGTGTTCGAGCGCTCCGGTCCGGGCTGGCAGGTATCGGCCAGAAGTCACATAAGTATGCTGATCGCGCTCTACCTCCGCGATCTGGCCGGCCTCCGCAGCGCCTCACCTGCGCTCTGCGATTCGCCGCAGACCCCGATGCTGAGCCCGCTGAGCCCGCCGGTGAAGCCGCGCGCCGCCGATGAGTTCAGCCGGGCCGAGTTCGCCGAGCTGTGCCAGGAGTGGCACCAGTGGTGGCGGCGCATCGTCACGCGGTACGACGCCGACGGCTCACCTGATGAGACCGAGACACCCGAGCCGGGGCTGCTCGGGCAGCCGCACTTCAACGCCTACCGGTCCTCACCGTCGCTGCAGCGCCTGCTCCGCGCCCATTACGGGGCGGCGACCGACTGGGCGCACGAGCGGCGCCGCGAGTACAACGCGCTGAGTCGCGAACACGCCGCCGCGGGCCGCCGGCAGGTTCTCGAGTCGCTAGTCGAGGAGCGCTCCCTGGAGCGGGACCCGAAAGACGTCCTGACGCTGAACATGGTCGAGCTGCCGTTGGCCGAACGCCGGGCGTGGCTCGTGGGGGACCGGACCGTGATCCTGAGCCAGGAGCTCGTGCACGACGAGACCCTGTTGCGCAGCTACCTCGAGCCGATGATCCGGCTCATCCGGTAGGGGAGCCCGCGGCGGCCGAGACCGTGACGATCACGTGCCCGTCGGTCGTGCTGCCCTGGACCCAGCGGCTCTCCGCCCGGTTCCAGATCAGTCCCCCGAAGGAGACGGACTCGATGTTCTCCGCGCCGGCACGGGCGACCGCCCACTGCGCAATCGACCAACCCGTGCGCTGGGTCTGTTCGTTCGAATCCACGAGCCCGCCGGAGGCATGTGTCGGGATGCTGAGCCGGCGCCCGTCCACTTCGGCCCGCGCGGCGAGCAAGGGGCTGTGCTGCTCACTCAGCTGGTCGCGCACGGCAGCGGCGTCGCCGGCGGCCTCGGCGCGGCGGAGGGTGCAGTCGAGGGAGGCCGGGGAGTGGCCGGTCAGCGCGGAGGCGAAAGCGCGAGCGGTCGGCTCGTGTTTCTCGTAGGCCTCGGGGAACGCGCTGCGCTGGACCTTCTGCGCGGCCTCGGTGACGCGCATCGACGAATAGTCGAAGCCCTCGAGTTCCGCGTAGAAACGGTTGGCGGCGTAGAGGGGGTCCATGACCTGTTCCTCCGTGCCCCAGCCCTGCGAGGGGCGCTGTTGGAACAGCCCGCGAGAGTCGGGACCGGCCTCGTCCCCATAGTCGATGTTGCGCAGCTTCGATTCCTGCATCGCCGTCGCGATGCCGATCGTCGCCGCGCGGGCACGCAGGCCGCGCTCGACGGAAACGGCACCGATCAGGGCCGCGTTCGCCGCTTGGTCCGGCGCGAGCGTATGCCGTTCGGATCCGATGAACGCGGTGCACTGCTCACGGACGAGGAATTGAGATTCGTCCGCGTACCGCGAGACGCCGTAGATGCCCGCGGCGACGACGGCGACGCTGAGGGCCAGAGTGAGGAAGGCCCTGAAACGGCGCCGCCGCCGTCGTCGTGCAGCCATCGACTAGTTGGCGTGCAGCGCGGAGTTGAGCTCGACCGTCTGCCCCTTGCGCGGCAGAGCCTCGACCGCACCGGTGGTGGAGTTGCGGCGGAAGAGCAGGTTACTCACGCCCGAGAGTTCGAGGGCCTTGACGACCTGGTCGCCGAGGGTGACGCGCGTGCCCGCGGTGACGTAGAGCCCGGCCTCGACGACGGAGTCGTCGCCGATCGAGATGCCGACGCCGGCGTTCGCGCCGAGCAGCACGCGTTCGCCGATGACGATCTTCTCCTTGCCGCCGCCGGAGAGGGTGCCCATGATCGAGGCGCCGCCGCCGACGTCGGAGCCGTTGCCCACGACGACGGATGCGGAGATGCGGCCCTCGACCATGGAGCTGCCGAGCGTGCCGGCGTTGAAGTTTACGAAGCCCTCGTGCATGACAGTGGTGCCCTCCGCGAGGTGGGCGCCAAGGCGGACGCGGCCGGCGTCGCCGATGCGCACACCCGAGGGCACGACGTAGTCGACCATGCGCGGGAACTTGTCGACGCCGAAGACGGTGACGTTGCCGCGACGGCGCAGCTTGAGGCGCGTCAGCTCGAAGCCCTCGACCGCACACGGGCCGAAGTTCGTCCAGACGACGTTCGTGAGCAGGCCGAACACGCCGTCGAGGTTGATCGTGTTCGGGGCGGCGAGGCGGTGCGAGAGCAGGTGCAGGCGCAGCCAGGCATCGGCCGTGCTGGTCGGTGCCGCGTCGAGGTCGGCCTCCACGGTGACGACTTCCTGGCGCGTGCCGCGATCGGCGTCTTCGACGGCGGAAGCGTTCAGGTCGGCCGTGAGGTCCTGCGCGTCGGCGAGCGGGCCCAAGGCGGGGGCGGGGAACCAGACGTCGAGCACGGAGCCGTCTGCGGCAACCGTGGCGAGGCCGTGGCCGGCGGCCACGCGTACGTCGGTGTTTCGGGCAGCGGTGGGCTGAGCGGAAGCAGAAGTCATGATTCCATCCTAACGGCGGCGACCGGCGATAGGCTGGTTCGGTGACTCACGATAAACAGGCAAGAGACGACGTCGTAATGGCCCCTGTGAACCTGGACCTGGGAGGCGATGTCGCGGAGCTGACCGCGCAGCTGATCGACATCGAATCGGTCTCCGACGGCGAGGCAGCGATCGCGGATGCCGTCGAGGCGGCGCTGGCGCGGCTGCCGCACCTGAGCGTGCACCGCGACGGCGACTCGATCATCGCGCGCACCGAGCTCGGCCGCGCCGAGCGCGTCATCCTCGCGGGCCACCTCGACACGGTTCCGCTGCCGAGCACGCCCGGATCCCGCGGGACCGTGCCCTCGGTGTGGGAGAAGGACGACGACGGCGCTGACGTGCTCTACGGGCGCGGGACGACCGATATGAAGGGCGGCGTCGCCGTTCAGCTCGCGCTCGCGGCCGGGCTCACCGCGCCGAACCGCGACGTCACCTACGTGTTCTATGACCACGAAGAGGTCGAGGGGTACAAGTCGGGGCTCGGCCGGCTCTTCCGCAACAGCCCCGAGCTCCTCGGCGGCGACTTTGCGATCCTGCTCGAGCCGACGGACGGGACCGTCGAGGGCGGCTGCAACGGCACGATCCGGTTCCGAGTCACGACGAAGGGCCGGGCCGCCCATTCGGCCCGCGCCTGGATGGGGGAGAACGCGATCCACAAGATGGCCGACGTGCTGACCCGGCTCGCCGTGCACCGGCCCGTGACCGTGAACGTCGACGGGCTCGAGTTCCGCGAGTCCCTCAACGCGGTGAAGATCGACGGCGGGATCGCCGGCAACGTGATCCCCGACCACTGCGAGGCGGAGATCAACTACCGGTTCGCACCCGACAAGGACCCGGACGGTGCCGAGGCGTATGTGCGGGCGCTGTTGCCCGGGTACGAGATCGAGCGCACGGACGCGGCCGCCGGCGCCCGCCCCGGGCTGAACCACCCGGCCGCCGCGGCCTTCGTCGCAACGGTGGGCCAGGAGCCCAAGCCCAAGTACGGCTGGACCGATGTCGCACGCTTCTCCGCCGCCGGCGTGCCCGCGGTGAACTTCGGCCCGGGCGATGCCCTGCTGGCGCACTCCGACGACGAGCACGTCCGCGCCGACGCGATCCGCGCGTGCCACACCTCGCTGCGGGAGTGGCTGACCGCCTGACCGTCCCCGCACGCGACGCGAAACGGCGCCGCACCCGAGCTCGGGTGCGGCGCCGTTTCGCGGCTTGCCGCCGGACGGGTCAGACCGTGGCGGTCGTCCCCATTGTCTGCGGGGGCCCAGGTGCCTGGTCCGTGCCATCGTCCGTGGCGTCAGCGCGGGCACGCCGGCGGGCGACCCGGGTCGAGACCCACTGGGCCAAGGAGGTCAGCGCGAAATTGATCAGGATGAAGATCACCGCGGCGACGAGCAGGGCCTGGAAGACATTCGCGTTGCCTGTACCGACCAGACGGGCGCTGAAGAGCAGCTCGTTGTAGTTGATGATCGCGCCCAGCGCCGAATCCTTGAGGATGACGACGAACTGGCCAAGCAGGGCTGGCATCATCGCGACGAGGGCCTGCGGGACTTCGACGAAACGCAGTGATTGGCCCCGCGTCAGGCCGATCGCGATGCCGGCCTCGCGCTGGCCTTTGGGCAGTCCGTGCACTCCCGAGCGGACGAGCTCGGCGACCACGGAGCCGTTGTAGAGCGTCAGCGCGAGCACGACGGCGACAAAGGGGGCATCTCCTTGGGGGACGATCCCCATGCGCCCGAAGAAGATCCAGAAGAAGATCATCATCAGCAGCACCGGTACGGCGCGGAAGAACTCCACGACGACTGAGCTGATCGCGTTGATGATCTTGTTGTGGGCCAGCCGCCCCATGCCGAAGATCATGCCGAACGCGAGCGAGGTAAGGATCGCGATCGCTGCCGATTTAAACGTGTTCACCAGGCCGGGCAGGAGGTAGTTCTGCCACGTGCTCGATTGCGTGAAGGACGTCCACTTCTCAGGTGCCAGCTGGCCGTAGTCGGCAAGGACGGAAACCACCCAGACGATCAGCGCGATGAAGCCGAGTGCTCCGATGACGTTGAGGATCAAGATGCGGCGCCGGGCCTTGGGGCCGGGCGCATCAAAGAGGACAGAACCGCTCATCGTGCCACCGCCAGTTTCTTGGACAGGTAGGTCGCCAGCATGCCGACCGGGAGGACCACGATCACGAAGAATGCCGCGACGGTGAGGAAGATCGGGATGCCGACGTCGGGCCGGAATTCCATCATCGTCCTCATGGTCCCGGAGATCTCGGCAACCGAACCGGCCATGGCCACTGTCGAGTTCTTGATCAGGGCGATGAGCACGTTGCCCATGGGGGCAATGGACCCCCGCAGCGCCTGCGGGAAGATGACCAGACGGGCGGCCGGCAGGAAGCTCAGTCCGATGGCGCGTGCTGCCTCCGCCTGGCCCAGGGGGACGGTATTCACTCCCGACCGGATCGCTTCGCAGAAGAACGCCGCGTGATAGACCGTGAGGCCGATGATCGCGATGCGGAAGAAGTTCAGGTTGAAGTCGTCCGCAATCTGAACCCTAAAGACGCCGAAGAGGACGAGGACACCGAAAGTCATGATGATCGTCAGCGGGGTGTTGCGGAAGATGTTCACGTAGGCAGCGCCGACCCAGCGCAGGCTGGTCACGGGCGAGATGCGCATCAGGGCCAGCAGCGCCCCGAGCGTGACAGAGGCAATCGCCGCCCAGAAAGTGAGCTGCATGTTGGTCCAGAAGGTCTCCAACATCCGCGGCCCGTACGTCTCCCAGAGAGACAGGTAGGCTTCCACGGCCTAACTCCTTTTCAGTGGGTGTGGAACCTCTGAGGGGCCGGAACCCGACTCGCGCCGGGCTGCCGGCCCCTAGAGATCACAGCATTGGTCAAGCGCAGGCGTCAGGCTCCGGCGGGTTCATGTCGGAGGGCTCGTAGCCGGTGCCATCGGTGTTGGCCGAGACGGCCTCTTCCCAGGCGCCGTCGTCGATCATCTTGGTGATGGCCTCGTTGATGGCCTCGCACTGGTCCGAGTCCTTGTTGAGGCCTACACCGTACTTCTCCTCGGAGAAGGGGTTGCCGACGACCTTGAACTTGCCCTGGTTGGCCGGCGTGGCCGCCAGTCCGGCGAGGATGATGTCGTCCGTGGTGACCGCGTCGATGCCGCCGGTCTCCAGCAGGCCGAGGCAGTCCGCGTAGCCGCCCTGCTCGACGAGGTCGATACCCGGGTGCAGCTCCTGCAGCTTGCTCGCCGACGTCGAGCCGGTAACCGAGCACAGCTGCTTGCCTTCAAGATCCTCAGGCCCCGAGATCTCGCTGTCGTCTTCGCGGACGAGCAGATCCTGGCCGGCGATGAAGTACGGTCCGGCGAAGGCGACGCGCTCCTTGCGCTCGTCCGTGATCGAGTAGGTCGCGAAGATCATGTCGACGCCGTTGGTCTCGAGCAGCGTCTCGCGGTTGGCCGACGGGGCGGAGACCCATTCGATGTTGCCTTCTTCGTAGCCGAGTTCGGCGGCGACGTACTTCGCCACGTCGACGTCGAAGCCGGTGTACTCGGAGCCTTCCTGGAATCCGAGGCCCGGCTGGTCGTACTTGATGCCGATACGGATGCTGTCGCCGCCGTCGGCACCGTCGCCGTCGTCGTCGGCGGAACCGCCACAGGCGGATAGGGTCAGTGCGGCAATGGCGGCCATGGACGCCATCGCGAGACTTTTCTTACGCATGTTCTTCTCCTAGTGATGAGTGGTCAGTGGGTGATGAGCTTGCCGAGGAAATCCTTGGCGCGGTGCGACTGCGGGTTCGTGAAGAACTCCTCAGGCTTGGCCTGCTCGACGATCTGGCCGTCGGCCATGAAGACGACCCGGTGGGCCGCCTTGCGCGCGAAGCCCATCTCGTGGGTCACAACGATCATCGTCATGCCCTCCTGGGCGAGCTCGACCATCGTGTCCAGGACCTCCTGGATCATCTCCGGGTCGAGGGCCGAGGTCGGCTCGTCGAAGAGCATGACCTTCGGCTTCATCGCCAGAGCGCGGGCGATCGCGACGCGCTGTTGCTGCCCGCCGGAGAGCTGCGCCGGCAGCTTGTCCTTCTGGTTGGCGACGCCGACGCGGGTGAGCAGCTTCATCGCGAGCTCGTCCGCGGCCGCCTTCTTCATGCCCTTGACCTTGATCGGACCCAAGGTCACGTTCTCGAGGATCGACTTGTGGGCGAAGAGGTTGAAGGACTGGAAGACCATGCCGACGTCGGCCCGTAACTGGGCGAGCGGTTTGCCCTCCTCGGGCAGCCGGATGCCGTCGATGTAGATGTCGCCATCGTCGATGGTCTCGAGCCGGTTGATTGCACGGCACAAGGTCGATTTGCCGGATCCCGACGGGCCGAGGACGACGACGACTTCGCCCCGGGCGACCTCGAGCTCGATGTCCTGCAACACGTGCAGCGCACCGTAGTGCTTGTTGACCTTGTCCATCCGCACGATGGGGCCGGAGGATCCACCCTCGTTGCTCTGGGTTTCGTTCATGTGACTGACCATACTCGAAGTGTGGCTGGTCACAAGGGGGTATGGGGATTGCCTGAGAAAATTTAACCCGTTTGCAACTCAATACGACCCGGCGGAACGAAGGGGCATAGGCTGGAACCATGGGACGCCACCACATTTCCTCGAGCGACTTCGATTCGCTGCCGGACCCCGCCCGGCGCAAGGGCCCCGTGATCCTGCGCCGCGAGCAGGCCGACATCAAGCAGGCCGACGAGCTTCTCTTCGACGCACCGCGGGACACGGCTTTCGTGCACTCCGACCCGTGGCGCGTGCTGCGCATCCAGAGCGAGTTCATCGAGGGGTTCGGCACGCTGGCCGAGCTGGGGCCGACGATCTGCGTCTTCGGGTCCGCCCGAACCCACCGCGGCAGCAAGGAGTACGAACAGGCCGAGAACATCGCCCGGCTCCTCGTCGGGCGCGGCTACGCCGTCATGACCGGCGGCGGCCCCGGCGCCATGGAAGCGGCGAACAAGGGCGCCGTCGAGGCCGGCGGGACGTCCGTGGGCCTCGGCATCGAGCTGCCCTTCGAGACGGGTCTGAACGAGTGGGTGGACCTCGGCATCAACTTCCGTTATTTCTTTGCACGCAAGACGATGTTCCTCAAATACTCCCAGGGCTTCATCGTGCTCCCCGGCGGGTTCGGCACGCTCGACGAGCTGTTTGAGGCCCTGACTCTTGTACAGACGGAGAAAGTCACCAACTTCCCGATCGTCCTCTTTGGCACCGCGTTCTGGGGCCCGCTCGTGGACTGGATCAAGAACACGCTCGTTACCCAGGGAACCGTCTCGAGTAGCGATGTTGATCTCTTCCACCTCACGGACGACCCGGAGGACGCCGTACGGTGGGCCACCGCCTACCGCCCCGATGCCTCTGCAGGTCCCGGCGAGGGGTAGGTCGACGTGGAGTACGTGCTGCTGTTTCTAGCAATCGTGGTCCTCGGGGCCACCGTGTTCCTGGTGGTGGGCCGCCGCCGGGGAGGCGAGCCGTTGCCCACGCAGGAGCTGGGCGAGCCGACGACGTCGCTGCCGCCCGTGCTGCTGCCGGAGCGCATGCGGGCGGAGGACGTGCGGCACGTCCGCTTCTCGCTGGGGGTGCGCGGCTACCGATGCGACCAGGTCGACGACGTCCTTGACGCGCTTTCCGCCGAGATCGAGCGGCTGCACGGCGAGCTGGAGCAGGCGCACTCTGCCGCAGGGGCGGACCGCCGGCAGGAGCCCTGATGCGGGCTCCCTGACGGTTCGTGTCGGCCTGTGATTAGCACCACGGGGCGATCTTGGGAATAATATGAAACGCAGGTTGAAAGCATCGGGCGCCGGAGGCGGGCCGCGGTGAGTTCGGCCGCACCGCTTGGCGGGGCCGCAGGGGTTCCGTTTGTCGAGGAAGGATGACAGCACCAATGGCTGCGATGAAACCCCGTACGGGCGACGGACCCATGGAAGTTACCAAAGAGGGCCGGAGCCTGATCATGCGGGTTCCGATCGATGGAGGCGGACGCCTCGTGGTTGAGCTGAACGCCGAGGAAGCGGCCGAGCTGAAGGCCTGCCTGGTCGGCGTCACCGACTGAGTCACCACATACGACGACGGCGGCGGCCGGACCGGGGGAGCCCGGTCCGGCCGCCGCGTGCGTTTCGGGGCGGTCGCTTAGCGTTTGACGGCGAGGAACAGCCCGGTGCCGGTGGGCACCAGTGCGGAGACGACATCGTCGTTTTCGCGGAGGAGCCGACCCGCCTGGCGGGCCGCGACGGTCGAGGGCTGGCGCACGGCCGGCAGCGGGACCTTGTCCGCGTCGAGAGCATCGTGCAGCACGAGCATGCCGCCCGGGCGCAGCAGGCGCAGGCCGTGTTCGACGTAGTCGACGACGGCGGGCTTGTCGGCGTCGATGAACACGAAGTCATACGCGTTCGTGGTCAGCCGCGGCAGCACGTCGCGCGCGCGGCCGGAGATCGTCCGGGTGCGGCTCGTCGGCACGCCGAGTTCGAGGAAGGCCGTCCGGGCCGCGGAGAGGTGGTCAACGTCGACGTCGATCGTCGTGAACACCGTCTGGGCCGAGAAGCCGCGCAGCAGGCTGACGCCCGAGACGCCCACGCCGGCCCCGATCTCGACGGCGGTGCGGGCACCGGAACTGGCGGCCAGAACCGTCAGCAGGGCCGCCGCGCCGGTCCCAACTGGCGTGACGCCGAGCTCGTGGCCACGTTCGCGGGCACGGGCGAGCACGTCGTCTTCCAGTGGCAGGGCCTCGGCGTAGGACCAGCTGCTGTGTTTGTCGGTGCTCATCGGGCGGCGTATATCCTTCGGTGGGGCAGTTGTGGACACACCCAGTCTAGCGCCGGATCTTCAGGGGCTTGCGGTGTGCTATACAGCGATTTCACAGCCTGATCTGCCAGCATTGAAGCCGTGAAACGATCGCCAGCCCCGTCCGAATCCGCAGCCCTCGCGGCCGCCGAATCCTCGGAATCCGTGCCCAGCTGGGAGTCCATCGTCGAGAACCACTCCGCGAAGGTCTACCGGCTGGCGTTCCGCCTGACCGGAAACGCCTACGACGCCGAGGATCTCACCCAAGAAACGTTTGTCCGCGTCTTCCGTTCGTTGGATTCGTTCACGCCCGGAACCCTCGGTGGGTGGTTGCACCGCATCACCACCAACCTCTTCCTGGACCAGGCTCGTCGCAAGTCTCGTATTCGCTTCGACGCGCTGGCGGAGGACGCCGAGTCCCGCCTGCCCGGTCGCGACCCGGGCCCCGAGCGGCTCTTCGAACACAACAACCTAGATATCGACGTGCAGCAGGCGCTGGCCACGCTCCCGGTCGACTTCCGCGCCGCCGTCGTCCTCTGCGATCTCGAGGGGCTCTCCTACGAGGAGGTCTCCGCAGCGCTCGGCATCAAGCTGGGCACCGTCCGCTCCCGGATTCACCGCGGCCGCGCGATGCTTCGCGAGCGTCTGCCCCACCGCAACCCCGCCCGCCCCAAGACGCCCACGAT